>NZ_JBHZAF010000012.1:0-289571 GCF_042754085.1 Nocardia sp. NPDC059236
CGCCACCGCACCCCCTACAGCGAACACACCGCCTGGGCACACCGCCAAAACACCCAAGCCGCTTGACAACTTACGGACCTGGGATGTCTAGCCCGGCTCGATCGGCTCGCCGACAATCGCCGGGTGAGGAACCGTGACGTCACCAGTTCGTGGGTAGGTGTCGAACTCGCCATTGCCGGAACCGGGGCGATGTGGCCAGATCGAACAGTGTCCAGAGCGGTTCCACCGTGTCGGGATGCTCTGGGTTCTGCCACGGATCATCCGGTGGTGCGAACATGAGCTCGCTTGCCCAGTGCAGCCGAATCGTGCCGTCGGGCGAGCGCTTGAAGACGGTCAGCAGCGGTACCGGGTGGCCGGCAGCGCTGTCGCCGCCGTAGTCACTCCGAAAATTGGAGTTCGCCGCCGACAGCACCCGGGTGTGTCGCCACCCCCTGTCGTGTGCGAACGCCGCTACTCGCTCGATGGGGGCCTTGGCAACGATCGCCAAATTGCCGCCCAAACCGTCGAAGTGGGGCGTCGTGCTGTCCCACATGTCGATCAGCGCGGTGCACGACGGACACGGTCCTTCGTCTGTGGGCAGTTCCGAGAAGATCCCGCTTGTCGGTCTGGGCCGGGCATCTCCCGGGTGACGCGGGAACATGTAGTGATAAAGCATCAGTGTGTCGTTATCGCCGAACAGCTCGGACATACGCACTGTCGTTGCGGCACCGTCGTCGCCGATTCGATCGAACACGTAATCTTCGGGGACCTCGCCGCCGGGCGGAAGTGATTTCCGTTGCGCCGCAACGGACTCCATCAGCTGCTGGAGATCGGCCTCCCGCTGAAGCAGCGCCTCACGCGCCTCGCGATACTCCCGCGACTCATTCGGAAAAGCTGTAGACATACGGACCTCCTAGACCGGCATGCCATTGACTTCACCCTGCTCTGGACACTACTCGATGCCTCCTCGCTCCCTGCCGCGTGGCACCGCTCAGCGCGGCATCGGATGTTCCGGGGGCTGGGATAGCTGATCGCGGGCACAGCACTGCCCCGCCGATCACGATCGGCGGGGCAGTGCTGCGGAGGTGCTCGAGGGGCTCGAAACCGAAGGTTCAGTGGGGAATCGGGAAGTTGGCGCGGAATACGCCGTGTGGGTCGCGGGCCTGCTTGAGCTTTCGCAGCCGGTCCAAGGTGCCGGTGTCGAAAACCTCTGCGACACTGTCGCCGGCGGACAGGACGGTATACGGTTTGCGGCCGCTGACCCGCGCGCCCAGATCGGCGATGATGCGCTTCTGAGTGGCGTGTACCGCGGCAACCGTGTCGGGGTCCGAGCCGGTCGCCTGCAGAAACAGCGCGTAGGGCTCCGCGAACGGCGGAACCGCGCCTCGGGTGGGCTCGGCGAGCGCACCTCCCAGCTGCCGGATCTGGATGGCCATCATTGGATCGATCGGCTCGTGCAGCAGAATCTCGGCGGCGGTCTCGTCCAGTGCGGTCAGTAGCTCGGTCCGCAGCAGTCCGGGGCCTGGGGCGGTGGGCTCGTTGACGATGGCGCCCAACTCGGCCGGGGACAATTCCCGGCGCGTGTCCGCGAGGATGCCGTCGATCGTGTCCAGCCGTCGCAGCAGGTCCCGTCCACGTGCCGGCTCGCCCAGGTAGGCGGCGGCGATCGCGATTACCGGCGGAGCCTGCGGCAGCTCCAGCCGATTGAGCCAGACCGTGAGCTCGGCCGGTGCGTGATCGGTGATGTCCTGGAAGGCTGCACGGACCGCCTCGGTCTGCTCGGCCGGCCAGGCGATCAGGCCACCGAACAAGGCCGGCGCCGCGAACAGATCGAGCTCCATTGCCGTCACCAGTGCGAAATCCCCGCCGCCGCCACGCAATGCCCAGAACAAATCCGGGTCGGACTCCGCGGTGACCCGGGCCTGATGACCGTCGGCATCGACGATGTCGAAGGCCCGGACGCTGTCGGCCGCCCAACCGTATTTGCGGCCGAACCACGACAATCCGCCACCGAGGGTATAGCCGACAACGCTGACCACCGGGGAGCTTCCGGCCAGCCCGGTCAAGCCGTGCGGGGCGGCCGCCGCCTGCAGCTGGCCCCAATTGGTTCCCGCGCCGACGCGTGCACGTCGCCGCGCCGGATCCACCTCGACCCGATCGAGCCCGCGCGTGCGCACCAGGATGGTGCCGGCGGTATCACCGGAAGCGCCGTGGCCGTTGGGCTGCGCGGTCACCGACAGGCCCGCGTCACGCGCGTACCCGACCACGGCGGCCATATCCTCCGCGTCCTCGACGTGCACGACGGCCGCGACCGGCTGGTCGATATTCAGATTCCACGGTGTTCGTGCCGCATCGAACTCCTCGTCACCCGGCAGCAGTACCCGTCCGCGCACGGCAGATCGCAATGTGTTGTGGGACATTTGGATTCCTTTCGCTAAAAAATGGTCACCGCGTCGTGCCCGAGGCACTGGACGGAGCCTGGGCCCGGGTGGCCGGGTCGGTGGCAGGGGAGATGGGTGTGGGCATCGGAAAGGCCGCTTCGATATGGGCGGCCGCAGTCAGCGCGCGGCGCTCGGCGAATGGGGCGGTGATCAACTGGACCCCGATGGGAAGACCCTCGGCCGAGACGCCCGCGGGGACCGTGACGGCGGGCAGGGCCAGGTAGTCGGCGGCGATCGTGAGGCGGTGCGCCGCATACATGGTCGCGACCTGTGCGGTGCCGCCGAGGTCGTAGCCGACCGGCCAGGGCAGTTCGTCCGAGACCGGGCCGAGCACGATCGGATGCTCCGCGAGGAAGCGGGACCAGGCCACGCGGCGGGTGAGGCGCTCACCCAGCGCGGTCATGTAGCCCGCTAGATCCAGCGGCGGGAACAGGTCGATCGCCGCGTCCACGAAGGTGTTCAGTCCGGCGCTGCCGACTCGCCGCATGGCGTCGCGGCGCTGGACCACCACCTCGGTGGAGACCAATCGGCCGTAGTCGGCCGCCACCTCGCCCAAGTGCGGCGGATCCAGTTCGGCCACCGGATATCCCGCACGTTCGAGGGCGTCGGCGCAGCCGAGCAGCGCGGACCGCACCTGCGGATCGATATCGTCACCGAGCGTGACGGCGACCGCGGGCAGGGCGGTATCGGTCGCGTCACGCACCGGAATCCATCCGGGATCGCGCGGGTCAGCACTGTCGCTGAGGACCTCGAAGGCGGTCGTCAGATCGCGCACGGTGCGCGCCAACGGCCCTGGTGCCGCGAACAATTGGTTCGTCGGTGCGGGTGCGGCGCCGGGCAGGCTCGAGGCCACCGCCACCCGGCCGGGCGTGGTGCGCAGGGAGGCGACTCCACAGAACGCGGCGGGTATCCGCAGCGAACCGCCGAAGTCGGTGCCCAGGCCGAGGGGCGTCATGCCCGTGGCTACCGCGGCGGCGTCACCGCCGCTGGAACCGCCCGGGCTGCGGGTCGGGTACCACGGATTCACCGTCGGGCCCGCCCCGTCGTTGTCGGTGTGCCAGCGAGTGGCGAAGTCCGGCATGTTCGTTCGCCCGATGACAATCGCCCCGGCTCGCCGCAGTGCGGACACCGCGGGTGCGTCCGCCGTCGCGACCGCCTGTCCGAAGGCCGCCACGCCCCAGGTGGTCGGGCTGCCCGCGACATCGAGGTTGTTCTTGACGGTGACCGGAACCCCGTGCAGCGGCCCGGTCGGCACCCTGCGGTCGGCCGCGGCCGCCTCCGCGCGCGCGGTCTCCGCGAATACCGTAGTGAGCGCACCGATTTCGGAATCGACCTGCTCGATGCGTTCGAGATGCGCCTCGACGACCTGGGCCGCGGTGACCTCGCCCTCGGCGATCAGCGCCGCCAGCGAGACCGCGTCCCGCGTCCACAGCGCGTCGTCCCGGCCGGTCATCACGATGCCTCCCGTTCGGCGAATACCGCTGCGGTGCGCGGTGTTCGGCGGTCGCCGATGGATTTGCCGAGGGTGATGAAGAAGACGATCAGCCCGGCGGTCAGCAGGATGTGGCCCAGACCCGCGCAGAGCGCGATCGCCTCATTGCTGCTGCTGCCCAGCACGGTGAGGGTGCCGTGCAGCGTCATGACCGCGATGGTGATGGCCAGGCCGATGTTGTACAGCCAGAAGAACCAGGCGTACAGGCTTTTCCGGGCGCTGAGCGTGAACTGCTTCTCCAGGGGCAGCACGATGAGGAAGAACAGCATGCCCAGCGCCAGCACATGGGTGTGCACGACACCGAGCTCCGTCTGCCCGGTGAAATGTTCGGCCTTGGTGATCTCGCGGTAGTAGAACCCGGAGATCAGGCCGATGATCATGTATATGTGAGCGGTATTGACCAGCGTTTTCATCGGGTTCATCGGGCGCTCACCGGTTTTCACGGCGCAGCAGCAGCGCGCCGCTGGCGGCCACCAGGGCGGCGGTGAAGCCGTGCACCTTCAGGGCGGTGGCGGTGGAGCCGCGGCGCACCAGGATGGTGAGCATGTCGCCGGTCGGGATGAGGGCGAGGCTGAGCACGGTGACGCCGACGGCGCGGCGCTGCCCGGCCGCGAGCAGGGCGAGCGGAATCAAGCCGGTGACCACATCGCGGACGCCTTTGACGTTCAGGAAGCCGTCGGCCTCAACGTGCGGCCACTCGGTGAAGCCGAACCCCGAGGCCATTCGCTGCGGGGCGAGCAGATAACCGCCGCCGACGGACATGATGAACCCGGCGCCCAGTACGGCGCCGGCCGTGCCGAGACGTTCGCCGAGCCGGCGGGAACCACGCACGGAAACAGCTGATTCCGTGTTCGGGGGGACGGACATGAGCACTCCTGGATCGGTGGGATACGAGTCCCGAGCATCCAGTGCGGTCCGTACCGTTCGCTGACGGTCGTTGTCAGCGAACTGTGCGCAGCAGTTCGAGCACCGCCTCGTCCGGAAGCCGGGCGCCCGCCAGGAATTCCGCGCTCAGGCGCACGGGCCCGAGCGCCGCTTCCGCCTGGTCGAGCGCCCGCCGCCGGAACGGGCCGATGCGGATCACCCCGGCCCTCCGGTTGATCCGGTCGGTGGCACCGAGAATGCGGGCCGCGCGCCCCGGGGCGCCCTTCGCCAGGGCGACCAGGGCATAACCGATACCGACCTCGGCCAGCAGCGCCGCCGAGGTCTGGGCGGCCAGATCGCGGGGCAGGGCCAGCTCGCGCAGCGCGTCGTCCGGCCGCCCCGCCGCGACCAGGGTCGCCGCGTGCGCGGTGCTCACGAAGACCGGGTTCACGAAACGGACGGTGTCGTGGCGTCCGGCGGGCGGCGGGGCGGCGGGGAGCGGATGCTCGGACATCCGCCGGTACAGGTCCATCGCGCGGTCGTTGTCGCGGCGCAGATGGGCCAGGTGCGCCTGCGTCCCCACCAGGAAACGCCCGGGTGCGGGGATGATGTGCGGGGTGATCAGGGCCTCGGCCCGCTCGAGATATGTTGCCGCGCCGCCGGTATCGCCGCCGACCAGGTGCATCTCCGCCGCGAAGAGCAGCACGCCCATGCGCTCACCGGCGCCCAGGTCGGCACTGAGCAGTTCCAGCGCGCTCGCGATCAGCGGTCGGGCGCTGTCCAGGCCGAGCATCCGGGTCCGGTAGCTGGCCAGGGAGATCAGGGCGCGGCTGTGTGAGCGGGTGTCACCGTGCGCGCTCAGGCAGGTCAGCGCCGCCTCCAGGGTGGGCAGGGCGCGGGCCGGATGGTCGCCGCCGAGTTCATCGAAACCTTTTGCTATCAGCGCATTTCCGCGTAGCCATGGATCGCCGGAGGTGGTGCACGCGGTCAACAGGCTGTCGTCGTCGGCGAGCAGGTCACGCAGCGCCAGGATGAGCACGAACATCGGGTGCGGGGGCCGATCCTCGGTGAGGGCCGCGCGGGTCAGCCGCTCGAATTGCCCCGTGCTCTCCCGGATTTGGCCCCACCAGATGTTGGTGAAGTACGCGGGCAGCTCCTCGGCGTATCGGCAGGCCAGATAGGCCCCGGTGCACCCCGGCGGCGGTGTGTCGCCGAGCAGGGCGAGGACCTCGCGGCGGCGTTCGGAGATGTCGCCGTGCAACCCGCGTAGCAGCCAATACCAGACGAGATTCGCGTACAGGCGAACCGCACGCTCACCGTCACCGACGTCCAGCGCCCAGCGCAGCCCGCTTTCGCAATTGCCGTGTTCGGCGATCAGCCGCGCGAGCCAATCGGGCTGTGCGGCAGTGCGTAATCCGTGGGCGGCGGCGTCGGTGAATTCCAGGAAGCAGTCGGCGTGGACGCGGGCGACCTCGTCCGCCTCGCCGGCCGCGGTCAATTCCGCGGTCGCGTAGGCCCGGATGGTCTCGACCATTCGGTAGCGCTGTCCATCGAAGTCCACCAACGACTTCGTCACCAGTGAGGTGACCGTGTCGATGGCGTCCGGACCGCACACCCGGGTGATGGCGTCCAAGGTCGCGCCGCCCGCGAATATCGAAAAACGCCGGGCCGCAGCGGCTTCCGCAGCCGTGAGCAGTTCCCAGCTCCAAGCGACGGCCGCGTGCAAGGTGCGATGGCGCGGGACCGCATGGCGAGTGCTGTTGGTGAGCAGCCGGAAGCGATCGGTGAGCCGCGCGCTGAGGTCCGGCAGCGGCAGGGTCCGCAGGCGGGCGGCGGCCAGTTCGATGGCCAGCGGCATGCCGTCCAGGCTGCGCACGATGGCGCGGATATCCGCGGAATTGCTTTCGGACAGCGCGAAATCCGGCAGTGCCGCGGTGGCGCGGTCGATGAACAGCCGGACCGCGGGCGATGCGGTGGCCGTCAGGAAATCCGCGTCGGCTTCGGGCAGGTCCAAGGTCCGGACCGGATACAGTCGTTCGCCCTCCACGCCGATCGGCTCCCGGCTCGTGGTGAGCACCCGCAGCAGGGGCAGCCGCAGCAACAGATCGTCGATCAGGCGCGCGGTCGCCTCCACGACATGCTCACAGTTGTCGAGTACCAACAGCATTCGGCGGCCGGACAGCGTCCGCTCCAGTACTTCGGCCCACTCCGTGGACAGTTCGTCGGGTCGCTCGAACTGTGCGAGCGCGTTCGCGATCGCCACTCCGACCGCGGTCACGGCAGGCCGGTCGGCTCGTTCTCGCTCGAGTGCGGCCAGTTCGACGAAGGCGTAACCATCCGCCCAGTCCATGGCGTGCGCCCCAACCGTCTCGGCGGCCAACCGGGTCTTTCCCACGCCCCCGGTACCCGACAGTGTCACCAGTCGGGCCTCGCGCAACGCCTGCCGCACACCTTCCACGTCGCGTCCGCGTCCGACGAAGCTGGTGTACCGCCGGGGCAGCAGCCGCACGGACACCTTCGATGCCCCGGTGGTTCGGGATGCTGCCGCAACTCCCGTACGACCCGATCCGCGCGCCGTTTCGAAGGCAGGTCCGTCGACTGCGGGATCAGTGGTTGTCGTGTGAATTTCGGCCAGGGCCGAGCGCAGTACCTCGGCGGGCGGCGTGCCGAGCTCCTCACGTAACAGGGCCTCGGTTCGTTGAAACTGCTGTATCGCCTCGGACTTTCGTCCCGCTGCTGCCAGCGCCCGCACCAGTCGCGCGGCCAGCGTCTCCCGGAACGGATGTGCCGCGACTTCCGTGCGGAGCTCACCCAGTACCTCGCCGCCTCGACCCAAGGCTCGCAAGGCGTCCGCTCGCAGTTCGACTGCTTCGAGCCGCTGCTCGGTCAATCGCAGTGCCGCGGCGCGCAATACCTCCGATTCCCCCACATCGATCAACGGCTCCCCGCGCCACAACGCGAGCGCGGTATCGAAGCACGCGATGGCTCGTTCGGCCTCCCCGGCCGCGAGCAATGCCCGCCCCGCCACGACCTCACGCGTGAACCGATGCACATCGACGTCCTCTGGCGCCAGTTCGAGCACATACCCGCCCCCGTCACTCCGCACCACCCCCGGCGCCGCTGCGCGCAACCGACTCGCCAAGGTCTGCAACGCATTCCCGGTCCCCGCCGGCGGGTCCTCCCCCCACACCCCGTCCACCAGTCGCGCCACCGGCACCACTCGCCCGGCTTCGAGCGCCAGCAACCCCAGCAATGCCCGCACCCGCGGCCCCCCGACTGACGCCCTCGTCCCGTCCGTGGCCTCCACCACCACCGGACCCAATAGCCCTACCAGCATGAATCGTCCATCTCACGATCGATCCTGCGTGGCGTCGGGCCTCTCGTCAACCTGGGCCAACCCGGGTCCTTGCCGCATCGCGGCCATCGAACCAGCTCAGGCGGAAGCCGACGATGGCCGACGGTCGCGAGGACCGGATCGGTGTCGGCGCCGGGGATTTCGGGGCCGTTGCGGGAGGCGCGATTCACAATCGAAGTCCCTCACCGTGACTGCGCTGCCCGCCCCCGCCGGCAGCATGCCACAGAAGATCGACGAACCTGGCGGGTGTGGTCTGCTCGCCAGTTTGTCCGGAGGCAGCAGCTACCGACCAGCTGGATGACCGATCTCCATGGAGGACAGTAGCTTCCACTGCTCCACCGGGATGGTGAACGGCTCGGCGGGCAGAGCCTGCAGGCAGACGTGGTCGGCGCCGGCGGCGAGGTGGGCCGCGACCCGCCGGTCTACTTCGTCCTGGCCGACGGCGACCAGGGCGTCGAGAAGCCGATCGCTGCCGGTTCCGGCGAGATCGGCGTCGGTGAATCCGAGCCGGCGCCAGCTGTCACGGTATCCGGGATTGGACAGGTACGCACCGACATGCGCCCGGGCTCGGGTGCGGGCGCTGTCGTCGTCGATTCCGACCACGACAGCCTGCTCGACCACGAGTGCGCGCTCCGGACCGAGAATTTCGCGAGCCTGCGAAGTGTGTTCGGGCGGAACAAGATAGGTGATCGCACCGTTGGCGCGGTCCGCGGCCAACCGCAGGGCGCGCGGGCCGAGTGCGGCCAGCACCCGGGGCAGCGGGCCGGGGTCGGGTAGCCCGAGCCGACCCCGCAGGGCGTCGGGCTGGTCGAGCTCGTCGAGGTATTCGCCCAGTGCGGCCAGTGGTTTGCGGTACTCCAGCCCGAGGACTTCCTCCACCACAAGGGGATTCGACGTCCCGAGGCCGAAGAGGAATCGGCCGGGGTGCGCGTCGAGCACCGCCCGCGCCGAGGCGCGCATCCAGTGGGGATGCCGGCCGTAGATCACCGCGATCCCGGTACCCACCACCAGCGACCGGGTCGCGGCGAGCAGCCCGGCGGCGGTGACGAACGGGTCGTGCGCGAGCCCCTCGCTGAGCCAGATCGCGCCCAGTCCCGTCGCCTCGAGTTCGGCGGCCAGTTCGGCGACCATCGTGGGTGGTTGTAGATCGAGGCCGTTCACCCAGAGTCCGGTGCGCGGCATGTTCGGTGGAAGAGTCACGGTCAACCTCGGTGATCTATGATTTGGAATACCGTTCCGAATATATGGAATGGTATTCCGTTTGAGCAAGGAGTAGTTCGTGAGCGATGCTGACTCGCCCCCGCCGGGCGGTGTGCGGGCCGATGCCAGGCGCAGCCGGGCACGCGTGCTCGAGGCCGCGCGCGCCACCTTCGCTACCGAGGGTGTTGCGGTGTCGTTCAACGAGATCGCGCGCAGTGCCGGGGTCGGCGCGGCCACGCTGTACCGGCATTTCCCGAAGCGGGAGGACCTCATTGCCGCAGTGGTCGGCGAGAGCCTGGGTGAGGTGACTGCGCTGGCGGAATCCCTGTGTGCCGAAACCGATCTCGAGGACGTGCTGCGGCAATGGCTGGTCGCGCTGGTGTCACACATTCGTCGGGTCCGCGGGCTGTCGGAGGAGATCGTGCGCGCGCTCGAGACCCCAGGGAATCCGCTGGCGCCGCACTGTGAAGCGGCCATGGTTGCTGCGGAGGGCCTGTTGTCGAAGGCGCAGCGGGCGGGGTACGCGCGGGCGGGGGTCGCCGTCGACGACCTGGTCCGCATGGCGACGGCCATCGCATGGACCGGCGACCGATCGGCCGATGACGCGTCCGTCGACCGCCTGCTCGATCTGGTTCTGTGCGGAGTCCTCACCCGGCCGATCGCCCAGAACAATGCAGAGGTGGTGGGCTCCACGGAAACTCGTGACCGTGGAACCCGGGGATAGTGGTGCAGATGCCCGGGATCCGGCGGCCACGCCAACGCCGCTGATAATCCAGCAGTTCGAGCATTTCCGCAGATTCCGTCGCGCACTACCGCACGATGACGCCGGAATCCGCCGGGACCGGGCCTGCCGGTCTACGGTGCGCGTGGCCCGGTCATCGAACCAATCGGCGAGAGCTCTGGAGGATCTCACACATGCGCTGATCGAGTCTCTCTATCTTCATCCCGCAAAGCTCGAGCGTATGAAACCTGCATCGAAGAGGCCCAAGTCCTAACCGAAGTGGCTGGCCCGTTTCAACGACCATGACGGCGGTGAGCTCCCGCAGGAGTCGACCGCCGTCAGTGCTCGGGGCAGCCGTACATGCGGCCAGGGTCTACTTCTTCACCGCCGCCACCGCCTTGTAGTAGGCGGTGGCGGTGCCGCACATTGCCGAGCCGAGGGTGACGGCCAGATCCCAGTGGCCGCTGAGTTCACCCGTCACCAGGGTGACCAGGGCGGCGGCCAGCAGCACCGGCAGCGGGTACCGGGGCTCACCTTGAGGCTGGGCGGCGATCAAGACAATCACGGTGCGTTTCAAGGGATCTCCCCCTGTCGGTGGCCCCAGTGCCGGGTGGCGGTGGGACCTGAACGCCACGAACAGTCACAGCCGGAGATTTTCGTGTGGCAGATTCTTTCGAGCAGCCCAAATGCGTTCTGCAACAGGCTGATCAGCGTGCGCTACGGAATCCCAAAACGTCCGGTGTCGTCCTCGGCCGCCGCGGTCGCGAGGCCTTCGACAAGTTCAGGTGGCGCGCGAAATGGTGTGCGCCTCACCGTTGTGCGAAAGCGGCGGAGTCGGGTTCCAGTAGCGATCGCTGAAAATCCAACGGAGTCCACGTAGCGCCTGGTCGGATGGGGTGTGGTGACGTCATCGGGTCATCTTGCCGAGGTGCCGGTAGATGGTGGGGCGGGTGGCACCGAACTCGGCAGCAATCTGGCCGACGGTATAGCGACGCTTACCTTGCTCGTCGAGTTCGTCGTACATCTGCCGGGCTGGCGGTGGCCGAGTTTCGCTTTCTGGCCACCAGTACATTCTCGGGCGCGAGCGGCGGCCAGCCCGCCGCGAGTGCGTTCGGACATCAGGGCATGCTCGAACTTGGCTATCGCGCCGGGGATTTGGAAGAACATGCGGCCGACGGCGGTCGAGGTATCGATGCCCTGGCTGTGCGCCTGCAGGGGTTGAGGTGGTTCCCCAACAACACCCGTGCCTGCGAGCGGTGCAGAGCCGCGCTCGAGTGAACTGACGCACCCGGCGAATGAGACATGCTTGTCGGCGACGTCACTTTTCGCCGATATCAACGGATCTCGGCCGCACCGACCGACGTCACAGTTCGCCGATGGCTGACGTCGGAATTCACCGGCATAGCCGGATGCGACTTTCCCGCATCCAACGATGTTCGACGTAGCCGCTGATCAGGCCCGACGGAAGGTTGGCTCGGTCCGCTCTCATCAGGTGCGAGAGAGTCGCATCCAATGCGAACTCGTAGGTGCCATGTCCGCAGACCTTCGTTCGTGAGACAGCTTCGGGGGCAGCGGTTTTCCGCAGCAACGTCACGCGCTCGGGGGTTCGCGACACATCCCGTGGCCATGCTCACGACCAGGCCGAACCGTCATATCCGTTGTTTTCCCGCGATTACTACCGGAACCCCACTACGGGCGGTGACGGCGACCACGGTCAGGTCGGCGTGTGCTCGATCAATGCGGTGAGCGCGGCGCGCAGGTCGGGGCGGGCCGCATCGGAATACAGTTCGGTGAGCGCGATCTCGGCCACCATGGCGATGACCAGGTGCGCCACCGCGGGCGGGTCCGCCCAGCCCAGCTGCTCGATATCGGGCGCGATCGCCGCGGCGACCAGCTGATTGCGGGCGGTCACCTCGTCGAGCAGATCGGCCTCGGTGCGGGACTGGGCGAGAAAGGCTTTGGTGCCCCGGGTGGCGAGGCAGGCGTCGAGGCAGGCGGTGAGGCCGGCGCACAGTCGCTCGCGGCCGGGCGCGAGGTCGCCGACGGCGGCGAGGACGAGACCGGTCAGCTCGTCGTGATGCCGGCGGTGCAGGGCGATGACATAGCTGCGCCGATCCGGTCCCGACCGCAGCGGCGGGCGCCATGGCGAGCTTCAGCTGTGGTGGTTTGCCGTCTACCCAGATAGCCGGAGTGCCTGATCCGCGATCTCCGTTCGATGCTTCTTCGGGAGCATCGACGGTCCGCATCTACGTGGTCACAACGCGCCGCGACCGCACACCTGACTATCAGCGCCCACCCGATCCCATATCCTCCACACGATCGCGGCCCGCCGATGACGATGCCGCGCCTACCGCCGTTCCGAGTTGCCCATCATGACCCGCGTAGGAGGACCGAGCATGGGCGTTTTCAGGTATCGGGTAGCGCATGCGCTGGGATTTCGCCCATGGGAAGTAGCGGCCCGGCAGCGCGATGTATCCCACATACTGGCCGCCGAATTCGACCAGGAGCAGGCAGGAGCACAGCCGCCCTCCGGGACCGCCTTGGATCTCGGCTGCGGCACCGGCGGGCACGCCGTGGAACTGGCCCGCCGCGGCTGGCGGGTCACCGGGGTCGACATCGTGCCGAAGGCGATCCGGCTCGCTACCAGGCGCGCCCGCGCCGCCGGCGTCGATGCCCGCTTCCTGGAAGGCGATATCACCGCTCTCCCGGCCGAGGTCGGCACGGGATACCGGCTGATTCTGGACTTCGGTGTCTTCCACGGCCTCACCGACCCCGAACGGCACACCATGGCCCGGCAGGTGGACACCGTCGCCGCCGCAGACGCAACCCTGCTCATGGTCGCGTTCGAACTGGGCCGCCATGGCCCACTGCCCCGCGGCGCCGCACCGGCGGACATCACGGCCGCATTCCCAGGTTGGACAATCATCGACGACGTGCCCCTACTGAAGGTGGCGGCCAGGATGGTCCACCTCTATCGGCTGCGCCGCACCGAGGTTCCGGGGTGTCGGTAAGAATCGCCCCGCGAGCACCGTTGAAGTGCCCTGGCCAGCGCCCGCTCGGTGCTCTCCGGCATGTTCCGCTACGCCGTCCGCCGGGGCGCGCGGGAGGTCAATCCGGTTCGCGAGGTGGAACTGCCACAGAACCTGGAAGCCAAGGGGCGCACCGGGGGAGCGCGCGACATCACCGTGGATGAACTGCGGTTCATCCTCACCGCTGTCCGGGCGCGAAAACTCACCAAGAAGGAACGTGAGCGGGCAAAGCCACTCGAGGCTTACACCCCGCCCACCGTCGCCGACTATTGCGCCGGCGCAGACCTTGCCGACTGGGTGACCCTGTTGGCGGCCACCGGACTCCGCCGCAGCCAGGTGCTCGCACTCTTGTGGTCTGACATCGATCTCAACGACAAGACCTTGCGGACGACGGGGAAGGTCGTCCATGTCGCGGGGCAAGGACTGGCCCGGATCGTGCGGGAGGCCGACCCGAAAAACCGGAAGGGCCGAATTGCGTTGCCGGAGTTTGCGGTCGTCATTCTCACCAAGCGCAAGCAGGTGCTCGCGGAACGCAAGCGGACACGTCCGCCCGCCGAGCCTGCCGAATACGACCTGGTGTTTCCTCCACGCGATGGACGATGAGGGATCCGGACAACGTCCAAGACCAATGGCAGCGGGTTCGCGAAGCGCTCGGCATTCCCGATGACATCACCGTGCACAGCTTCCGCGGTGCCGTGGCGACGATCCTGGACGACGCCGGCCTGTCCACGCGCGTCGCAGCCGATGTTCTCGGGCACGCCGACCCGTTGATGACCCAGCGCCGGTACATGGCCCGGGGGCGGGTGCATCCGGCGGCGGCCGTCGCACTGCACAACGTGGTCAGCGACGAGTGAATTAGTTGGGAGTTTGTTGGGGGTACGGTCCCGGTTTGCGGGTCGTTCGATGCGGGTATTGGTGTAACTGCCAGCGTTGTCGCTGGTCAGTCACCCCTTGTGCGCCCCCGGCAGGAATCGAACCTGCGACCTAGGGATTAGAAGTTCCTAACCTCGAAACCCTGTGCTGAACTGCATTTTTGCGGCTCGTGTCGAAGTAAATCGCTACAGTTCCTAGCTGTAGTACGGTTCGTTGGACAGCGTTCGGGATCAGGTGAAGTACGGCCTACTTCCATCCCTGAGTCCTTCGCTGATTCGCAGCGCGATGGATGGGTGGATGTTCAGCTTTGGCAGCAGCTGAGGCTCGACCCACCTGACGTCCGTGGATTCACTGCTCGTGCGGAGTCCGCCGCCGATGGATTCGGCATTGAAGCAGATCGAGAACTCTTGCCTCACTTCGCCGTCGGTGTAGGCGATGACGTGACCAGGATTTGAGAACACTCCGATCAGTGCGGTCACCTGAACATCGATCCCGGTCTCTTCCCTAACTTCTCTCACGACAGCCTCGGAAATGGTCTCGCCGGCCTCAACCCCTCCGCCCGGAATCGAGTAGAGACCGTTGTCGGCTCTGCAGATCATCAGAACTCGGCCCCGATCGTCCCGTACGAGGGCGCTGACCGCTACCTTGATGCTGTTCGGGATAGGTGCATTGGGATCGTGGAAGTAGTCGGTCCTGGGCACTGATGAACCTCTTCGCTACTGGGAAGGTGCGACCGGGTCTTCGGGCCGCGGCTACCTCGACCCGGATACGCAGGATGTGCTCTTCAGACGCTCTGCAACTTACCCGTAGGCAACACGCGTGAATGCTGCTGCAGGGGCGGGTGCTTACTCGGGAAGCAGGCGGCGGCCGAACCCGGCGTCAACCAGTCGGCTGAATGATTTCCGCACCTCGTCGGGCATCTCCTGATCGATCGCCCATCCCTTAGCGGCATAAACCCAGATGCGCTGTGTGTCGCCGACGAGCATGTTGATCACGCGGTCGACGTCACCGATGCTCTTGATGTAGTCATCGAGGGGTAGCGGGCGCGATGCGCAGATCACATCGATTTTGGGCCAACGCTTCCTGCAGATGGCGTAGCTCCGGCGCTGTTGGTAAGGACGGCAAATTAGCACCGCGGATCGGACGGGGCCTAGGTCCGTGCGACCTTCAAGTAGTGCTCGGGTGAAGTCGATGTTCTCGCCCGTGTTGGTTGCTTCAGTCTCGATCAGGATCACATCGTCCGGAACGCCAAGTTCGACTGCCCGCTCGCGGAAGTGCACCGCCTCGCCGCGTGGAAACAGATCGATCGTGCCAGGGGCGTTGGCGCCAGTAAACACGATCAGCGGGAACATGCCCTGGTCGTACAGCTCCGCGGTGTAAGTGGCTACACCGGAGTCATGGCTGCCCAAGCCGATCCCGACGTCCACGGGTCGAAGCTCGTGGTGCATTTGGCTGTAGTCCCAGAGGGTCTCGACCTCGGATCGAAGTTCCTCTGGGAGTGTCGTCGTTGGCATTCCAATCCTCTAGTCGGGGAGCTTGAAGTCGTAAGTCCAGGCGAACCGAGACGCCGCGTGTACTCCGCGGGCAAACTCGATGAGAAGGTCATGCGCTGTGTACGTCCGTCGCTTCAGGATCATCACTGGTTCGCCTGAGGGCAATTCGAGGGTATCGATCTCATCGGGTGTTGGCATGCGTGCGAACACGGTCTCTGTCATGTGGTCGGGTTCGTAGCCTTGCAATGTAAGCACCGCAAATCCGCCGCCAGGGCCTGCTGGGCCAGGTGCCGGATCCACAAGTGGAGTGCCTGCGACATGCTCCGGGATGTAGTAGCTCGTGAGCGTGTGGGTCGGTTGACCTGAATCCCGAACCAGCCGGGAGCGCTCATAGACAGGCGATCCGGGTTCTAGCCCGAAGGCTTCGGCTACTTCGGCGTCAGCTTCGACCAAGGCAACCGTCTGGGTTTGGTCTGTCCGATTCCATGGTCGTCCGGAAGCTTCACGGTCGGCGATGAAGGCGACTGTGTCGCCGTACTTCCACTTCTTCTTCGAGTAGCGTTCCGCGCCGAGTCTGCGCATTGGCGGCCGCTCGCGAACTACGGTTCCGCGCCGGCGGATGGGCGTGACCAAGCCTTCGGCCTCAAGCATGCCGACTGCTTGCCGGATCGTTTTGATGTTGACGCCGTATCGCTCGGCCAACTCTTCTTGCTTGGGAAGCGTTGTGCCAGGCGAGTATTCGCCCTGGCTGATGGCATCGCGCAAGTTTGCCGCTACGTCTCGGTATCCGCTCATCCTTGGATCGCTCTCTAGTCGCTGAGTCGCGGTGGTGCTTCGTCATTAGAAGTAGCCATATTCTATCAATCCATATTTTCGGTCAAGTAAGACCGGCTCTATCGCGGACTCCGACCTGCTCTGCTCCAATAGAGGTGGTTCTAATGAACACCTACCGCTAGGTGCTTAGGCCATCCACAACGCGGAGATGGCATGCATTTCCGCTCTTTTCCACCAAGGAGTGAGTTCGTTGACTACAACCGACCGACCGTCGTTCGACCCCCGTCGTGTGCGGAACCTCATCAGCCTCAAGACGGCCGCTGAGCTTGTCGAAGTGGATTCCAAGACGATCAAGAATTGGATCAAGGCTGGTGTTCTGCAGGGCTTTCGAGTGAACGACCGCCTTTGGCGCGTCAACCGCGATGAGGTTCTTGCTCTGGCGCGGCCCGTGCTGCCCGAGTCGGCTGACGGTGTGGCATGAGCGCCCCGAACGACCGAGTGCTTCAGGCCCGGATCGCAGCTCACGTGTCGTGGGCGCAAACCGGGGATCGTACGGCACGTACTGCCAAAGCTCGGCAGGCCCTCGTGAGCAAGTTCGAGCGCGAGGTCGATCCGGATGGGGTGTTGCCTCCCGACGAACGCGCCCGGCGTGCTGAGCACGCCCGAAAGGCTCACTACACGCGGTTGGCGCTTCGCTCGGCGCAGGCGCGTCGGCGGCGGTGCCGCAACCGCCGGGAGGGGGAAGCATGATGCGCGATTTCTTGGGCAATCACGTGTCGCAGGTGGACGAGTACGGGTCCGCGGTCGATGTCGACGGGATTCGTGTGGGTACGTCGGTGTGGGGTTCGTTTCGGGTCGGCTACTTCGAGAACGTCGACAGGATCTGTGTCGACGTCTTGGACGGCCATCCCGGCCGGGGTCGCATGTCGATGCAGCTGACGCTGGAACAGGCGATGCTGCTGCGTGACCTGGTGGACGCCGGTATTGCCGATGCGCTGGCCGCGCAGGCGATTACGGAGCCTGTTTCGGTTGCGCCTGAGCATGATTCGGCGACCGATGCCGGGGCGGTGAAGTGATGAACCGGCTGACCTTGTTCCCGTTCGTTTTCGTCGGGATCGTGATCGCCTTCTACGCCGCGCCCGGATTCGTCTTCAGCGTGATCGTCAGCGCGTTTCTGATCGTGTTCGGCGTGCGGTGGTTCGTCCGCTCCGCGAGCGCGTCTCGCCGGCGGGGGGTGTGGCGATGATCGAGCCGGTTGTTCGTACGGATGTGGCGGTGGTGCGCGGCATCGGGTTTGGGATGGCGTTGCTGCCGTTGGGTTTTCGGTTGATGCTGCTGGCCGGCGCGCTGCTGGTGGCGATGGCCGGATGCACCGGTGCGTGGATCCAGCAGCAGCACTACGTGCCGTCGCCGAACGTCTGTCGCGCCGATGAGGTTGGTGTCCGCACCGACTGCATCCCCCGCGCGCAGCTCACCCTGGTGCCCGATCAGGCGGGGGCTCAGCGATGAGGCCCGTACCGCCGGAATTTGCCGAGCAGATCGCTGAACTCGACAAGGCGCGGGAAGCCGCATTCGCTGCACTGCGAGCGGCCAACGCCCGCGGCCTGACCGGGCGCGACGTCGACGCGATGGTCACCGCGATGGAGGAGATCGAAGCGCGGTGCGAAGAACTGCGCCGACGCTACTTTCCCCGCCGTCACAAGCTGGTCCTTACCTGCGGTGTCGCGATGCTCATGTCGAAGTCTTACCGGCGTGCCGAGATCGTGTGGGATCGCTCGCCCCGGGTTGCGGGGGCGCAGTGATGAGCGAGGGCATTCCGACCTACCAATGGCGCACCGCCCCAGCGCATCTGCGGACGCGTCGCCAGCTTGCTGCCGAGGGTTTGCGCCCGAATGGGCAGGACATCGCGGGCAAGCTGCCCTACCGGCGGCGAGGCCGCGAGTACGTGGCGCACCTGTTCGACGTCGGACTGGCCGCGCCGAAACGGCCGGCGACCGAGGCCCAGTTGACGGCACTGGCCAAAGCGACTCGCGAGCACCAGCTTCGGGCCGCCGAGCGCCACGGCGTCGACCGCAGCGAGTTCGAGCAGGACACCGAGCCGGGCTCGGCGTGGGAATCCACCAGCGCGCTGGCGGGATACGCGGGCTCGGGCAATGCCCTGGCCGATGCGGTGACCCGCAGTGCCGAGCGAGACGGGATGGACCGATGAGCATTCAACTTTTGCCGCGGGACATGGCTGGTTTGACGATCACTGCCGAGCAGTGGGGCGGCCCGCGGGATGTGATCGCCGAGATGTTGGGCGTGAGTCTCAACCGCGGCTACCGGATCACCGCGAAATGGGAAGCGGCGGGCATGATCAGCCCCAAGCGGGTGCGCCCGGTCCCGGGGCCGTCGTGGGTGTTTCCCACGAAAGGCGCCGCTTCAGCGCTGCTGGGCCGGTCGGTGCGGTATTGGGTGCCGACACCGAAAATGGCGGCCCATACCAAGGCGGCGTTCCAGTTGCGGCTGGCGTTGACCGGGATGGATCTGGAGCGCTGGATCTCCGAGCGCACCTTGCGCGCCGAGGCCCCGATCGTCGCGGCCGGGCAGCCGCGCCCGCATATCCACGATGGCCGCTACTACGACAGTGCGGGTGATCTGTGGGCGGTCGAGGTCGAGCTGACCGCGAAAAACATTGCCGAAGCCCGGTCTTCGGTCGTGCGGGCGCGGCTGACTGCCGAGCGGGCTGGTTGTGCCGGGCTGACCTACTACTGCCGCGGCGAGGCGGTGAAGACCGTGGTCCGCAGTGCGGCAGCGGGTCTGGATCTGTCCAGTGGCCCGAAGTTGACGCTGGTCGATCTGGACGAGTTCCTTGCCGCCAAGAAGGCCGAATCCTGCTCTGCCGCTGCGCGACCCGGGCTCCGGGTGATCGCGGGCGGAGCCGCTGATCACGAAACCACCCAGGTCACGAACCGGAACGAAGGAAAGGCGGTCGGATCATGACCTGCACTCCGATGATCACCCCGCAAGACTGCGGACCCACCACAACACCTACTACCGATCCCGTGCCGGCGTCGCCGACGACGGAGCAGCCCGGCATCCACGTGCATCCGGAGATGCCGCCGATCGGGATCAAGCATGATCCGCTGGGCTGGCTGCCGGATTTCTCGGCCTGGCATTGGGACAGCGTCGGCCAGCACGCCCTGCTGGGCGCGGCGTGCCTGGTGACCGTGCTGATCGGCATGGTCGCGATCGTGGCCCCGGCGACGCTGTTGGGCTGGAAACCGGCCCGGCTGCGGAACTGGATGTTCGCGTCGGTGTTGGCGATGCCCGGCGCTGCCGCGCTGTGGGCGTGGGACGTGTTCGCGCCGGTCCGCGATTTCGGTCAGGCCGCGCACGAATGGCTGGCCGGTCAGTTCGTGGGCGGGATGTTCGGGATGGCCCCGTTGCTGATCCCGGCGGCGTGGATGGTCGCGACCCTGTTCTACACCAACCGGCGGGTGCAGCTGGCCACGGTCGGGCTGAGGAGCCCGGCGCGGACCGAGCGGGCGTTGTATGTCCAGGCGCAGCGTGAGCAGGGTGCCGCGGCGCGGCTGTCGCGCCGGCGGCTGCCGTACACGACGGGTGGTTTGAACCCGGAGCTGGTGATCGGGCGGTTGTCGCTGGAAACCGATCAGGCGCCGCCGTCGAGCGTAATGCGGGCCCTGGTGGGCCGCAACGAGACTCGGCTGATTCTGCCGTGGATCAATGTGGCCGAGCACATGACCACGGTCGCTTCCAGCGGTTCGGGTAAGACGACGTTGATGCTGCGGGTGCTGTTCAGCTGGTTCGTGACCACGTGGACGCGGCATCGGCAGTGGTGGCGCCACGACCGGCCGGGTCGGCCGCTGGTGATCGTCGTGGACTGCAACGGCGGCCCGGAGTCGCGCAAGGTCGCCGCCCGGATGCAGAAGTGGTTCTCGGCGTTGGGTGTTCGTCCCGACCGGATCGGGACCTTCCCCTTCGACGTGGCGCTGCGCATGTGGCCGCGTGCGGACTTCGATGCGTTGCCGGTCAAGGTCCAGCGGGTGATCGTGGACGATCTGCGGTCGGTGTTGTCGGCGATGGTCTCTGGTGGTTCGACGCCGACGACCGACACCGAGAAGTACTTCCACGAGATCCGCGAGACCCTGATCCACCTGATCGTGGACGCCCCGGCTCGGGTCGATCTGATCAACGGTGTGCCGACACCGGTCGGGCACAACCCGCCGCGCAGCTGGCTGGAGTTCTTGTCCCGCTTCGATGTTGCGAAGCTGTCGAAGCTGTGGGGCGGCCAAGCCGGGGTGACGCCGTGGTCGGGCGTGATGGGCGTGGACATGGAGATCGCGTCCACGATCGACGGCAAGCAGCCGGTCATGAACTCGGCGCGCGCCGAATTCGCGAACCTGTACCGGTCACTGGGTTCGGCGTTCGACGGTGAGAAGGAGCTGACCGACTTCGATCTGATCTACATCGTGCTGGAGGGCGTGAAGACTCCCGACCGGGCTCGTGCCCAGTTCGGTGCTCTGGGAACGATGTTGGAGCAGTTGGCCGACAAGCAGCACGGCCGCACCTCGCTGATGGTCGTGGACGAGTTCTCGGCGGTCTCCGATGGCAAGACCCGCGCGGTGAAGTGGGTCGAGCGGCTGCGGAAGGCCGGGATCGGGTCGTGGTGGATCGCACAGTCCTGGCAGGGCCTGGGCCACGACGACGACAACCGCGCCGCATTGGTTGCCGCGGCGTCGGGCGGCAGCCTTCTGGGCCGTTCCACCGACCCGGAAACCCTGTCCAAGGTCTATGGCACCCGCCCGAAGTTCGAGCTGTCCCGCAAGCTGATCGGCGGCAACCAGCACGGTGACGAGGGCAACGTCCAGCCCTCGGACCAGTACCTGCTGCCCCCGAACCGGATGCGCGCCATGGCCAAAGGCGATGTCGTGCAGGTCTCCGGCGGTCGCGCCCGCTGGGGCCGGGTGAGCCCGCTCGATGACAACGAGCTCAAGAACGTGCGCGCGCTGCCGGGCATCGCCGACTTCGCCGAACTCGCCCCGGCCGGCGCGGATCAGCTGGCCGCGGTCATCGATCTGAACAAGCGCCGACCGGCCTGAAACCCACTACACGAGAAGGAGCTACGCAGATGTCTTCCCTGAACCCGATCGAGCCCGAGGACCACGGCGAGGAGCTGGGCGGGCGTAGCGCCGCCGAGCAGGCGCACGAGCAGCAGGTCCTCGAAGCGCTCACCGCCGACATGCAAGGCAGCACCGCCGCGCAGCTGGCCGCGCAGATGGTGCCGGTAGTCCCGGACGGCGGAACGGTCGGCCGCACCGTCGCCCCGCACGTCTCGCGGATCACGAAAACCCGTGAGAGCCTGCGGATCTGGGGCCCGGCCGTGGCGACCACGGTCACGGCGACCATGGCGGTGGCGGTGCTGCCGCTGCCGGGTCCGTTGTCGCTGTATGTGCTGGCGCTGGCCGCGTTCGCGTGGTGGCACTGCGCCGGGCGCCCCGGGCCCGTCGACTCGGTGCGCATGCTCGCGGGCGTCGCCGCCGGGAACTACGCCGGGCTGCGCGAGTGGGTGACCCGCCTGTCCGAGCGGCGTGGCGCCTACGAGGCCCGCCGCACCTCCACAGACCCCGGATCGCAGTAGCGGATCCGGTCCCTCAATAACACCGATTGGAAGGAAAACACCATGAACAACAACGACTTCCGCGCCGCCGCACTCGGCATCACGGGCGGGGTGATCGCGACCTTCGCGACCATCACGTTCCTCGACAACGACATGGATACCCGGATCCTCGACGCCATCGGCCGCTGGCGGATGACCCCGCGCGAGCGCGACGAATACGACCGGATCCGCCGCGGCCAGGCCGAGACGTACGCCGCCGAGGCCCGCAAGACCGAGGAGGAACAGGCCGAGATCCGCGCCAAGTTCCGCCCCGGCCTGCTCAGTCTGCAGGGCAAATTCGCCGTGCAGATGCCCTTGTCGGAGCTGTCGATCCGCGACCTGATCAGCGAAATCCGCTACGCCAAGACCCGCAAGCGCGAGGAGATCGCCGATGGCGACGGCACGTACGTGTTCGGCGAGGCCGAAGTATGGGGCCCGCAGGTCGATGCCCTGCGCAGCGAATTCCAGAGCCGCCACATCGAGGACATGTCGCTGCTGGACCGCACCCGTTACAACGCCGCCTACAAGTACGTGAGCAGCCACCGAGACGAATGGCCGCCTGTGCCGGCGCGCCGCACCACCACCGCCGGGATGGCACAGACCTCCGCCGCAGGCGAGCCGTCGACGTCGTACCCGTCGTACCCGGATTTCTCCGGCCCCGCTGCCCTGGCCGACGCCACCACTGAGGAGTAGAAACCCATGTCCGACAACGGGAATCCCGTCGACGAGATCGTCGGCGAGGCACGCAAATTCAGCGTCGCGATGATGGCCGCGATGAAGCGGCACACCCAGGCCGGCAACTGGCTCGAACGCCGCAGGGCGCGCAAGGAAATCAGCCGGGTGCTCCGGGCCGAGCAGCGCGAGCAGGCACAGGCCCGCACCGACAATCTGACCTGGACCAACCAGGCCGTGGACCGCTACCGCGCCCATGTGCAGGTTGTCGCGGCCCGTGCCGCGGATCCGAGTGTGGATCACGACCGGCGTGCTCGTGACGCCGTGGCTCTGGCCCGGCATCGTGATGAGCTGGCCGGGCAGTTCGTGAGCAACGGCCATTTGACCCGCACCGAGCAGGGCATCGCCCTCGACGGTCTGGACGCGGTGACGGTGTTCCCGGAGTACGAGACCGGTGACCTGTTCAGCCGTGCCCACAAGGTCAAGGGCGTGGAAGCGCTGCACTACCGGGCGCGGGTGGCCCGCGAGACGGTCAGCATGCGCGAGCGCGCCGAGACCGAGAGGGTCGCCTGGGAAGCGAGCGTGGACGCCGCGCGCCGCGCGAACTGGGAACAGTCCGAGCTTGCTCGTATCGAGAACGCTCAGCCGGATCAGCACCGCTACGCCGGAGAGCTGACCTGGACCGATGCGCAGGGCGGCGTGACCATGGCCGAGCGGCAGTGGTTCCCGACCGAGCATGTCGCCACCGAGTGGATCGGCCGCAGCATCGATCACTCGCTGTGGACCGAGGGCACCACCGTGCAGGTCCGGACCGTCGACAGGCACAACGCCGCAACGCAATACAGCGAGCGGGGTCGTCCCGAGGTCGTGGCCGATCAGCTGGCCGCCCGCGAGGCCATGTTGCGGGAGCGGACGCTGGCCGGGCAGGTTCACCGCGATCACGCGCCGGCGCGGGCCCGCGAGGCCGGGCAGGAGTCCGGCCGGCGGATCCACTCCATCGGCGAATCCGGCCGGGTGTGGACCGCCGACGAAGCTGGATGGTTCGGATCCCATGCACCGAACACCGTCGCCGGGTTCGAGGCGAAGTTCGCAGAGGTCCAGCGGCGCGCTTTTCACGACATCAGCGAGGGCTTGGGCTGGTCGGAAGAGATCGAGCACGCCCGTTTCGGTCTCGATCACAGCGACGCTCTCGACCCGCAGGCGCGTGCACGGGCTCGGGAGATCCTGACCGTCACCGAGACCGAAGCCAAGCTCGGGCAACGACCCGACCGGGATCTGTGGCAGGCCGTGATCGATCCCGCCGAGTTCGACCGCTGGAGCGGCCTGGGGGAGCGGGGCACCCGGGAAAAGCAGCACCAGCAGCCGAGCCAGCAGCAGGCCGCGCGTCCGGCGCCCGCGAACACGCGAGAGGTACCGGACTGGGCCGAGGGTGTGGCCGGGCAGATCAACGAGCTGGCAGACCAGCGAGACACCCTCCTGGAACAGACCAAGCAGCTCACCCAGATCACCGAGGACCTCACCGCCGAGCGTGACCGGCTGCGCGGAGAGCGTGACGAGGCGGTGCGCAAGCTCGCCGAGCGCACGCCGGCGTCCGAGCGGTTCGGCAGCCCGGAACGCCAGGCCGAGCAGGCCAAAGCGGCGGCGCGACAGTCGGCAGGCTCTGCGCTGGCCGACTACCAGCACGGTAGCGCCCTGGCCGATGCCCTCGCCCGCAACGGACACGACCGGGAAGGGATGGAGCGGTGAGCGCCGACGTCGCGGGGCCGACCATGCCGGGCGAGGCACCGCCCGACATGGACCCGGCGACGCGGCGCAGTCAGTCGCAGGCACGCGATCTGGCTGGCCACTACGGATGGCCCGACATCACCACAACAACCAATCGAGAGGACACCGAACCGATGAACGACACTACCCACCCCGACCACACCGCCGAGCCGAACGAGACCGAGTCCGAGACCGAGCAGCAGATGCGCGCGGACTTCATGCACGCCTGGGACAGCCTCTCGCGTGACCCGGAGGAGTACGACCCCGCCGACGCCGTCGACTACGCCGAGTACTCCGGTCCCTGGGTCAGCAATGAGCACTGGCGAGACGAGTGGGACTACCTGTGGGACGCAACGCATCGCTGGCGCGAGAACCCGGCCGCCGCGGTGACGGCGCTACGCGCGTCGCTCGACGACAAGCTGACGCCGAGCCAGCGTCGTAGCGAACTGCAAGCCTGCTACATCGCCGAGCACGGCATCGAGTGCAATGAGTCCGGGTTGTTGACCTCGCACTACGTGACCCGGGTCCAGGACCGCGCCGAATCGGCCGCGGGTGCGCCGTCGCCGCTGGCCGACTACCAGGCCGGTAACGCGCTGGCCGCGCACCTGGCGAACTCCGAGCGCGACGGGTTCGAGCGGTGAGCGTCCCGGCCATCGAGGCGACCATGCCCGCCGAGAGCTTCGGCGCGCACGATCTGGTCACGCGGCCGGCGGGTCCACGGTCCCCGGTCCGGACGGCCTGCACCACGGTGCCGACGTCCACGAGCACGGTCCGGCCGTCGCCGGAAGCTCTGGGCGCCACCGACCTCGAAGCGCGGCTGATCGCAGCGCACGAGCGGACCGCCGAGTTGGAGGAGCTGCTGGCCGCGGCGGTCGCGGGCCTCGACGCTGCCGAGCATCAGGCCGCGCAGCTGCAAGACCGTAACCGGGAGTTGGCCAGCGATCTGGACAACGCGCTGGATCAGCTGGCCGGGCATGCCCTGCACGCCGAGCAGGAACGACTGATCCGCCCGCCGGCGTGGAGCCCGTGGACCGCGTCGGCCGACCGGGAGGGATACGACCGATGAACTCGTCAACCACTGTCCAGCCTGTCCACCGGGTGTCCAGCGGGCGGTTCGACCTTGCCGAGCTGACCGCTTTGGCGATGACGATCGTCATCGGTGCGGGCGCGTTCGCGTGGTCGTTCGCCGCGCTGACCGAGCTGGCTGTGATGGCCGGAATCACGCCGCGTCTAGCGTGGGCCGGGCCGATTTTCGTCGACGGCGCGATTGTCCAGTCCGCGGTCGCGCTGGTTTCGTTGCAGCGCCGCGCCCGCCAGGCCGTTGTGATCCCGAAAGCTACGCGCTGGTTCTTCTGGGGTGAGTTGTTCTCCGCCGAGCTGATCAGCGTGGTCGGAAACGGCTTGCACGCTGCGGAATCCGGGCATCGAGTGCTGCCCGCGACCATCGCGGCATTCGTCGCGGGCGCGGCACCGCTGTTCGGATTGGCGGCCACGCACGGCCTGACCGCGCTGATCGAGGTTCCGCGCAACCCGCAACCGGAGCCCGAGCCGGAGTTGACGCCGGTTTACGCCGACTCCACACGGCTGGACAGCGACTGGACAGGACTGGACAGCGACCGGACAGCGCTGGACGGCGGGCAGACAGTGACCGCCGAGACGGTGGACACCGATCCGGTGGCCGAACGCGATGCGGAGATCCTGCGCCGGCATGCGGCGGGTGAATCGATGCGCGCGATCGGCGCCGCGGTCGGGCTGTCGCATTCCCGGGTCGGGCAGATCATCGCCGCCGCCGACGCGCCCGACGACGGTGGGGAGGTGCTGAGCCTGGTTCGCTGACCGATCGCCCGGTGGTGCGGGAGGGTGTGCGGCGGTCCCTCCCGCGTCCAGGGCACACCAGTGTCGCCGGGCGGCGATGGCCGAGACGGCCACCCCGGACCCGCGAGCCTCTACCGCCACACAGGCACAGCCCTACGGGGCAGGCAGCAAGCCCTGCCCTCCTCAGTTCCCTTCCACCTCACACTCTTTGGAGGACACCATGACCAATGCACTGACCGACCTGGACCAGATCAACGCCGAGCTGATGGGCGCGGGTGCCCGGAACCCGTTCGGCAAGGACGTGCAGCCCGGCGACGGGGTGACCGGCGAGATCGTCTCGGTCGTGCGCCGCCACCGCCACAACAGCGCGGGTCAGCCCCTGTTCTGGGTCAACCGGAAACCCACGGTCGCCACCGGCGGTGACCCGGTGGTCGATTCGCAGCTGATCGTCGAGACCGACGCCCGCGATGACGAGCAGGACGACGGCCTGCGCGCGATCACCCTCGACCGGGACGTGCAGCGCGCGATCAGCGCGGGTGTGCGCCGCGCCCGCGCCGGCGGATTGGCGATCGGCGGCCGGATCGAGGGCCTGCTCTACGTCGGCCCGGTCGAGGGCGGCGGCTACGGCCGCATCTACGACCTCGGCGCCTACATCGCACCCGCCGCCTAGCGAACCCAACCACCAGAGCCCCCGGCCCGTGATGAACGGACCGGGGGCTTCGTCGTGAGCACAACCTCTCAGCGTTTGGCTACAGCGTCGCAGGGCCGGTGGAGGCACTGTGCGCCGTCTGTACGCGGTGACGCACGGCGCGTGCAGACCGATGGCCCAGGGCCAGGGCCTATCGGCATCGAGAGTGACCACCTTGGCCCGTCTGGCCGCTATGTATTCGCTGAGTCGGTCAGATTTGTACTCGGGTCAGGCTACCGCTGAGCTGGGTCCGTACCCTATCGCCGAGTTTGAGGTATCTGTCGTCGATCGGGCTGTCTGCGATGCGTTCGCCCCAGACAATGTGTTGCTGCAATGTGATCGGGAATGGTGACGATGCCACATTGCGTCTCCAGCGTGCCAAGATCTCGATCGGGCTGCGTCCGAATCGCTGGGCGATTCCGGTGAGCAGATGCAGCTCGCTGATCGTGACGAGGGCAGGGGGAAGGACATTTTGGGTGCGTAGGCCTGGCACATTGCGCGCGCGGCGGACAACTTCGTAGTCGACGAGTGCCGTGTAGGGCAAACCAACATCGGGCACGGCGACAAGTGGGACGAACTGGGTCCGATCACCGACAGTGAAGCAGCCTGGAACTCCACCGTTGTCACGCAATCCGTTGATCGTCGCGGCGAGCTGCATGAATTTGGTGTGGCCAGCGTTTGGAACGTCGCCGATAAGGTTGAGTCCAAGGTCTCGCTTGAATTCTTCGGCTGTTCCAGTTCGTTCGGCGAAGGGCTGGTGCAGTGGGCGGTTGTTCGCGTCTATTAGGACGCAGGTTGCCCCATCTGAGATAGCCCAGTCGCAAGTGGATGGAGTCTCCGGCCCATCGCGCAGTGCTGCGCGGAGCGCGCGGGCATCCGCGACGGCGGGACGAGTGTTTCCCGGCGTGGCCGCGGCCATCCGCTTCAACTCGTCACCGACACGTACCTCGAAGACATCGGCGACCGCCTGCTCGAAGTGCAGCGCACCACGAGCTGGAGGGGTGCGGTGGCCGCCAAGTTTGGTGAACACATCCCAGAACAACAGGCCGCCGAAGATGCGCATCTTGACGAACTGAGGCTTGAGCAGCAGCAGCTGACCATCTTCGAGCCGTGCGAACGGAAACCGCTGCAGCGTATAGCGCAGCCAGTGTGTGACCTGCTGACGAGCCTGCGCGCGAGTGAGGTGCCGACGCAGACTCGGCAGATCTGCTGCTGCTTCTCGGACGATGAATTCAACGGCCGCGCGGTCGGCGCCGAGTGCAACCAAGTCGTCCGGATGGTGGGCAACACGGCCATTTCGAGCTCGGTCGAGAAGAAGGAGACCGAGGGCGAGCACGTCGTCGAAGTCGACGCCGAAGGCTGCGGTGAACACCGCTGCTGGATTGGGTTCGGTCACCAGTTCAGGGGGCGTCGTCGGCCATCCCCGGCGCCAGGTGTCGTGAGTGTGCGCGAGCAGCGCCGGCAGGCTGTCGCAGCGCTCGAATGACATGGTGGCGACCTCGTCCACTGTTGTCTCAATTCGCTCGGCGTCTACGGCTTCCTGGCCGATTCGCTCGAAGTACTCGTTGACGTTCTTGAACGCGTCAGGCCCGATCTCGTCGATGCGGCCCAAGTCGGGATGCCGGTCAGGCTGGTCGTGCTCCTGGTTGATGCCGAGAATGCAGCGAAGCAGATCATCGTTTGTAACCGGGCCCGCTGTCTCGTCCGACGAGCCGAATTCGACGATTTCGTTGATGCACTGCACAAGAGCGCGCTGGCTGAACACACCGTGCCCGGGATTCTGCAACTGAGCAAGAACTCGGTGCGCGAGTGGGGTATCGACCGCGCGGATCCAGGCCTTCTCCGCGTCCGAATGTTTGTTCCGCTCGGCGGCGAAGTCGATAGTCGCCTGCAAATCGGCGAGTCGTTTCAGCGTGGCTTCAGCCGCCGCGGCCGCCCAGATTGTGGTTCGTTCGTCGCGGTCGACGGTTGTATCGAGGACGTTGGTTGCTAGGACCGCGTGACCGGTCGCTGACATCGCTGCAACAAGGGTCTGCATCGGATGCATGCACATCCCCTTTCCCCTAGCCGATTTGGGTTGCTCGGCTCCGCGCCGAACAGCTCGCGGAGTCTAGTCGTGAGCCCCGACATCACCAACAGCCCTCCACCAGATGCGTGACAAGGCAACCGCTTTCGTCGGTCACTCATGCGAACGGATCACTCGGCATCTCGGTGGTTCAGCCGGATGCGTCTCGCCGATCAGCGTTAACGTGGCCAGCTGCTCGTGACCCCGGCGTGTCGGATCGTCCCCGATTGTTCCCCGGCCCCTTCCCTCGAAGGCTTTCTGTGCCCGGACTGCGGGTTGCTCAAGGGTGGCCGTAGGCCATCGCCGTAGGCGACGCGACGCAGGAGCGCCCTTGAACAACCTGCGGGCCGGGCACACACTGTCCGGCCGAGGAAGGGGTCCTCTCGTGTTACGGCATCGGCTGTCCGGCAGCCGATCCCGCAAGCTCGCAGGCGCGAAAAACCCGCGACTCCCGCGCACATCAGGCGCACCAAGATGGTGCGGGTTTTTCGCGCCCCCGAACCACTACACCAACCCTCCCTGAGCTGGGCGTTAAGGGCATGATTTCTGCTCACTCCCCACCCCACCCAGTTCCACATCTCATCGCCCACTTCGTGATCAACGAGATGTGGAACTGGGTGGGGTGGGGAGCAATCAGAAATCAAAAAGATCAAGTAGGGGAGGGTTGGTGTGGTGGTGAAGAGAGAAAAGACAAAGGAAGTGGTTGCGTTGGGGCAGGTATCGGAAAGTTTGCGAGTGGGTTGTGTTGGGAGACGGTGGTTGTGGTGGTGTCGTGTGCATCGGCTGCGGTCTAGGGCACGCGGCTGTGCGTGATGGGCGGCTGGTGTAGCGCGTGTGGCGGTGAGTGTGTGTGGATGCGCGGGCGGTGGCCCGCGGAAGGGCTCGCACAGCCTGGCGGCCGTGTGCCTCTGGGCGATGGCGCCGCATTGTGTTCCCACGCCCCTCACGCCTCAAAGGCGTTCCTACGTCGCGTCGGCAAGCCGATGGCTCAAGCGCCACCCCCAGGGGCAGACAAGAACGCCGGCGCTCCGGTCTACGCCCGCGCTGGGTATATCACCTCATCGGTTCGATCCTGCGGGCGCCAACTTATCTGGCACACGGGACATTGCACAGGTGCGACAATGAGATTCGGGTTCGGGTCGATGATTTCTACAGGTCCGGTGGACGCTGCGATATTTCCTCGGCGGGAGATGAGAGTCCGTCAGTGAGCGATGCCATCAACAGCGGATCCGGCACGCTCGGATATGTATGGTTTGTTCGCGTCAGATCTTCGAGGCGGGCCAGCGCGGTGGGTGGATCCTTCAGCACGTGTTGGTTGGCTTCCAGGGCACGGATTTCCGCCACCGAGAGGGAGCGGGCGATCATGCTGGTGGTGCCATCGCCAGCTGTGGTCTTGATGACCAGGATCGATCCGATCAGCAGTGCTGCGTTGTCGATGCCGCTGACCGCCTGGGCGAGTCGCAGCGTTGCATCAGCTTGGTTCACGTTCACCTGGCTCATCGGCCCCTGCAGGGTCTTGACCTCGATGGCCTGTTCGAGCTTCTGAAGCCGCTGCTGTACGTCGGGGTTGTTCATCGCGTCTTTGGACCGCACCTTGAAACGGGCGAACCACGATCCGTACAGCGGCGGTCCCTTCGGATCCAACTTGAGGCCGTAGGTGTCGAGCACGTCGATCACCGCGTCGAGCACGGACCGGATCTTCGACTCGTCGTTCGTGTCGAGATAGATGACACACTCACTCGCTGGGGGTGGTGAGTCGACCTCGAAATTTACGGCGGTGCGCCACCTGTCAGTTCCGTTTCCGTCATGCAGAATAAGGGGGCCGACGTTGTCGCCGCCGATGTTGATCTGTTTTTGGCGGTCAGTGTCGGGGAGGTCGACCTGGCCAGCAGTTGAATCCGGCAGCAGCACATCGCGACCCGCACTGCGGACTACGTTATAGTCACCGTGGACAACAACACTCTCACCGGGCGAAACGGTGATCTCTACATCGCCGTTTATTGTGCTGTCGACGGCCCGCAGTCCTTCCCCAGTGAACTTGACTTGGACGATATGCAGTGCCCCGGCCTCCACCCACTGCAGATCGACACCAGCCAGCATCTGAGGCGCGTGTTGCTGCACTTCTCGCAGGACGGCAATTGCGGCCTCCACTAGCTCCACATCAGAACCCGCGCCGGCATCATCGAGTTCCCCGGCCAACGCCTTCCGCTCAGTCGGCGAGTCTGGTCGCAGGTGCACGTTCTCCAGGTCCACGCTGCTGTATCTGCTGGAGATCAAGCGCATCAGCGCGAAATACGTCTCACGCACCGATTTGCGTACCGTGCCGGTATCAACGGCCAGCGTACCGGTGGTCACCGCCAGTGCCACTGCCGTCGTCCCCGTATTGTCCACCGGATCGATCCTCCCCATCGTCGCCGCGTTCCCCGCTGTCTGAACCCAGCGGGCACAACAGAATCTAGCCCCGATGCGCTGCTTAGGTGTGCCATCTCATGAGGTTGGTTCGTGGAGCGCAGGCTGGCGCCGTAGTCCGGTTGTGTAGTGCTGGCGGGGTATCGCGAGCTGCGCTCGCGTCTGCGTTCCGCTCGGCTTGTCGTGGTGGGGCACCTCTCCGCTCGGCCTGTTCTGGGGCTATCACACGGGTACCGGCCATCAAGGGCGCCTGCGGCGTCGGCAAGCCGATGGCGCAAGCGCCACCCTTGACGACCGGAACCCGTGTGATCGAGACGCCCCAGGCCGAGCGGAGAGGAACCCCACCACGACCGGCACGTGCTCCACTCCGGAGATCCGCAGCCTGACGGCTGCGCGCGGGGGCGCTGCCCACCGGACCCCCGCCCTCGCCGGGAGCAGGCCTTCACAGAGAGGGGAGGGGAGCGCATGCGCGAGCCGTGTGGTCTACCGCAGCATTCAGACAACCACGATCATTGCTACGGCGGAACGTCCGCTGATCAAGGGCAACTCGGTAGCATCGTGACAGCAACGCTGTGGCCGGGGTTCTCGTGGCAATGGCGATTGTTGCCCACACGGCCACCAATTCGCGGCGAAAAGTCCGCCACTCGACCCACTCAAAAGCGCTGATAGACATGCAGATTGGGCCGTACCGGTCGGCAGTGGTTTACAACGATACGTGGTCCCAATCGAACGGTGCGCCGGCGGGCGTGCCCGATTGATGGGTAGTCATCAACGTGCGTTGATCCATATGCATCAACGCATTGGTATTGCGAAATAGGTTGAAGCTCAGCCATTTTGATGAGTAATTCTCAAATTGGGCCGCTTCGAGCAACGGACAGGATCGGAAAGGCTGGGCGGGCTGGGAGCCGAGTCCGGTCGAATGTCCCTTTAGCCTGAACCGAATCAGCCGGCGCCCCAACCGCGGAGCCGGAATCGCTGACATCGGCAGCAGTCACCGCCAAACGAGCTGCCGCACAGCTTCGCCGCTTGCCGCGAAGATCCTGCTACCAGACTTCACGAGCCTTGGAGCCGACGTCGTTGTCGGCTCACTACCCCTTCAGCTGCTCCCACGCTCACCACAGCGGTGGGTCTCCCCGCCTCCTCATCGGCTCAATTGTCTCGCTCCAGGAATCCGTATCAAGGGCGCTCCTACGTCGCGTCGGCAAGCCGATGGGCCTTCGCCCACCCTTGACCCGACTTCCTTCCACAGAGGGCGGCCAGTATGAGGAAGCAGGGAGAAGAATAGCCGTGGATTGGACCTGCGCGGCCAGAATTACACACGCAAGCCATTGTTGAATCCGCCGAGATCTCCGTAGTGGAAATCGACTTTGAGCCAGCGTTGAGGTTAGCTGATAAGCGACTCCCAGGGCTCTCGGTACCTCCGAGCCCATGGGCCTCGGCTGGGATCAAGGGTGGCCATGAAATTACCGACTACCCGCTTTTCGAAATCGGCCAAATCTGGTTGGTCGCCCTCGTTGAAATGTGTCGAGACTCTTTGTCGAAGATAGTTCGGCAGCCACTTTCCTTTTAGGAGTGTGTGACTCTTCCCTTGTGCATAGATGCGATATACTCGGGATCGAATGTCGGACTCAAGCTTGGAAAATTCTGCATTATCTAAGCCGGAGCTTTGGTGTATCTGGTTTCGGACGGAGTCAATGTGCTTGATATCGTCACTCGATACCGTGCTCCTGGAGTAATTTGCCCTAGAGCCGATCCCCAGCATATGTGACAGCAGGCAGAGAATAATCCATTCGCGCCACTCCAGGGCTACATCGCGATGCCATTCGCCTAGGGCTTTCGACAGTGTTTCAGACTCTGCGGGGGTAATTCCTGCTGTTATGCAGAGCGCACTCTTCGGATCGCCGTTGATCAGGATGTCTGCTTCGACATCGTATGCGCGTGAATAGAATACGTGGCGATGTCTCTTCAGTCCTCCGCATATATTCTGTGCATCTCGATCCAGCATGAATACCGCCGCCTTGGGGCCGGTGGAAGTTATCTGAATCAAATGATTTCGAACCCTCATGCTCTCAAAGACTTGTAGGATACTGTCCTTGCCTCCGCCGGTATAGATCGATTCGATTTTTGCGACCTCGTAGTTGCCCGCCAAAACCTTGCTGGATTCAGCGATCAGTCCGTAGTACGCTTTATCGTGCCGTTTCCCCTCGACAACGATATACAAGGACTTCGGGCTCATGAGAACTAAGCGGCTAAATGCCTTCGGTGACCAAGCGGGCTTGCTCAGAGCTCTATTACGCAACGATCCTCCAGTTCAGCCATGATCTCCGGGGAGTGTGTCGCCATTATTAGCTGCGCCCCAGGGTTCACGGTCCTCATGCACTCGATAAGCTTGTTTTGCCATGCGACATGCATTGAGAGCTCGGGCTCATCGACAAGTATGCAATTGTCTCGCGCGTCAAGACACTCAAGCAGGATGACAAGTAGCTGGCGCTCACCACTTGAGAGGTGCCTCAGTGGAATATTGGATCCATTAACGGCGACGGTGATCCCCTCATCGCCGAACGTTACTTCGCGACCCTTGGTGAAGAACTCGCTAATCATCTTTTCAAGGCGCCGCTGAGGCTCAAGGAGCCCTGCAACTTCTTGCTCAACCTTCTGTAGCCGTTGAACGATATCCGGCAGAATGCTGTCCTCGTTGTATCTCCGTTGGAATTCGTTGAAATCCTTGAAAGCAAAACCGCCGATTCGAGGGTTGGTGCGCTCGCTAAAGAAGCTATTAACCAGGGAATAGGCTTGTCCGACATCGAGCGGCTCGATCGTCTTGTCGCGTTTCGTCACGCCGCGCAGAGCGACTTCCAACACGGCTGCTAGAGCATGATCCTGAGCCATCCGGATTTCTCTATTGGAGCGGTACCTCCAATCGGCCCACCGCTGCTCGATGCCTTCGACGAATGCCTCATCCATGTCCATATGCGGACCGTTTTTCGAGGGAACCCTCCTGCGGGGAGTGCGGGGCGGCGTACTCAGAATTCTTGAAATTGGAAGCCATCGGTGGCCGAAACGGTTAATCGAGCCTGGCAGCTCAGGTTTTGTCGTCCACTTTTTTGGCTGCGCTAGCGAAAGGTGATGGATTACGTCTCCCGTTTCCGGGTCGTAGTAGTCTTCGAGATCTTCGTTGTTGTCCCTCAGCTCTCTTTTGGTAATCTCTCGAACAATCGTCTTCGCGTGATTGTCGCTATAGAATTCTACTCGTGCCGACCTGAATGCGACGCCGCGTAAAGCGTCTGTATCGTTGTACAACGCGCTGTGAAGGATTTTCAGCATTGATGTCTTACCCGACCCATTTGGGCCCCAGAAAACATTGACATCTTCGTTCAGGTCATGGTGCACAACGTCGCGTCGGCCTGATAGACCCTTTATCGTGAACGAGGTAACCCGCGTCATGAAGCTCCATTCCAAACTCGGTGTATCGCTTGGCGCATTGGGATAGGCGTAGCGTGCAGCTACTGTAGCTGAATGAGAAGGGGTTACTATGACACCATGCCCATACCAGATAGGGGTGCGGCTGTGCCTGATCCTGTCTCAACTGTATTTTTGCGGCTGCAAAGGGAGTACTGCAAACTGCCTGTACCTCCTTCGGTCCCCTTGCGGACGCATGCTTGCCTGCCGTCTTGATGCATGACATAACGTAGATTCTGGGAGCCGTCAAGTGGTGTATGGTCAAGATGCGAGATATTGGCACGGTATGTCATAGAGGCACTGGCGCCTCTTGTTTTCGATCCCCGCAAAATTAATGGATTCGAACCGATATTATCGGGCTACGATGTCCGCGGAGATGGCCGATAGGGGCCGAGATCACTAAGATCTACGCAGGCTACCGGGTCAGCCCAACTAGTCGAGAATGTTCCTTCTTTAGGGCGTCGAAGGTATCAGCGACATCCTTGTCAAAATCACGTGGCCAATCGGTTCTTGAGTGCCAGCAGTATTCAATACCCTCGTCCTTCCAACGCTGATGCACAGTTCGCCAACTGTTGTAGTGCTCCATGAACCCCAGATACGACGGCGGCATGGTCTCACCAACGATGAGGTGGGTATGACTGGAAAGCAAGGTTTGAATCTTCAGGTTGCGAGGCATGAAATCGTTGTCAACCCAATACAGCCATGTAGCAAGCTCATCAGCACTCCATGGGTCATCATCTCGGAAGATGGCCCGTCGCCCGAGATTGGACTCAAGATCGCCAAGGCTTGACTTCCCCTCAAGCACCAAGAATGCCAAAGGTCCATATAGCTCTGCCAACTGCGTCTCAACGATGCTCAAATGGCTAGCTAGTCGCTGCTTCTCCGTTTCGGCACGCAGCGCGAGTACATGAGTGACGAACCATCCAATTCCTGTCACAGTCGCCGCAATCACCGCGACGAGGACTGTCACATTCAATCTGATGCCTCCCTCCAAGCGAGCGTCTCCAAATCTAAGCATCATCGAGGAACCCGCGAGCGAGGACAGGCCGACGACACCTCTGACGACAACGTTGACGACAGTCCGCTAACCACCGCAGCCGCAACGCCATCTGCCCGTGGACCAGATCGCGCCTGATCGCCCACCGAGCCCATGACTACGGATCGGATGGTCCCCGGACTCGGAGCGTGTGCCTCGATCAGCCCAGAGTCCGCAACCACTGCGCAGGAGTGTCTAGTACACCCAATCTTGCCGACGATGCCAGCGGCCATTCCTCCGCTCAGATGCCCTATCCCTTTGCGTGCCAACGCTGCTCGTCACGCGCAAAGATCGAGAATGGCGGACGAACTATCCGTTCGAGTTCCATTGCGGGGATGCGCTGGAATTCCTTGCCGCCCACGGTCACGAGTTCGACGCGATCCATTCCAGCCCGCCGTGTCAGGCGTCGTGCACCCTGACCGCCGACTTCCATCGTGGTTCCTGGAGAGGGTCAATAGCCACTAACTACTTCGACCTGAAGAACCCTATTGAGTAATAGGGCGGCTGGTTGGCGGGGTTGTTGTGGCCGGGTGTTGTTGGTTGACGGTCACGCCGCCAGGGCGGGTGATCTTGACCAGGTTTTGGGTGAAGATGCCGTGCCCGGTCCTGCATCGACACCGCCCGGAAGCTGCTGGAACTCACGGCCCTATACCGGTGGGTGTTCCATTTCGAGCAGCTGGAGTTCCCCCGAACAATTCCTCCACTGCCTCTAGATGATGTCGTCCGGCGGGGGCAGCAACGGGTACGGCCGGGTGCGGTTCTGCTCCTCGCGCTTCGCTCGGCACTGCGGGCACATCATGGACATGTAGCCCTCGCCGGCCGGGCGTTCGCCGCAGATCTGGCACATTGTCTGATCATCCGACACGCGCAGATCATAAGCGACCGCTCGGCTATTATTCGCACATGGGTTCGAATGACCGGCGTGTCTGGTATCTGCACCCGGACGGCTACGCCATCGACAACGACCACCTGGTCCAGACTCCGCACGGGTGGGTTCTCCCGACGCCGATCTTCTGCTCGGGCCCGGAACGCCACGTACTCGCGGCGAGCCGGTCGACATTCGGATGGACCGCGTGCCGCCTCGCGGGATGCTCCCGCGGTCATCTCGTCCATACCTGCGGCCGCTGCGGTGCCCATGTGTATCAGCCCGAACTCGGCCCGGGCTGTAGCCCGTTGGCGTTCGACGGCCGGGACGGTGTCAGCGATGGCATCTGACCACCTGCTCGCCGCGGTCCTGGACGTCCTCGCCGAGGTCGATCCGGCCGAGGTGTTCGACGGACGCGACGTGCTGCGTGCGGTCCGGCCGGCGGTCGACCCGGCGCCGGACCTGGACGAGGTCGACGAGGTGCTCGCGCTGCTCGCCCTGCCGATGCTCGGCGGCGTCGTCGCGGTGTGCGACGGCGTCTATCGGACCGGGGCGGCGGCCGAGATCGTGATCGCGAGGTTGCGGCGGCTCGCTGAGGCCGTGCGCGTGGTCGACGACGAGGATCTGGCCGACCGGTATTGAACGCGCCGAAAGGTATTGCGGCGCTGCCGACGCCGACCGGGCGGGGCCGGCCAGCGCTGTCCGCACCGAAGTCCGCCCGGCATGGTGGTGATGATCATGATCCGGATTTGATGGAATCGCCACTGGTGCACGGGGTCGGTCGGGTCGAGCCCCGCATGCTGCAGGCGCTGGCTCCGTTCGTCGTTCATGGTTGGTTTGACGTCTGTTAGAGCTGGTCGCCGAGTCTCGCCTTCCGATGTGCATCCTGTGCGCGGGTTTCAGCTGTCGCGCGGGCGTACCGTCCGATCATCTGCCGGGATCGCCAGCCCGCCAGCATCATGAGGTCCTGCTCTTGGCCGCCGTTGGCCAGCCAGTTGTGTGCGAAGAAATGCCGCAACTGATGGGGGTGGATGTGGCCGATACCGGCTTGTTCGGCCCGCCGATCGAGCATCTGCTGGATGCCCGAGCCGGTCATTCTGCCCCGCTTGCCCAGCCAGAGGGCGGGGTTGTCGTTGACGGCCTGGGGGTGTTGGGCGCGCGCACGAAGGTAGCGCCGCAGGGCGATCCGGGTCTTGTCGCCGAAGGGCAATGTCCGCGGGCGGCGGCCCTTGCCGGTGACCAGCGCGGTGTTTTCCTGGAAGTCGAGAGCGTCGAGGTCGAGCGGTGCGATTTCATTGATCCGGGGTCCGATGTCGGCCATGAGACGGATGATCGCGCTGTCACGGCGGGCCTCGAAATCGGTTCCCTCACATGCAGACAGCAGCTTCCGGAGCGACTCGATCGGCGGGACTGGGATCGGCTTCTCGGGGACGAGCGGCGGGTTCATTTTGTCGAACGGGTTGGCGGTGAGGATCGCCTCGATCTCGAGGTATCGGCAGAACTGCTGGAGACTGCGGTACTGCCGGTGGGCGTACTCGGGGGTGACCGGCCGGCCTGTCCGCTTGTTCGTGCGGTTCAGCGTGTCTTCGATATAGGCGCCGATGTTGTCGCGGGTCAGTGCCGCGGCCGTCGGGGCAATCGGCGGGTCCTGGGCACCGAGGAAGGCGACGAAGTATCCGACGTCGCGGCTGTAGGTGTCGATGGTGCCCTTGGACTTGTTGGTCCGGCGTAGTTCGGTCTTGAAGTCCTCGAGGAGTTCGGCGATGTCATCCAGATCCGGCCCCATGTCCGGATTCTACTCGGAAGAGTTCCTAGGTGTTTGAGCGTTGTGCGGGCTGGGAATCTCTGAACTCGGCGAAGTCTTCGCTGTTCAGAGCACCCAAGCGCCCCCGGCAGGAATCGAACCTGCGACCTAGGGATTAGAAGGCCCTTGCTCTATCCAACTGAGCTACGGAGGCAGTGCGGGCATCGGCGGTGATGCGGGCTCCAAACACCTTGACCGAAATCGATCTCGGTGTCCAGCGCGTTAAGTATAGCGAGCGTCCAGATCAGCAAAGCTGGGTCGCGTAGCAACTGTTCGGCGCGTCGGGGCGGTTGTGCAGACCGGAGGACCGGAAACCCCAGGGGAGTCTGGACGGGCGCTCCGAACTACGCTGGGCCCATGTCGTCAGTGCAGGACCCGCCCGCAGGATCGGATGTTTCGGCGAATCGGTCGGGTTCGGGGGTGACGTTCGCGGCGATCACGGCACTGGGTGGAGCGGCGACCGCGCTGGTGGCAGCGCTGGTCGTGGCGTTGTCCGCGGCGCAGGCGCTGACCCTGCTGGGCATTCCGGATCCGGGACCGCTGACCACCTACGGGCTGCCGGCGGTGCGGGCGGTCGCGGATTTCTCGGCGGCGCTGACCGTCGGGTCGCTGCTGTTCGCCGCGTTCTTCGTGCCGCCGCAGCGCAGCGGGCTGCTCGACGTGGGCGGGTATCGGGCGTTGCGGCGCGCCGGGAACGCGGCGCTGGCTTGGGCGGTCGCGGCGGCGTTGCTGGTGCCGTTGACCCTGTCGGACACCACCGGGCAACCGCTGCAGGATTCGCTGCGGCCCGAGGAGGTGTGGCGCGCCGCGGACAAGGTCGATGTGGCCGGGTCGTGGCGATTCACCGTGTTCATGGTGGTGGTGCTGGCCATCGGCTGCCGGGTGGCGCTGCGCTGGGGCTGGACGCCGGTACTGCTGTGGCTGTCGGTGCTGTCGCTGCTGCCGGTCGCCCTGACCGGGCATTCCTCGTCGGGCGGCGCGCACGATCTGGCCACCAACAGCCTGATCCTGCACCTGGTTTCGGCCTGCTTCTGGGTGGGCGGCCTGTTCGCGGTGCTGGCCTACGCACTGCGGGACGGCAGACACACCGCGCTCGCCGTGCGCCGGTTCTCGAAAGTGGCGACTGTCTCATTCGTGGTCATCGCGATCAGCGGTGTGATCAACGCCTATGTCCGGGTGCCGCTGTCGGATCTGTTCAGCACCACCTACGGCAAGCTTGTGCTGGCCAAGGCCGCCGCGCTGATCCTGCTCGGCATTGTGGGGTTCCTGCAGCGGCAGCGCGCCATCCCGGATCTGGAGAAGGATCCGCAGGATCGCGGCGCGCTCATTCGCTTCGCGGGCGTCGAGGCGCTGATCTTCGCGGCCACCGTCGGCCTGGCCGCGGGCCTGGGCCGCACTCCGCCGCCGGACCTGCGCACGGTGCCCACGCCGACCGAGGTGGAGATCGGCTACAACCTGGCCGGCCCGCCGAATATCGAGCGGCTGCTGTTCGACTGGCGTTTCGACCTCGTCTTCGGGACCCTCGCGCTCGTATTGGCCGTGGTCTACGTGCTGGGTGTGCTGCGGCTGCGCAAGCGCGGCGATTCCTGGCCGGTCGGCCGGACCATTGCCTGGCTCGCGGGTTGCGCCACCCTGCTGATCGCCACCAGTTCCGGTGTCGGCCGCTACGCCCCGGCCATGTTCAGCGTGCACATGGCCCAGCACATGATGCTGTCCATGCTGGCCCCGATCCTGTTCGCGCTGGGCGGCCCGGTGCTGCTGGCGCTGCGGGCGATTCAACCGGCCGGTCGGGACGCACCGCCCGGGCCGCGCGAGTGGATCCTGGCGGCCGTGCACAATCCGGTGTCGCGCTTCATGACGCAGCCCGTGGTGGCCTCGGTGTTCTTCGTGGCCGGTTTCTACGCGCTGTACCTGGGCGGCATCTTCGACAAGTTCGTCGGCACGCACGGCGCGCACCTGGTGATGAATGTGCACTTCCTGCTCAGCGGATACCTCTTCTACTGGGTGGTGATCGGCATCGATCCGAAGCCGCGCCCGGTGGAGCCGCTCACCAAGCTGGGCATGGTGTTCGGTTCGCTGCCGTTCCACGCCTTCTTCGGCATCGCGCTGATGAGCATGGATACCGTGATGGGCGGCTGGTTCTATCGCGGTCTGGGCCTGTCCTGGAACCATGATCTGCTCGCCGATCAGCACACCGGCGGTAGCCTCGCCTGGGCCAGCGGTGAAGTACCGCTGGTGGTGGTGATGCTGGCGCTGCTCATCCAGTGGTCGCGCAGCGACAAACGCCTGGCGAACCGGCTCGATCGCAAGGCCGAACGTGACGACGACGCGGACCTGACGGCGTACAACGCCATGTTCGCCGAGCTCGCCCGGCGTGACGGAGAGGTGCGCAAGTGAACGACGTCGCCATGGCGACCCGGAAAGTCAAGCGGCTCTACCGATCCGATGTGCGGCAGGCCCGCCGCCTGCTGCGCGGTCACACCCGCAAGACCCCCGTCTTCCACACCGACATCCTGGGCCCGCGCGGCCCGGTCCCGGTGACCCTCAAGCTGGAACACCTCCAGCACGGCGGCACCTTCAAGGTGCGCGGCTGTCTCAACGCGCTGTTGCAGGCGCGCGGCGACAAGACCCATGTGGTGCTGGCCTCGGCCGGCAATGCCGGGATCGCGGCGGCGCTGGCGAGCGCGTTGCGCGGAATGTCGTGCACCGTGGTGGTTCCCGAGTCGGCCTCGCACACCAAGGTGGCGGCCATGTGGTCGCACGGCGCCGAAGTGCTGTGGCACGGAACGACTTACGCCGAGGCGCACCGGTACGCCCGCCAGCTCGCCGCCGAGCGCGGCGCCATGCAGCTGCACGCCTACGATCTGCCCGAGATCGTGGCGGGCGCCGGTGTGGTCGGGCTCGAGATCGAGGAGCAGGTGCGGGGCAGGCCGCCCGTGCTGGTCGCGGTCGGTGGCGGCGGTCTGGTCGCCGGTGTCGCGGCGGCGCTGGGGCTGCGTGGCCGGGTGATCGGGGTCGAGCCGCAGGGCGCGCCGACCCTGCACTCGGCGCTGGCGGCCGGGCACCCGGTGGATGTCGAGGTCTCGAGCGTGGCCTCGGATTCCCTGGGCGCGAACCGGATCGGCGATATCGCCATGGAGGTGGCGCAGCGCTACGCGGTGCGTTCCATCCTGGTCAGCGACGATGCCATCGTGATGGCGCGCGAGTATCTGTGGCGCGAGTTCCGCATCGTGGTGGAGCCGGCCGGTGCCACGGCGGTGGCGGCGATCCAGAGCGGCGCGTACGTGCCGGCGCCGGGGGAACGGCCGGTGATCGTGCTGTGCGGGGCCAATACCGACCTGGCGACGCTGTAGCGCGCCGCGAACCTATCCACATCCCGCGAGTTGTCCACACTCGCCGATTCGGTCCTGTCGCCGCCCGCGCCCGCGCGGGAACCTTGAGGTCGACGGCAGGCACAGGCTCGAATCGACAAGGGGGAGTGCAATGTACGAGGCGAACACCGCGGTGATCGGCCGGATCGTCACCCATCCGGTGCGGCGCGCGCTGCAGAACGGTGAACAGCTGTTGAGTTTCCGGTTGGCCAGTACTGCTCGCCGCTACGATCAGGGCGCGGGGGACTGGGTGGACGGTGGCACCCTCTACCTCACCGTAAACTGTTGGCGACGGGGGATCATCGAAGGAGTCGAGGCGTCACTGCAGCGAGGTGATCCGATCATCGCGTACGGGCAGCTGCGCTCGAACGAGTACACCACCCGAGATGGCGCGGAGCGCACCGACCTCGAGATGCGGGCCCTGGCGTTGGGTCCCGACCTGGGTCGTTGCACCGCCCCGGTGGTGCGCAAAACCTTCGGTCGAACCGACCGGACCGAACCCGTGGAACGGCTGTCCGTGGATGCGGACACTGCCGGAGAACCCGCTACTACACACAGTTAGGCTTGCCGATATGGCTGAGTTCATTTACCAGATGGTGAAGGTGCGAAAGGCGCATGGCGACAAGGTCGTGCTCGACAATGTGACCTTGAACTTCCTTCCCGGCGCCAAGATCGGTGTCGTCGGCCCGAACGGCGCGGGTAAGTCCAGTGTGCTGAAGATCATGGCGGGACTGGACCAGCCGAACAACGGCGATGCCTGGCTCGCGCCGGGCGCGACGGTCGGCATCCTGCAGCAGGAGCCGCCGCTGAACGAAGAGAAGACCGTGCGCGGCAACGTCGAGGAGGGCCTCGGCGAGATCAAGGTGAAGCTGGACCGCTTCAACGAGATCGCCGAGCTCATGGCGACCGACTACTCCGATGAGCTGATGGAGGAGATGGGCAAGCTCCAGGAGGAGCTCGACCACGCCGACGCGTGGGATGTCGACTCCCAGCTCGAGCAGGCCATGGACGCGCTGCGCTGCCCGCCGCCGGACGAGCCGGTCACCAACCTCTCCGGTGGTGAGCGCCGTCGCGTCGCGCTGTGCAAGCTGCTGCTGAGCAAGCCCGACCTGCTGCTGCTCGACGAGCCCACCAACCACCTCGACGCCGAGTCGGTGCTGTGGCTGGAGCAGTTCCTCGCCAGCTACCCGGGCGCGGTGCTGGCCGTCACCCACGACCGGTACTTCCTGGACAATGTGGCGCAGTGGATCCTCGAGCTGGACCGCGGCCGCACCTTCCCCTACGAGGGCAACTACTCCACCTACCTGGAGAAGAAGGCCGAGCGCCTCGAGGTGCAGGGCAAGAAGGACCAGAAGCTGCAGAAGCGCCTGAAGGAGGAGCTGGCCTGGGTCCGCTCCGGCGCCAAGGCGCGGCAGGCCAAGAACAAGGCGCGTCTGGGCCGCTACGAGGAAATGGCCGCCGAGGCCGAGAAGATGCGCAAGTTGGACTTCGAGGAGATCCAGATCCCGGCCGGTCCGCGCCTGGGCAATGTGGTCGTCGAGGTCGACCACCTGGACAAGGGTTTCGGCGACCGGCAGCTGATCAAGGATCTGTCGTTCACCCTGCCGCGCAACGGCATTGTCGGCGTCATCGGCCCGAACGGTGTCGGTAAGTCGACGCTGTTCAAGACCATCGTCGGTCTGGAGCAGTCGGACAGCGGCGCGGTGCGGGTCGGCGAGACGGTCAAGCTGAGCTACGTCGACCAGGGCCGCTCCGGCATCGACCCGAACAAGACGGTCTGGCAGGTGGTCTCCGACGGGCTGGACTTCATCCAGGTCGGCAATCAGGAAATGCCTTCCCGCGCTTACGTTTCGGCGTTCGGCTTCAAGGGTCCGGATCAGCAGAAGCCGGCCGGTGTGCTCTCCGGTGGTGAGCGCAACCGCCTGAACCTGGCGCTGACCCTCAAGCAGGGCGGCAACCTGATCCTGCTCGACGAGCCCACCAACGACCTCGATGTCGAGACTCTGAGCTCGCTCGAGAACGCGCTGGAGAACTTCGCCGGCTGCTCGGTGGTCATCTCCCACGACCGCTGGTTCCTCGACCGCACCTGTACCCACATCCTGGCGTGGGAGGGCACCGAGGACAACCCGGCCTCCTGGTTCTGGTTCGAGGGCAACTTCGAGGCCTACGAGGCCAACAAGATCGAGCGCCTGGGTCCGGAAGCGGCGCGCCCGCACCGCGTAACCCACCGCAAGCTGACCCGCGGATAACGGGCCACCCCAACCGAATTCACCGCCGCCCTCACCCGCTGACCCGGGTGAGGTAGCCGGATCACGTCCGTCATCGGTCCGCTACCGAGCGCTGGATTCCGTACGGTCCATCGAAGAATGGCCGATTGATCACCGTTTCGTCGGGCCGAAGACGTTTGCCGGACGGTTCGCGGCCCGCTGGATGGCGGGCCGTGACCGGCCAGATGAACGGTTATCGAATAGCGAACTCAGCGGTTTCGCATTCGCAGTTGTGCGTGAAAACTGTTTTGGTGCAAGGTTTGTCGTATGCGACCTGGCGATATCGGACGAAGTCGGCGACGGCCGAACCGTCCGGTTCGTCCGTATGATTAGACGCGGCGCGGCATTGAGAGGAATTCAGCCCGGCAGTTCTTGCGCCCAGCTACTCTCGCATCGGCGTCACTTTGTTACGGAACCGAATCCGAGGAGTTGGCGAAATGACGGTCTCGTCCGAATTGTCCAGCGCGGCCTGGGCTGCAAGTTTGCCCGCGTCTCTGCGGGGCAATCTCGTATCCCTCGAGGAGGCGTACTTCCGCCACGTCGACGCCGGCGATGCTGACTGCGCGATCCCCGCGACATCCACTCACATCTTCCGCTGCCATCTGGATCTCGGCATCCAGCGCACCCCCGGCACCGCGAATGTTCGTGTGTACCATGCGGATGACGAGGCCGGGCTCGGCGTCGCCATCCAGCTCGTGACCGATGACATGCCACTGCTGGTCGAATCCGTGACCTCCTCGCTGAGCCGGATCGGCGTCAGTGTCAGTGAGGTCGTGCACCCCATCTTCGAGGTGACCCGAGACGCCGCGGGCCGCCTGAAGACGGCGGTGCCGCACGAGGTCGACGCCAATGGCGCCACGGGCCTGCCCGAGTCCTGGATGCACGTGCAGCTGCACCCCGCCACCAGCCGCGCCCAGCTCGAGCAGATCGAGACGGCACTGCCCGACGTGCTCACCGACGTGCGCCGGGTCATCGAGGACACCGAGGCCATGCGCGAGGCGCAGGAGCGGGTCGCCGCCGAGCTCGACACCGCGGCCACCGCGGGCAGATCCGCCTTTCCCACAACGGATCTCACCGACTGCGCCAATCTGTTGCGCTGGCTGGCCGACGGCCACTTCACCGTGCTGGGCTACGCCCGCTACGAGCGCAGCACCGTGGACGGTCAGGCCAAGTCCATCATCGTGCCGGAGACCAGCCTCGGCGTGCTGCGCCCCAATGTCGGTACCGACTTCCGGGTCCCCGACAACAGCGGCGACCAGCCGCTGCTCATGCTGACCCAGGGCCTCGTCCCGGCCACCGTGCACCGCGCGGTCTACCCGTACTTCGTCGGCGTGGCCGAGATCGACGACTCCGGTGTCGTCACGGGCGAGCACCTGTTCATCGGCGTCTTCACCGTCACCGCCCTGCACGCGAACGTGCTCGACATCCCCGTCATCGACCGCCGGGTGCGCTCCATCATCGAGTCCAGCGGCTTCGACCTGGACTCCTTCTCCGGCCAGGAGATGCTGGAGGTCATCCAGGCCTTCCCGCGCACCGAGCTGTTCTCCTCCGAAGGCGAGGCACTGCGCCGCACCGCCAGCGCGGTGCTGAATGTCGGTATGCGCCGCCAGGTTCGGCTGTTCATGCGCATGGACGGCTACGGCCGCTTCGTGGCCTGCATGGTGTATCTGCCGCGTGACCGCTACACCACCCGCGTCCGCCTGGAGATGCAGGACATCCTGGTGCGCGAGCTGGGCGGCGTATCCATCGACTATTCGGCACGCGTGTCCGAAAGTGACCTCGCCAGTGTGTATTTCACGGTCCGGCTGCCCGATCAGGGCATCGTGGCCGATACCGGCGAGCCCAACCGGCTGCGCATCCAGCACCTGCTCGCCGAGGCCAGCCGCACCTGGGACGACCACCTGCGCGATGTGGTGGCCAACTCCACCGTGCTCGACCCGGCGGTGGCGCAGCGCTACGCCGAGTCGCTGCCGGAGAGCTACAAGGAGGACTTCGAGCCCACCCGTGCCGTGGCCGACATCCTGCGGCTGCAGCGGCTGCCCGACGGGGGCATCGACCAGCACCTGTACCGCTGGTCCGACTCCGACCCGGGCTCTTGGCGTTTCACGCTCTACATCGGTGGTGGCGGCGGCATCTCGCTGAGCCAGGTGCTCCCGCTGCTGCAGAGCCTCGGCGTGGAGGTGATCGACGAGCGCCCGCACCACGTCGAGCGCGATCAGGGTCCGGAGCAGTGGATCTACGACTTCGGCCTGCTGGCCCGTCCCGAGCTGCTGCGCAGCGCCCTGGACCGGAACATGGACGCCGAACTGGTGGAGTCCGTGAGCCGGCTCGACGTGCTCGACGCCCAGGTGCGCGGTTTACGCGAACGCTTCACCGAGGCGTTCGCAGCGCTCTGGTACGGCCGCGCCGAGGCCGACGGCCTCAATGAGCTGGTGCTGCGCGCCGGCCTGCACTGGCGCGGCGTCGCGATCCTGCGCGCCTACTCGAAGTACCTGCAGCAGGCCGGATTCCAGTACAGCCAGGCCGCCATCACGCGCGTGCTGCTGGCCTATCCGGAGGCGGCGAGCATGTTCGTCGAGCTGTTCACCGCGCTCTTCGATCCGGACTCGGCCAATCCCGACCACGCCACCGAGCTGGAGGCCGCGGTCCGCCACCGCATCGACGAGGTGGTGAGCATGGACGCCGACCGCATCCTGCGCGCCATCCTCGGCCTGATCAAGGCCACCCTGCGCACCAACTACTACGTCACCGACGCCGAGGGCACTGTGCGGGACTACCTGTCGTTCAAGGTGGAACCGCAGGAGATCACCGAATTGCCCAAGCCCAGGCCGCAATTCGAGATCTTCGTCTACTCCCCGCGGGTGGAGGGCGTGCACCTGCGCTTCGGCCCGGTGGCGCGCGGCGGCCTGCGCTGGTCGGACCGCCTGGAGGACTTCCGCACCGAGGTCCTGGGTCTGGTCAAGGCGCAGGCGGTGAAGAACGCGGTGATCGTGCCGGTCGGCGCCAAGGGCGGTTTCGTGGTCAAGCAGCCGCCGGCCGCGACCGCCGATCCGGTCGCCGATCGGCAGGCGCTGCAGGCCGAGGGCATCGCCTGCTACCGCACCTTCATTTCCGGCCTGCTCGACGTCACCGACAATGTCGATCGCGCCACCGGCGCGGTGCTGCCGCCCGAGCGGGTGCTGCGCCGTGACGCCGACGACACCTACCTCGTGGTCGCCGCCGACAAGGGCACCGCTTCCTTCTCCGATATCGCCAATGATGTTGCCCTGCAGTATGGTTTCTGGCTCGGCGACGCCTTCGCCTCCGGCGGTTCGGTGGGCTACGACCACAAGGCCATGGGCATCACCGCCAAGGGCGCGTGGGAGAGCGTGAAGCGGCACTTCGCCGAGATGGATATCGACACCCAGTCGCAGGACTTCACGGTGGTCGGCATCGGCGACATGTCCGGTGACGTGTTCGGCAACGGCATGCTGCTCTCGCGCCACATCCGGCTGGTCGCGGCCTTCGACCACCGCCACATCTTCCTGGACCCGAACCCCGATGCCGCAACGTCTTTCGCCGAGCGAGAGCGCATGTTCGCGCTGCCGCGCTCGTCCTGGGCCGACTACGACCGGTCCCTGATCAGCGAGGGCGGCGGGGTCTACGACCGCACGGTGAAGGCCATCCCGGTCAGCGACCAGGTCCGCGAGGTGCTCGGCCTGGCCGCCGACGTCGTCTCGCTGTCGCCGCCGGAGATGATCCGCGCCATCCTGCAGTCCCCCGTGCAACTGCTGTGGAACGGCGGCATCGGTACCTACATCAAGGCCAGCACCGAGACCAATGCCGAGGTGGGCGACAAGTCCAATGACGCGGTCCGGGTGAACGCGAACGCCTTGCGGGTCAAGGTGATCGGCGAGGGCGGCAACCTCGGCGTCACCGCCCTGGGCCGCATCGAGTTCTGCCGCCACGACGGCAAGATGAACACCGACGCGCTGGACAATTCCGCCGGTGTGGACTGCTCCGACCACGAGGTCAATATCAAGGTCCTGCTCGACGGCGTGGTCTCCTCCGGCGAGCTGCCCGAGGTCGAGCGCAATCCGCTGCTGGCCTCCATGACCGACGAGGTTTCCGCACTCGTGCTGCAGGACAACGTCTCCCAGAACATCCTTATGGGTATGTCCCGGGCCGAGGCCCCGCACATGCTCAATGTGCACCAGCGCGTCATCGAGGATCTCGAGGAACGCCGTGGCCTGGACCGCGAGCTCGAGGCGCTGCCGAGCGACGCGCAGATGAAGTATCGCGCCGAGGAGGGCACCGGCCTCACCTCGCCGGAGCTGTCGAATCTCATGGCGCACGTGAAGCTTTCGTTCAAGGCCGATCTGCTGGCCAGCGATCTGCCCGATATGGCGTACTTCTCCGCACGGTTGCCGCTGTACTTCCCGACCCCGCTGCGCACCCGCTTCGGTGTGGCCATCAAGCGTCATCGCCTGCGCCGGGAGATCACCGCCACGATGCTGGTGAACGAGGTGGTCGACCTGGGCGGCATCACCTATGCCTTCCGCCTGGGCGAGGAGATCGGGGCCTCGGCCTCCGACGCGGTCCGCGCCTTCACCGCGGCGACCCAGATCTTCGATCTGCACTCGGTGTGGGGTCGTATTCGCGCCGCGGAGATCTCCACGGGGATGAAAGACGTGCTGGAGCTGGAGACCAAGCGCACCCTGGACCGGGCGTCGCGCTGGTTGCTCAACAACCGCCCGCAGCCGGTCGCGGTGGGCGCGGAGATCCATCGTTACGCGCAGGGTGTGCGTACGCTCTCGCCCAAGGTGCCGGGCTGGCTGCGCGGTCACCATATCGACAGTCTCAATGCGCAGTCCCAGGCGATCGTCGAGCAGGGCGCGCCCTCGGAGCTGGCCACCGAGGTGTTCGGCCTGCTGAACCAGTTCCCGCTGCTGGATGTGCTCGATATCGCCGACATCACCGATCGCAGCGGTGAGGAGGTGGGCGCGCTGTACTACGCGCTCAACGATCACCTCAAGATCGACTGGCTGTTGCAGGCGGTCAGCCACCTCGAGCGCGGTGATCGCTGGCACGCGCTGGCCCGGCTCGCGCTGCGCGATGACATGTACGGCTCGCTGCGCTCGCTCACCCTCGACGTGCTCTCCGGCGGTGACCCGGAGGAGACGGCCGAGGAGAAGATTGCATACTGGGAGTCCAAGAACCAGTCCCGGCTGGGCCGTGCGCGCTCTGCCCTGTCGGAACTGTTCGAGTCCGGAACCCACGATCTGGCCACGCTGTCGGTTGCGGCGCGGCAGGTGCGCAGCATGGTGAGTGGGGTGGGTGCGCAATCGGAGGTACCGCGTTGACGAGTGTCGGTTCGCTGAACGGCCAGGCGAAGACGGCAGCACCGAGTCCGGGGGAGTCCCCGGTCTCGGCCGAGCCGAAGCGTTTCCACACCACGGTGGAGGTGCGCTGGTCGGATATGGACGCCTTCCAGCACATCAACCATGCCCGCATGGTCACCCTGCTGGAGGAGGCCCGCATCCCGTGGCTGTTCCTGGATGAGCGACCGACGGTTGCGCTGCGGTCCGGCTGTGTGCTGGCCGATCTGCGGGTGCAGTACAAGGGCCAGCTCCGCCACGAGGATTCGCCGCTGGACGTGTCCATGTGGATCGACCGGTTGCGCGCGGTGGACTTCACCGTCGGCTACGAGGTGCGCGCGGCCGGTGCCGCCCCGGACTCCCCGCCGGCGGTGATCGCCTCCACCCAGCTGGCCGCCTTCGACATCGACACCCAGCGCCTACGCCGCCTCACCGCCGAGGAACGCAACTACCTCGCGCAGTGGCTGGCCGACTGACCGAGAACGACCGTTGTCGGGACAGTTGACCCTGCACGTTCCGGATCCCGCGGAACGCGAGAACCTGGCCACCTTCATCACGCACGCCCTTCGGCTCGACCCGGCGGCCGTCATCCGGCTGCGCCGGCGCGGGGACCGCTACGTCTCCGCCTGGGCGACCACCGGATTCGAGGCGCTGGCGGTGCGCACGGTGGTGGCCGACCTCGGGATGGACGATGTGTCCGTCGGCGCGGACGCCGTCCTCGCCGGGCTGCGCGGGCCGGACGCGGGCGCCGCGTTCGGGCTCGGCTATGCCATGGACTCCGCCTGGCGCGCCGCGCTGCCGCCGGAGGTGGGCTTCGTCCATGTGGAGGACGTGCCCGCCCGCAAACTCGTCGAATTGGCCGAGCGCGGAGCCGAATTGGCGCAGGAGCACGGCAGCCAGCACGGCCCGCCGGCCGCCCTGCTGGATCAGACGGTGCTGACCGTGTCCGGTGGCGGCGAGCAGGTCGAGGTGCCCATGCGGGTGGTGTTCGCCCTCGCCGCCATGGATTTCATTCCGCACGGCGGCGAGAAGACCGACTCCCGCCGCATCCCGGTGGACGAGATCGTGCGGGTGCGTGCGGCTCGTACCTGGCTGCGCCTGGACGCCCGCTACGGTTCGGTGGCCCGCCGTCGTGGCCCCGCCCTGCCGTTGCTCCCGCGCTGAGGCTCTGCCGTTGCTCCGGCACTGGGGCTCTGCCGTTGCTCCGGCACTGAGGCTCTGCCGCCCTTCCGGCACCGAGTCCCGGCCCGAACCCGCCCCCAATGCGCGGGGCACTGAATATCCTGGCTCGTAAGGTTTTTCGAGCCCGGATACGTTCGAGTCGGGCCGAACGCAACCAGGGAGGGGCCATCATCATGACGATCCTGAGGTGCATTCTCGCGGGTGTGGCGCTGGGCATCGCCCTGCTGGCTCCGGCCTTCGCGCCCGCCGTGGGCGGCTGACGCGACAGCCGGTCCGCCGGCCATCGGAATCGCGATGGCCGGCATAGCCGCAATGATTGGTCGCTCCGCCCCGTGCCGATTACCTTGGCGGCATGAGCGATGCCGCGATCGTGACCGAGTGGATCGACCTGAAGGTCGGCGACGCCGTGATGAGCGCCTATGTGGCCCGTCCGGCGGAACCGGGTGAGTATCCCGGAGTCGTTGTGGGACACGAGATCTACGGCCAGCACGCCACGGCGCGAGCGGCCGCCGACCGCCTGGCGTCTCTGGGCGTCATTGCCGTCCTGCCGGACCTGTTCCACCGCGTCGCGCCACGCGCTGAGCTGGAATTGCACGTCGACCGGGAACGCGGCCTGGAACTGCTGCGCACCCTGACCCGTCCCGGGGTGGTCGACGATGTCTCGGCCTGTCTCGACGAATTGCGCGGCCGCGGCGCGGTCTCGCTGAACATGGTCGGCTTCAGTGCGGGCGGGCACGTCGCCTACTACGCCGCCACTCAACTCCCGCTGGCCGCCACCGCCGCGTTCTACCCGGGTTGGCTCACCAATACCGATATCCCGCTGTCCACACCCGAACCCACCATCGAAGCCACCCCCGGCATCACGGGCCGGGTCGTGTTGTTCTTCGGCGGTGAGGATCCGCTGATCGACGCCGAGGCTCGCGACGAACTCGAAGAGGCGCTGAGCACGGCCAATATCCAGCACGAGATCGTGGTCTACGACGACGCCCCGCACGGCTTCCTTTTCCCCGGCCGCGATTGGTACCGGCCCGAGGTCGCCGAGGATTCCTGGGCCCGGCTCGCGGACCTGCTGCGCGGCTAGCGGATTCGGCGCATCGAAGGTTCGCTCCTCACCAGACACCGAGGACTCGCTCCTCAGTGCACGCCGAGCATCCGCAGCCCCGCCGTGACCACCGCCGCGGAGAGGATCACCACCAGCAGCGGCGCGCGCTTCCACGCCAGCCCCGCCGCGACCAGCACACCCGCGGGCAGCGCCCACCCGAATTGGCCGCTGCCCGTGGGCACCAGCGTGGTGACCGCCAGTGCGGTGAGCAGCACGACCGACGCGATCTCCAGCAGCCGGATGGTGCGCGGCGAAATCTTGACTCGGCTGCGCAACAGCGGCCCGGCGAACCGGAATGCGAAGGTGCCCATGGCCAATGCCATGGCACCCACCAGGAGAGTCTTGGTCATCGGCGCGCGCTCCTGGAGCCGAGCCGTCGAAAGATCGCCCGCATCATACGGTTCCAGCCGCAGCGGTGGTGCTCTCGGTCCTCGCCGCCTGATCCGCGTTCGCGGTGGTGGTGGCTTCGCCCGCGCCCGCGCGGCGCACGACCAGCAGTACCGCGGTCAGCGCGAGCAGTACCGGCAGCCCCGCGCCCAGGAACGGCGTGGTCGCCGCGGCGACCACCGCGCCGGCCAGAGCTGCTGTGCGGGTGAGAGGTTCGCGCAGGGCGGGCAGCACCAGCGAGAACAGTACGGCCGGGAAGACGGCGTCCAGACCGAACGCATTGGGGTCGGGCACCACCGCGCCGAGCATGGCGCCGAGCGCCGCGCCCAGCGGCCACGCGGCCAGCACCGAGAGCCCGCACACCCAGTAGGCGGCGCGCCGCCGATCCCGATCCGGCTGGGCCAGGGCCATGGCCACCGATTCGTCGTTCATGACGTGGGTGCCCAGCAGCCGCCGCCAGCCGGTGCCGACCACATCGGGCACGGACAGTCCATAGGGCAGGTGCCGGGCGTTGACCAGCAGTCCCGCCAGCACGGCGGCGACCAGCCCGCCGCCGGCGGTGAGAATGCCGATGAAGACGAATTCCGAGCCGCCGGCCACGACGGCGACGCTCATGAGCACCGGCAGCCAGCCGGGCAGTCCGGAGGTCACCGCGGTAGCGCCGTAGGATACGCCGATCATGGCGACTGCCAGGCAGATCGCCGCGATACCTGTGAGCACACCCCGATCGAGTGTTCGCCATGTCGAACGCATGTTTTCTATAATGAACACAAACGGCCAGGTTCGTCAAAGGGACGTGCCGACATCCCGGTACTGTGAACGCCACCATGACCCAGCAGTCCGACCGCTCCGAGCCCGTGTCTGCCCAGCAGGTGCCCGAGTCTGCCCCGCAGGCGCCGACGTCCCCGCAGCAGGCGCCCGCGTCGCCGCAGGAGGCGATCGCCGCCGCTCTGCGCCGGGAGCGGGCTCGCTCCGGACTCTCGCTGACCGAGGTCGCCCGTCGCGCCGGGATCGCCAAATCCACACTGTCCCAACTGGAATCGGGCTCCGGCAACCCCAGCATCGAAACGCTGTGGGCGCTCTGCCTCGCCCTCGACATCCAGTTCTCGCGGCTGCTGGATCCTCCGACCCCGCAGGTTCAGGTGATCCGCGCGGGTGAGGGCCCGGTCCTCGCCTCGGCGCGGTCCGAGTACCGGACCACCCTGCTCGCGGCCTCCCCGCCTGCGGCTCGCCGTGACGTCTACCGCGTCACCGCCGAACCCGGCCACCCCCGTGACTCCGCCCCGCACTCCCGCGGCGTCGTTGAGCACATCGTGCTGTGCGCCGGTCGCGCCAAGGTCGGGCTCGCCGAGGATCCGGTGGAACTCGGGCCCGGCGACTACATCTGCTACCCCGGCGATCTGCCGCACGTCTTCGAGGCCCTCGAGCCGGGCACCTGGGCCCTGCTGGTCAGCGAATACAGCTGATCCGCGAATCCGGCTGCGGCGCAGCTGATCTCACTGACCGGCCACCCACCAGGCGGACAGCAGATGCACGGCCGCCAATCCGACGCAGGTGGCCGCCATCGGCCAGTTGCGCCGTCCCGCACCGATAACCGCGTCGCCGATCTGAGCCAGTCCGGCGACCACCAGAATCGGCGCCAGTCCGCTACGGGCCCGACCGCGAGCAGGATCAGCATCACGATACTCAGCGGCACCGCCCGCGCCCCGTACGCATACGCGAAAAACAGTGTGCCCGTATTGATCTGGCCACCGTCCGGCACCGCCATCGCGGGCCGTGCCATGCCCACCACGCTGGAGACTCCCGAGATCAAGGCGACCGCCGCGTTGGCGATGGCGATTCCGGTGTACGCGTCCATTTCCTTCACTCCCTAAATCATTCAGAGTCTGAATGTTTCGAGGGAAGTATCATCTGACCCGTGAACGATGTCAAGAAGCCGACCGGACTCCCGAAGACCGTCTCATTCCGGCTGGGCACGGTGGGTTCGGTGGTCGCCGACCGCTTTGCCGCGCGCATCGAAACCCTCGATCTCAAGCCCAAGCACGCGGGGCTGATGACCGCGCTGAGCCACGGCGAGGCCGCGTCACAGCAGGAATTGGCGGGCCGGCTCGGCGTCGCGCCGAGCCTGGTGGTGGCGCTGGCCGATCATCTGGAACGACTCGGCGCGATCGAGCGCGTGCGTGATCCCGGGGACCGGCGCCGGCAGGTGCTGACGCTCACCGGGCACGGCTACGCGCTACTGGCGGAATGCGAAAAGGCCGCGCGAGAACTCGACGAGGAACTCACCGCCGGGCTGACCGCGAAGGAGCGCACGGCCTTCCTGCGCGCGCTCGGCGTACTGGCCGCCGAAGCCGGTCTGCCCACGGGGGAGTGACGCGTCAGGCCGCGCCCTCGCCGAGGTACTGCAACCACATCGGATCCAGTTCCGAGCTGGCCGACAGCAACCGCCAGTGCGGACCCTTCGGCGCGACCATCGGATGGTGCAGCGTCCAGCCCAGTTCGCTCAGGAGCTTGTCGGCCTTGCGGTGATTGCAGGGGGCGCAGGACGCGACGCAGTTCTCCCACGAGTGGGCGCCGCCGCGGCTGCGCGGAATGACGTGATCGATGGTTTCGGCCTTGCCGCCGCAATAGGCGCAGCGGTAGCGGTCGCGATGCATGAGGGCGGCTCGGGTCATGGGTACCCGTGCCCGGTAGGGTACGCGCACGTAGTTGCGTAGTCGGATGACCGAGGGGAGCGCCACCGAGGTGCCGGCGGAATGCACGACCGGACCCTCCGGATTGTCGTGCACGGTGTCGGCCTTGTCGCAGATCAGCAGCACGATGGCGCGACGTGCAGACAGGGCGGTGAGCGGCTCGTACGTGGCGTTCAGCAGCAGCACGCGGCGTTTGGCCCAGGCGGGAACGGGTGCTGCGGTGGGCGGATGATGCGCGTGCTCGCGGTGGTCGCCCGGATGGGCGGGCTCGGGATGAGCGCCCAGGTGATGCTCGGAATGAGAATGTTCGGACAGCAAGTGCAGCGGAGTAGCCCCCGACCCACGATTGTGGACGTCGGCGGGCTGGAGTTGTCGATGGGTCCGCGCCTCGTGTCGGGCGCCGTGCCGCTGCTTCATGGGCCATACCCCGGTTTCGTATTCGTCCGATTGTGTGGTATCTCGGCAGACTGCCACCCAGTTGACCATGACTTGCCGCATATTGCACGGTGATTTCGCACATTGTCGGGCACATTCGGATGAACGGGACGTGACAATCGTGCACGCGGGCCGGCCGGGCGTCGAGAAACGCTGTTCCGAGCTGCGAACGGTGTGCTGAGGGGGCGTCGATCGGCCGTATCGAGGGTGCACCCGGGCCGGACGTCGCGGGAGTGGGCACAATGGGGACGTGACTTCCGGCGAGCAGACTGCAACCTCCTTCTATCAAGCCGTGGGCGGCGAGAAGACGTTCCATCGGATCGTCGCGGCGTTCTACCGCGAGGTGGCGCAGGACGAGGTGTTGCGGCCGCTGTATCCGGAGCAGGATCTGGGCCCGGCCGAGCGACGCCTGCGGATGTTCCTGGAGCAGTACTGGGGCGGGCCGCGGACCTACTCCGACGAGCGCGGGCATCCGCGCCTGCGGATGCGGCACATGCCGTTCAAGGTCGGGCCGATCGAGCGGGACGCGTGGCTGCGGGCCATGCGCATCGCGGTGGCGGAGATCGAGCCGGAGGTGCTCGACGATGCGCACCGGCAGCAGCTGCTCGACTACTTCGAGATGGCCGCGAATTCGCTGATTAACTCGCCTTTTTGAGTTCGATCCGCAGAAATACCAGCGCCTCACAGTGTTTCCGGGCGCCCGCAGCTGTCCGCTGATCATTTGCTGAAACTGGACAAGTCCATTCGACGTGACCGCGAAAGTCACTGTGCTTTGGCACCATTACGGCTGTGACTGATTTTTCCGCCGCAGCCGGGGGCGGGGCCGGTCCGGCTCCGTGGTGGCGATCGGCTGTGTTCTACCAGGTGTACCCGCGTTCCTTCGCCGATTCCGGCGGTGACGGTGTCGGTGATCTGGGTGGACTGCGTGACCGTTTGGGCTATCTCGAGCTACTCGGGGTGGACGCGCTGTGGATCTGCCCGGTGATGCGCTCGCCCATGGCCGACGGCGGCTACGACGTGTCGGACCCGCGCGATATCGACCCGCTGTTCGGCGGCCTCGGGGCGCTGGACGAGATCATCGCCGAGGCGCACGACCGGGCCATGCGGGTGACCATGGACCTGGTGCCCAACCACACCAGCGATCAGCATCCGTGGTTCCAGGCGGCGCTGGCGACGGGGCCGGGGAGTCCGGAGCGGGCGCGGTACTTCTTCCGCGACGGCCGCGGGCCGGACGGCGCTGTGCCGCCGAACAACTGGCCGAGCATCTTCGGTGGTCCGGCCTGGACCCGGGTGATCGAACCGGACGGTAGACCGGGGCAGTGGTACCTGCACATCTTCGCCGCCGAACAACCCGACCTGAATTGGGAAAACCCTGAGGTCGCAGCCGATTTCGAACAAACCCTGAGGTTCTGGCTGGACCGCGGCGTCGACGGTTTCCGGATCGACGTGGCGCACGGCATGGCCAAACCCCCGGGCCTGCCCGATATGGAGCGCGTCGACACACGGATGCTCCACCTCGAGGACGACGATCCGCGTTTCAACAACCCCGGTGCGCACGACATCCACCGGCGGATCCGGAAGGTGATGGACGAGTATCCGCACGCGGTCGCCATCGGCGAGGTGTGGGTCGACGACAACAGCCGCTTCGGCGAATACGTCCGGCCCGACGAACTGCACCTGGCCTTCAATTTCCGGCTCGCCCAGACGCCCTTCCGGCCGGATCGGATCCGCGCGGCCGTGGACAATTCGCTGCGCGCGGTGGCCGGGGTCGGCGCGACGCCCACCTGGACGCTGTCCAACCACGACATCGAGCGCGAGGTCACCCGCTACGGCGGCGGGCCCGTCGGGCAGGCGCGGGCGCGGGCCATGATCCTGCTGGAGCTGGCGCTGCCGGGCAGCGTATTCGTCTACAACGGAGCCGAATTGGGGCTGGCCAATGTGGACGACCTCCCCGAGTGGGCGCTGCAGGACCCCACCTGGGAACGCTCCGGGCACACCGAGCGCGGCCGGGACGGCTGCCGGGTGCCGCTGCCGTGGGAGGGGGAGTCGCCGCCGTTCGGGTTCACGACGGGAGTGCCGTGGCTGCCCATGCCGCCGGAGTGGGCGGCGCTGACCGTGGAGGCGCAGCTGGAGCGACTGGATTCCATGCTGTCGCTGTACCGGATGGCGATCGAATTGCGGGCCGTCCGGCCGGAATTCGGGGGGTTCGAGCTGGAGTGGTACGCGAGTCCGCCCGGCTGCCTCGCATTCCGGCGCGAGGGCGGTCTGCTATGCGTGCTCAATGCCACCGATGCGCCGATCCTGCTCCCCGCGGGTGAGGTGCTGCTGGCGAGCGCGGCGATCAATCCGCGGCGGGAACTTCCGGCGAACTCGACGGCCTGGCTGGTCTGAAAGGGGTTTGTTACGACACGGCCGCACTAACCCTTACCGGTCGTAGTAGGCACACGGGCATCGACTACCGTTGGGCCGTGAGCATTCTCCAGACAGTGCTGATCTACGTCGGCATCCCGGTCGCGATCTATCTGGTGATCGCCGGATTGTCGTTCCTCGGCAAGCCGCTGCCCGGCAAGAAGCCGGCACACTACGAACTCGGTGCGAAGTGGACCCAGCCCCCGGTGCTGTGGAGCGCGACCGACGAGGTGACCGGATCCGGCCACCACGACACTGCTGATTCGCATGGTGACCATGCGGCTATCGAATCCGCCCACGCGGAGCTGATCGGAGGCCGGGCAAGTGGCAAGTTCTAATTGGCCCGTGGTGGACGAGGCCGACCTACCCCACGGTTACGCGATCACCACGAGTGGACGCGTCTCCGGTGTGCACGAGGCCGGCGACGTCTTCAAGGAAGCGCCGTTCAACGACCGCGAGCGGCTGCTCATGGACAATGCGCTCACCGACGCCACCCGTGCCACCAAGGTGCGCTTCAACGTCTACATCGGTGACCTGGGCTCCGACTCGGCGGCCGGCGTGGACGCCCTGTTCCCCTCCACCCCCGAGGCCGCCCGCTCGGTGCTCATCGCGGTGGACCCGAACACCAACTCTGTCGAGGTGCGCTCCGGCCGCGATGTCGCCGAACGCGCCAACGACCGCGTCTGCCAGCTCGGCGCCACCGCCGCCACCAGCTCCTTCCGCCAGGGCGAGCTGATCGACGGCCTGGTCTCGGCCGTGCGTGTGATGGCCGCCGCCATCGGGCGGGTCTAGCCGACTCTCGGCTCTTCTCGGGGGCTTCGCCCCCTGAAACCCCAAGGGACGTTTGGGGGCTCAGCCCCCAAACCCCGAGGGGTGAAGATCGCGCACCGACCCCCGCACGCCCCGACCGACATTTCGCCCTGAGCAGATCGGGGCGCGGGGGCGGGGTGGGGGAATTTACGCTCGGGAGATGGCCGAGCATCCGCGTTTGCAAGCAATTCCCGGTGGTCTCGACGAAGGGGCCGGGGTGGTGCGACGTGCGGCGTGTTCGGCGCCGGTGCGCGAGCCGCTGTGGCGGGAGGCACTCGGCGGTCAGTTGCGCTCACTTCGGCTGGAGCGGGGGGAGAAGCTGACGGAAACGGCTGGGCGAGCCGGTATTTCGCCGCAGTATCTGTCCGAGGTCGAACGGGGGCGCAAGGAGCCGTCCAGCGAGATGATCGCGGCCTTGGCGGGGGCTCTGGGCACCAGCTTGGGTTCGCTCACACGGCAGGTGGCCGAGGACCTGCTTCGCGCCCGTCCCGCCCCGGCCCGGCACCCGGCCATCTCGCCGCTGGCGATCTCCCCCGTTCTGCTGGCCGCCTGATCCACGAGCATGCGTTGGCGCACCTGCCTTTTCGGCGTTGTGCGTGTACCAGCGCATGCTCGCCGGCGTTCAGGCGCGGGGGCCGAGGAGATGGTCGGCCAGGCCGTAGTCGAGCGCCGTTTGCGCGGTGAAGACCCGGTCCCGGTCGGTGTCGCGGCGCAGGGTTTCCGCGGACTGGCCGGTGTGGGTGGCGAGGATGGTTTCGATCTGGGCGCGCATGCGGACGATTTCGTCGGCCTGCAGGATCAGGTCGGGGATGGTGCCCTGACCTCGAATCGCGGGCTGGTGCAGGACGATTCGAGAGTGCGGGAGGACATTGCGGCGGCCCTTCGCGCCGCCGGCCAGCAGCACGGCGCCCACCGCGATCGCCTGGCCGACGCAGGTGGTCACCACAGGGGACTGAATGTGCTGCATGGTGTCGTAGACCGCGAGCATGGCCGGCAGGTCGCCGCCCTCGCAGTTGATGTAGAGGTTGATGTCCTGGCCGGGGCTTTCCGCGTCCAGGTGGAGGAGCTGGGCGATCAGGGCATTCGCGACACCGGAGTCGATGGGCGTGCCGAGATAGACGATGCGTTCGGTGAGCAGATGCGAGTAGACGTCCATGATCCGCTCGCCGCGCGGGTCGCGGGCGATCACATTCGGAATCGTGTAGCTGCTCATGCCGAGATCCCCAGCTTCTGGCGTTGCGGGACGACCTGGTGGAAGGAGTCCACGATGCCGTCGATGAAGCCGTACTCGCGGGCCTGCGTCGCGGTGAACCAGCGGTCGTGCAGGGAGTCCTCGAAGACCTGGGCGTAGGGCTGGCCGGTGTCGGCGGCGATCAGGCCGAGGACGGTCTGCACGGTGTAGCGCAGGTCGTCGGCCTGCACCTCCACCTCGACGGCACTGCCGCCGATGCCCGCCGAACCCTGGTGCATGAGGATGCGGGCGTGCGGCAGGGCGTAGCGGTGCCCGGGTGTCCCCGCCGACAGCAGGAATTGTCCCGCGCTGCAGGCCAATCCGAGGGCCAGTGTGGACACCGTGCCCGGCACCAGCCGCATGACGTCGCGGATGGCGAGCATGGCGGGCACGGACCCGCCGGGCGAGTGGATCCACAGCGAGATGTCGGCCTCGGGATCCTCGGCCGCCAGCGTGAGCAGCTGGGTCATGAGCAGCGTGCCGTTGTCGTCGTCGAGCGGCCCGTCCAGTACGAGCACCCGGCGGGCGAAGAGCTGTTCCCTGGTGTGCCAGTTGAACATCGGAGTCTTGTTCTCTGCCATGCCTTCACGGTGCCGCAGCGGATCGCCGGAAGTCCTGCCGCGCTGCTGTGGGCGGATCCGCCCACAGCAGCGTCTGCCGGGCTAGTGCCGGTGGCAGGTATCGGCGACGCGGTCGAACTTGGCGCGCACGGGTTCGCTGCCGGGGGCGTGGTCGTGGCGGATCTGTTCGATGCGGTCCTCGACGTCGGGGTACTGGGACACGATGCGGAAGAAGGACTCGGGCCGGGCCTCGGGCGGCAGCTGGTACATCACGGCGAGCCCGGAGGTGAGTTCCGGGTGGCCGTCGATGAGCCGGGCCAGCACCGGATCCTGATCGTTGAGAGTGGTGTCGATCTGGGCCCAGCTGCAGGTGGAACGGGTGAGCGAGTCATCGTCGTCGGCGGCCGCCACGCCGGTGCCGGAAAGCACTGCGGCGGAGCAGATTCCGGTGACGGCGAGAGCGGCGGCGGCGTGACGGGTCCAGGATGTCATGGTGGGTGGCCTCATTCGGTCGGGATGGCTTGCGGCACCGATCATGTCGGACTCCGGGCCCGCGGACCCCGTCCGGCGGGGGTTCTTCAGCGACTCTTCAGTCGCGGCCCCGCACCGCCGACAGCCCCTCCCGAATGGATTCGGGAGGGGCTGTCGGCGGTCGAAATATGCTGCCGTGCAGTGCTTTCTAGCTGCGGTCGAAGGCCCGGGCGCGCAGCGAGCGCTCGATGCCCGCCTTGCCCTCCACCACCAGGCGGCGCAGCGCCGGCGGGTGTTCACCGGCGAGGAACTTGTCGGCCACCGCGACGGCCTCCTCGGTGACGGCCCAGTGCGGGTACAGCCCCACCACGACCGTCTGGGCGACCTCGCTGGAGCGCCGCTCCCACACCGACGCGATCTCGGCGAAGTAGCGCTCCACGTACGGGGCCAGCAGCGCGCCCTGGCCCGCCGGGGCGAAACCGGTGACGATGGCACGCGCGGTGATGTTCGGCACCGTGTCGTCGACCATGACGGTGTCCCACGCCGATTCCTTGACCGCCGCCTGCGGGCGGGCGGTGGCCGCGGCCGCGGCCTGGCGGCGGCCCGCGGCGGTGTCGTCGCGCGTGAGTTCCGCGTCGATGACCGGGGTTTCGATGCCGTCGGCGTCGATGGCCCCCGCGGCCGCGAGCGCCTGGGTGATGCGCCAGCGCAGGTCGGTGTCGACGGTCAGGCCCGGCAGGCCGACACCCTCCGGGGCATCGGCGTGCAGCCGGCGCAGCACCTCGATGTGCTGTGGCGAGAGCAGCGCGCCGGTCAGCGCGTTGACGAACGCCAGTTGGTGGTCCGAACCCGCACCGGCGGCGCGGGCCAGTTCCAGCAGGCGGTCGGCGTAGGCGGGCCAGCCCTCGGCGCGCGCCCACTCGGGGTTGGCGTAGGCGCCGAGCGCGGTGCCGGCCTGCATGAGCAGCCGCTGGACGACACCGATCTCGGTTTCCGCGCCGACGCCGCGCTGCACCAGCGCCACGAAGTCGCGGGCCTTCATCTCGGCCTGCCGGGTCATCTCCCAGGCGGCCGACCAGGCCAGCGTGCGGGGCAGCGGCTCGGCGATATCGGCGATGCGCGCCACCACCGTGTCGAGTGAGCCGGCGTCCAGGCGGACCGAGCAGTAGGTGAGGTCGTCGTCGTTGACCAGCACCAGCTTGCCGCGGCCGACGCCGACCAGCTCGGGCACCTCGGTGCGCTCGGCCGGATCGATGTCGAGCTCGACGCGCTTGGTGCGCACCAGCTTTCCGTCCTGGTCGTCGTAGACGCCGATGGCCAGGCGGTGCACGCGGCGCTCACCGGCGCCGGGCTCCGCGCCCTGCTGGACGACCGCGAAGGACGCGAAGTTGCCGTCCGAGTCCACGGTGAAGTCCGGGCGCACGATGTTCAGGCCGGTGGTCTTGAGCCACTGCGCGCCCCAGTCGGACAGGTCGCGGCCGGACGCCTTCTCCAGCGCGCCCACCAGGTCGTCGAAGGTGGCGTTGCCGTAGGCGTGTTCGGTGAAGTAGTCGCGCAGACCGGCCAGGAACGGCTCCTCACCGACGTAGGCCACCAGCTGCTTGAGCACGGAAGCGCCCTTGGCGTAGGTGATGCCGTCGAAGTTCACCTCGACCGCGGCCAGGTCCGGGATGTCGGCGGCGATCGGGTGGGTCGAGGGCAGCTGGTCCTGCCGGTACGCCCACGACTTCTCGACATTGGCGAAAGTGGTCCAGGCATTGGTGTATTCGGTCGCGCCGACCTGGCACAACACCGAGGCGAAGGTGGCGAACGACTCGTTCAGCCACAGGTCGTCCCACCACTTCATGGTGACCAGGTCGCCGAACCACATGTGCGCCATCTCGTGCAGCACGGTCTCGCAGCGGCGCTCGTAGGAGGCGCGAGTCACCTTGGAGCGGAAGACGTAGTCCTCGAGGAAGGTGACCGCGCCCGCGTTCTCCATGGCGCCCGCGTTGAATTCGGGCACGAACAGCTGGTCGTACTTGCCGAAGGCATAGGGCACACCGAAATTGGTGTGGTAGAAGCCGAAGCCCTGCTTGGTCTCGGTGAAAAGCCGTTCGGCGTCCATGAATTCGGCCAGCGAGGCGCGGCAGTAGATGCCGAGCGGGATCTCGCCGTGCGAATCGCTGTAGGAGTCGGTCCACTTGGCGTACGGACCGGCGATGAGCGCGACCAGGTAGGTGCTCATGCGCGGGGTGGTGGCGAAGGTGTGGCGGACCACGGTGCCGATGGTGTGGGTGTCGGCGACCGCGCCGTTGGAGATGACCTCCCAGTCCTCGGGCGCGGTGACGATCACGTCGTAGGTGGCCTTGAGGTCGGGCTGGTCGAAGCAGGCGAACATGCGCTTGCAGTCGGCGGTTTCGAACTGCGAGTACAGGTAGACCTTGTTGTCGGTGGGGTCGACGAAGCGGTGCAGGCCCTCACCGGTGTTCGAGTACTGGCCGTCGGCCTCGATGACGAGCTCGTTGTTCGCGGCCAGGTTCGGCAGGGTGAGGCCCTGCTCCTCGTCGTAGCCGCTCACATCCAGGGCCACGCCGTTGAGCACGGCCGAGCGCACACCCGCGCCCACGAAGTCGATGAAGGTCTGCGCACCCGGGGTCGCGGTGAAGGTCACGGTGGACTTCGAGTGGAAGGTCTCACGGCGCGGCTCTTCGGCACCGGTGGGCTGTCCGGTCAGGTCCAGTTCGACCCGATAGTTCTCCACCTGGACCGTCGCGGCGCGTTCGATCGCCTGCTCGCGGGTGAGATTCGGTGCGGACAAGGGGGCTCCTTAGCTCTCGGAGAACTTCTGCCGTGCAGGTGCACCCGGCTCGCTGAGCGGCGCTGCCCAGGGCTCGGTGCGGGATGCGATGCGCCCGCGCGAGGCATCGAGCGGACCGAACAATTCTCCACTCGCGACCCGGCGCGGACACGACGTTCCCCACAATGCCACGTCCCGCCTACCCGTGGCGTGGGCCCGCGCGGGCCGGTCGTTCCCGGCCCGTGCGGGCCGGTTGCTCCAGGTCGACTGCGATCGGGCGTTCGACCGGGCGTCGAGGCGGACGGTGCCCGTCGGTAAGCTCTGCGGCGGCAGCAATCGCCCAGCACGAGGAGGACCGTTGAAGCACATCCACGCCGGTAAGGTGCGCGACCTGTACGAGGACGGCGATTCGCTGATCCTGGTCGCATCCGACCGGGTGTCGGTGTACGACGTGGTGCTGCCGACCCGGATTCCGGACAAGGGCGCGCTGCTCACCCAGCTGTCCAACTGGTGGTTCGGGTTCTTCTCCGACGTGCCGAACCACATTCTGTCCACCACCGACGTGCCCGCCGAGTTCGCGGGCCGCGGGGTGCGGGTCAAGCCGCTGAAGATGCTGAAGGTGGAGTGCATCGCGCGCGGCTACCTGACCGGCGGCGGCCTGGCCGAATACCAGCGCTCCGGAACCGTGTCCGGTATCGCGCTGCCGCCCGGCCTGCGTGACGGCGACAAGCTGCCCGAACCGATCTTCACCCCCACCACCAAGGCCGACGCCGGGCACGACGAGCCCATCAGCTTCGCGGACGTGGTGAACCAGGAGGGCAAGGAGGTCGCCGAGCAGCTGCGCGACCTGACCCTGGAGATCTATGCCCGGGGCGCCGAGCACGCCGCCGCGCGCGGGGTCATCATCGCCGACACGAAGATCGAACTCGGCTGGGACGGCGACGTTCTCACCGTCGGCGACGAGGTGCTGACCTCGGACTCCTCCCGCTTCTGGCCCGCCGACGACTACGAGCCCGGCCGCCCGCAGAAGTCGTTCGACAAGCAGTTCGTGCGCGACTGGTCCACCTCCACCGGGTGGAACAAGGAGTACCCGGGCCCGGAGATTCCGGCCGAGGTGATCGAGGTGACCCGCCAGAAGTACGTCGCGGCCTACGAGCTCATCACCGGCAATACCTGGAGCGGCGTTCAAGGCTAGGCCGGAACCGCTTCGGCGGCAAGGAAGTTCGTGACGAATGCGTCGGCCCGGCCCTCCAGCTCGGCGCACTGGGTCACGCGTTCCGCGCCGACGGTGGCCGCGTCGATGAGGAGCTGCCCGTCGGCGTCGAGGCGCTGGCGGCGCTCCTCCGCATCGGGGAGCAGACCGACGGCGGAGTACGAGAATCCGCAGTAGTTGGCGATTCCCATATTGAGCTGGCCCTCCAGCGCCTGCTGCATGAAGTCGACGGTCGGATCGCCGGCGGCGACGCCGCCCAGGCCGAGCCACAGCATGCGCTTGCCCGCCAGGCGAGGCTTGCTGCGGCCGTACGAGAATCCGTAGTTCCACACCCGATCGATCCAGCCCTTGAGCAGCGCGGGGACGCTCGCCCAGTAGACGGGGAAGACGGCGATCACGACGTCGGCGGCCAGGATGCGGTCCATGTGTTCGTGGACCTCGGGGGAGTAGGTCTTCTCGCGGTTGCCCCAGTCGGGCTGGTCGGCCTCGGTCATCCGCGGGTCGAAGCCCTCGGCCCGCAGATCCAGCAGGTCGACGCGGTATCCGGCGGACTCCAGCCGGGCGACGGTCCGGCGGGCGATATACGCAGTGAGGGAATCGGATCGGTGGTGAGCGATCACCACGAGGGCGGTCTGCTGACGGGTATCGTTGTGCGACAAGGGATTTCCTCCTGGATCGGCGTCGATGTCGCGTTCCGGTGTTCCCAGTACACCCGCCTCGGCGTGGACGATCCATAGACAAAGCGCTCCGCTGGATAGGAATTCGTCTAGCCTCGATCGGGTGGATCCCATGAGCAAGCTGCTGAGCGGTATTCGCGCCGAGGGTTCGGTCGTGACGCACGCCGTGATGCCCGCGCCCTGGACCATCTGCTTCGCTGACCACGCTCCGTTGACCATGATCACGGTCCTGCGCGGCGGCGGCACCCTGCGCACGCCCGACGGCGGCAGCAGGCCGCTCGCGGTCGGCGATACCGCGCTGGTGCGTGGACCGCAGACCTTCCACCTGGTGTCGGAGGGGTTCCAGGCCCCGAAGGACGCCGCGGGACTGGAGACTCCGGAGGATTGCCGGGACGGGAAGCCCGCCGAATACGAGATCTCCTGCTTCACCGGCGATTCCGCGTGCACCGCCGAGGAGCTGTCCGGAATCCATTGGGGCAGTGCGGCGAATGCCACCGCCCTGATGGTCGGTGCCTACCGCACCTCGGCTCGCCGGCACGAACGCCTGCTGCATTCGCTCCCGCCCGTCCTGGTCGTCACCGACGACTTCGACACATGCGGCTGGATCGAATCCGCCGCGGCCTCCGCCGTCGATCAGAGCGCCGGTTCGCAGGCCATGGTGGACCGCCTCCTCGACTGGAGCCTGGTCTGCACCCTCCGCAGCTGGTTCGACCAGGCCGGGCCCGCCGCCCCGGGCTGGTTCCGCGGCCTGTCCGACCCGATCGTGGGACCGGCCCTGACCGCCATCCACACCACCCCCGGCGCACCCTGGACCGTGGCCGGCCTCGCCGCCGAATCCCGGGTCTCCCGTTCACTTTTCGCCAAGCGCTTCACGGCCGTCGTGGGCCGGCCGCCGCTGGCCTACCTGACCGAATCCCGCATGCACGAGGCCGAGGAACTCCTCACCGCCACCGATCTCACCATCGCGCAGATCGCCAAATCCCTCGGCTACGCCGACCCTTTCGGCTTCTCCGCCGCCTTCAAACGCCACCGCGGCCAGAGCCCCACCGCCTTCCGCGCCACCGCCGCCTGACCTGCCGCCGGTCGGTCACTGGCGGCGGAGGCGGGCGGCGCGGATGGTGAGGTAGTCGCGTTCGGGGAGGCTGGTGGTGTGGCGGGCGGCGGCGGTGTAGGCGGCGATGGCTTCGTCGGGGTCGCCGGCCATTTCGTGGAGGTGGCCGCGGACGGCGTCGAGGCGGTGGTTGCCCGCGAGCGAGTCGGTGAGGGTGTCGGTGAGGTCCAGGCCCGCCTGGGGGCCGTGGACCATGGCGGTGGCGACCGCGCGGTTGAGGGTCACCATCGGGTTGGCGGACTGGCGTTCGAGGGCGTTGTACAGCAGCAGGATCCGGGGCCAGTCGGTGTCCTCGGGGCGCAGCGCCTGGGCGTGCAGGGCGGCGATGGCGGCCTGGATCTGGTACGGGCCGATGAGGCCGCTGCGCACCGCCGCGGTCGCCAGCCGCACGCCCTCGATGATCATTTCGCGATCCCAGAGGCCGCGATCCTGTTCGGCGAGCGGGATCAGCTCGCCGCGGCTTCCGGTGCGCGCCGCCCGCCGGGCATCGGTCAGCAGCAGCAATGCGAGCAACCCGGTGACCTCCGGATCATCCGGCAGGACGCGGGACAGGGCCCGCGCCAACCGAATCGCCTCGCTCGACAGATCGCCCCGCCGCAGTCGCTCGCCACCGCTGGTGTGCCCCTCGGTGTAGATCAGATAGAGCACCCGCAGCACACTGCCGAGCCGCTCATTCCATTCTTCCCGTTGCCCGTTCGACCCCGCGGGCATGGCGAAGGGCCGCTCCTCGGCTGCCAGACGCTTCTTGGCGCGCGTAATCCGCTGCGCCATGGTCCTTTCCGGTAGCAGGAAGGCGCGCGCGATCTCCTCGGTGGTGAGCCCGCCCACCGCCCGCAGCGTCAGTGCGATCGCACTCGCCGGCGACAGGGCCGGATGGCAGCACAGGAAGAACAGCGTCAGCGTGTCGTCGCGATCCTCGGCGATGACCGCGTCGGCCGGATCAGGGGCGGCGGCACCGAGTCGTTCGGGATCGCGGATGGCGTTGGCGGCCTCGCGGTTTCGGCGGGCCGACTCGGCGCGGATGGTGTCGATGAGACGCCGCGCGCCGACCTGGATGAGCCAGCCGCGCGGGTTGTCGGGCAGGCCGTCGGCAGGCCACTGGGTGGCGGCGGCGAGCAGGGCCTCCTGGAGGGCGTCCTCGGCGGCGTCGAAGTCGCCGTAGCGGCGGATCAGGGTGCCGAGGACCTGCGGCGCGAGGTCGCGCAGCAGGTCCTCGATCACGGTGTCCGGCATCAGAGATCGGCGGCGGGGGCGCTCATGATCGGGCGGATCTCGATGTACTCGCCGATCGGCTTGCCGCCGGGGCCGGGCGCGGCCGATGCCTTGGCCGCGATCTCGAGCGCGCGGTCCGGGCTGTCGACATCGACGATCCAGAACCCGGCCAGGAACTCCTTGGTCTCGGGGAAGGGGCCGTCGGTGACCACCGGCGCGGAACGGCCGTCGGACGTGACGGTGCGCGCCTGGCCCGGGTCGGCGAGGCCCTGGGCGTCGACGAGTTCGCCGGACTTGGCCAGCTCCTCGCCTAGGGCGCGCTGGAAGTCGATGTGGGCCTGGATCTCCTCGGGCGCCCACTCGTTGATCGGGGTGTCGCAGTAGGCGGCGGCGGAGTAGGTCTTGATCAGGATGTACTTCACGATCGGCTCCTTTCGTCGGTGCACCCTTGCGGGTGCTCTCGTCCAGAGGTCGGAGCCCAGTACGCCGGGACGACGTACTCCGTACTCCGGATTATGTGAGGGTCGTCACAGCTCCTCGGGGTTCACGGCCTCGCCGCTCAGGATCAGCTTCTTGATCTTGTCCTGTACATCCCAGATGTTCACGTTCATCCCGGCCAGCACCCGGTTTCCCGAGTCCAGCCAGTACGCCACGAACTCGCGCTTGCCGAGGTCGCCGCGCACCACCACGCGCGCCTGCTGCCCTCGCGCCACGTACCCGGTGTACTCCATGCCGAGGTCGTATTGGTCGGTGAAGAAGTAGGGCAGCCGGTCGTACACGGCGGGCTTGCCCAGCATGGTCAGGGCTGCCACCGCGGGCTGGTTGAGCGCATTCGCCCAGTGCTCCACCCGGATTCGCTGCCCCAGCACCGGATGCTGCTGATCGGCGATGTCACCGACCGCGACGATATCCGGGTCGCTGGTCGCCAGGCTCTCGTCGACCAGGACACCGCCGCCGACCGCCAGTCCGGCATCGGCGGCCAGCTCGATATTGGGCCGCGCACCCACCGCGACCAGCACCGCGTCCGCCTCGATGGGGGTGCCGTCGTCGAGCCGCACCCCGGTGGCCCGGCCGTCGGCGGTGGTGATCTCGCCGACCTTCACCCCGAGCCGCAGATCCACCCCGTGCGCGCGGTGCAGATCGGCGAACACCGCGCCCATCTCGGCCCCGAGCGCGGCCTGTAACGGTACCGATTCCGCCTCCAGCACAGTCACTTCCACGCCAGCGGCGCGTGCGGCGGCGGTCACCTCGAGCCCGATCCACCCCCCGCCGATGACGGCGAGCCGCCGCGCGGAGCCGAACATCGCGAGCAGGGCGTCGGACTCCTCGATGGTGCGCAGCACGTGCACCCCCTCGGCGTCCGCGCCGGGCATCCGCAGCAGCCGCGGCCGCGAACCGGTGGCCAGCGCCAGCTTGTCGTAGGGCAGTGTCGTACCGTCCGGCAGCGCAATGGTTTTGGTGCCGCGATCCAGCGCGGTGACGGTGGTGCCGGGCATCATCTCGATATGGTGGTCGCGATACCACTGCGCCGGATCCACGGTGAAGTCGCTGAGTGCCTGCTTGCCCAGCAGATGGTCCTTGGACAGCGGCGGCCGCTCGTACGGCAGATGATCCTCCGCGCTGACGAGCGTGACCGAACCATCGAAATCATTGGCCCGCAAGGCTTCCGCGAGCTTTGCGGCGGCCAGGCCACCGCCCGCGATGACGAACCTGGATGTGGTCATGCCGAAACCTCCCTGCTAGTACGGTCGGGACCGCCGTCGATGAGGCCGATAGTCCGACCCTAGCCCGGGTGGAGTCGGGCGGAGCGGAAATATCGGCAACAATCGGGGTTGTTGCGCATTGAGTACGGCCCTGCCCTCGGCCGTCGATCGACTGCGAAAGGATTTCCCTGTGAGCGACACCAAGAAGGACCGGGTCGACTTCTGGTTCGACCCGCTGTGCCCGTGGTGCTGGATCACCTCCCGCTGGATCCTCGAGGTCGAGCAGGTACGCGATATCGAGACGCACTTCCACGTGATGAGCCTGTCCGTGCTGAACGAAGGCCGCGAGGGCCTGCCCCCGCAGTACGAGGAGCTGCTCGCGACCGGTTGGGGCCCGGTGCGGGTCGCCATCGCGGCGGCCCAGGCGCACGGCGACAAGGTGCTGGCCCCGCTCTACACCGCCATGGGCACCCGCCTGCACAACCGCCGCGCCGAGTACGAGCGCGAGGACGGCTCCCGCGCGGACCTGCTCGCCCAGATCATCGCCGAGTCGCTGGCCGAGGTGGGCCTGCCTGCCGACCTGGCCGAGGCCGCCAAGGGCACCGACTTCGACGAGGCCCTGCGCGCCTCGCACCACGCCGGCATGGACAAGGTCGGCCCGGATGTCGGCACGCCGACCATCCACATCAATGACGTCGCCTTCTTCGGGCCGGTGCTGTCGCGCATCCCGCGCGGGGAGGAGGCGGGCAAGCTGTGGGACGGCGCGGTCGCGCTGGCTGCTTACCCGCACTTCTTCGAGCTCAAGCGGACCCGCACCGAGGATCCCGTCTTCGACTGAGCTCACCCGCCTCCCCGGGTCTTCAGCGCACGGCTGGGAGCCGTTCACCCGCGGGCACGCGTGCCTGTGGCAGAGCAGCAAGCCGATTCCGGCGGTACCCGGGGAGGTGCCCTCGCCTCACGAAATCAGTTGTGCCGTCACCTATTTGGAGACGTCGCCCGATCTTCGCTGTCGCGAGACATCATTGCGGCCGGTACTCGTGATATGTGGTGGTATCGCCGTATCCGGGCGGCGGACCGCCGTATCCGCCCGGGTACGGCGGCTGGTACCCGCCATAGGGCGGGGCCGCGACCGGACGCTGCGGCACGTCGGGCCGCCAGAACAGCTTGCCGTGGCGGCTGCGGTCGCGCAGCGCCCACATGCGCCAGGTCAGTACCGGATGACTGGACATGGCGTTCACGATCCAGACGAAGAAGCCCTTCTCCTGGGCCGCCCGGTCGGCCATCTCGTCGAAACCGACCAGATTGTTCAGGTACTTGCCGCCCGCGAGCGTCTGCATGGCCGGGGGCGCACCCTGCGGCCGGTTGCAGAAGCCGTGATTGTCGGCGGTGTACTCCTGGGAGCGGATCAGCGAGCTGCCCAGGATCGGCAGGAACGGCGCCATGAACATGCCCAGCTGCCGCCAGTACGAGACGTGCCCGGCCGCGATGTGCCCGACCTCGTGGCCGACGATGAAGGCCAGCGCCTCGGGATTGCGTGCCGCGCCGCCGATTTCGAACAGATCGCTGTACACCACCACGTAGCGGCGGAAGCCGTGCCCGGAGGCGAACGCATTGATCTGGCCGTTGCCCAGCACCACGTAGGCATCGGGCACCTTCGGCATGCCGAACCGGGCCGCGGCCTCCTGCACCATGCGATAGCCCTCGGGGAACTGGGTCGGCGACATCTTCACGCCGTTCACCCGCTGGGTCGCGTAGTTCAGGCCACGGCCCAGGTAGACGAGCAGCGGCGCGAACACCAGGGCCAGCACCAGCTGACCGGCATAGCCGGACACCAGCAGCAGTAGCGCGAACAGATACGCCAGCACGGTGGCCAGGATCACGATCACCAGCAGCGGGATCTCCCAGCTGTGCCGTGCCGGCATCCCGAACGGGGACAGGCCCCGGGTCTGCTGCACCACCGGCGGCGGGGGCGGCGAATACGGTTGCTGCGGAGCCCATCCCGGCGGGCCGAGCCGCGGATCCCATCCGGTCGTGCCGGTTACGGGGTTCCAGGCCGGAGCGCTTCCGGGTCCCGGTAGGCCGCCAGCGGATTGCCCCCCGTAGGCGTTCGGCGTTTGTGAACTGTCGTCGGACGTCATGCCTGGATAGTACGTTTCACCGGCGTCGACGCGCGGTCGTCGCTGCGGGGCCGCGCACGCGACGGGCTGCCCGGGTGAGAGCCCCGTGCGGACCGGGGGCGGGCGTGCTGACAGAATCGCAGCCATGCGCGTATACCTGGGTGCCGACCATGCCGGCTTCGAACTGAAGAACCACGTCAAGGCTCACCTCGAGGGCCAGGGCCACGATGTCGTCGATTGTGGCGCGCTGGAATACGACGCCCTCGACGACTACCCGGCCTTCTGCATCGAGGCCGCCCGCCGCGTGGTCGCCGAGCCGGGTTCGCTGGGCTTCGTCTTCGGCGGCTCCGGCAATGGCGAGCAGATCGCCGCCAACAAGGTGCCCGGCGCCCGCTGCGCCCTGGGCTGGAGTGTGGAGACCGCGCAGCTCGCCCGCCAGCACAACAACGCCCAGCTGCTGGGCATCGGCGGCCGCATGCACAGCACCGAGGAAGCCCTCGCCATCGTGGACGCCTTCATGACCACCCCGTGGTCCAACGAGGAGCGCCACCAGCGTCGCATCGACATCCTCGCCGAGTACGAGAAGACCGGCGTGCCCCCGGCCCTCCCGAACTGACCTGTGCCCGAAGGTCATACGCTGCACCGCCTGGCGAAGCTGCACCACAAGCGCTTCGCCGGCGGTCAGGTCCGAGTCTCCAGCCCGCAGGGGCGATTCGCCGAAGGCGCGGCGCTGATCGACGGCCGGGTGCTGACCCGCGCCGAGGCGTGGGGCAAACACCTGCTCCACCACTATGATTCGGGCGTCACCCTGCACATCCACCTGGGGCTGTACGGCAAGTTCACCGAATCCGCTGTGCCCATGGACGATCCGGTCGGCGAGGTCCGCATGCGCCTGATCGGTGGCGGCCGCACCGGCGACCTGCACGGCACCGACCTGCGCGGCCCCACCGCGTGCGAGATCCTGCTCGACCCCGAGGTCGAAGCGCTCACCTCCCGCCTGGGTCCCGACCCGCTGCGCCGAGACGCCGAACCCGACCGCGCCTGGGACCGCATCCGCCGCTCCCAGCGGCCGATCGGCGCGCTGCTCATGGATCAGAAGATCCTGGCCGGGGTCGGCAATGTCTACCGCGCGGAAGTCCTCTTCCGCCACGGCATCTCGCCCGATCGTCCGGGAACCCAGCTCTCTTACGAAGAGTGGCAGGCGATCTGGTCCGACCTGGTCGACCTGATGAAGGTGGGCGTGCGCCGCGGCAAGATCGTGGTGGTCCGCCCCGAAGACGACCACGGCGCACCGGCTTACGCCAAGGACAAGCCGCGAACCTACGTTTACCGGAGGGCGGGAGACCCGTGCCGTCTGTGTGGCACCACCGTCCTGCACTCGGTGCTGGATGCTCGAAACCTGTTCTGGTGCCCCACCTGTCAGCCCCGCTGAACCCGTCGCGGACCGGAGCGGCACGACCGTCTCGGGTTGGATCCGAATTGGCGTGCCCGCAGACGCACGCTCATGCCGAGATCCCTGCAGTTCGTGGTTATGCGCCGATCGCCGGCGCGAGGATCTGTTCGCACCATTCGCGGAAGGTTGTCGGGCTCGTGGTTGCGGCGGTACGGGGCACGGCGTCGTCGAGGCCGTTGTTCTTGGCGTGCATCATGTCGACGTAGGCGGTCGCGATCGGGTCGCCGATGCCGCGCGCGCTCAGGGTGGCGCGGAAGTCGTCGAGAGATTGCTGCTGGTAACGGATTCGGCGGCCGAATACCTCGGACATGGTGTGCGCCATCTCGTTCGGTGTCAGGTCCTGCGGACCCAGTACCGGGACCTCGCCGGTTCCCGTCCAGGAGCGGTCGAGCAGCAGGCGGGCGGCCGCCGCGGCGATATCGCGGGTGGCGACCATCCGCGTCGGGCGGTCGGCGGCCTCGGTGCCGGTGAACACGCCGTCGTCCCGGATCGAAACCGCCTGCCACAGTAGGTTGTCCATGAACGACGGGTTCGCCAGTGCGCGGTAGGCCACGCCCGTGCTCGCGATGAGATCGTCCAGCGCCAGCGATGCCGTCACGTGGCCGGCCCGACCCGCGAGGGGAGTGCCCCGCCCGAGCGACGAGACGCCGACGACGTGCCCGACCCCGTGGGTGGTGAATGCCTTCGCGGCGGCGTGCGTGAATCCGGTGAACACGTCGTCCAGGCTCGCCGCGTACAGGTCGGGCGGGGCCAGCCAGAACACCGCGTCCGCGCCGGCGAAGGCCCGGTCCACGACATCGGCATCGCCGTGCGATCCGGTGACGATGTCGACGCGGGTGCGGATCGCCTCCGGGAGCTTCCCGGGATCGCGCACGATGACGCGCAATTCTTCACTGCGAGTGGATGTTTCGAGGAGGCGGTCCAGCAGCTGGCGGCCGATCTGGCCGGTGGGGGAGGTGATGACGATCATGCTTCGAGTCTGGTGACGGTTCGTCGCGGCGTCCAAGACCCTTTCCGCGGATTGATACCGTGAGGGTATGGATCTGGATCTGCGCAAGCTCCGCTACTTCGCCGCGGTGGCCGAGCATCGGCACTTCGGCCGGGCGGCGGAGAAGCTCTACATCGCCCAGCCCGTGCTGAGCCGTCAGATCAAGGCTTTCGAGCAGGAATTGGATTGCGCGCTGCTCGTGCGGACCACCCGCACCGTGGAGTTGACCGCCGCCGGACAGCAGCTCTACGAGGAGGCGCAGGGGATTCTCGCCGCCGTGGACGCGGCGGTGCGGCGAGTACACGACGCCGACCACGGCGTGCGACGCCTGGTGGTCGCCTTCTCGGCCGGACTGTACGTCTCGGAGGCGATCCGGGAATTCGCGACACGGCACCCGGAGGTCGAAACCGATGTCGTGCCCGCGCGCTGGTGGGAGCCGGACGCGCCGCTACGGGACGGCCGAGCCCAGATCGGTTACCTCCGAAGGCCTTTCAACGAATCCGGACTGCGCACCATCCCCGTCGGCCACGACCCCCGGGTCGCCTGCATGCCCGCCACCCATCCGCTGGCTGCGCGCCGGGAACTCACCCTGGCCGATCTCGACGGCGAGCGAATGCTCGACACCCCGAAACGCCGCACCGCCTCACTGGAAGAAAAGTTCGAGCTGATCGCCTCCGGCCACGGCATGGCCCTCGTCCCCCGCAGTGTCGCCCGTGCCTACGTCCGCCCCGACCTCGTCCACCGCCCCGTCACCGACGCCCCCAGCGCCGAAACCTGCCTGGCAGTCGCCTCGGGCCATCACGACAAGCTCCTCCGCGAATTCCTCGACATCGCCACCGCAACCCTGCGGTCCTGAACCACAGACGAATGACCTTGGGATCGGGAGTGTGAAGAATGAATATTTCAATCCGCGTGGCTATCTGCGTACAGTACTGTTCGTAGAGTTTGCCGGCGGGTCAATTGGAGTTCCAGCATGAGCGCGTACATCACGGCCACCGGCCGGTTCCTTCCGGGAGATCCGGTGCCCAACAACGAGATCGAGGATTATCTCGGGTCCGTGGGCCGGGCGTCCTCCGCGCTGCGGGAACGGACCCTGGAGAACTGCGGTATCAAGACGCGCTACTACGCGATCGACAAGAAGCAGCAGACGGTCGTCTCGAACGCGGAGATGGCGGCCGCGGCCGTGCGCGCCGCGGTCGAGCGCGCCGGACTGGGCGGCGACGATATCGAACTGCTCACGGCCGCGACCACCGTCGGGGATGTGATCGCTCCCGGGTTCGCCAGCATGGTGCACGGCGAGCTGGGCTACGGGCCGCTGGAAATCGCGACCGCCCAGGGCATCTGCAGCTCCGGGATGATGGCGCTCAAGAATGCCTACCTCCAGGTGGCGATCGGCGAGAAGCGCACGGCGGTCACCGTCGCCAGTGAACTCGCCTCCCGCGGCCTGAAGAGCTCCCGGTACCAGGAGCTCGATTCCGACCGCGGGGCCATCCCGATGGAGGCCGCCTTCCTGCGGTACATGCTCTCCGATGGCGCCGGCGCGGCGGTCATCCAGGACCGGCCCGCGGCTTCCGGGGTCAGCCTGCGCATCGACTGGATCACGCTGACCTCGTACGCCAATACCGAGAAGACGTGCATGTTCATCGGCACCGGCGACAGCACGGTCGTCAAGAGCTGGATGGACTATCCGGCCACCGCGGACGCCGCCGCCGACGGCGCGCTGCATCTGCGGCAGCGGCTCACCATGCTGCCGCACCTGGTGCGGGTCGGCGTGGACGAGTACGAACGCCTCTGTGACATGGGCAAATTCGATCCCGAGCAGGTGACGTGGTTCCCCGCGCACTACTCGAGCGAACGGATGAAGACCATCCTGCTGGACGAGCTCGAGCGCCGCGGCATCTGGGCCGGCCGCCCCGAAATGTGGTTCAGCAACCTGACCCGGGTCGGAAACATCGGCAGCGCTTCCATTTTCGTCATACTCGACGAGATGATGACCGAGGGCATGATCGAGCCGGGCGACACCCTGCTGTGCATGGTGCCCGAATCCGGCCGGTTCGCGGTCTCTTTCATGCATCTGACCGCGGTGTCGGCGCCGGACGCCGGATAGCGGCGGCTATGCGGTCCGATCGAGGGCGGCGCTGGCCCGCACGGCCCGCAGCCTGAGCAGCTGGCCGACACCGACGGCGAGCAGGGCTGCGGTGGCGATGATGTAGATGTCGCCCGGAATGTGCTGCCACCACGACCACGCGAGTTCCTGATGCTTGCCATTGGGGACGATGCCCGGGCCGATCAGGAAGAACAGTGCGAAGGCGCTGGTCACCGCGAACGGGGTGACACGTGGATTCGTGGTGGTCCAGACGGCGGCCGTGATCAGGGCGGGCGCCACCCAGACCCAGTGATGGGTCCAGGACACCGGCGAGATCAGCAGCAGGACCGCGGCATTCACGAGCAACGCGGTCACCGAGAGAATGGTTACCGGGCCCGCCGGACCAGCCGAGTCCGCGGTGCGGCGTTCGAGGCCGACCAGGTGGTGCATCAGGGCGGCGCCCGCGCCGACCGCCACCACGGCCAGGCCCAGCCAGACCGCGGTGGCCGCGGGATTCGTCAGTCCGAGACGGAAGACCATGCCCTTGAGGGATTGGTTGCCGACATAGTCGGGGGAGCCGATGCGGTTGGTGTCGGCGATGGCGTGCAGCCAGTAGTCGCGCGATTCCCTTGGGAACAGTACGAATCCGGCCCCGATCACGCCCGCCGCGGTGGCGGCCGCCGTGCCTGCGGCCTTCCAGTCGCGGCGGATGAGGAAGTACAGGACGAAGGCGGCAGGCGTCAGCTTGGTGACCGCGGCGACGCCGATCAGGACGCCCCGCGGCCAGCGGGGCTTCTCGGTCAGGCAGTCGAGGGCGACAGCGGCCATGAGAACGAGGTTGATCTGCCCGAACCACAGTGTGGTGCGGACGGGTTCGACCGCCAGCATGAGTACGACCGCGGTCACACTGAGCGTCAGTTTCGTGCGCGGGTCCAGGTCCGGGCGGACGCGGGAGAGCACCAGCCAGATGGTGGCGCCCAGGCAGGCCAGCGAACTGGCGGTCACCATGAATTCGGCCAGCCACAGCGGCATGACGGCGAGCGGGATCATCAGCACCGCCGCGGACGGCGGATAGGTGAACGGCAGGTCGGTGTGGCCCGCTACCGGCAGGGTGGGGCCGTACAGGGTGCCGTGCTCCAGCCAGCCCCGGGTGTCGACCCGGTACACCTGCAGGTCGAGGAAACCGTGCATGGCGGAGAAGATCGCCGTGATCGCCACCGACACCAGGATTCCGATCACGATCGGAATGCGGGGCAGGCCCGGGCGGCCCTCCGACTTCAGATTGCGCAGCAAGCTACGTTGCCCCGCCCGCGTAGTGATCATCAGGGAGACAGTAACCCTTTCGGCTGGTGCGCAGGATGTCCGGATTGCATTGGGAGACTGGTTAATCGATGGCAAATCCATCGATCGGGGTTCGGCCGCCCCAGTGCGCCAACCGGCTGCCCGGACGCGCGAACCAGGTCGCGTAGAAGAGGAAGGATACGGCGGCCAGTGCGCCCAGCACGACGCCCCCTGCGGGTACCGGATACTGCGCCATGGTCGCCGCCAGGAACCGATAGGACAGTAATAGACCGGCGAGCACCGCCGTGCCGAGCGACACGATCCGGGCCCGGGACAGGTCCCAGCCGCGCTCCGGATCCCGCAGCGCCGACTCCACCGTCAGGCACAGCACCGCGCCGGCCACCAGATCGCTGCCGTAGTGGTAGCCGAAGCCGAGCGTCGCGAGCAGCGTGCACACCAGCCAGAAGGCGCCGGCCCAGCGCAGCCAGCGCGGCGCGGTGCGGGAGTGGATGAACAGGGCCGTGGCCCAGGCGGTGTGCATGGAGGGCATGCAGTTGCGGGCGGTCTCGGAGTCGAACAGCATCGGCTGCGGATCGTGGGTCAGCGCGGGCCAGACCTGCGGCCAGTCGCCGATCTCCAGGCCGTGGCCGAGCGGGCCGTAGGCGAAGACCGGACCGACGACGGGGAAGAGCACATAGCCGAGTGGGCCGATCACGCCCAGCACCAGGAAGGTTCGCACCAGGTGGTGCCGCGGCCACGCACTCGTCGAGACATGGCGCAGCTGCCAGACCGCGACGACCACCGCCGCCACCGGCAGCTGGATGTAGACCACGTGCAGCACGTGCGAGGGCACCGGGCCCAACGCCTCGAGCGCGCGGCCGACCAGCCACGCCGGTTCGCCCAGCGCCTGGTCGGCCAGCTGGACGTACTGATCGAGCACGCGGGGTCCGGCGACGATGCTGACCATCAGCCAGGTGTCGGCGAGCTTGGAGGCCATGACCAGCAGCACGCCGAAGGCGATGGCCTGCAGGGCGGTTCGGCGACGCTCGCCCTCCCAGCGGAGCACGACCACGGTCAGGGCGGTCAGGGCCAGCGTCGGTCCGGTGCCGATCGATATGTGCCAGCCGCAGGCCGCTTGCAGGGCCAAGGTCAACAGGTCCAGCACCGCGGCGGCAACCAGGCTGACGACCCGGACCCGGGTGGGCACCCCGATGCACGCCAGCCCCAGTCCGGCCCATGACACGGCCGCCGACTGCGGGTTCGCGAAGTAGTCGTCGATCAGGCTGCGGAGCGGGCCCATCACCCCGTGCGCCGACGCCCATACCTGCGCGACGGTCAGCAACACCACCGCCACGCCCAGCCCGGCGGCCGGGAGGAGCCGAGAACGAGTCCCGGTGCCGGACAGCACCGAGCTGGAAACGTTCATCTTGTGGTCGACCAGCACTGTAAATCGATAACACAGCGCAAACGGAGGCACAACATCCGGTTACCGGAATCCCATTTTCCGGCGGGTCCGGCGTGTGCGATGCCATAGTGTCGCCCGCCGATCGCGCGGCGCGTGATCGGGGAGTTCGCCGCCGGTTCGGGCGACGCCACGGGTTGATCGGCAGGGCTGCCCGTTCACCCGGGACGGGTCCGGATGCAGCAGCATCGTGGATCGATCGCCGGTGAACGGATTCCGGCGAACATCGAGGTGGCGCTGACCACGCAGGGCGCGAGGGCCGTAACGCGCTGCGCCGCACGGCCATTGCCCGCAGTGAGCGGTGACATCCATGGTGGTGCGAATCGAAAGATGGTCGGGGTGACAGGATTTGAACCTGCGACCCTCCGCTCCCAAAGCGGGCACATCTTCCCAGGTCGGAGCCTTTTCGCGCATGACCCGTGCGATCCATGTGCAACAAGTCCCGCTGTCAGCGCATGAAAATGCCCGGTGGCAGAATCGCGGCATCGCCGTGGGCCGCTAGCTCACTGAGCCGTTTGGCGATCTCCCGATCTCGCCCAGCGACCGCGTGCATGTACCGCGAGGCCGCTGCGTCGGATGCGTGGCCGGCGCGCTTCTTCAGATCGGCGAGGGTCGCGCCTGATGCGGCCGACAGCGACTGCCCAGTGTGCCGGAGATCATGGAACGAGCCAGCAAACCCGACCCGCTTCTTGGCTCTGCCGAACGCTTGCGAGATCGCGTTGCCACGCATGGGCAGACCATCGCGGCCGACGAAGAACCGCTCGGATCCGGCCCACTTCTCGCTGTGCTCGCGCAGATACGGCGTCAGGTGCGGCGGGACAGCGATCGGCCGCACCCCGGCGGAAGTCTTCGGCGGCTTGTCGAACTTGACCGGGCTCTCCAGCAACTCCACCCGGTTCTGGAAGACCCACACGATTCCGGCGGCCACATCCACATCGGTGGTCCGCAGCGCGCACAGTTCTCCGCGCCGGATCTCGCACCAGGCAGCCAGCAACACAGCCGCCCGGTACCGCGGGGCGATCGCGTCGACCAGCTCCTCCACCTTGCCCGGGGTCGCGATCGGCCGCTCCTTTGCCCGGTCCGAGCCCGCACCCCGGATCTTGCATGGGTTCTCCCGAATCGCTTTCTCCCGCAGCGCGTTGTTCATCACCGCGCGCAGGAAGCGGTAGGACTGCGCAATCGAGGTCCGGCCGCCGGAACCCGCCATCGCTTCGGCGTACCACTGCCGAACAACCGCCGGCGTGATCGCGATCAACGGCATGCTCTGAAGCATCGCCATGTGCAGGCGCAGATTGCGCAGGCACGTCTCCTCCCAGCGCGGTCCGATATCCGGGCTGTCGCGCAGATACGCCTTCGCGTAGTCCTGGAACCTCTGGCGCCCGAGCGCCTCATCGAGCCAGGTACCCCGACTGATGTCGTTCTCCACCTGCACCAGCCACCGATCCGCATCGGTGCGTGTGCGGAACGTATGGGGCGCATTCTGACGCTCACCATTCGGGGCAGGGAAGGACGCCTGGAAGCGCCCCGAAGGCAACTTGCGGATGGAACCGAACCGGCGCCGCCCCATCAGGCCACCACCCGTCCACCACTCCAGCGCACCCGTATCGGTTCGACGCACCCGACTTGTGCGTACGCGTCGAGATCTGCCAGCTTGAACCGCAGATGTCCACCGATCTTGTAGAAGCGCACTCGCCGCTCAGCAACCAGTCGACGGATGAACCGAACCCCGGTCCCGAGATATGCGGCCGCCCCCTCCACGTCCACATAGCCTTCGTCCTTGATCATGCTGCTTCCTCCCCGCCACCGAAGTCCGGTCCGCCGTCGACGTCCACCACAACCGGAGGACTGAAAGATGGTTGGAGCCCAGGTGATTCGGTTACGGCCATCCGGGCTTCCAGGTATTCCTTCTGCCACGCCGAGCGGCGCGAGATCTCGCCGAGGATGAGGTGCTCACGTGGTGGGACGTCCAGATCGCCCGGTTCGACGAGGCGGATCACCCAGTTCTTGGAGCGTTCGGCCTTGGCGATGCCGACCGCGGCGAGCAGTTGCCGAACGAATTCGATCCTGTCGGCTTTGTGATCGGGCAGGGTCTTGTTGGACCAGTACCGCGAGACCAGCACCCGACGACCGCGCAGGCCGAGGGTGTCCCGTCGGTGGGCCTTGCCCTTGCAGCGACCGGGCTGGGTCTTGGCGCTGGCGCCGCGGGGCGCGATGCCGTAGCGCAGCCACACACCGCACTTCTCCGAGCACGGAGTCCGCTGCATCTCCTCATGCAGACGCTCGTAGTGGCGGCGGGTCCGTTCGTTCGGGGGCTCCAGGACTTCGGCGATGGACTTGGTCAGGTACTTGGTCAGGTAGCCGATCAGCTTGTTCGCGTCATCACCGCCGATGACGCCCTTGGCCTTGCCTGGGCGGACCGGGCCTTGTTCGCCGTCCGGGTCGGTGTCGCCGATGTCTTTGCGGTCGACCTGGACACCCCAGCGGACGACGTGCGCGGGTTCGAGTTCGTCCATCTCGTCCATGAGCGCTTGCGCGTCGTCGAAGGTGGGCAGCACGTACCCGTTGTCCGGGTCGACAAAAGCGCCGGCGGTCGGATCCCAGACCGGCATCCGGTCATCGGAGTACTGCTCATGGTCGAAGTGCGGCCACCACTGGCTGTGGTACGTCGCAGCGATCACCTGATTGATCAAGGCGTGCGGGTCAGTGCCACGCACGGCGATATGGGCGTGCGGGGCACCACGACGCTGAGGCTCGATCGCCGCGTAGTACTGCACATCCCTGCCAGCGGCACGGCGCCAGTTCTGGATGAAGCGATCGAACAGCTTGGGGAAGAACATCGCGTCCCGCGCGGCCCGGCGGTAGTCGTAGGTCTCCGGGTCCACCGGAGAACCATCTCCCACCACCTCACCACGCTTGTTCAGCGTGCCGTCACGATGGCAGTGGCCATAAGAGGGCATGGTGACCGTGAGGAAGATAGATGGCTGATGCTTGCCCGCGAACTTGCGGCCGAGGGTGGTCTTCTCGATCTTCTTGCGGGGCAGGTTCGGAACGTCCTGGCGCCGCTTGGTCGAACGGGTCCGGCGAGCCTTGGGCATGGCATCGATGGGCTTGATCCGGCCGGAGATGCCCGAAGCTCTCAGCTCACGATCCAGATCAGCGATCACCTCGCGGAAACCTTCAGCTTCCTCCTCGTTACCCTTTTCGCGTGCTGCCTGGTAGTAGCTGAGGAGGTCGGCGCGGGCGGTCACCAGCTCTTGCTGATACTCGCTGGGGGTGTTGCGCTCGCGGATCGGCTCCTCTGGCAGGTGCCAGCCTTCTTTGCACTGGGTGAACCGCAGCGCGCGAGCCTTGGCGGCACAGCTGGGGCAGTCCGAGGCGCGAGTCGATTTGCACGCTCCGCCAACGTATGTCGACTGTCCCGTGTCGGGATCGAAGGCGCGCATGGGGATCGGGCGTTTGCACACGCCGTACTTCTCCGCAGCCGCTTCGGCGATATCGACCATGTTCGGCAGGGCGCGCCGTTCCGCAGCCGTCTGACGGACGGGGGCGGATTCGGCCGGCGCGGTCGTGGGCTGTTCGGTGGTGGTCATCAGGCCACGTCCTTCCAGCCGAGGGCGGTCCGGTCGATGGGCAGCGGAATCGGGGCGGCGAGCGAATCGCGATGGCGGAATACCAGTTCCACGACCGCGGGACCGACGTCGACGGGTCGGCATTCCAGGGCGCCGAACGCATGAGCCAGCCGGACCGCGCGGAGGTGGTAGTCCTCCGGGGACTGACCCGGCAGCATCCGGACTTGGACACGATCGATGTACGCGCCGATCGCGACGTTGCGGATGCTGGGCACGTACAGGGCGTCCGCGTCCCCGTCTGTGAGCTTGCATGCGGTCATCAGGCGAGTCCAGCGACGCCGGTAGCGGAACCAGCGCAGGAACCGTGTCCGAGCCCGAGCAGTGATGCAATGCCGGAAAGAGTTGGGCCACTTCATTTTCCAGGCTGTCAGTGCGATTAGTCCGGCGACGGCGACCGCTACGCCCGCAGGCCAGCCGAGCAGGATCGCGGCAGCGATGGCCAGGGCGATCGGGGCGGAGACCATCGGGAACAGCACCGCCCACCAGGCGATGACGAAGGCCCCGGTGAGTACCCACAGGATCAGGTGGCCGAGGGCGGTGAGAACGGCGTCGGTGAGGTCGGTTTCGCCGGAGTGGCGGGCATGGCGAGCGGGCTGGGCGGTCATTTGCGGGTCTCCTGTTCGGCCGGCGCGGTCAGTTCGGCGTAGACGCGGACACCGCCGTGCCGATTCGGGTACTTGTGGTCGTCCACGACCAGGCGGAAGGCGTGGGAGCCGATCAGGTCGGCGAGGACGCGGGTGATGTCGGCGAGGTCGCCGGACAGGCGCAGCTGCACGGTGTTCATGCCGCGTCCTGTCCGCCGAAGTCGTCGGTGTCGCGGATCTCGAAGTCGGCCAGGTTGATCGGGCGCGGACGCGGGCGGTAGCGCTGGGCGATCCACTCGCAGTCCGCTTCGGTCACCTCGTAGACACGGGCGCGGCGGAAACCGGCCTTGCCGTCCTCCTGCACGTAGCAGACACCCGGAGTGGTGTGGGGAATCTCGTCGCAGAACGAGCCCCGGTCCTTGGCGCCCTGGCCGTGGATCATGGTCACCTGGGTCGGTTCGGCCATCCGCAGCCCGATCCGGTAGGGCAGCAACTGCCGTTGCGGCACATTCTCTTTCGACGGATCGATGACCGTCTCGATCACCGAGAACAGCGGCGCGCGACCCTGCGACAGCAACAGCCCGTGAGCACGCTTGAACTTGGCCATCAACTCCGGTTCGGAGAACGCCGACAAGGTCGCCGCCTCATCGATGATCGTCACGACCAGCGGGTTATCCGGCGTCGGAACCGGTTTGGACTGCTTGGCAGCCCGGTAGCCCAGTGCCGCCTCCTGCATGTCGCGGACAGTGCCCTCCAGCTGGGCGATCATGTCCTCGGGAGTGGTGCACTGGAAGTCGACGCACAGGTCTTCGAGCCAGCCCAGGCCCATGCCGCCCTTGGGATCGATCGCGCGCAGTTCGACACGGCCGGATTCGATGGCAGGACCCATGCCATTGATCAGGGCACCGAGGAAACCCGTCTTACCCGACCCGGTCTCGCCACCGACCAGCACATGCCGTCCCTGCACGGGCACCGTCCAGGGGGTCAGGTCTTCGAAGACGCCGACGGGTACGGCTGTGAGGTCCACATCATCGGGGACCGCCAACGGCATCGTTGCCGAGGCAGCGAGAGTGTCGAACACCCTCACCTCCAGCCGTATCCACCCCTGATGGGGCTGGGACGCGGTGACTTTCGCGCCCATCATTTGCGAGAACCGGTCGAGGGTGTCCTCGTTCATCCAGTCCCGCCGGGTCTGGCCAGGCAGCATCAGGAAATCTGCCTCGATGCCGTAGAGGGTGTAATCCCAGCCGTCCAGCGTGGGAATGCCCGTTTCCGGGGAGCCGAGTCCGGCCGCGGTGAACATGACCGTGCGCTGATCGCCATCGGCGAGCATGAGCACCGCGGGCCGCAGCTCCACCGGGGCAGCGTCGAGAACCTCGGCCAACGACATCGGTCGCGGACTCGGCTTGCCGTGCCAGGGACCGGGAGTGATCCACGCGGCGACACCGAGAGCGCTCACGGCGGGGACAGCGATCTGGGCGAATGAGGACAGCAACATGACAACCCCCTACGGGAACAAGGACTTGAAAGATGGAGTGAGAGAGGCGATTACGCGGGGCGGACCGGGACGACCGGGCGGGCGACCGGCATCGTGACCGGCATCGGCCGGACTTGTATCGGGCGTGGCGGAGGTGGAGCCACGGCCACCGAGACCGCGACCATGGGTGGATCGGCCGGTGCGTATTCGATCGCCGCCGGTTCCTCGATGACGACCGCCGTGGCCGGAACCATGGGCGTCGCAGCCGATTCGGCCGGCGGAACCTTGGAGACCAGAGCCGCGGGCTGCTCAGCCGGGGCGCGGAACATGGAGCCGATGAGCAGGACCAGGCCGTGGACGTCGGCGAACACGGCGATCGGGGCGACCGCGACCACCAACACGCTGCCCCAGGTCGGCAAGGGATGATCCCGCAGGACCGAGTGCAGGCCGTTCCCGGCGATACTCACCACGGTGCCGACGATCAGGACGCGGGAGAACCATCGCCGCACAGCGTCATCGGTGGCAGCCAGCGCCAACGCCGCAGCGATGGCCGTAGTGATGTCGATGACCACCGGGAACAGCCAGGCATCCCCGGCAGGGATCGCGGCCGTCACCGCGAGTTCACGCAGGCCGACGAAGGAGAGACGGAAGGCCGCCAACCCCACGGCGAGGATGGCGGCCACGGCCAGCCCGAGAACGAGCAGGTTGGCCGTGACCTTGGTGAGCATCAGTGATCACCACCGCTCGAACTCGCAGAACGGCGGGCACAGGGTCGCCGGGTCCGGTGTCGGCATCGGAGTATCCGAGGTCCGGGCCGGTTCATCGCAGAACATGACGCACGGCTTGCCGGTCGGGTCCGACACCAACACCGCTGTCGGCGCAGGCCCATCCGGGTCGGAGTGATGGCCGAAGACCAGCAGCACCACCGCAGCCGGGGCGATCATCACCGGAGCCACCAGCGCGACGCCGATCCCGAACGCACCGCGGGCGAACCTGGTCCGCGTGGCCGAAGGCTGGGCAATAGTGTTGTGCGCCATCACTATTCACCATCCTCGACCGTGTCGTAGGGCGGCGGGACCTCGCAGCCGCAGGGCTCCAAGGTGATGTCGCGGAACGGAATCGGCTCCAGCGGAGCACCCTGGGCAATACGACCGTCGACGACCGCAGCAGCAAGCATGTCGGAGAGCTCCTGCGCCATGTTCAGGCTCATCAGCAGGGTCGGCATGGTCCCGTCGCAGTGATGACCACCGAAGGTCAGCACCACGTCGTTGCAGCGCGCGCCCTCACGACAGCCGAACCGGACGCCGGGAGAACCCCACGCCTGCAACCGGATCGGATCCAGCGCACCATGTCTGCACGCTCCCGGATGATCCACGAAATCCAGGACCAGGGAGTCATCGCGGGGAACCCAGTAGTTCTCGCGCTTCACCATCGAATCCAGCACCGGGCGAGAAGGCTCGACCGGGTGACCTTCGTGACGGACGTAGTCCTCCACAGTCAGCTTGGTGTACCGCGAAACAATCGCTTGCCACAGCCTCATCACGCCGCCTCCTGTCCGGGCTGTGCCCCCTGATACATCGAGGCCAACCCGGTGGAGGCCACGAACTCCAGGCGCTTCCAAGCAGTGCGCTTGGTCGGCAGGGTCGCCTTCGACGAGGGCAGCCACACCGAGGCCACCACGCCATCGGTCATGTCCTGACGCAGCGCCCATGCCGCACAACTGGCCAGCACCGGGCAGTGCTCACACACCCGCTGAGCCGCGAGTGCCTGATTGCGCGAGTTGGGGAAGAACAGTTCCGTCTCCAGCCCGGCGCATGCACGATCCGGCGACAGGCGAGGGTCGGAGAGGCTGCCGGCCACGGACTTTCGCGTCATCACAGCTCCCCCTCCAGCGCGTCGAACAGCTCCATCTGGCCCTCACAGACCCAGGTGGACGGAACGGTCCGACCGATCTTCTTGTCGCGACGGCCGCGCGAGGGCTTCACACCCTGATCGGCCGGGACGTTCTCCGCCTTGCGGGTCTTCTTGGCGCGCACACGCTGTTCCGAGGTGGTCATCACTGCACCGCCTTCGGATCGAAGGACGTACCCGCCTGCACCTGCGCAACATGCTCGGCCAAAGCCTGAGCCAAACCCTGAATCAGCGATTCAACGTCCTCGATGAACATCCGCACGAACATGGCGTTCTCGCCGAACCGCACCCAGATCTCCGGGCGGTACCCGTGCAAATCCCCGGCGGGGTCAACGCCCAGAACCTTCAGAGCTTCCAGCGGAACGCCGGGCCGGTACTCGACCTTGGTGAACTCGGCCACGTAATCGAAGTTGACGAACGGCATCACGCCACCGCCTTCGAGTCGGTCGCCGAATCCTTCAGTGCCACAGCGTGTTCGACCAGCGCGACCGCCAAGCCCTCCATCAGGGCGCAAGCGTCGGCGATCTCCAGCCGGAGCGAGCCGTTGTTGAAATCGACCGCCACCGTTGCGGGAAGCTCGATCCCATGCTTGTCGTTCGAGCCGTAGAGGAAGGTGTAGCTGGGCTTGTATCGGACGCCCTCGAACTCGTCCTCACGCTGATTGGCGTAGACGGTCACCGACATCACGCAACCGCCTTATCGGCACGGGTCGGGCGCGAGGCCGGAACGTCGGCCGGCGGCATCTTCGACCCCGAGTTGTCGCCCTTGATCCCGGTCGCGCGGTAGATGTAGCCGAGGTACTTGAACTCGCCCTGACCCATCACCCGCGGTTCGCAGGTCAAGCCCTCCAACTCGATGAAGCGGATGCCCGTGTTCGGGGCGATCTCCTCCGTCGAGGGAACCGGCTGCACCGGAGCCCGGAAGATGACCTCGAAGCTCGCGCGCTTGCCCTTCTCCTCACTCGGATCCGACACGGTGACCTTCCACAGCGGCAGCATCGTGCCCTTGCCCGTCTTCGGGTCGTAGTCGATCGCCTGCTCCGGCACCGCGGTTCGGTCCGGGTTGTACTTGATGACCTGCGTGACCTGACTCAGCATCAACAGCTGGTTCGGGAACACGTCGTTGTGCTGTGCCGGGAACTCGTGACCCTTGGAAACACCCACGTTAATCGCTCCTATTGTTCTGCTGTCCTCCATAGGACAACTCCTATATAGAACAGCAGATCTCATGCTCGGGGTCAAGACCTACAGAGGACATGAGATGATGAGTTCAACAGGCGAGAGAGGAGCGGTCATGCCCGCTAAGTACGAGCTAATTGCAGACGAGCTTCGGCGACACATTCAGACCGGCGAGCTACGTCCTGGCGATCGAGTCCCCGGTGAAGCTGCGCTGATCGAGCAGTACAAGGTCAGCATCCCCACCGTTCGCCAAGCTCTCGCCGTCCTGCGCACCGAAGGGCTGATCGAGGCCAAACATGGAGTCGGGACCTTCGTTCGAGCGCCGCGCGTCAAGGTCCGTCGAACTGATGAGCGATATCAGTGGGAGAAGAACCGGGTACGTGAGCCCGAGTCGGTCCGGCGCACGAATGGTGCGACCGAGCAGGACTCCGGCTTGTCAATGCCTGGTCTCGTGTTCGATGCTCACTACGAAGTGATCTACGCCGATGACGGACTCGCGGATGCATTCGAAGTGCCGGCGGGCACGAAAGTCCTGCAACGGGACTACCGAACCCGCCCGCGAGCCGAAGAAGCCCCGCTGAATATGAGCCGCTCCTACCTCCTGTACGACCTCGCCTCTGCCAATCCGGACCTGCTTGATGTCGACAACGAACCCTGGCCAGGAGGCACACAACACCAGCTCTTCACCCTGGGGATCGAAGTGGACCACATCACCGAAGAGATCGAGACCCGCCCGCCAACCGCTCTTGAAGCGGACGAACTGGGTATGGCGCGAGAAGGAACCGCAGTCTTCTCGATTCGGAAGCGAACACTCGACGTGACCGGGCGAGTGGTCGAAGTTGTAGACGTCATTCTTCCTGGAGACCGGAGCCAACTGGTCTTCACCACCTACCTCACAAGATGGCAAAAATGAACCGTGAAGCCTCGAATCGTGAATCGGAGAACCGTCTAATGCTGATTTCAGTCATTACGCCCTGCTATCAGTCCCGGGAAGACTTCCTCGCGGCTGCCTACAAATCCCTTGTGTCGCAAGAACTTCCTGCAGGCTGGGACTGGGAATGGCTGGTGCAGGCCGACGGCGAAAACGAACCGCTGCCCTTGCCTGATGTGGCTCTCGCCGACCCGCGCGTCAAACCAGCTCGCGGCCTATCTGGCGGTCCAGCGGTGGCGCGAAACCTCGCCTTGGCCCGATCTGTAGGCGAACTGATTGCCGTTCTCGATGCTGACGACACTCTTACCCCGGGAGCCCTCGCCCGCAACATCGACGCCCTTACCGATCGCCCAGCGTGCGGGTGGGCCGTCAGTCGTGCACTGGACCTCCTGCCAGATGGAAGCCTGGTTCGCCCGGCGGGTGAGCCGACCAACGTAAGCCCGTTCATTCCCCGCGGATGGATTTTCGAGTACTGGTCGGAACATGACTATGACCTGCCCGTCCACCCTGCAACGCTGTGCATCCGACGAGAGTGGCTGATGGCGATGGGCGGTTGGATGGCCATGCCGCATGCCGAGGACGCAGGTCTTCTTCTTGCTGTCCAGGCAGTTGTTCCCGGTCTCTATATCCGGGAAGTTGGCCTGCACTACCGGAAGCATGAAGACCAGATCACCAAGTCGTTGACACGAGAGACGAGGCCCGAGCGGCTGGGCATCATTGCCGAGCGTGTTCACGCCATCGGGAAACTGCTCGTCCGCCCTGTTCCCAAGTGGGAGCCAGGTGACCGCGTGGGCGGTGACCGCTACATCCCGTAGTGTCGTCTTGCCTTCATGGCAAAGGCTGGGAATCCCGGTTCGATCATCGAATTCGGTTGATTCCCAGCCTTTTTCATGAGGACATCTAAGGTGAAGACCTCGAAGGCAAACACAGGATCCCGCCAGGATCAATCTGGTGGACAGCGTATCCGGCCCGGCAGCGTAGAAGTTCCTCCGTGCCATCGGTGTTCACCAGAAGGTAGTCCCGGCTGGTGCCATTGGGCGCGAGGACGTAGTAGCCCGGTCGCAGACGGTTTGCCATCTTCGGAGTGTCGCACGACTGGAATCGGCTGTCCTGAGATCGATTTCAGCCGAATCGCTGTCCGCGAACTCGATCGCACGATCGATCCGGTGCCGAGGCGATCGGCATCCCACCGTCCCCGGCTTCGTGGGTTCGCCAGCGTTCGCGTCGCGTCTCGTTGCCGAATTTGCCTCTATGGTCTCAAGAGGCGGCGCTTCGCGCCGCCCAGCGGCGCCGCCACGCGGCGCCGCACAACCGCCTGCTCCGCAGGCTGCGCAGGCGGGTGCGTCGGGCGCGTCGGCGCCGCTTTGGCGACGGGGTATCACCGCCACCTCAGCCTCTTTGCCTGATCTCTGCATCGACGAAGCAGTGTGGTCGTTCCCGGAGCCGTACCCGACTGGCTCTCCCGCGACCTCGAATCCGATCCGCCGGCACCAGCTCTCGGCCTGGCTGTGGTCCGGTCTACCGAACCGCGGTGCAGGGGGCCCACTTCCTCATGCCGAAATCGTCTCGCTCCACTCGCCCGAGTCAAGGACCACCTCCGGTGTCCGCTACGCGGTGGCTTCGCCATCCTGGACACGACCGAGCTCCACTGAGGGCGGCAGGTATGAGGATGAGGGAGAAGAGCAGTCAGGGCGGATAGCCGACCTGGCCAAGGCGCAGGTCAACGCTGTCAGCAGCCGCTACAACCAGTGGTGAAGGTGCGCATAGATCGAAATGCCCACCCCGGCAACAGTCGTCACCAATCCTCCGATTACGGTGGAGCCGAGTGGATGGCGGAGGATGCTCAGCCGCTGCCGAACTATCGGTTCAGCGCTCGGTGGCACCGAGGGCAGTCCCGATACCGGCACGGCAGGCACGCTCGCCCAATTTGCGGCCTCGCACTTCCCCAGCTCGAGGTCAAGCCGGTTCTTCACGCGCTCCATAAATCCGAAGGTCGCGTCCTTGTCAGGCCCCGTAACCCGTACGCTGAAATGTTGCTTCCCCCTGGCCTGGAGCTGTGTCGTGAGGTAGACGCCCACCGACGTGCCTGAGCCAAAACTGTCGCCGTACCGCCACGAAATCGTGTGGGGCTGCTCGCCCACACGCCCAGCAGCCGCTTCAATGTCGTCTGCGCTCAACGTAGTCGTATCAGTCTGGAGTCTGTAGCCATCGCTGCGTTTGAGCTTCGGCTCTGCCTCCATCAAGCGGCCAAGGGCAGAGTCCATCGCCCGCGACAGCACGATCAAATCTGGCGCGTGCGTGGTCCACACCATGCTGCGCTCAACCGACACCGTTCCTCCGAACTACCAGCGGTCATCATCCGTGCGATCTATGTGCGACTAGCTACGGCAACGAGCGGTAAATCCCGGTCAGTTGCGGGCACGCCTGACGTGCGCGTCGCCCTACTGGCCAGGGGATATCCTCTTTGCCCCAGTCGGGGTGACAGGATTTGAACCTGCGACCCTCCGCTCCCAAAGCGGATGCGCTACCAAGCTGCGCTACACCCCGTTGCGCGTCGGACTCGACGCTCCCGCTGAACGGGAAAGAGCGGGTGACGGGAATCGAACCCGCACCATCAGCTTGGAAGGCTGAGGTTCTACCATTGAACTACACCCGCAGCGACCGCATCCATGGATGCTGTGTGCGTTGAGCACTGTACCGAACCTCACTCCTGGAATGCCAATCAGGTGCCGTTGCCGCATGTCGCGGCCCGTAGGGCGAGTCGTTCGGCGAGTCGCCGAAACCCGCCGAAATTGGGTGTAACACCGGGGCCTCACCAGCGATGAGACATCCGATCGCCATTCGCGAGGCACCGGGAACCTGTTCTGAATCAGGGGTTTTCGATGTCGGGTGGCTTGCTAGGATCCTTTTTGTCCGGACGGGGGTATCTGGAAAGGGGGCGGTGAGCATGCACCACTGGTGTGGCCGACCGCGTAGTAGTGAGTTCGATCCGAAGGGCGTGACCGGCGTGGCGGCCGGTCCTGGCATCTCGTACGTCGGGTGAGCGCGCATGTCCATCCGTCTCGACACCCGAACCTCCGCCATTGTGGCGGCGACCATCCGCGAATGGGTGCGGGCAGTGCACCCCGGCGCGAGCAGTTCCGCGCTGGGCCAGGCGCCCGCGGTTCCCTCCGATGAACTCGAGCGCATCTTCGGCCGGATCATCGACGATCTGCTGGAATTGGCCGGGTCCGAACCGTTTCCGGTACAGGCCGCCCGCCGCATCGGCCGCAGTCTGGCCGAATCGCCGTTCGACCGCACCCGCATGCTCGCCCCCGCCAGCCGCGCGCTGCTGGGGCTCTCGCCGGGCCAGCGCGGTTCGCTGATCGCCACCCGCTGGTCGTTCATCGCCAGCCAGGCCATCGACGCCTACGCCGAGGCGCTGCAGCAGCGCGCCCTGGCCCAGCAGGAACGCAGTCTCTCGGAGGCGGTGTCGGTGCGGGTGCAGGAGATCGCGGCACTGCAGACCCGGCTGCGGCACGAGGCCACGCACGACGCTCTCACCGATCTGGCCAATCGCTCACTGCTGCAGGAGCGGGTCCGGGTGATGTCCACCGATCCGGCGCGCGGGGTGGGTCTGCTGCTCATCGATCTGGACGACTTCAAGGTGATCAACGACACCTACGGCCACACGGTCGGCGACGAGGTACTGGTCACCATCGCCCAGCGGCTGCGCTCGACCTGCCCGCCCGACACCGTGATCTCGCGCTACGGCGGCGACGAATTCGTGGTCGCGCTGCCGTCCCGCCGCAATACCCTGGGCGAGCTGGCCATGCGGGTGCTGGCCGCGCTGTGCGAGCCGGTGCCCACGGCGGCCGGTTCGGTCCCGGCGTCGGCGAGTGTGGGTACGGCGTTCTGTCCACCCGGACGGGAGTGCGACTTCTCGGATCTGCTGCGCAGCGCCGACCGAGCCATGTATTCGGCGAAAACGGCGGGCAAACGTCAGTTCGCGGTGTCGGAGCTAGACGAAGAGGAGGTTGATCCAGGTCGCCGCAACTCGCATTTTGCCGCGGTGGCTGGATAATTCGGGGTTTAGGGAAGCTCACAGCGAGTAGCAACAGTTCGGCGAATTCTGCCGCGTAGGCTGGTCGCGTGGCTACGGTCGTCGTTCTGCTCATCGTCATGGTGGTTGTCCTGCTTGCTGTGGTGGCAGTCAACCGCGCGCAGCAATCGCGTTCCAACACCCTGCTCGAGGATGCCAAGGCCGATGCGCGCCGGGTGATCGAGCGTCTCGGCGGGCAGGTATACAACCTCGTCGGCACCGACGACGCGTCGAAGCAGGCCCTCGCCGATGCGGGGGAGCGGTTCAATGCCGCGGGCTCGCAGATCGAGCAGGCCACCACGCCCGCGCAGGCCCGGCTCGCGAAAGAGACGGCGCTCGAAGGGCTTTACTACGTGGGGGCCGCGCGGTCGGCCATGGGCCTGGACCCCGGTCCGGCCGTTCCGGAGCTCGACGGCCAGCGCAGTGCCGGCCGGGTCACCGAGGACCGCGCCATCGAATACGACGGGCGGCGCGTCGAGGCCTCGCCCACGCCGTCGGCCTCCACTCCGAACTATTACCCGGGCGGTCGCGTCGCCGGCCGTCCCGTTCCGGCCGGTTGGTACTCCGAGCCGTGGTGGAAGACCGCGCTGGTCGTCGGTGCCTGGGGCGTCGGCTCGGCGGTGCTGTTCAACGCCCTCTTCAGCGGCATGTCCGGGGTCGGGTACGACTCGGCCGCCTTCGAAAGCGGTTACGGCGACGGCTATCAGGCCGGGCTGGACGCCGCCGACGGCGGATATGCCGACGGCGGCTACGACCAGAACGCCTCGGACCCCGGCTACGACCAGGGCGGCTATGACCAGGGTGGCTACGACCCCGGGGCCGACCTGGGCGGCCAGGACTTCGGCGACTACGGCAATTTCGGCGGCTTCGACAGCGACTTCTGACGCCTCGGGACCGGAATCAGTGCCGGGTCTCGGCCCGGGTCGCGTCCAGGAAGACGCGGATCGCGCTGGTCAGCTGTTCGGGCTGATCCTCGGGGGAGAAGGTGCGCGAATCGTGGATCCATTCGATGCGGGCGTCGGGGAATTCGGCGGCCAGGCGTTCGGCGTAGCGGTCCGGGAAGAAGCGGTCGCCCGCCGACCAGGCCAGTAGCACCGGCTTCTTGAAATCGGCGAAAGTCTTTGCGGCGGCGAGGGTGTACTGGCTGTCCAGGCCGCCGATGGCGCGGCGGACGTCCGCACGGATGGCCTTGGTGCCGACCGGCAGGGCGTACGAGTCGCTGACCGCGCGGTCGATCGGGCCGCGGGCCAGCCAGCCGTAGGCGATGGGCAGGCGGCGAACGGCGCGGATGCGCAGACTCAGGGCCAGCGAGGCGAGCGCCCCCGGAGTGCGGGCGGCCAGGCCGACGTAGTCGAAGAACGGCGGCGGGAAGTTCTCGTAGGCGTCGCAGGAGGTCAGCACCAGGCGGGCGACGAGGTCCGGGCGGGCGGCCACGACCAGCTGGCTCACCGCGCCGCCGGAGTCGTTGCCCACCAGGGTGACCGGGCCGAGGTCGAGTTTCTCGATGGCCTGGATGACCAGCTGGGCCAGGCCGGGGGCGCTCAGGTCGGCGCCGGGCATGGCGGTGGTGTGCGAACCGAAGGGCAGATCGATTGCCACGCAGCGGAATTCGCCGGCCAGCGCCGGAACGACCCGGCGCCACAGGTTGGCATTGACCAGCAGTCCGTGCACGAAGACGACGGGATCGCCGCTGCCGCTGTCGAAGACGGTCAGCGTGCCCTGCGGCAGGGTGAGCTCGCGGCGGGCGCCGAGGGCGGGGTCGCGCCAGGCGGCGCGGGATTCGGGGGAGATGGTGTGCGTCATCTGGATGACTCCTCTAGGAGCAGTGACGGTGAAGACGGTTTCAAACTAACAAACAGGCTGCCTGTTTTCAATGGTTTCGCGTTACGATCCAGGCACCGAGCCAGAAAGGTGTCGATGATCAGGCAAGCCGAACGATCCGAGTCGACCCGCGCGAATCTGATGGCCGCCGCGCGCGAGCTCTTCGCCGAGCGCGGCTACGCGGCGGTCAGCACCCCCGAGATCGTGGAGCGCGCCGGCAGCTCCCGCGGCGCGCTGTATCACCAGTTCAAGGACAAGAAGGACCTGTTCCGCGCCGTCTACGAACAGGTGCAGCAGGAGATCCTCCAGCAGGTCGCCGAGACCATGGCCGAGGCCCCGCCGACGGACACCATGGCCGTTCTCGAAGCCGGGCTGCACAACTTCCTGCTCTCCTGCGTCGACCCCGAACGCGTCCGCATCACCCTCATCGACGCGCCGTCGGTGCTCGGCTGGCAGGAGTGGCGCGCGGTCGACGAGAAGTACGGCCTGGGCCTGGTCGTCGCGGGCCTCGAATCCGGTATCCAGGCCGGCATCCTGCGCGCCGACCTCGACGTCCGTCCCCTGGCCCTGATGATCCTCTCCGCCCTCGGCGAGGCCGCCATGTTCATCGCCAATGCCGACGATCCCGAAACCGCCCGCGCGCAAACCGAACCCGCGGTGCTGGCCTTGATCAACGGTCTACGGGTCTAGACGCCGAATCGCGCGACACGCCCCGGGATCCGAGCCTGCGGCCCCAGAATCGATGGGATGACGGACCTGGCGCTCACCCCGCAACGCCGAGCCGAACTGGTCGCCCTGCTCGGCGACGAGCCGCGGCTGCGCACCGAATTCCCCAGGGTCGCAGACTATCTCGACACCGCCTCCCGCCTGCCCGGCACCGGCGACGAACGCGCCGACGCGGCCTTCGACCTCCGACTGGTCCACCACCTGACCGGCGACAGCTCGGCAAACCCGTACTGGGACATAGTCGGACCGTCCGTCTCCACGGTCGCGGGCCGCCGCGTGGTCGACGGCGGCCGCGCCACCGGCAGCACCAGACTCGGCTTCGCTCAGACGATCCTGCAATCCGCCTACGCCTACGCCATCCCCGCCCCGGAAACCATCGCCTGGATCACCACCCTCTGCGCCGGCCGCCCACTGACCGAAATCGGTGCCGGCCGCGGCTATTGGGCCGCCCAACCGCCGGCCGCGAACACCACACCCTGCTCCTGTGCTGGCCCCCCGGCTGGGGCAATCACATGGCCTCCACGGCTCTCGCCGACTTCACGACCGCCGGCGGCACCCACCTCATCTACCTGGGCGAACCCCGAGGCGGCAGAACGGCCGACACCGCCTTCTTCGACACCCTCGCCTCCACCTGGCACCTGGATTCCGAAGACCCCCACTACGTCTCATGGTGGAACCTCACCGACACCGCCCAATCCTGGACCCGCCCCTGACCCACCACTCCGAGATCGGAGCCTCATGCTCTTCCCGTAGGCGATCCGCCGCTTCAAGGGGAGGCAGACCCGGCAATCCCTGCGGTGGCAGCATTGGAGGGCAGTAGGGCTGGAATTGGGCCGCGCTGCTTCGAATCTTCGCCGTCGTAGGGCGTGGCGACGATAGGCACGTCGAACCGCTGTGGGACCTGGATCCGACCGAAGGAGGGGCAGGAAGATGAGAACCATGCAGTCTGTGGTCGCCGACACGGTGGGCGAACCGTCCGAGGTTCTGCACCTGCAGACCCGCCCCGTTCCGGAGCCTGGTCCCGGCGAGGTCCGGATCCGGGTGGCGGCTGCACCCGTTCATGCCAGCGACCTGCATACCGTCCGCGGCAGATACGGATTCGCGCCGGAATTCCCCACCGTGCCCGGAATCGAATCCGTGGGTGTGATCGACGAACTCGGTAGCGGCACAGACGGTCTGACCGTCGGGCAACGCGTCATTACGGTCGGAGTCAGGGGAACGTGGCAGGAGTATGTCGTTGCCGATGCCGAGCGGGTCTTGCCCGTTCCCGTCGGCATGAGTGATTCCACGGCCGCCCAGATTCTCAGCAATCCGCTCACCGCCGTGATCCTGACCGGTGATGAACTCGATGTTCGACCGGGTGAATGGCTCTTGCAGACGGCGGCCGGTTCAACCGTGGGCCAGTCGGTCATCCAGCTCGGCGTGCACATCGGCTTCAAGACCCTCAATGTGGTCCGCCGCCGATCCGCGGTCGAGGACATCCTCGCGTTGGGCGGCACCGCGGTGATCTGCACGGAGGACGAGGACCTGCGCGAACGGGTGGCCGACATAGCGGGCCACGACGGGGTGTCCAAGGCGATCGACTGTGTCAGTGGTCAGGTGGGTGCGGACGTGTCGCGCGCGCTGGCACCGCACGGTGAGCTGGTCGTCTTCGGTGCGCTGTCCACGCACCGCCAAACCGATCCCGACAAACTCACCATCCCCGTCCTCGCGCGCTCGCTGATCTACGAAACCAAGACCGTTCGGGGGTTCTGGCTCTTCCGCTGGTTCACCGAGACCCCGAAGGATCGGATGGCCGCAACGATCGACCGGACACTTCGACTCGCCGGCAGCGGCGCGCTGCGGGTGCCGGAGGGCCGGCCGATTCTCGTCGAAAAGTTCAGCGAAGCTGTCTATCTGGCCGAAGCTCCCGCACACGGGGGCAAACCGCTGCTGGTGTTCGAACCGTAGTTCACCTTCCTGGCGTCTGCGTGTTCTTTCCACTCGCGCCGCCGCTGCGAGCTTCGATGGCCTTGATGGACTTCTCGAACGGCTTTCCCAGGACGCGGGTGCCGAACAGTCCGAGCACCATCGCGAGCAGCCGTCCCTTGAGGTTCTTGCCGTCGCGGACCACGACGGCGTCCACGTCGGTCATGCCGGTGGGCAGCTGCGTGATGGTGTAGGTGTGGCCCGAGGCGCCACCCCACAGGTTGGAGTCGGTGGTCGTCATCACCACGTGATGGGGGTCGCTCCAGTCGTAGTGCAGGCGTTCCCAGATGCCGCTCGAGCCCTCCGTGACATCAGCGTCATGGGGGCCTTCGTGATGCACCTCGAGGTAGCTGTCCGCGCTGTTGCCGAAGAGTTCGTGCCGGCCCGGCCCGAAGTCTGTGAGGCCGGCCAGGAACTGCTCAGGCGTCGCGGTGGTCGTCTTGTGGAGATGGATCGTGGTCATGGCGCACGCCTTCCTTGACACTCGAATGATCCGCTCCGGTTCTGAAGACCGGGGTCGGTGACCCACATCCAGAACACCACTCGTTCGAGCGTCACGGAAGAGGTCTGCTCGACCCGATCCTGCGAGTCCACCATCACCCGGTGATGACGACTGTCCCCCGGGTGGCTGCAGTGCGATCGCGGGAAGCGTGGATAAGCCTGTGCCCCAGTCGCTCTCATAGCGACTGCGGCTTTGTCTCCTCGGTCCGAAAGGTCTGATTTCATCAGTTCTTCTCGGCGACACCCGGCCCGAGAGACAAATATCCTCAGGTTGCCGGTGGGTAGCCTGTGCCACATGTCCGATGAGCTGTGGGGTGTCGTACCGGACGAGCTGCGTGAACTGACGGCCTCGCGAGAACGGCTACACGATCTGGTCGAGGCGGTGTACACGGTGGTCTCGGACCTGGATGTGGATCTGGTGCTGCGGCAGCTGGTGACCGCGGCGGTCCGGCTGGTCGGTGCCCAGTACGGCGCACTGGGTTTGCTCGAACCCGAGAACGGGAGCGGTGAACGGCAGCTGGCGCAATTCGTCCCGGTCGGTATGGACGAGGAGACGATTCGCCGGATCGGGCACTGGCCGCACGGCCGGGGCGTGCTCGACGCGATGCTGTCCGGGGAGCACCCGGTCCGGCTGGCCGACCTCACCAAGAGTCCCGCCTTCGAGGGCTGGCCCGACGGGCATCCGCCCATGCGCAGCTTCCTCGGGGTGCCCGTGCGCTATCGCGGCACGGTCCTGGGCGACCTGTACCTGACGAACAAACGCGGCGGCGCGTTCAGTGACGAGGACGAACGGATCATCGAGGCGCTGGCCGTCATCGCGGCGGTGAAGATCGTCAATGTGCGCATGTACGACCAGGTGCAGCGCGACACCGTACGCCGCCGGCATGACTCGGCCAGGATCGCCGTGCTGGCGGAGCGCGATCGCATCGCCCGCGACCTGCACGACTCCGTGATCCAGCGCATCCACGCCTCGGGCCAGGCCCTGCAGGGCGCGCTCCGGATGAACCCGGCGCCCGAGATCGGGGAGCGGCTCGCCCGCGTGGCGGCCGACCTGGACGGCACCATCCAGGACATCCGCGCCACCCTCTTCGCGCTGCCTCCGACCACCGGTGGGCAGGGTGGATTGCGCAGCGAGATCACCGAATTGGTGTCCACCGCCGCCCGCCACCTCGGCTGCACACCGAGCCTGCGGCAGGACGGTCCCCTCGACACCCGGGTGCCGCCGGAGACCGGGCGGCAGGCGCTGGCCGTACTGCGTGAGTCACTGTCGAATGTGGCGCGCCACGCCGAGGCCACCCGCATCGACGTGGACGTCACCGCAGCCCGGGGTGAACTGCGAATCTCGGTGGCGGACAACGGTATCGGCGTGGGCGACGCGCCCCGGCGGGGCGGGCTGCGCAAGATCGCCGAACGCGCCACCGATCTCGCCGGCGCGCTCGAACTCGGGCCGGGTCTGGACGGGTACGGCACCACGCTGGTCTGGCGGGTGCCGATTCCACAGGTCTGAGCCGGCGGCAGCTTCCGGCCGGGTGCGTCAGTTACCAGGCTGCGCAGCCGCCGGGGTCGTGGTCTTGTCCGCCCACTTGGTGGTGCCGTCGGCGGCCTGCAGGGTGGACAGCAGATCGATGCCCGAGGCGATGAGGGTCGGGCCGCCGAGGACGATGGTGCCGATGATGCCGCCCGCCGCGGCGCCGGTGGTCAGGCCCGGGAGACAGCCCGCCACCAGGGTGACGATGCAGCCGATGGTCGCGCCGATGGCGGTGCCCACGAAGGTGCCGATGGTGGTGGCCAGGCTGAACTGGGTGGTGAAGCTGCTCAGCGCGCGGTCGTTCTCCACCTGCGAGGCAACCGGTTTCACGACCAGCGGCTGCGACACCGACACCCCGGCCGGTTTGTCGGGAGTGAGGGCCAGCACGGTGCCGTTCTTCTGCACCTCGGACTTGACCGGAATATCGATGGGTCCCAGATGGAATTTCAGCGGCAGCGTGAGCAGCACCTTGCCGTCGGCGTCCTTCACGTTCACCACGTCGGCGGGCTTGGCCGCCGGGTCCGAATCGGGGGCCGCCGGCGCGGAATCCTCGGCCGCCTGCGACAGCTCGAAGGTGCCGCCCTCGAGCGTGGTGACGACGGTCTTGTCCACCAGCTTCGCCGAGTACACCAGGCCGGGGGCCGCGGGCTCGGCGTTCGCCGCGCCGGTTGCCACCGAAAGTGCGGTGGCCTGGGTCACGAGTGCGCCGATCACCAGAGTGGCAGTCGCGCAGGTGTTGCGGAACTCCATGCGGTATCCAATCCGTCAACGGGTGTGGGCCGTCCGAACCCAGGAGCTTAATGGAATTCGATGGTGCCGAACAGGTTTCGGGCGCAGGACACCGCGCGGGAAATATTCGTCCGTTATCGGGAAAATATCCCTAACGTCCGGATTGCCGCAGTGTCGCTCACAGTAACGCCCGCGGTGTGCGCCCGCGCGCCGATTCGGCAAACTCCTTGCCATGAGCCTCAGATTCAGCGCCGGAGTCCTGCTGTTCCGCCGCACCACCGGCCTCGAAGTTCTGATCGGGCACATGGGCGGACCGTTGTGGGCGAAGAAGGACGCCGCCGCCTGGTCCATCCCGAAGGGCGAGTACGAGCCCACCGAGGAGCAGCCCCGCGACGCCGCCCGCCGCGAATTCGGCGAAGAACTCGGCCTGCCCGTGCCCGATGGCGAATGGATTCCGCTCGGCGACGTCCAGTACGGCAGCGGAAGCAGCAAGAAGCAGGTCACGGTCTGGGCTGTCGAGGGCGACCTGGATCCGGAACAGGTGGTGCCGGGCACGTTCGAAATGGAATGGCCGCCACGATCCGGGCGAATCGCCGAATTCCCCGAAATCGACCGGGTCGCCTGGTTCGACCTGGACACCGCCCACGAGAAACTCGGCAAGGGCCAGCGCCCCTACCTCGACCGCCTGCGCGAGCACCTCGCCGGCGCGTAGCCCGGCATACCGCGTTCGCGGTATGCCGAAAGTCCACGTCCGGACGACGACGGCTACCCGGTCCCGGCGGCAGGGTGGTTGTTACTGCGAACAGCTAATCGCCACCGTTCGGAAAGGACGTCGATGACCCATACACAGCTCGCCGGGAGCCAGCCCGTGGTCCGGACCTGTCCGTTCAGCCCGCCCGGGGAATACCGGGAATTGCGCGAGCAGGATCCGGTCGCGCACGTCACCCTGCCGGACGGCATCGACGGCTGGCTGATCACGCGATACGCCGACGTGCGGGCCGTGCTGTCCGACCCGCGTTTCAGCTCGAGGCGCCGCGGTGTCACCGGCAATCACCGCGGCTCGCAAGAGATTCCGCCGCCTCCGCCGGGCTGGTTCATCTTCATGGACGCGCCGGAGCACAGCCGCCTGCGCAAGATGCTCACCGGCCAGTTCACCGTGCGGCGCATGCGTGAGCTGGCCCCGGCGGTGGAGCGGATCGTCGCCGATCACCTGGACGCCATGGCGGCGGCCACCGGTCCGGTCGACCTCGTGCAGGACTTCGCGCTGCCGATTCCCTCGCTGGTCATCTGCGAGCTGCTCGGGGTGCCGTACGCCGATCGTGCGGAGTTCCAGCACAATTCGGCCACGCTGCTGCGGCTCGGCGCACCCGCCGAGGAGGTGGCGCAGGCCCAGCTGGAACTGAACCAGCTGATCCATCGCCTCGCCGTCCAGAAGCGGACCGAGCCCGCCGACGACATCCTCAGCGCCCTGGTCCGGGACGGGGACCTCACCGATGAGGAGCTGGCGGGCATCGGCGTGCTGTTGCTGGTCGCCGGGCACGAGACCACGGCCAACATGATCGCCCTGAGCACCCTGTGCCTGCTGCGCGACCCCGCCCAGCTGGCCCTGCTGCGCGCCGAGCCCGAGCATGCCGACGCCGTGGTGGAGGAGCTGCTGCGCTTCCTGAGTGTCATCCAATTCGGTATCCGCCGAACGGCTCTGGAGGATGTCGAGGTGGGCGGTCAGCTGATCCCGGCGGGCGGCACGGTGGTCGCGCACCTGCCCGCGGCCAACCGCGACCCGGAGCTGTTCCCCGACGATCCGGAAAGCCTGGACCTGCTGCGCCCCCATCGGCCGCACGTGGCGTTCGGCTTCGGTATCCATCAGTGCATCGGCCAGCAGCTGGCCCGGCTGGAGCTGCGCATCGCGCTGACCGCCCTGTTCGAACGCTTCCCGGAGCTGCGGCTCGCGGTGCCGCTGGAGGCGGTTCCGATGCGCGACGAGATGGTCGTCTACGGCGTCCACGAGCTGCCGGTGGCCTGGTAGGAGCGGGGATATTCCATGAAGATCCACATCGACGAGAACAGATGCTGTGGTGGCGGTCAGTGCGTGGTGGCCGCACCGGAGGTGTTCGATCAGCGCGACGAGGACGGCGTTGTCCTGCTGCTCGATCCCCGCCCGGCCGAGGAGCTGCTGCCGCAGGTGCTCGATGCCGCCGCGCGCTGCCCGGCCCTGGCCATCCGGGTGGAGCAGTAGTGCCCGGCCCCGATCACCTTGTGGTGGTGGGCGCTTCGGCCGCCGGTCTGAGCGCGGCCGAGGCCCTGCGGCGCGAGGGCTTCACCGGCACGCTCACCCTGATCGGTGAGGAGACCCACGCGCCCTATGATCGGCCGCCGCTGTCGAAACAGCTGCTCACCGGTGACCGGCAGCCGCCGGAGATCGAGCTCCGCGACGATGCGGCGCTCGAGCGGCTCGATCTGGAACTGCGATCGGGTTGCCGCGCAACAGGTCTGGACACCGATGCGCGCACCGTCACCCTCGCCGGCGGCGACCGGGTGCGCTACGACGGCCTGATCATCGCGACCGGCCTGCGCCCCCGGCGCCTGCCCTTCGGGCACGACCTGGCCGGAATGCACGTGCTGCGGACCCTCGACGACGCCCTCGCCCTGCGCGCGGAACTGGCGGCGGGGCCGCGGGTGGTGGTGCTCGGCGCGGGCTTTCTCGGCAGCGAGATCGCCGCGTCCGCACGGGAACTCGGGGTGGACGTCACCCTCGTGGACGCCGAGCCCGCGCCGCTGATCCGCCAGTTCGGTGCCGAGGTCGCGGACCTGGTGGCTGCTACGCATCGCGACCACGGCGTGCGAATGCGGATGGGCCGCAAGGTTTCCGATATCGAGGGCGCGGACGGCCGGGTCACCGCCGTGGTGCTCGACGACGGGACCCGGCTGGCGGCCGATGTCGTGGTGGTCGCCATCGGCTCGGTGCCCGCTGTCGACTGGCTGGCCGGATCCGGTGTTCCGGTCGGCGACGGGGTGCTCTGCGACGAATACTGCCGGGCCGCGCCGGGCGTGTACGCCGCCGGTGATGTCGCCAACTGGCCGCATCCGGGCCTCGGCGCGCGGGTCCGGTTCGAGCAGCGCACCAACGCGGGCGAGCAGGCCATGGCCGCGGCTTGCAATCTGCTCGCCGAACCGGTGCGGGAAACACCCTATGCGCCAACACCTTTCGGCTGGACCGACCACTACGACAGCAAGATCCAGATCCACGGCTGGTGTCCCGCCGGCGCCCGGACCGAGATCGTCGCGGGAGACCCCCGCGAGCGCAAGTTCGTCGCGCTCTACCGCATCGGCGACCGGGTCGTCGGGGCGGTGGGCTGGAACAGCGCCCGCACCCTGCGGGAATACCGTGGCCGCGTCACCGCGCCGGGTCACGCCGATGCGTGCGGCGGGTAGGTACCTTGACGACGTGCGGATGATCGCCCGGCTGCGGTGCTGGCTGCGAGTCCGGCCGTGGGCGGCCGACCTCGCGGTCGCGATCGGATGCTTCCTGGTCGCCACCCCCGTGGCCGCGAGCATGGCGTATCTGCGGCACAGCCCGATGGACCGGGCGGTCAGCGGGCTCGCGCTCACCTGTGTGCCGCTGCTGGTCCGCAGCCGGTGGCCGATCCCGGTGGTCGCCGCCACCGTGCTCGTGGAAGTCACTCGCTACCTGGTGATTCCGTACTCCACTCCGCCGCCCGCGGCTACCGCGGTTGCGCTGTTCACGGTGGCGAACCGGATGGATCGGCGCACCGCCTGGCTGGCCGGCGTGTGTGCCGCGGTGCCGCTGGTCGCCGCCATCCTCATTTCACAGCCGAGTCCGGCGGATCTGCCCCAGGCGCTGTCCCAGATCGCCTGGACCCTGCTCGGTGTCGCCGCGGGTGATGCGGTGCGCAGCCATCGGAAGCTGCTGGCGGCGGCCCTCGAACGGGCCGAAACCGCCGAACGTGACCGGGAGGCGGAGGCCGCCCGCCGGGTCGCCGAGGAACGCCTGCGGATCGCCCGGGAGCTGCACGACGTGGTCGCCCACCACATCACGCTGGTGAACGCGCAGGCCACTGTCGCGCACCATCTGATGCGCACCGATCCGGACCACGCCTACGAGGCGCTGGAACGCATTCGCGACACCAGCCGGACCGCCCTCGACGACCTCCGCGCGACCGTCGGAGTGCTGCGCGCGGAGGACGATTCGGGGCATCCGCGCGCCCCCTCACCCGGCCTCGGGGAGCTGACCGAGCTGGTGGAGTCCTTCCGGCACGCCGGGCTGGACGTCACCGTCGAGCGTTCCGGGGATCCGTTCGAGCTGTCCTCGCTGACCGACCTCACCGCCTACCGAATCATTCAGGAGGCGTTGACCAATACCCGCAAGCACGCCGGGGTGCGGACCGCGCGGGTGCGGCTGGACTATCGACCCGACCGGGTGCGGATCACCGTCGAGGACGACGGCCGCCGGCACGCGGAGACCGGCACCGGCTACGGGATGATCGGCATGCGGGAACGCGTGAAGGCCGTGGGCGGCACGCTCGATGCGGGCCCGGGCCCGCACGGTGGTTTCCGGGTGGACGCCCAACTGCCGCATCGCAACGGCCGAAAGGGCGGGTCATGACGATTCGGGTAGTGCTGGCCGACGACCAGGCGCTCCTGCGCGACACCTTCCGCATGCTCATCGACTCCACCGAGGACATGCGGGTGGTCGGCGAGGCCGCCACCGGCCGCGAAGCGGTCGAACTCGCCCGCACCCACCGGGCCGACGTCGTGCTCATGGACATTCGCATGCCCGAGCTGGACGGCCTGGCCGCGACCCGGCTGATCAGTGCGGACGAGGACCTCGCCGGCGTGAAGGTGCTGGTGCTCACCACGTTCGAGTACGAGGAGCACGTCGTCGAGGCCCTGCACGCCGGGGCGAGCGGATTCCTCGGCAAGGGGATGAACGCCGACGAACTGCTCGCCGCGATCCGCACGGTCGTCGCCGGCGACGCCCTGCTGTCGCCCACCGCGACCAAGGCGCTGATCGGCCGCTTCCTGGCCCAGCCGGACCCGGTGCGCTGGGAGCCGCCGCCCGCACTGGCGGCACTCACCCCGCGCGAACGCGAGGTGGTCACGCTGGTCGCGCTGGGCCTGTCCAACGACGAGATCGCCGAACGACTGTTCATCACCGCCCTCACCGCCAAGACCCACGTCAATCGCGCCATGGCCAAACTCGATGCGCGCGACCGGGCCCAGCTCGTCGTCATCGCCTACCGCACCGGCCTGGTGCGCCCCGACACTCCGAGCTGAACCGGGCAGTCTTCCAGTCGGCTACAGCCGAGGGTCGACCGGCTCGGTCTCCAGGGCCAGGATCGCGAATACCGCCTCGTGGACGCGCCACAGCGGCTCCCGGGCCACGAAGCGGTCCAGGGCCTCCAGGCCCAGGGCGTACTCGCGCAGCGCCATGGAGCGCTTGCCGCCGAGGCCGCGGGAGCGGAGGCGGTGCAGCTGGTCGGGGCGCAGGTACTCCGGGCCGTAGATGATCCGGAGGTATTCCGGGCCACGGCATTTCACGCCCGGCTGCACCGGCCGCCCGCTGCGGGTGCCGGTGCCGGACACCAGCGAGCCGAGCGGCTTCACCACCATGCCCTCGCCGCCGGCCGCGGTGAGCTCGGTCCACCACGCCGTCGCGGCAGCCTCGGCCTCCGGAGAGGCGAGGTCGACCGGGCGGCGGCCGGTCGGGGTGAAGAACTCCGGGTCCGCGGCGACCAGGCGGTCGATGCGCTCCAGGTGCCAGTTGTGCTCGCGCCCTGCGTAATTCGCGCCGGAGGCGGCCAGCAACTGGAACGGGGCCAGGCGCACGCCGTCGAGGCCGTCGGTGGGCCAGCAGTAGCGGCCGTAGGCGGCGGTGAAGGCGTCGGCGTCGGCCCGGCGAGCTCCGGTCCGCGCGGCGAGATCGCCTGCGTCCAAACCTCGTTCGACCGCGGCCGCCAGCACCTCGCCGGCCCGGCCGAGCGAGGCCCGGGCTGCCGCGCCGACCGCGGCGTACTGGTTGCGCAGCAGCCCCAGCGCCTTGGCCGACCACGGCAGCAGCTCGGTGTCCAGCAGCAGCCAGTCGGTGCCCAGTTCCTCGAACAGCCCGGCGGTTTCGGCCGCCGCCCGCACCCGGGCCAGCAGCGATTCGGTGCGCGCCGGATCGTCGAAGAACGGGCGGCCGGTGCGGGTGTACACCGCGCCGGTGCTGCCGTCCTCGACGCCGAACCGGTCCCGCGCCGCCTCGGCCGACCGCGAAACCACCACGACCGCACGCGAACCCATGTGTTTCTCTTCGCACACCACGGTGTCCACGCCCTCGGAGCGGTAGTACTCGAAGGCCTGGGCCGGGTGCTCGAGATAGCCGTCCAGGGTGGAGGTGGCGCACGGCGACATGGTCGGCGGCAGGTACACCAGCCAGCGCGGGTCCACGGCGAAGCGGCTCATCACCTCGAGCGCGGCGCTCGCGGCGTTCTCCTGCACGGTGACCCGGCCGAGATGGCGGGTCTCCACCACCCGCCGGCCCAGCACGTCGTCCAGGTCGAGCACGCCCGGATCCCGCTGCACCACCGCCTCCCCGGTGGCGAAGGTGGCCGCCGCGAGCGGGCGCACCGGCTCGAACCAGACCTGTTCGGCCGGCACCGACACCGGCTCCCGCTCCGGGTAGCGCAGCGCGGTCAGACGGCCGCCGAACACCGCGCCGGTATCCAGGCACAGGGTGTTGTTCACCCACACCAGTTCGGTCATCGGCGTGTGGCCGTAGAGCACCAGCGCCTGGCCGCGGTAGTCGTTGGCCCACGGGTACCGCACCGGCAGCCCGTATTCGTCTGTCTCGCCGGTGGATTCGCCGTACATGGCGAACTCGCGTACCCGGCCCGAGGTACGGCCCTGGTACTGCTCCTTCAGACCGGCATGCGCGACCACCAGCTTGCCGCCGTCGAGCACATAGTGGCTCACCAGGCCGCGCATGAATTCCTGTGCGGTCTTGCGGAATTCGGCGTCCTCGGCCTCCAGCTGCGCGAGCGACTCGGCCAGGCCGTGCGCCACCGTGACGCGGCGGCCGTCGAGCGCGCGCACCAGCTTGAACTCGTGGTTTCCGGTGACGCACAGGGCGTTTCCCGATCCTGCCATGCCCATCACCAGCCGCAGCACGCCGGGCGTATCCGGCCCGCGATCGACCAGGTCGCCGACGAACACCGCGGTGCGACCCTCGGGGTGCCGCGCGTCGACCGCCCGTCCCTCCGTGTCCCGGGCGATGACATAGCCGAGTTCGCCCAGCAGCGTCTCCAGCTCGCTCCGGCAGCCGTGCACGTCACCGATCACATCGAAAGGCCCGGTGAGATCGGTCTTGTCGTTCCACAGGCGCTCGTCCGCGATGGTGGCGGCCTCGATCTCCTCGACGCCCCTCAGCACGTGCACCTTGCGGAAACCCTCGCGCTCCAGGAACTTCAGCGAACGCCGCAGATCGCGCTGGTGGCGCCCCACCACGTGCGGCCCCAGATCCGCGCGATCCACCCGCAGCGCATTGCGCTGCACGCACACCGCCTCCGGCACGTCCAGCACGATCGCCACCGGCAGGACATCGTGCGCCCGCGCCAGCTCCACCAGCGCCTGCCGCGCCTTGGGCTGCACATTGGTGGCGTCGATGACGGTGCGCAGCCCGCGCCGCAGGCGCACGCCCGCCACGTGGTGCAGCAGCTCGAACGCCTCGGCCGTCACCGACTGATCGGCCTCGTCATCGCTCACCAGCCCCCGGTAGGCGTCCGATGACAGCACCGCCGTCGACCGGAAGTGCTTGTGCGCGAACGTGGATTTCCCGGAGCCGCTGCTGCCGACCAACACGACCAGCGACAGCACCGGAACCGACAGCTCTGCCATCACGCGACTCCTTTCTCATCGCCGTTCTTCCCGTCCTGTTTGGTGAACACAGCCATCTGCGTCGACGCCCCCACTTCCGCATCCTCGGGCCCGATCGGCTCGAACCGCACGGCATACCCGTACGTCCCACCGACCCGGTCCGCCCAGTCCGCGAATTCTGCCCGGCTCCACTCGAATCGGTGATCCGAATGCCGGAACGCGCCCGCGTCGAGCCCGTCGTAGCGTACGTTGTACTCGCTGTTCGGCGTCGTCACGACCACGGCGCCCGGAGCGGCAGCCCCGAACACCGCGTGCTCCAGCGCCTGCAACCGCGGCGCGTCCACATGCTCGATCACCTCCATGAGCACCGCCGCGTCATAACCCCGCAAAGCGGCGTCGGTATACGTCAGCGCCCCCTGCCGCAGCGTCACCCGCCGCGACTGCCACTCCGGCACCCGCCGCAGCCGCCGCGCCGCGATCTTCAACTCGCGCATCGACACGTCGATCCCGACGATCTCCGTGAACGCCCGGTCCGCCACCAGCTCCAGCAGCAACGCCCCCTGCCCGCACCCGAGATCGAGCACCCGGCTCGCCCCGGCCGACAGCAGCGCCCGATGCACGGCCGCCCGCCGCAATACCGCCAGCGATGGGCCGCGTTCGCCGGCCTCCGCGGAACAGGAAGCCTCCGCCCGCGGATCGGTCGCCGGAACCGGATCACCGGTCCCACCGGAGGCCAGGCCGAGGTCGGTTGCCTGCGCTGATATCAGCTCCGTTGCGGCCGAGGAGACTTCGCCGCCGAGGTCGGGCGCGGGCGGCGTGGTCTCGATACCGGCCCCCTCGTCGTCGGTATCGTGCTCGATCGCGCCGAGTTCCTCCGGGTCGGCGTCGTCCAGCTCGGCGAGGCGGGCGAGGGCGGCGCGGACCAGGATGTGGCGGCGGGTGAGGTAGCGGCGGGTGATCCACTCGCGTTCGGGGTGGGTGGTGAGCCAGCCCTCGCCGAAGCGGAGGAGTTTGTCGATTTCGGCGGAGTCGAGCCAGTAGTGCTTGCTGCCGTCGAGGACGGGCAGCAGGACATAGAGGTGCGACAGCGCGTCGGACAGGCGCTGCGTTCCGGTGAGTTCGAGCCGCAGGTAATGGGAATCGCCCCAGTCCGGGAAGGCCGGGTCCAGGGGGAGGGGAGTGGCCACGACGGTCCAGCCCAGGGGCGCGAAGACCCGCTCGGCGTACTCGGCCCCGCCCTTGCAGGGGACGGCCGGGAGCTCGATGCGCAGCGGGAGCGCGGTCTCGGCCAGCTCGGGACGCTGCTTGCAGCGGCCGTGCAAGGCGGTGCCGAACACCGTCGAAATGGCCACGGACACCAGCGAAGACGCCGCGTACGGGCGATCGTTCACATACTGCCCCAGGCTGAATTCGGGGGTGCCCTTGGACTTTCCCCGCACCAGCCGGACCGGATCGATCTCCAGCAGCAGCGCGGCCGTGCACCGGTCGTCGCCCGCCTCCGGGTAGAGCACGTGCGCGATGCCGTAGGACTGCTCGAAAGTCTGTATGCGCGAAGGATTCTTGTGCAGCAGGTACCCCAGATCGGAGGCCGGCCAGGCGGCGCCCTCGGGTCGCGTACAAGAAATCGTCAACAGCATCCTGAGATGCTCCCGTAGGCCGAGAGCGCCCGCAAATACATTTCCGTCTCGACCTGCGCCGATAGTCGCGACGGGGGCGGACCCCTCAGTGTAGGGGGCTTGCTGGGGAGCGCGATCGCGCTCACACTCGAAAACAGGTGTCCGGGGGAGGTTTTCGTCGGCGATCCGAGGGGCCGGGACGAAACACCATTCGGGCTCACCGTGATCGGAGAGCTGGGACCCGGGCGGGGAGCTGTGCGACAGGCGGTGGCGGCATGCACCGATTCGATTCGACCCGTCGGCGTGTCCACGCCGGATCGCTCGTGGCGGTCGCGGCACTGGTCAGTGCCTGCGCGATCGCCGGGGCACCACGGGCGGCGACGCCGCAGGTGGGGGCACTGGATCTCGGCGGCTACAGCGGGCGGCCGCTCGTCGCGCCGGCGGTGGCCGGGGAAGCCTATGGGCGGCTGATGGAATCGGTGCGGATGGCGGACGCCGTCATCGCGCCGAGCGCCGTCGATCCGACCCTCGCACAGACCGCGGCCATCCCGGTACCCACCCCGGAGGACGCCGTCGGAATCCTCGCCGACGCCACCCGCGCCACCCTGGCCGCACACGGCATGCTGGCCGGATTCAGCATCGGCGGCACCGACGATCCGACCGGCATCCCGGAGATCGGCACGGCCCGTTCGGTGCGGCTCACCGTCCTGCGCATGCGGGACAATATGGCGGCCATCGACGCGGCCCGCGAGATAGATGGGCGCGACTTCGACGTCAACCACGACAATGTCGTCGTCCCATTCTCCGAATACTTTGCGACACATGGTCATTGGCGCACCTTCGTGCCGACGATGGCGGTCACCCTCGCCCACGGCCCGTTCGTGGTGACGCTGTTCGTCACCCATCCGGCCACGGATCTGGCGGCCCTGAAGCAGCTGGCCGAGGCCACCTTCGACGCCGAACTGCCGAAGCTGGACGCCTTCACGCCGACACCGGCCGAGGAACTGTCAGCGCTCCCACTGGATCCCGGCGGCATGCTGAGCCGCCTGCTGCCCGCCGACCCCGGGAAATGGCCCTATCCCGAGCTCTTTCACGACGTGCAGCAACCCATCGCCGGTTGGGGCGGACACCGCAGCGCACGCGGCATCGTCTACGGCCCCGTCCTCGCCGAGCTGTGGGTCGACAGGTCCGGCGCGGACCCGCGCATCCCGGTCGAGAGCATCGCCGTCACGGATTCGGCCCGGCTGCTGCGCTTCCCCGACGCCGTGGCCGCCCGGCACGCGCTGAACCGACTGTCCGAGCCCAGTGCCGGCGGGTCCGTCACGACCCCGCCGGCCGGCGTCCCGGACGCGGTCTGCCTGCGGGGTCCCGGCTCGAATCCCGCAGCGCGCGAGAGCGAATACACCTGCCTCGTCCTGGACGGCCGCTACTTGGCGCAGGTCTCGGCCCTGACCGAGCAACTCGTCCACCGCATGGCCGTGGCACAGTACGCGCTGCTGGTCGCCGATCGCTGAGCCCGCGGATCGCCGATTCGGCATCCGCTCGGCCGCGTCCTCCCCGGCGAAGAACGATCCCGGCGTGTAGGTTCGGCGCGGCGTCGCAATCCGTGCGGCAATCCGGACTGACGGACAGGAGCGGGAATGCGCTTGGTGGGCAAGGTCGGTGTGATCGGTGCGGTCGCGGCCGCCACGGTGCTGGCCGCGGGGTGCGGCAGCAGCAGTGACAACAAGGCGGCGTCGACCACCACTGCCAAGGCCACGCCCAGCGCGGCCGTCGCCACCACGACCCAGAGCAAGGGCCGCGAGTGCACGGCCGACGACATCAAGGTCGACGGCGGCTTCGGGCAGGCTCCCAAGATCACCATCCCGGACGACTGCGACCCGCCCAAGCAGCTCATCGTCAAGGATCTGGTCGCGGGCAGCGGCCCGGCCGCCAAGGCCGGGGATCAGCTGACCATGAACTACACGCTGGTCACCTGGTCCGACAAGAAGGTCCTCGACTCGTCCTTCACCCGCGGTGAGCCCTTCGAGCTGCCGCTGGGCGCTGGCGAGGTCATCAAGGGCTGGGACCAGGGCCTGGTCGGCGTCCAGCAGGGCGCCCGCCGGCTGCTCATCGTCCCGCCGGACCTCGGCTACGGCGCGGGCGGCCACGGCATGAAACCGTACGAGACGCTGGTCTTCGTCACCGACGCCGTCAAGGTCGGTAGCTAGACCCGAACCCCGGGTACCAGGGCGACCGGTCGACCGACCGGCGTCGCGATGCCCCGTGCAGCGACCGGTTACACGGCCCGAGGGGCCGTCAACTAACCTGGTCGGGATGCGTTCGGGGGGAACCTAGACGTCAACCATGAACTACGAACAAGGAGCATGTCCGTGAAGAGCACCGTCGAGCAGCTGAGCCCGACTCGGGTCCGCATCAATGTCGAGGTGCCCTTCGAGGAGCTGAAGCCGGACTTCGACCGCGCCTACAAGGCTCTCGCGCAGCAGGTCCGGATCCCGGGCTTCCGTCCGGGCAAGGCGCCGGCCAAGCTTCTCGAGGCCCGTATCGGCCGCGGCGCCGTGCTGGAGCAGGTCGTCAACGATGTGCTGCCCAAGCGCTACAGCGAGGCTGTCATCGCCACCGAGGCCAAGGTCATCGGCCAGCCGGAAATCGAGATCACCAAGATCGAGGACGGCGAGGAGCTGGCCTTCACCGCCGAGGTCGACATCCGCCCGGAGATCACCCTGCCGGAGTTCTCCTCCATCGCCGTCTCGGTCGACCCGATCGAGATCACCGACGAGGACATCGACGAGCAGCTGCAGTCGCTGCGTCAGCGCTTCGGCACCCTGAAGTCGGTCGAGCGCGCCATCGAGAACGGCGACTTCGTCTCCATCGACCTGTCCGCCACCGTCGACGGCGAGACCGTCGAGGAGGCCTCCACCACCGGCCTGTCCCACGAGGTCGGCTCCGGCCAGCTCATCGAGGGCCTGGACGAGGCCCTGATCGGCCTGAAGGAGGGCGAGTCCAAGGACTTCACCTCCACGCTGGTCGCCGGTGAGCACGCCGGCAAGGAATCCGTCATCACCGTGACCGTGCAGTCGGTCAAGGAGCGCGAGCTGCCCGAGGCCGACGACGAGTTCGCCCAGCTGGCAAGCGAATTCGACACCATCGACGAGCTGAAGGAAGACCTGAAGACCCGCGTCGAGCGCGTCAAGAAGGTCCAGCAGGCCGGCGAGATCCGCGACAAGGTGCTCGAGCAGCTGCTCGAGACCGTCGAGATCCCGCTGCCCGAGGGTGTCGTCAAGGCCGAGGTCGACGCCGTCGAGCACGACGCCGTCCACGGCTTCGACCACGACGAGGCCAAGCTGGCCGAGGCCCTCGAGGCCCAGGGCTCCTCCCTCGAGGAGTTCAAGAAGGACACCAAGGAAGCCGCCGAGAAGTCGGTCAAGACCCAGCTGCTGCTGGACGCTGTCGCCGAGGCCGAGAACACCCAGGTCGGCCAGGACGAGCTGTACGAGCGGATCATCTTCCAGGCGCAGCGCTACGGCATGTCGCCGGATCAGTTCATCCAGCAGATCCAGCAGGCCGGTCAGCTGGGCGCGGTCTTCGCCGACGTGCGCCGCGGCAAGGCCCTCGCCGGTGTCGTGGTCCAGGCCGTCGTCACCGACACCGCCGGCAACGTCGTGGACACCGCCGAGATGTTCGGCAACCCGGCCGAGGAGGCCGAGGAGGTTTCCGCCGAGGAGCTCGCCACCGTCGCCGACGCGACCGAGGCCGCCGAGGCCGAGGCCGAGTAAACAAATGCCGGCGCCCCGGTGTCCGGGGTCTCGGGTGACACCCCGAGAACCCCGAACGCGGGAACGTGAGGTGTTGACGTAAGTTTGCGCTGTGAGCGAAGCAGGGCGGTACCGGGAGTTCGGTGCCGCCCTGCTTCGTTAGGGTTTGTGTCAGCGAATCAGTAGGGGCTTGTTAACCGAGCCATTGAGAGAGGGCAGGTATCCGTGACAAATCATCAGGCAGGGGTGCGCATGACATCCGCGACTGCTGGTCTGAACCTCAGTGATTCGGTGTACGAGCGCCTGCTGCGCGAGCGCATCATCTTCCTGGGAACTCAGGTCGACGACGACATCGCCAACAAGCTGTGCGCGCAGATTCTTCTGCTGTCGGCCGAGGATCCGACCAAGGACATCTCGCTCTACATCAACTCCCCGGGCGGTTCGGTGACCGCGGGCATGGCCATCTACGACACCATGCAGTTCGCCGAATGCGACATCCGCACGGTCGGTATGGGCCTGGCCGCCTCCATGGGGCAGTTCCTGCTCGCCGCCGGCACCAAGGGCAAGCGCTACGCGCTGCCGCACGCGCGGATCATGATGCACCAGCCCTCCGCTGGACTGGGTGGTTCGGCCGCTGACATCGCCATCCAGGCCGAGCAGTTCGCCTACACCAAGCGCGAACTCAACGAGCTGCAGGCTCAGCACACCGGCAAGTCCATCGAGCAGGTGACCGCCGACGCCGACCGCGACCGCTGGTTCACCGCCGCCGAGGCGCTCGACTACGGGTTCATCGACCACGTGGTCACCCACGCGAGCCAGACGAACGGCAGCAGCAGCAAATAGTTCCGCAGCCCATTACACAGACTTTGGAGTGACGCGTATGTCCAACATGATCGATCCGCGGGCCGCGGGCATCACCTTCGCCGCCGCCGGCAACCTGCCTCAGTCGCGCTACATCCTGCCGCAGTTCACCGAGCAGACCAGCTTCGGCCAGAAGGTCTCGGACCCGTACAACAAGCTCTTCGAGGAGCGGATCATCTTCCTGGGCAACCAGGTTGACGATGTGTCGGCCAACGACATCATGGCCCAGCTGCTGGTGCTCGAGTCGATGGATCCGGACCGCGACATCACCATGTACATCAACTCGCCCGGTGGTTCCTTCACCGCGCTGATGGCCATCTACGACACCATGCAGTACGTGCGCGCCGACGTCGCCACCGTCTGCCTGGGCCAGGCCGCCTCGGCCGCGGCCGTGCTGCTCGCCGCCGGTGCCCCCGGCAAGCGTGCCGCGCTGCCCAACGCCCGCGTCCTGATCCACCAGCCGTCCACCTCGGGCGGCATCCAGGGCCAGGTCTCCGACCTCGAGATCCAGGCCGCCGAGATCGAGCGCATGCGTCGCCTCATGGAGACCACCCTGGCGCGCCACACCGGCAAGGACGCGGACACCATCCGCAAGGACACCGACCGGGACAAGATCCTGACCGCCGACGAGGCGCAGGAGTACGGGATCGTCGACCAGGTTTTCCAGTACCGCAAGCTCAGCGCCCAGAAGTGAGCTGGGCGGGTGGCGGGGTTCTGTGTGTCCCAGGGCGTCCCCGCCACCCCGGCAGGGGTGAGCCCACGCACATGTCCGACGAGAAACGTGCCCAAGTTGTCGACCTCGGTCAGCCGAAGCGGGTACGGTCACTCTAGGGACCTTTGCTCGTGGTTGTCGGCTCTGCCTCTGCATCCAACACAGGTGCTCGTAATGGGCACTGTGGATACACACAGCCGAATTGCCGGATCCGCAAACTCAGGGGTCACGGCTTACGCTCGAAGAAGGCAGCTCGCCGGCAGCCGGGGACAGACGGTTGCACGCGGACAAGGAAGTAGGGACCCAGGAGATGGCGCGCATCGGTGATGGCGGCGATCTGTTGAAGTGCTCGTTCTGCGGAAAGAGCCAGAAGCAGGTCAAGAAGCTCATTGCGGGACCGGGGGTGTACATCTGCGACGAGTGCATCGACCTCTGCAATGAGATCATCGAGGAAGAGCTCGCCGAATCCAGCGAGGTCAAGCTCGACGAATTGCCCAAACCCGCGGAAATCCGGGATTTCCTGGAGCAGTACGTGATCGGGCAGGACGCCGCGAAGCGAACCCTCGCAGTGGCGGTCTACAACCACTACAAGCGGATTCAGGCCGGCGACAAGGGCCGCGACTCCCGGGGTGAACCGGTCGAGCTGGCCAAGTCCAACATCCTCATGCTCGGCCCGACGGGCTGTGGCAAGACCTACCTGGCGCAGACGCTGGCCAAGATGCTGAACGTGCCGTTCGCCATCGCGGACGCCACCGCGCTCACCGAGGCCGGTTATGTCGGTGAGGATGTCGAGAACATCCTGCTGAAGCTGATCCAGGCCGCCGACTACGACGTGAAGCGCGCCGAGACCGGCATCATCTACATCGACGAGGTCGACAAGATCGCCCGCAAGTCGGAGAATCCGTCCATCACCCGTGACGTGTCCGGTGAGGGCGTGCAGCAGGCGCTGCTGAAGATCCTGGAGGGCACGCAGGCGTCGGTGCCGCCGCAGGGCGGCCGCAAGCACCCGCACCAGGAGTTCATCCAGATCGACACCACCAATGTGCTGTTCATCGTGGCGGGCGCGTTCGCCGGTCTGGAGAAGATCGTCCAGGATCGAGTCGGCAAGCGCGGCATCGGTTTCGGCGCGGAGGTCCGGTCCAAGGCCGAGATCGACACCGCCGACCACTTCGCCGACGTGATGCCCGAGGACCTGATCAAGTTCGGTCTGATCCCCGAGTTCATCGGCCGCCTCCCCGTCGTCGCCTCGGTCACCAACCTGGACAAGGAATCCCTGGTCCGCATCCTGGCCGAGCCGAAGAACGCCCTGGTGAAGCAGTACGTGCGCCTGTTCGAAATGGATGGCGTGGACCTGGAGTTCACCCAGGACGCCCTGGAAGCCGTTGCGGATCAGGCGATCCTGCGCGGCACCGGCGCCCGCGGCCTGCGCGCCATCATGGAGGAGGTACTCCTCCCGGTCATGTACGACATCCCCAGCCGCGACGATGTCGCCAAGGTGGTCGTCACTGCCGACACGGTGAACGACAACGTCCTCCCGACCATCGTCCCGCGCAAGCGCCAGACCCCGGAGCGCCGCGAGAAGTCGGCGTAAGGCCCTTCCACAAGCAAAGAAACCGGCTCCGCGAGAATCCCTCTCGCGGAGCCGGTTTCGTTCTCTCGCCACGCGGCCGCGCAGGAGTTACCTGCTCGAGCTGATCAGCGTGGAAGGTAGACGCGCGGACAACCTTGTGGCACCGAGTGCTTGATAGACCCTGCCGAGGGTGACGAACTGGGTGACCGACAGTCCCATGTGCGTTCTCCTGTGGGCTGTCCGTTACCGGAAAGCCAGGGAGTCGGTGACGGTCGGTGGAGCCGATCGCGCCCGTCGCGAGGATCGCCGTTGATCCCCCGTGGTTCGCCGTTGAACCTTTACTCCGTTACTTCAGAAATCGGTGTGGCTGGGTCACCTGTTACGACGGGGTGACGTCGCTGATTTCATCGGCATCGGGGGAAGGGAATTTCGCGGCGGGCGGGGTCAGCGGCGGGGGAATTTGAAGGTGAAGGGGGCGGGCTCGGGGACCGGGAAACGCTCGCGCGGGGCGACGAGCAGAATGGCCAGGCCGAGGGCGGGCATGGCCAGGGCCGCCAGCAGTTCGAGGGTGAAGTTGAGTCCGCTCAGTGTCGCCGGGCGGTGGAAGGCGTGGTAGATGAAGTGCGGCACGCCGAAGACCAGCCACGCCAGCCCGGTGACTCGGGCGATGACGCTGTCGCGGTAGTAGAGCGCGGCGCCGGAGATGGCGCCCAGGGCCAGGAAGAAGGCGCCCACGTCACTGGCCAGGTGATGGTTGTACGGGCCGTCGGCGCGCACCCAGTGCAGGCCGAATCCGGGGAAGCTGGTGTAGAACGATTCGGGCGCCACGACGGCCCACAGGCCGGTGATCACCCCCGTGGCGGTGAGCACGCCGAGCATGATGAGCAGGGCGATCCAGCGCCGCCGGTTGATCTCCAGCCGCATGCTGACCCGCACCCCGTCACCGGTGCCGCGCAACGAGATCCGCACAGGCCCTCCCGCCCTCGCCGAATCACTGTGCTGCCACCGTAATTCGGGGAGCGGGAGGGGACAACCCCGTGGGTCAGATCTGCTCCATCTTCATGTCGTCCGGACCCCAGTAGGCCTTCATGCTGATGATCTTGCCCTCGTCGTTCAGCTCCATCACATCGATGGGCGAGAGGGTCATGCGGTGCCCGTTGGCCACGGTGACGAGGGTGAAGGACGCCGCCACCTTGTTGCCCGCCACCTTGACGGTGTGCAGTTCGGTCTCGCGGTCGAGGTTCTCCAGGGCCTTGTACATCTCGCCGATGGCTTCGTGGCCGCGGCGCTCCGGCGTCCCGATCGGATCCTCGATCACCGCGTCCTCGGCGTACAGGTCCACGATCGCCGACGTGGGCCCGGTGGCCACCAGCTTCACGTACTGCTCGACCACATCGCGGGGCTGCGCTGCCATGGATGACTCCCATCAAGAATTGAAACGTGTTCTATTGCGGAGAGTAACAGCCGGAACGCGCAAAAGAACCCCGCTGCCTCACCCTGCGGAACGGGCGACGATCACATCGCCAGACGGTCCTCACCGGTGTACACATTCATGGTTTCGCCGCGCAGGAAGCCGACCAGGGTGAGGCCGGCGTCGGCGGCGAGATCCACGGCCAGCGAGCTGGGGGCGGACACCGCGCCCATGACCGGAATGCCCGCCATGATGGCCTTCTGCACCAGCTCGAAGGAGGCTCGGCCGCTGACAATGAGGACGAGATCGTGTGCGGGGAGCCGATTCTCGCGGATCGCCCAGCCGACCAGCTTGTCCACGGCATTGTGCCGGCCGATGTCCTCGCGCACGGCCAGCGCTTCGCCCTCGGGGGTGAACAGGCCTGCGGCGTGCAGCCCGCCGGTGGCGTCGAAAACCTGCTGGCGGGAACGCAGTTCGTCGGGCAGCTTGGCGAGGGTGTGCACGTCGACGCGGGGCGAATCCGCGGGCATGGCGTGCCGGATCCGGGTGCGCACCTCGTCGAGGGCGGTCTTGCCGCACAATCCGCAGGAACTGTTGGTCAGAAAGGGCCTGGGCTGCACCGGGACCGGGGTCCGGAGCTGGATGTCCAGCACGTTGTAGGTGTTCTGCCCGTTCTCGTCGGTGCCGGCGCAGTAGCGGGCGCTGACGATGTCCTCGGCCGAGTCGATGATGCCCTCGGCGTACAGGAAGCCGTGCACGAGGTCGATATCCGCGCCGGGGGTGCGCATGGTGATCGTCAGCGACTGCCCGCCCGTGCGGATTTCGAGCGGTTCCTCCACGGCCAGGGTGTCGGGCCGGGTGACGGTGCCGCTGGGCGAGATGCGCAGGGTGCGGCGGCGCGCGGTGACCCTGCTCATGCGACCGTGTGGGTGTGGCGTTCCAGGCGGATGGTGACCGCCTTGGAAACGGGCGTATTGGAGCGCCGGGCGACGTGGTCCAGCGGGATCAGGGGGTTGGTCTCCGGGTAGTAGGCGGCGGCATTGCCGCGCGGCGTCGGGTAGGCGACCAGGCGGAAGGCGGTGACGCTGCGCTCGGTGCCGTCGTCGAACTCGGAGATGACGTCCACCAGATCGTCCTCGGCGAAACCGAGGGCGGCGATGTCCTCCGGATGGACCAGCACCACGCGCCGCCCGTTGTGGATGCCGCGGTAGCGGTCGTCGAGGCCGTAGATGGTGGTGTTGTACTGGTCGTGGCTGCGCAGGGTCTGCAGGATGAGCCGGCCCTCGGGGACCGGCAGCCAGTGCAGGTCGTTGACCGCGAAATTGGCCTTGCCGGTGGCGGTCCGGAATTCGCGGGCGTCGCGTGGCGGGTGCGGGAGCTGGAAGCCGTTGCGGCCGCGCACTTTCCGGTTGTAGTCGGCGCAACCGGGTACCACCCGGGCGATGGCGTCGCGGATCTTGTCGTAGTCGCGCCGGAACTCGCCCCACGGCACGGAGTGGCCCGGACCGAACACGGCCTCGCCCAGCTCGCACACGATGGCGACCTCGCTGCGCAGCTGGTCGCTCACCGGGTCCAGCCGGCCGGTGGACAGGTGCACCATGGACATCGAGTCCTCGACCGAAACCTGCTGGCGCACACCGTCCTGCAGGTCCGCGTCGGTGCGGCCCAGGGTGGGCAGGATCAGGGCGGTGCGCCCGTGCACCACGTGGCTGCGGTTGAGTTTGGTCGACACCTGCACGGTCAGTGCGCAATTGCGCAGGGCGGCCTCGGTGACCTCGGTGTCGGGGGTGGCGGAGACGAAGTTGCCGCCCATGCCGAAGAACACCGTGCCGCGGCCGTCGCGCATGGCCCGGATGGCATTGACGGTGTCCCAGCCGTGTTCGCGCGGGCTGGTGATGCCGAATTCACGGTCCAGGGCGTCGAGGAAGGCGTCGGGCATCTTCTCCCAGATGCCCATGGTGCGGTCGCCCTGCACATTGGAGTGGCCGCGCACCGGGCACACGCCCGCGCCGGGCTTGCCGATCATGCCGCGCAGCAACAGCAGGTTGGTGGCCTCCTCGATGGTGGCGACGCCGTGCACCTGCTGGGTGAGGCCCATGGCCCAGCAGATGATGGTGGCCTTCGATTCGGCCAGCAGCTTCGCGGTGCGGTCCAGGTCTGCGCGGCGCAGGCCGGTGGCCTGCTCGACGATGCCGAGATCGACCGCGCGCATCTGTTTTTCGTATTCGGCGAAGCTCGCGGTGTGCGTATCGACGAAGGCGCGGTCCACGACCGTGCCGGGCGCGCGGTCCTCGGCCTCGAACAGCAGCTTGGCCAGGCCCTGGAACAGGGCCATATCGCCGCCGAGGCGGATCTGCAGGAGATCGTCGGCGATGGTGATGCCGCCGGTGAAGCCCTTGACGGTCTGCGGGTCCTTGAAGCCGATGAGCCCGGTCTCCGGCAACGGGTTGACCGCGATCACGGTGGCCCCGTGCGCCTTCGCCTCGCCGAGCGCGGACAGCATGCGCGGATGGTTGGTGCCGGGGTTCTGCCCGGCCACGATGATGAGGTCGGCCTTCGAGAAGTCGTCGATGGTGACCGAGCCCTTGCCGATGCCGATCGAGGCGGTGAGCGCGGTGCCCGAGGATTCATGGCACATGTTGGAGCAGTCGGGCAGGTTGTTGGTGCCGAAGCTGCGGACCAGCAACTGGTAGAGGAATGCGGTCTCGTTGGCGGTGCGGCCGGAGGTGTAGAAGACGGCCTCGTCGGGGGAGTCCAGGCCGCGCAGGGTGTCGGCGATGAGCCGGTAGGCCTCGTCCCAGCCGATCGGGGAGTAGTGGGTGTCGCCCTCGCGCAGCACCATCGGGTGGGTGAGGCGGCCCTGCCGGCCGAGCCAGTAGCCGGACTTGCCGGCCAGGTCCTCGAGGGAGTGCTGGGCGAAGAACGCCGGGGTGACGGTGCGCAGGGTCGCCTCCTCGGCGACGGCCTTGGCGCCGTTCTCGCAGAACTCCGCGGGGCGACGCCGACCGGTTGGTTCCGGCCAGGCACAGCCCGGACAGTCGAACCCGTGCCGCTGATTCACCCGGGCCAGCGTGCGCGCGGTGCGCACCACGCCCATCTCCTCGACGGCGCGCTCCAGTGCGACGGTGACCGCCTTGACGCCCGCGGCCTCGGTCTTCGGTGCGGTGACGGTCAGCGCGGACTCGTCGATGTCGCTCTTCGGCGCGGCACGATACATGGTCCCGATTGTCCTCTCCAGCGCGATGGGGCGTCCCAGTCGGTACCCGCATCGTAGGGCGCGAAACGCGCGAGCCAGCGGACTGGTCGGTCTCGGGTGTGAACGCGGGTGATCACTACCGCGATAGACAAGGCAGCGGGCACGTGGATGGCCTTACCATCGAACAAGCGAGGTCACGCCGAATGAAGACATGTGCGCATTCTGCTCGGCGTGCCGGTGGGGACCGGCATGCGAAACTGGCCCGCGCGGTGAGACTTTCACCCCGGACCCTACACCTTGTTCTGCTGTTCGTGGCGGCCATCGCGCTCGCACTGCCGGCCGGCATCGGCTGGGCGAATCCGGGTGCCACCCAACCCGTTCCGCTCACCACCGTCTCCGTCCCGGCGCCGCAGGAGCGCGCACCGGTGAAAGTTCCTCCCAGCACGCCGAATCCGCCGCCGGTCATCACCCAGCAGCCGGGCAACGACTGCACCTACACCGATTGCACCGGCACCCACGATGGCCCGCCCGGCCACGGCAACGGCAAGACGAATCCCGGCGGTCAGTGCGGCGACTCGTGCGACAGCGGCGGCGACCCCGGCTGTGGCTGGACCACCTGCACCCAGCCGCAGTACTGCCCAGACGGGTCGGTGAAACCCTCCAGCGGGGTGTGCCCGTCGGCGCAACCGCAGTATTGCCCGGATGGCTCGGTGAAACCCGCGAGCGGAGTCTGTCCGTCCGCTCAGCCGCAGTACTGTCCGGATGGTTCGGTCAAGCCTGCGGGCGGGGTGTGTCCTTCGGCGCAGCCGCAGTACTGTCCGGATGGTTCGGTGAAACCTGCGAGCGGAGTCTGTCCGTCCGCTCAGCCGCAGTATTGCCCGGATGGTTCGGTCAAGCCTGCGGGCGGGGTGTGTCCTTCGGCGCAGCCGCAGTACTGCCCCGACGGCTCGGTGAAACCCTCCAGCGGGGTGTGCCCCTCCGCGCAGCCGCAGTATTGCCCCGATGGTTCGGTCGAGCCGTCGAGCGGGGTGTGTCCGTCTGCGCAGCCGCAGTATTGTCCGGACGGTTCGGTCAAGCCTGCGAACGGAGCTTGCGTCACTGCCGTCATACCTCCTGGCACCACGCCGGGCGGGAATCAGCCGCAGCCGCAACCCAATCCGGTGCCGACCACGCCGGTGCTGACGACCGCCGCGCCGCCACCGGCCACCACCGAGGCGGTTCCGCCGAGTTCGGAAGCCAAGCCGCCCGCCTCGACCACTCCCGTTCCCGCGCAGACCTCCGGGCTTTCCCTCGAGCCGCCCGCGGTGGCGCCCGGGGCGCCGGTGCAGGCCAGCGGCACCGGCTGTGATCCCGGTGCCAACGTGACGCTGTCGATCGGCGGGACCACCGCCGCCGACACCACGGCGCGGGCCGACGGCGGCTTCGCGGCCACCCTCGCCACCGGCGGCACCGATATCGGCCAGCACGAGGTGACCGCCGAGTGCGGGCGAAAGCTGGCCGCGCCCTTGGACATCGTGCTGGTCAGCCAGGTCGGCGGCGGCGCGGCGACGATGACGGTGCTGCTGTTCTTCCTGCTCGTCGGCGGCTGGTTCTACGGCCACCGCCTGATCTCCCATCTCCCGGCACGGAGGCTCCGATGACCAGTCGCACACCCGCGCCGCACCAGGTGCAGCCGCCCAGCTTGCCGGAATTCCGGTGCGCGAGTGACCGATGCGTCCGGTGGGAACGCGATACCGGATGGGACGACGGCCGGCCGGCCGCCGAGCGACCCGCCGAACCTGTTGGCGCCGAGGGGGAATCGCGGCCGGCCGCGCGTGCCCGCAGCCACCGGGCGATCGGCGGGACCGTGCTCGGCGCCCTGCTCATGGTCGCCCTCGTGGTCGTGGCGGTCGTCTTCGTGGCCGGACCAGCCCGCGCCGCCACCGGGGTGAGCGCGACCGCGACCCTCGACGGCCGGGCCATTGCCGGTGCCGATGCCGGGAATCCGGTGCGCCTGGATCCCAAGCGGGTGGCGCAGGTCGTCGTCGAGGTGACCAATGGGACCGCGAATCCGGTGTCGGTCCGGCGGGTCGATCTCGCCGGGCACGTGCTCGGCCTGAACTTCTATTCGTATTCCACGACAGTCGAATTGACGGTCGCGGCGGGCAAGACCGAGAAGCTCACCTACCGTTTGGATCCGGCCGGGCTGGACGGGCAGGCGACCGGGCTCATCGGCTCCGACCTCACGCTCATCGGTGCGGACGGCAAGCCGCTCACCGCGGTGCACACCGTCGTCGATGTGCGGGGTTCGCTCGCGTCGGTGTACGGGCTGTTCGGCATCATCATCGCGGTCCTGACCGCCCTGGCCATTGCCGACGCGGCACTGACCGTTGCGCGCCACCGCCTCTCGGCCAATCGCTGGCAGCGCGGCCTGCGCCTGCTCGCGCCCGCCCTTGGCATCGGCCTGATGATCGGGTTCACCGGTTCGGTGGCGCGCTGGTGGGTGCCGGGCACCGCCCTGTGGCTCGCCCTGGCGGGTGCCACCGCCGCCCTCTTCTTCGTGGCCGGTTACCTCTCGCCGACCCCGCGGCAGTCCGACGATCTCGGCCTCGACCCCGAAGATCTCGCCGCCGCGAAGGAACTCGATGCCAATGCCGGCGCGGCAGGCCCCAATCCGCCCTATGGCGGCACCTTCCGCGACCTCGGTGCGGTAGGAATCCCGGGCGGCACCTACCCGGACCTGGACGTTCGTGCTCAATCAGACTCTGGCGCAACGGAGTTCGTGCCGTATCACCCGCCCGGCGGACCAGGCTCGGAAGAGGCCGTGGCGCAGGCCGGTCCCGCCGGGACCCCGGGTGCGATGCGGGTCTTCCCGGGCGGACCCGCTTCCGATCCGATTCCCGGCGGTTACCCGAGCGGTGAGACGACCCGGATCGCGCGTCCGGGAATCGGGGGCGGCCGATATCCGGGCGGTGGGCCGCTGGCGTCGGCCATGCAGCCCGACGCAGCTGAAAGCGCTACTGCGGCAACGAATTCGCCGGGCTCGGCGAGCCTGCCCGAGATGCAAGACGGAAGCGGTCCACATGCCACGGGGTCGGGCGGGCTGCCGACAGTCAGTAGACCGGGCGGCGAAGGATTCCGGTACTCGGCGGCGGGCGTGGATGATTCGACGGTCGGATATCCCGGCGGGGTGCAGCGGCCGCGGTCCGGGGCCGGGCTCGGGGAGACGACGATCGGGCGGGATCCCGCCGGTGGAAAGGACGACCCGGGACCGGCAGTCCGGGCGGCGGATCCGGGGGACGAGCCGACACTGCGCAGCGGGCCCGGCGCACCGGGCTTCCGGCCGGAGGGGGCGGGCCGATGAGCGTGGGGAATACCGGCACCGCCGAGCTGGCCCGGGTGCGGGCGGCGCTGCCGGGGTACGAGGTCGGCGGGCAGATCGGGCGTGGCGGCTGCGGGGTGGTGCTGGCCGGCGTGCATCGCGGATTGCACCGGCGGGTCGCGATCAAGCAGATTCCGCCGCAGTTCGCCGACGATATGCAGGTGCGGCGGCGGTTCGTCGACGAGGCGCGGATGATGGCGGCGCTCGACCACCCGCACGTGGTGCCGGTCTACGACTACATCGAGCACGACGACCTGTGCCTGCTGGTGCTGGAGTACCTGCCCGGCGGCACCGTCGAGAACCGTTTCATCACAGCGGGATTCGAGGCGACCGCGGCGGTGGCGGTGGCACTGTCGTGCGCGGCCGGGCTCGATGCCGCGCATCGCAGCGGCATCCTGCACCGGGATGTGAAGCCGTCCAACCTCATGTTCGCGGCCAATGGCGCGCTCAAACTCACCGACTTCGGGATCGCCAAGATCGTCGGCGGCGCGGACACACTGGTGACGCGGGCGGGCGAGATCATCGGCACGCCCTCGTACATCGCGCCGGAACAGGTGCGCGGCCAAGGGCTTTCACCCGCGACCGACGTCTACGCCCTCGCCACCATGCTCTACCAGCTGCTCTCCGGCGTACTGCCCTTCCCGCCCGGACCCGACGCCCTGTCCCTGCTGTTCGCCCACGCCTACGGCGAGCCGATCCCCCTGACCGAGGTGGCCCCGTTCGTCCCCCAGCCCATCGCGGAGGCGGTCATGCGCGGCCTGGCCTCCGACCCCGCCGACCGCTACGACACCGCCGAAACCTTCGGCGTCGCCATCGCCGAGCCCGCCGCCCACTTCTGGGGCGCGAATTGGCTCACCCCCGTGGGCATTCCGGTCATCGGCGCGGACACCATCGTGGCCGCCGCCACCGGCAGCGCCCGCGGCCCGCGCACCCCCGGCCCCTTCACTCCACAGACCCCACCCCCGAGACCCGGCCCCAACGATCCCTACACCCCGCCGCCCGGCGCGATGGCCCCACCGCCCGGCGCGGTGATCCACGACCGTGGCTCCGGGTCGATAACACCTCCGCCACAACCGATTCGCCCGCAACGCCCGCCGAACGCACCCACTGCCGACTCGGTGTTACGGGAAGACCTGCGGCGGACCCCCGGCGGGTCCGCCACCCCGCAAGGATCGCCGTCAGACCCGAGCGCGGGGCAGGGTAGCGCTGTGCCGCCACCCGCCGACCCCCGCTCGGAACCGACACGGCGAGCCGACCGAGGCGTGTCGGCAGCCGCCTCGCGCGGCGGGGCCGCTGCACCCCAGCGACAGGGTGGAGCCGGAATGCCCGCCGGACACGGGTTCGGCAGTGGCTCAGCTGGATTCGGTCATGGAAGCGGTCCGCGACCGGGCGGCGGGTTCGGGCCGGGTGGAGGTCCAGGACCACGTGGAGGTTCCGGGGTGGTTGGCGGTTTCGAGCCGAGGCAGGATCCCGGACCGGGTGGGGGTTTCGGGCCCGGGGCTTCCGCGCCGATGGAGCGGATACGGCCGCGTGAGCCGATTCAGCGTGGTGGGGTGCGGCTGGCGGAGGTGGATCGGGCGGATCTGGTGCCGGTGCAGCGGGTGGTCACGCTGCCGTCGCCTCGGGTGCCGTTGCTGGTGGCGGCGTTGTTGGTGGTGGTGACGGGGGTGGTTGCGGTGCTCGGGGTGGGTGGGCCGGGGCGGAATGTGCCGCCTGCGGGGATGATTCGGATCGGCGGGATGGATCCCGCCTCGGGGATTGTGGATCTCGATCTGTCCAAGCCGGTGCCGATCACGGTCAGCGGGGTGGACGCAGATGAGGCGAAGCTGTCGGTGGATGTGCTGGGTGTGCGGGCCGGGGGACAGGGTGCGGCTTTGCCGGGCGGGTCGGGGGAGTTGTCCGCGCCGGTGAACCAGTACGTGCTCGCGGGTCGGCTGACCGGTGAATTGTCGCTGTCCCGTGCGGGTTCCGAGACGGCCACCTATCGGTTCGGGGTGCGGACGCGGCAGCGGGCCACGACCACAGCGACGGCCGTCGGAATCCTGCTGCTCCTGCTGTTCGCCGCCGCATACGCCGAATCGAACGCCCGCACGCTGCGGCGCGGCAGTGCCCGCTTCGCCGCGACCGTCGGGCTGGCGATCAGCGCGGGACTGCTCGGGATCGCGGCGGCCGGGGCGGCGTGGGTGCTGCTCGGCCGCGAACCCACCCTGCCGGGCGTGATCGTGTGCGCCGCAGGCGGTGTCGCGGCCGGACTGGTCCTGGCCGTCGGCTGCCGCCGGGTCGGCAAGCGGTACCGCTATCTGCGGGTGCAACTGCTCCGGGAGCGCGCCTGACCTCGAGGCAGCGCGGCGGTAATGGTTAACCGGGATTCCGGCGATATACGCACGAGCGCAGCGAGATCGACGACTGCGCCGGAGAAGGGGCGCGAACATGGCGGGGCGGCCGGTCATCGAGATTCGGGAATGGGGACGGCCCGCACGGCGGCGGCTGCTGGACGGGCCCATCGTCTTCGGGCGCGACGGTAGTCACGAGGTGCTGGCCGACGGCGGGGTCTCGCGGCAGCACCTGCGGCTGGTGCCCACCCCGACGGCCCTGTCCGTGGTCGACCTGGGCAGCCGCAACGGCACCACCGTCAACGGCGTGGCCCTGACCGGTCGGCGCGAACTCGTCACCGGTGACGTGGTGCGCCTGGGCCGCAGCGAGATCCTGGTGCTGCACACCCCGACCGGCGAACCGGACGAGCAAGTCCCCTCCGAGACCGTGCTCGGTCCGTCGGGCGCGATACCCCGCCCGCCCGGCGGCGAGCCGACACCCGCGCGCTGGGTGGCCCTCGCCAACCGGATCCTCGGCCTCGACCCGACCGGCGAGCGAAACCTGTTCCCCGCCTTCACCGAACTGCCGAGCCGGATACCGCTGCCGGTCTGGCAGGCGGCGCGCTTCCTGAGCATCACCGCCTACCTGGCGCTCATCGTCACGCTGTTCGTGCGGCCCGCGGGCGGCCTGTTCGTCTTCTTCAGAATCGTCGTCCCGCTGCTGCCCGGACTGTTCCTCATCGCACCGGGCCTGTGGCGCAACACCTGTCCGCTGGCCGCCACCAATCAGCTGCCGCGGCTGTTACGCTTCACCCGCGCGCTCACGCCGCCGGCCTGGCTGCAGCAGCGCGGCTATCTGATCGCGGTCGCCCTGTTCTTCGGCATCGCCGGATCGCGCCTCGCGGGCCTGGACCGCAGCGGCGTCGCCACGGGTCTCGTGCTGTCCGCGGTCCTGCTGGCCGCATTCACCGGAGGTGTCGTGTTCAAGGGCAAGAGCGGCTGGTGCAGCAGCATCTGCCCGCTGTTCCCGCTGCAGCGCGCCTACGGGCAGACGCCGTTCGTCACCATCGCCAACAATCACTGCCGCCCGTGCGTGGGCTGCGCCAAGAACTGCTTCGACTTCAAGCCGCGCGCCGCCTACCAGGCCGATATGGCCGATCCGGACCGTGGCTGGAGCGCGCCGCGCAAGCTGTTCGCCGCCGCGCTGCCCGGATTCGTGCTCGGGTTCATGGTGCTGGCCGGATATCCGGGAGTGCCGGTGCCGCAACGGTATCTGACGCTGGGCCTGGTCCTGCTGGTCGCGGTGGGCGTCTACTTCGCCGTCGAGGCGCTGACCGGGGTGAGCCCGGCCATGCTGTCGTCGGTGTACGCGGTGGTGGCCCTCAACGGCTTCTACTGGTTCGCGGGACCGGTGCTGCTCGGCTCGTTCACCACCATCACCGGTGTCGGCGGCGTGGCCTGGCTGCGCTGGCCGATCAGCTTTTTCGTACTGGCCGCGACCCTGCTGTTCCTGGCCCGCACCCGGGTCAGCGAACTCCAGTACGCGCTCAGCACCGGCGCCCGCACCGAACCCGTCCTGCTGCCCTTCCCGCGGCCGCGCACCGACGACGACAATGCCACCGCCCCAGCGGCTTCGGTGGACTTCGACGGCCGGACCGTGGCCGCCGAACTCGGCGTGAGCCTCCTCGACCTCGCCGAGCAGGCGAACCTGCCCCTGGAGTCGGGCTGCCGCATGGGCGTCTGCGGCGCCGACCCGGTCGCAGTCCTCGCGGGTGGCGAGCAGCTCTGCGAACCGACGGGCGATGAACGGAACACCCTGCGCCGGTTGGGATTCGCCGACAACACCCGCATGGCGTGCTGTGCCCGCCTGAACGGCGACGGTGTCCGGGTCTCGCTCACCCCCGAGCCCGGGCGCGGCACCGGCGACCGCCCCGCCCACTTCGATCGCTCCCTGATGAGCCTGGTCGTCATCGGCACCGGCATCGCGGGCGTCACCGCCGCCGACTTCCTGCGCCGCGGCCATCCCGACTGCGAAATCCACCTGGTCGGCCGGGAATCCCACGACTTCTACAACCGCATGGGCATCTCCCGCCTCATACCCGGCCGGTCCGCCATGCAGGGCCTGCACCTGCTGCCCGAACAGTGGTACGAGGACCACCGCATCACGCCATGGCTCAATACCCTTGCCACACACCTGGATCCGCGGACACAGCGGGTCCACCTCGGCACCGGCGACGTCCTGCCCTACGACCGGCTCATCCTCGCGACGGGTGCGTCCGCCGCGCTGCCCGAGATCGCCGGACTGCACCGGCCCGGCAGCTTCGTGCTGCGCGAGGCGGGGGACGCCATGACCATTCGCGCCTACGCCCAGCAGCGATCCTGCGTCCGCGCCGTGGTCGCCGGCGGTGGTCTGCTCGGTCTCGAGGCCGCATATGCCCTGCACCAGTTGGGATTACGCGTCACCGTGCTGGAGCGCGGCCCGCGGCTGCTCGGCAAGCAGCTCGATCCGCGGGCATCGGCCATCGTGCTGGACCACTTCACCCGGGCCGGGATCGAGGTCCGGCACCGGGCCGAGACCACTGCGCTGACAGCCGATTCCAGGGCGGTCGCACCCGGCAGTCCGCGCGGGCCCGGCCGGGACTCCGATCCGGTCCGGTCCGTGGTCCTGAAGGACGGGACGGTGCTGCCGTGCGAGGTATTCCTCACCGCCACCGGCATCCGCCCCAATACCGACCTGGCCGCCCGCGCCGGAATCCCGGTCCGGCGGGGCATTCTCGTGGACGACCGCATGCGCACCGCCGTGCCGCACGTGTACGCGGCCGGAGACGTGGCCGAACACCGCGACCGCGTGCTCGGCCTGTGGCCCATCGCCGCCGAACAGGCGCAGGCCGCGGCGGTGAACGCGCTCGGCGGCGATCAGGTGCTGACCGCGGAGACGCCCGCCACCATCCTCAAGGGAGTCGGCCTGGAGCTGTTCAGCATCGGGCAGGTCGAGCCGGGACAGCGCGACGAGGTGATCGTGGTGGACGAATCACCCCGGCGGTCCTATCGGCGGCTGGTCATTTCCGGCGACCGCGTGGTCGGGGCGATCGTGCTCGGCCATCACCCCACCGATGTGGCCGCCGCGCAGCAGGCCGTCCGCGCCCGGAAGGCGATACCGGGGGCGGCCCGGAATGCCCTACAGCGAGGGGACTGGTCCGCATTGCAGTAGTGCGGGATGTCCTGCGCAGTAGCAACCTGGTCGGCACTGCGACCTACGGGGCCGCCTGCGCCGTGCGATAGGTGAGGATCCGCTCGCCGATGCGCAGGCTCCACCCGGCCTTCAACTCCGTCGGCCGCTGCCCCACCCGAACCCAGTCCGCCGCACCGGGAGCCGCCACGAAGGTACCGCCCGGCGTCCCCGCGTCCCGCACGTACACCAGGCCGTTCTCGACGAACACCCGCGCGTGCACCCGCGACACGTGCCGATCCCGCGCGATCACGATGGGTGAGGCCACCGCCCGCCGCACCGCCTCGTCGATCATCGGGTCCCGCCCGATCACATACGGGCGATCCAGCGGATACACCGCGCCCTCGGTGCTGGTGAGCGCCCCACCTGCCGCAGCCATGGCAGAGGTCGTGGGCGGCTGCGGCCCGGCGGTGGCGCGGGTTCCGGGCTCGCCGATGTCTTCGGCGCCCGGGCTGTACGCCGCGGTCGGTGGTTGATCCTCCGGGGCGGGGCGATCCTTTCGCCCGGCCGGACGGCCGGAATCGGGTCCGGAGTCGGCCTGTGCCTCGATCCGCACCCGCTTGTCGAGCGCCGGCGCAGGCTGATCCGGACCGGAGTCACCCGCGAGCCGTGAGCCCGGAGCCGGAGTCGTGGCGGCATTGCGGGGATTCACGGGTTCGGCGGCGGGCTCCGGCGGATTCGGAGAAACCTGCTGTCCGGCAGCAGATTCCGCGCTCGGGGCCGGGATGGGTCCTGAGAAACGCGTATGGGAGGGCGTCGGGGTCGGGGCCCGGCGGGTGAGGTCGGCGACCGGAGGGGACTCCGGCGCGGCTTTCGGCGGGGTCTCGCCGGCGCGCGGGGCCGTCAGTCCCGAGACCGGGGCGTGCAGGACGAAACCGCCGCCCACCACGACTCCGGCACGCAGATCGGTGTGCGGCAGTTCGCTGCCCGCGCCGTCGGCGACCACGGTGAGCCGCCGGATCGGATCGCGCACGATTTCGTCGGCCCAGGTCAGGGCGCGTTCCCCGGACAGCAGGCGGGCGCCCTCGGGCCCGTCGACCGCGGCGGTCACCGCGCCGCGCAGCAGGATCAGGATCCCGCCCGCCGTCGGCGCGACCACCCCGAAGGCCGGCGGCTGTGCGGAACTGCTGGTGAACACGGTCGCCGCCAGCCGCTGCGCGATCGCCACACCGGGATCCGCGGCGCTCGCCGCGGTCTCAGCGGCACCGATAATCCGTTCCGTGGACGGACTTTCACCGTGCAGGAAAATGACCACATTCCCGAAGCGGGCGACCAGTCCTGCCCCAGGTATCAACCCGACCGTCGTCGGAATCCGACCCATCCGCGCCTCCCTCTCCCGGCGCCCACAACATCGCAGCCAAGCATAGGACCGTTCCGCGGCGCGGGCATACGGCCGATCCCGACGGGGCGACCGGCGACACGCGTCGACCGGTTTGCGGGAATGCCGCCCCTGGCCGGGATCCGGGCGCGAGGATCGAGGCATCGTGCCGGTGCATCCGGCTCCGGCGTCACCGATGAGGACCGAACCATGAGGGGCACGATCATCAGGACCACCACCGCCGCCGCGATCGGCTGCGCCACGCTCGCGACCGTCGCCGGACTGGCCGCGCCCGCCGGCGCGACCGCGACCCGGGTCGGCATCGACCCGGGCATCAGCTTCGGCTCGGCCACCAACTACGGCACCGGCTGCAGCTACGACATCGACGGCATCGTCGACGACCCGGTCACCCCGGTCGTCTTCTACGACAACGGGATTCCCTTCGCCTACGCCACTCCCTCCGGCGCGCTGGCCCAGACCCGGTGGACGCCCGTCACCGCCGGACCGCACCGCCTGCAGGTCTGGCAGCACCGCCCCGACGGGCAGGACGTCTTCCCGTACGTCGACATCCAGGTCGGCAACGGCCTGCCGACCGGCTCCGGCTGCGGCGTCGCCAACTAGGCACCACCGAACGGAACAATTCTCTCGGCGGTGGGCTGCCCGGCCCTACTCGAAGGCGGCCTGTGCGGCCGGTTCCGCGGCCTTGCGATCCTCGGCGACCAGGCCGATCCGGGTGCGCCGGTCGAGCAGGTCGGAGACGTCCAGCGCGCCCTCGGCCGCGACCGCGAAGGCGAATTCGGCTGCTGTGACGTCCATGCCGGGCGCCACCTCGGCCGCCAGGGCCGAATCCTGTTCCGCTAGCGCGAGCACCTCGGCGGCCTCGCTGCCGTAGCGCTCGACCAGGCGCGGCGGGGCCTGGATGGCATCGCGGGCCGCGCCGGACACCGCGCCCACCAGGGGCAGGCTGCGGGTGCGGCACGGTGCGGCGGCCAGGTGCGCATGCGCCACCGCGGCATCCACCGCGTCCTCGGCCATCTTCCGGTAGGTGGTGAGCTTGCCGCCCACCACGGTGATGACGCCGGTGGGGGAGGTGAGCACGGCGTGCTCACGCGAGATGTCGGCGGTGCTGTCGTCGCCGGTGCGCAGCAGCGGCCGCAGGCCAGCGAAGCTGCCGCGAATATCGCTGCGGCGCAACGGCTCCCGCAGCACCGTGTTCACGGTGTCGAGCAGGAAGTCGATCTCGCCGTCGGTGGCGTGCGGGACGTCCGGCACCGGGCCGGGGGCCTCCTCGTCGGTGAGACCCAGATAGACCCGGTTGTGCGCGGCCGGGAACGCGAAGATGAAACGACTGGTGCTGCCCGGAATCGGCACGGTCAGCGAGGCGGTGAGGCCGCCGAACGCGGCGGCGTCGAACACCAGGTGCGTGCCGCGCGAGGGCCGCAGTTCGATGCTCGGATCCACCTGATCGGCCCACACCCCGGTGGCGTTCACGACGGAACGCGCTGTCACGTCCAGGGTTTCGCCGGTGAGTGTGTCGGTCAGCGTGGCCTTCCCGCCGGTGACATTCATGGCCTCGACCCGGGTCAGTACCGTCGCACCCTCCCGGGCGGCCGTGCGGGCGATGGCCACCACCAGCCGCGCGTCGTCCACCAGCTGCCCGTCCCAGGCCAGCAGTCCACCGCGCAGCCCGGCCCGGCGAACGGTCGGGGCCAGCCGCAGCGCCTCGGCGGCCGCCACCCGCCGCGACCGCGGCAGCACCGAAGCCGGGGTCCCCGCCGCCCGGCGCAGCACGTCGCCGGCCAGGAAGCCGGTGCGCACCAGCATCTTCTGCGCCGCACCGATACTCGGAAGCAAGGGCACCACCTGCGGTAGCGCCCGGGTCAGATGCGGCGCGGTGCGGGTGAGCAGGATGTCGCGCTCGACCGCGCTCTCGTGCGCGATCCCGACCCCGCCGCTGGCCAGATACCGCAGCCCGCCGTGCACCAGCTTGGAACTCCAGCGGCTGGTGCCGAACGCGAAGTCGTGCTTCTCCACCAGTACCGTCCGCAACCCGCGCGCAGCGGCATCGAGCGCGACACCCACACCGGTGATGCCGCCACCGATCACCAGCACGTCGATGGTCGCGTCGTCACCGAGTGCCGACAGCTCCCGCCGCCGCCGTGCCGCGTTGAGCGACGAGCCGGGCCGAGCCGTATTCGAAGTCATGGGAAGGCCTTTCGATCAGTGCCGCTGTCGGTTGTCGTGAATGTGGAGCTACTCGGTCCCCGGCGAGGTGCCGGTGGGGGTCAGGTAGCCGTGCAGGGCGTAGGCGAGTTCGGTGTCGAGGTGGTCGCCGTCCAGAACCGGCGCGAAGGCGGTCGCCGACTGGACCGCGGACTGGGCCATCAGCAGCAGCATGGCGGCCAGCTGCCCGGGATCCCCGGCGCGAATCGAGTTGTCGGCCTGGCCTTCTCGGATGGCGTCGGCGAACAGGTCGATGAGGGCGCGCTGATTGCGGCCCAGCCGCTCGAACACGTAGGTCAGCATGATGTCGGTGTCGGCGCGGAAGATCTTGGCGAACAGGGGATTCCGGCGCATCACCGCGCCGCCGCCGACAATGGCCCCGACCAGCCGCTCGCGCGCGCTGCCCGTGCTGGGCGCGGTGTCGGTGATGATCTCGCGCAGTTCCCGCACCAGCAGGTCCGCCACCAGGGACCCGGTATCGGGCCAGCGGCGGTACACCGTCGGCCGGCTGACGCCGGCGCGGCGGGCCACCTCGGTCAGGGTGGTGCGCCGGACGCCGAATTCGGCCACGCAGGCGCGTGCCGCGTCGAGGATGGCCCGATCGACGGCGGAGGATGGTTCGGTCGAACTCATGGTTGCCACCACCGGAGAGTAGTTGTCGTTACTGCTTGACATTCTATGTCAGACTGTAACGCATGGTCGACACACAAGCAGCTGCCGCGTCCACGGAAAACCCGGGCGAGCCGCAGGTTCGCGCGAGTATGGTGTGGGACGCCTGGGGCTCCCCGTCCGGACACAAACCACTGTCCGAGCAGATTCGGGGACTGCTCGCACAGGTTTTCGGGGTGTCCGGTGAGCCGGTGACCCGTCGCGATGAGGGCGACGTGCCGCTGCGCGCCTCGGCGCTCACGCCGGAACAGCACGCCGGGCTCGTCGCGGTGGTCGGAGCCGAGCACCTGTCGATCGACCATCGCGACCGCCTGCTGCACGCCGGCGGCAAATCCACTCCCGACCTGCTGCGCCGCCGCGCCGCCGGCGAACAGGACGCGCCCGACGCCGTCGTCTTCCCCGCCGATCACGACCAGGTCCTCGCGCTGCTGAAGTACTGCTCCGCCACGGGCATCGCGGTCGTGCCCTTCGGTGGCGGCACCAGCGTGGTCGGCGGCCTGGATCCCGCGCGCGGCCGCTTCCCGGCCGTCGTCGCCCTCGATCTGCGCCGCCTCGACAGCCTCACCGACGTCGATCCGGTCAGCGGCACCGCCACCCTGGGGGCGGGCCTGTCCGGCCCGCAGGCCGAGGAACTGCTTGCCCGCCAGGGCCTTTCGCTCGGCCACTTCCCGCAGAGCTTCGAATACGCCACCATCGGCGGCTTCGCGGCCACCCGCTCCTCGGGCCAGGCCTCGGCCGGCTACGGCCGCTTCGACGACATGATCCAGCGGCTCCGGATCGCCACGCCCGCAGGCGATCTCGACCTCGGCCGCGCGCCCGCCTCGGCCGCCGGGCCCGACCTGCGCGAACTGTTCTCCGGTTCGGAGGGCACCCTCGGCATCATCACCGGCGTCACCCTGTGCGTGCACCCGGTCCCGGAGACCACCGGCTACCAGGCCTGGTCGTTCCCCGACTTCGCCACCGGCGCCAATGCGCTGCGCACCGTCATCCAGGCCGGCGCCGCCCCCACCGTCATGCGCCTGTCCGACGAGGCCGAGACCGGCCTGAACCTGGCCCGCGCCGGGGACATCGGCGGCGCGCCCGTCGGCGGCTGCCTCGCGGTCACCACCTTCGAGGGCACGGCCGCGCACGTGGCCGCCCGCAGTGCCGAGGCCGCCGCCCTGCTGGCCGCCGCCGGCGGCACCGCGCTCGGCGAAACAGCCGCACGGGAATGGGAACACGGCCGCTTCGCCGCGCCCTACCTGCGCGATGCGCTGCTGGACGTGGGCGTGCTCTGCGAGACCCTCGAAACCGCCACCAGCTGGGCCGATCTCGCCAACCTCAAGGCGAAGGTGACCTCGGCGCTGACCGATTCGCTCACCGCCCAGGGCACCCCCGCGCTGGTCATGTGCCACATCTCGCACACCTACCCGACCGGCGCGTCGCTGTACTTCACCGTCGTCGGCAAGCAGGCCGCGGACCCGATCGCGCAGTGGGCCGTCGCCAAGCGTGCCGCGGGCGACGCCATCGTGGCCGCGGGCGGCACCATCACCCACCACCACGCGGTGGGCGCCGACCATCGGCCGTGGATGACCGACGAGATCGGCGATCTGGGTGTGCAGGTGCTGCGCGCGGTGAAGAACGCCGTCGACCCCGCCGGAATCCTCAACCCTGGGAAGCTGATTCCGTGACAACGATCCGCTCCATCGCCCTGGTGACCAATCCGCTGTCCGGTCACGGCAAGGGCGCGCTGGTCGCCGTGGAGGCGGCCAACCGCTTCGCCGCCCGCGGCGTCCAGGTCACCGAGATCCGCGGCGAGTCGGCCGCCGAGAGCGAACGGCTGGTGCGCAAGGCGCTGGCCGACCCGGACGCCCGCCCCGACGCCGTGGTGGCGGCGGGCGGCGACGGACTGGTCGGCGTGGTGCTGCAGGCCCTGGTCGGCACCGGCGTCCCCCTCGGCCTGATCCCCGGCGGCACCGGCAACGACCTCGCCCGCGAACTCGGCGTCCCCGACGACACCGACGCCGCGGTGGCCACGGTCGTGGGCGGGCGGACCCGCGCCATCGATCTCGGCACCGTGGAAACCGAGGAGTCGGGCCGCGCCCTCTGGTTCGCCACCGTCACCGGCACCGGCCTCGACGCGCGAGTCACTCTGCGCGCCAACGCTCTCCGCTGGCCCAACGGCCCGCTGCGCTACACCGTCGCCGCCCTGCTCGAACTCGCGGGCAAGCTGGCCGTGCCCTATCGCATCGAACTGACCGGCTCACCCGACCATCCGGACGGCACCGTCCTGGAACTGGACGCGGTCATGGTCGCCGTCGGCAATACCCGCACCTACGGCGGCGGCATGCTCATCTGCCCCGACGCGCTCATCGACGACGGCCTGCTGGACCTGACCGTGGTCGGGGCCATGTCCCGGCTGGAGATGCTGCGCCTGCTCCCGACCCTGTCCTCCGGCAAGCCCATCGACCATCCCGCCGCGGCCCGGTACCAGGCCCGGGAGATCCGCCTGACCGCTCCCGGTGCGCCCGCCACCGCCGACGGCGACCCGGCCGGACTGCTCCCCGCGCACTTCCGCGCCGCCCGGGGCGCCCTGGACGTGCTGGTCCCCTGACCCCTGCCGTACCGCCCGACCCCGTCCGGTCGATCCGGCAAAAGCAGTGCGCCCCATGTCTTTCGGCATGGGGCGCATTTGTCATATGGGGTCGGAGGAAGGCGGGCTGGAATTGTCACCAGACCTGAAAGACGCCCAAACCTTTCGGGCTCAGCACCACATCCACCGAGCCGTCGGGATGCGCCGCGGCCTCACCGACGACCGCGGGCATATCCGCGAACACGGCATGGCCGTTCTCTATGAGAGTCGAATCGGGTTGCAGCCCCAAGATCACGGCATTATGCGGCGCATACCGGTCGATCAGCGCCGGAATCGGGCTCTCGGCCAGGGCCTGCGTCTCACCGTGATCGAGCTCCACCCCCGCCGCGCTGCTCTGCGGAATCACGAACGGGGTTGCGGCGGAAGCGGTTCCGGCCCCGGCCGATCCGGCCAGACCGAGCCCCGCGCAGGCGGCCGCGGCAAGAGCAAAGGTTCGAACACGCATGATGACTCGCTTTCCAGCGGCGGGAGAGATGTCCTGCGGAGCTGTATCGATTACTGCGGTGAACTGTGACGGCTGGATTCAGCCGGGTAGCCAGAACACATCACCGCAGGTAACCATGGCAAGGCTCGAGTGATTTATGCCACTCCAGCTTGCAAAAGTGATTCAGCTCACATGCGCTGACCGGGCAAATGCGACAGGCGGTCGGAGCGCCGACTAGGACGGGCGTGCGATGAGCAGGTGTCCAGAAATCGGCTTCCGCGGCAGCAACTGGTGATCAACGGTCAGCCCGGCCCGCTCCAGCGCATCCTGCACCTCGGCGACCGGGCGGAGGGTGAATCCGTATGGGGCGAAAGGCATTTTCGCCATGGCGTCCGGGTCGCCGATGCCGATCACCAAGCGGCCCTCGGGGGCGAGGACACGTGCCAGCTCGGTGCAGGCGCGATCCAGATCCGGCACGAAATAGATGGTGTTGCAGGTGATCACGGCATCCAGGGCGGCGTCCGGGAACGGGAGCTCGGTGAGGGAGCCCTCGGCCAGGCGCAGACGGTCGGACGAGACGTCGGCCGCGAACTCCGATCGGGCCCGCGCCAGCATGTCGGGAGAGAGCTCGACACCGGTCACCGTGCCGGACCCGATCCGGCCCAGTAGCAGGGTCAGCCCGATGCCCCCGCCGAATCCGATATCGGCGGCCGCGTCACCGGCGGCCACCTCGGTCGCCGCCACCGCGGCCTCGATCATCGGCCGGTTACCGCGATTGAGAAGGCGCGCCAAGCCCTTGCCCAGCACTCCGTGCGGATTTCCCAGCTGCCCGGCGACCGTCGACATCACCCGCGAGACAATCGGATTCATGCTCGACAGGTTACCCGCCGGTCGCTCCGCCGGGACCTCGCAATGCGCTTGTCACGACGCGAAAACAATGCGGCGGACGCAACGTCGATGCAACGAAATCTGGTCTACCCTGGCCCATTTGGGCCAGAACCTGAGAATTGCCTTTGGATCCGGGAAGGAGGCCCGAAACGGCGGTAGGCTGACCACCGAGGGCGAGGCTTCCGGTGTCCCTCATCCGTCGGAAGCCTCGCCCTTCGGCTATCCATCCGGGCTCCCTGCGGCGGTAAATCAGGCCTAGGAAAAACCCGGTCGTTCGGCGATAATCCCAGCCCTTAGAATCGACCGGTGACCAGCGCAGCCTCTGAGAACCCGCGTAATCGTGCCGATGCCCTCCCCAAGAGCTGGAACCCCAGCGATGTCGAGGCCGACCTGTACGAGCGCTGGGTAGCCGCCGGTTACTTCACCGCCGACCCGGGCAGCGCCAAGCCCGCCTACTCGATCGTGCTGCCCCCGCCGAACGTCACCGGCACCCTGCACATGGGCCACGCTCTCGACCACACCCTCATGGACCTGCTCACCCGCCGCAAGCGCATGCAGGGCTTCGAGGTGCTGTGGCTGCCCGGCATGGACCACGCGGGCATCGCCACGCAGACCGTGGTTGAGAAGCAGCTCGCCGTCGACGGCAAGACCAAGGAAGATTTCGGCCGCGAACTGTTCGTCGACAAGGTCTGGGACTGGAAGCGCGAATCCGGCGGCCAGATCCAGGGCCAGATGCGTCGCCTCGGCGACGGCGTGGACTGGAGCCGCGACCGCTTCACCATGGACGACGGGCTCTCCCGCGCCGTGCAGACCATCTTCAAGCGCCTCTACGACGCGGGCCTCATCTACCGCGCCGAGCGCCTGGTGAACTGGTCGCCGGTGCTGCAGACCGGCATCTCCGACCTCGAGGTGGACCACAAGGAGGTCGAGGGCGAACTCGTCTCCCTGCGCTACGGCTCGCTGAACGACGATGAGCCGCACGTGATCGTGGCCACCACCCGGGTGGAGACGATGCTGGGTGACACGGCCGTCGCGGTGCATCCGGACGACGAGCGGTACCAGGCCCTCATCGGCACCACGGTCTACCACCCGATCACCGGCCGCCAGATCCCCATCGTCGCCGACGACTACGTGGACCCCGAATTCGGTTCCGGCGCGGTCAAGATCACCCCGGCGCACGACCCCAACGACTTCGAGCTCGGCCTGCGCCACAACCTGCCCATGCCCACCATCATGGACAAGACCGGCAAGATCGCCGACAGCGGAACCGAATTCGACGGCATGGACCGCTTCGAGGCCCGGCTCAAGATCCGCGAGCGGCTCGAGGCCGAGGGCCGCGTGGTCGGGCGCAAGTATCCCTACATCCACCAGGTCGGCCACTCCGAGCGCTCCGGCGAACCCATCGAACCCCGCCTGTCCATGCAGTGGTGGGTGAAGGTCGAGGGCATCGCCAAGGCCGCCGGTGACGCGGTCCGCAACGGCGACGTCAAGATCCACCCCGCCAGCCAGGAACCGCGCTGGTTCGAGTGGGTCGACAACATGCACGACTGGAACATCTCGCGCCAGCTGTGGTGGGGTCACCGCATCCCGATCTGGTACGGCCCCGAGGGCGAGATCGTCTGCGTCGGACCCGACGAGCAGGCCCCCGAGGGCTACGTCCAGGACCCGGACGTGCTCGACACCTGGTTCTCCTCGGGCCTGTGGCCCTTCTCCACCATGGGCTGGCCGGACGCGACGACCGAGCTGAGCAAGTTCTATCCGACCAGCGTGCTGGTCACCGGCTACGACATCCTCTTCTTCTGGGTCGCCCGGATGATGATGTTCGGCATGTTCGTCTCCGACGACTCGGTGCTCACCGTCGGCAAGGACCCGAACCAGAAGCAGGTCCCGTTCCAGGACGTGTTCCTGCACGGCCTGATTCGCGACGAGTTCGGCAAGAAGATGTCCAAGTCGCGCGGCAACGGCATCGACCCGCTGGACTGGATCAACGAATACGGCGCCGACGCAACCCGATTCACCCTCGCCCGCGGCGCGCAGCCCGGTGGCGACCTCTCGGTCGGCACCCCGCACGTGACGGCCTCGCGCAGCTTCATCACCAAGCTGTTCAACGCCACCAAGTTCGCGCTCATGAACGGCGCGCAGCCGGGCGAACTGCCCGCGCGCGAGAGCCTCACCGACACCGACCGCTGGATCCTGGACCGCCTCGACGAGGTCGTCACCGAAGTCGATGCGGCCCTGGACCGTTACGAGTTCAGCAAGGCCCTCGAAGGTCTGTACCACTTCGCGTGGGACGAATTCTGCAGCTGGTACCTGGAATTGGCGAAGGTGCAGTTCGCCGAGTCCGAGGAGCGCGCGGCGAGCACCCGCCTGGTGCTCGGCACCGTCCTGGACGCCGTGCTGCGCCTGCTGCATCCCGCCGTCCCGTTCGTCACCGAGACGCTGTGGCAGGCCCTCACCGACGGCGCCGAGGGCGAGTCCATCGTCATCTCCGCCTGGCCGGCCGTCTCCGGCGCCACCGCCGACGCGGTTGCGGCCCGCCGGGTTTCGGACACCCAGAAGCTGATCACCGAGATCCGCCGCTTCCGCTCCGACCAGGGCCTGGCCGACAGCCAGAAGGTGGCCGCCAAGCTCAACGGCATCGACACCGCCGACCTGCTCGCCCAGGAGGCCGGTATCGCCAACCTGGCCAAGCTCACCCCGGCCGGTGACGGCTTCGCCGCCACCGCCTCGCTCGAGGTGCGCCTGAGCACCGCCACGGTGACCGTCGAGATCGACACCTCCGGCACGGTCGACCTCGACGCCGAGCGCCGCCGTCTGGAGAAGGACCTCGCCGCCGCCCAGAAGGAACTGGCCGGCACCACCGGCAAGCTCGGCAACGAGGCGTTCCTGGCCAAGGCCCCCGAGGACGTGGTCGCGAAGATCAAGGCGCGCAAGGAGATCGCCGAGGGCGACGTCGAGCGGATCACCGCCCGCCTCGCCGAGATCGCCAAGCTGGCGGCCCAGTGAACGACGAACCGGAGCGTCAGTACGCCGAGGGAGCCCCGCTGAGCAGCGGCACCTCGCCGGTGGACCTGGCCGAGATGGCGCTGGTCGAGGCCGAACTCGACCAGCGCTGGCCGGAAACCAAGATCGAGCCGTCGCTCACCCGCATCGCGACGCTGATGGACCTGCTGGGCTCGCCCCAGCAGTCCTATCCGGCCATCCACGTCGCCGGCACCAACGGCAAGACGTCGGTCACCCGCATGATCGACTCGCTGCTCACCGCGCTGCACCGGCGCACCGGGCGCATCACCAGCCCGCACCTGCAGCTGGCCACCGAGCGCATCGCCATCGACAACGCGCCCATCACGCCCGGGCGCTATGTCGAGATCTACCGCGAACTGCTGCCGTACGTGGAGATGATCGACGCGCAGTCGAAAGCCGTAGGCGGCCCGGCCATGTCGAAGTTCGAGGTGCTGACCGGAATGGCCTACGCGGCCTTCGCCGAAGCGCCCGTGGACGTGGCCGTGGTGGAAACCGGGATGGGCGGTCGCTGGGACGCCACCAATGTGATCGACGGCCAGGTCGCAGTCATCACCCCGATCGGGTTGGACCACATCGACTATCTCGGCCCCGACCTCACCTCCATCGCGGGGGAGAAGGCCGGGATCATCAAGCAGGCCCCCGCCGACGAACTCGTCCCGCGCGACACCGTCGCCGTCATCGCCCAGCAGGAACCCGAGGCCATGGAGGTGCTGCTGCGCCGCGCGGTCGAGGTCGACGCGGCGGTCGCCCGCGAGGGCGCGGAGTTCCAGGTGCTGTCGCGTCGCGTCGCCATCGGCGGCCAGATGCTGGAGCTGCAGGGGCTCGGCGGCGTCTACGACGAGATCTTCCTGCCCATGCACGGCGAGCACCAGGCCCGCAACGCGGTGCTGGCGCTGGCCGCGGTCGAGGCGTTCTTCGGCGCGGGCGCGTCCCGGCAGCTCGACATCGACTCCGTACGAGCCGGATTCGCGGCCGCCGTCAGCCCCGGCCGGATGGAGCGCATGCGCAGTGCGCCCACCATCTTCATCGACGCCGCCCACAACCCGCACGGTGCCGCGGCCCTGGCGGCCACGCTGACCAGTGAATTCGAGTTCCGCAAACTGGTCGGCGTGATCGCGGTGCTGGGCGACAAGGACGCCGGCGGCATCCTCGACGCCCTGGAACCGGTCTTCGACGAGATCGTCGTCACCGAGAACGGCTCCCCGCGCGCCCTGCCCGTCGACGACCTGGCCAACCTCGCGGTCCAGCGCTTCGGCGACGAACGCGTGGCCGTCGCCCACGACCTGGCCGACGCCATCGAGACCGCCATCGCCCTAGCCGAGGGTGGGGAGGACGGCGAACTGGTCTCCGGTGCGGGCATAGTCATCACCGGCTCGGTCGTCACCGCCGGGGCCGCCCGCAGCCTGTTCGGAAAGGATCCCGCATGACCTCCGACGCCACGCCCGACGTCCCGCCGCCCGCCACCGACCCGTGGAAGGGCCTGCGCGGCGTCATGGCCGGCACCCTGGTCCTCGAGGCCATCACCGTGCTGCTGGCGCTGCCGGTGATCGGCGCGGTCGGCGGCGGCCTGCGCTGGTGGTCCGTCCTCTACGTGGTCGGCCTGGCCGTGGTCATGTTCCTGGGCGCCGGCCTGCAGCGCCGGCCCTGGGCCATCCCGTTCAACCTGACCCTGCAGGCGGCACTGCTGCTCGGCGGCTTCATCCACCTGTCGATCCTGGTGATCGGCGTGGTCTTCGTCGCCGTCTGGGCCTTCATCCTGTTCCTGCGCTCCGATGTGCAGAAACGGATGAACGCGGGCCAGCTGCCCAGCCAGCGCATGTCCGGAGCCTGAATACTTCCCGACAATCCACGCAGACCGGGGCCTCCACCCGGTCTGCGTTTTTCCTGCTGAGTGGCCGCCGGTTAAGGTTGCGGCGTGACTGAGCAGACGTTGGTACTCATCAAGCCCGACGGCGTGGCCCGCGGCCTCGTCGGGGAGATCATCACCCGGATCGAGCGCAAGGGTCTGAAGATCGCGGCGCTGAAGCTCGTGAACGTCTCGCCCGAGCTGGCCGCCGTGCACTACGCCGAGCATGCCGAGCGCCCGTTCTTCGGATCGCTCATCGAATTCATCACTTCCGGCCCGGTGGTCGCGGCCGTGCTCGAGGGCCCGCGCGCCATCACCGCGTTCCGTCAGATCGCGGGTGGCACCGACCCGGTCGAGAAGGCCGTCCCCGGCAGCATCCGCGGCGACTACGCTCTCGAGACCCAGTACAACCTCGTGCACGGCTCCGACTCGCCCGAGTCCGCCAAGCGCGAGATCTCGCTCTGGTTCCCGGAATTCGCGCTCTGAACCCGTGCGGGGCACCGCTCCCCGCACACACTCGATAGGTCTGGGGGAGACCCCGAAGGCAGAGGCAGCCGTCCGCCCCTGCGCCCCGGAAGGCAGGCGCGGGCGGGCGGCCCTCCGCCGCACACCGGTCGGATGCGGCGCGGTCCGCGTGAGGCTCGCGAGACCCGCTCCGGGCCGCGCGGGCACGACGCCCCGGCGTGGTGTGGGATACTGGCTCTGGAAGTGACCGACGCCGGCCGTTTGCGGCAGGTGCCGATCACCTTCGAATTGACACCGCGGAGCGACGGACGATCATCGCTGCCGCCGACGGCTTCCAAGACTCGGCCGCCGGGCAGGCACGCTGGATGAACGCTCGTGACACGGAGTTGAGCCAAACCAAACCAGGCGCCACGTGACCTGTTAGCCCGAACGACGAGATATTGGTGATAACGGGGCACGCGGCGCGAAGACTTACGATCTCGCGCCCCTGGGCGTGAGGCCAACAAGACAGCGCCCCCGCGTCGGCCGCGTCGCTCCTCGGAGGAACGCGCCCGGGGGCCCCGAGGAGATTTCGTGGCCGATCAAGAGCCGCTGGAAGCATCGCAGAGCAACGGTCAAGGGGAGGGCGCTCAGATCACCCCGGCTGCCGAACAATTGCCGGAACGGATCCGAGTGCACGCACTGGCGAAGCTGCTGGGCACTACCAGCAAACGTATTCTGGCCCACCTGACCGAGATGGGCGCGCAGGCGCGAAGCCCGCAATCGAGTCTGGACCGCACCGTCGCCGAAACCGTCCGCGACGCCTTCGGCCCGCGTGACGTCGAGCTCGTCGAACCTGCCCCGGCCGGGCCCGAGCCGATCGCCGAGGCCACCGTCGACGCGGCCATCGCCGCCGGCGACGACCGGGCGGCCGACGAGATCGCCGCCGAGGAGGTGGAGGCCGTCGAGGACACCGCGGGCGCCGCGCCCGCGGTCAAGCAGACCACCCTGTTCGCGAGCCCGTTCCAGGCCAAGCCGCTGCTCGAGGAGCCGGTCCAGTACCAGCCGTCCGCCGTGGTGGCCGCGCCGCTGTTCCAGGCGCCGGATGCCGCGGCGGCCGAGGACGCCCGCCGCCAGCGCCGCGCCGAGCGCGCCGGTCGCAAGGCCCGGGCCGAGGAGCAGGTCGCCGAGGAGCAGGAGCTCGAGGCCAAGGCCGTCACCGAGGAAGCCGCGTCCGAGGACACCGAGGACGAGGGCGAGTGGGACGGCGACCAGGACCGCGACCAGCGCGGTGAAGGCACCTCGCGGCGTCGCCGCCGGGGTCGCCGGGGTCGCGGCCGCGGTCGTGGCGAACAGCACGGCGACAACGACACCGATGAGGCCGAGGGCGACGAGCAGCCCGAGGGCGAGGCCGACGAGTCGGCCGAATCCGCCGACACCGACGTCGCCGAGGACGAGGACGAGGGCGCGGCCGTGCCCGAGGGCTCGAGCAGCCGTCGCCGCCGTCGCCGTCGCCGCCGCAAGGGCGGAGACGACAACGAGCCCGAGGCCGCCGACGACGATCCGCCGAACACCGTCGTGCACGAGCGCGAGCCGCGCAGCAAGCGCCGCGCCGCGCAGGTGGACGAGGTGCAGGGCATCAGCGGTTCGACCCGCCTGGAGGCCAAGCGCCAGCGCCGCCGGGACGGTCGCGAGGCCGGCCGCCGGCGTCCGCCCATCCTGACCGAGTCGGAGTTCCTGGCCCGCCGCGAAGCGGTGGACCGGGTGATGGTGGTGCGCGAGAAGCACTTCTCCGAGCACCCCACCTCCACTACCCAGGTCGCCGTGCTCGAGGACAACATCCTGGTCGAGCACTTCGTGACCTCCACGGGGTCGGCGTCCATGGTCGGCAATGTGTACCTGGGCAAGGTGCAGAACGTGCTGCCGTCGATGGAGGCGGCGTTCGTCGACATCGGCCGCGGCCGCAACGGCGTGCTGTACGCGGGTGAGGTGAACTGGGAGGCCGCCGGTCTGGGCGGCAAGGAGCGCAAGATCGAGCAGGCGCTGCGGCCCGGTGACACCGTGCTGGTGCAGGTCTCGAAGGATCCGGTGGGCCACAAGGGCGCCCGCCTGACCACGCAGATCAGCCTGGCCGGTCGCTTCCTGGTGTACGTGCCGGGCGGTACCTCGACCGGTATCTCCCGCAAGCTGCCCGACACCGAGCGCAAGCGGCTCAAGGAGATCCTCCGCGACATCGTGCCGCAGGACGCGGGCGTCATCATCCGCACCGCGTCGGAGGGTGTCTCCGAGGCCGAGCTGGCCCGCGACGTGGAACGGCTGCAGGCGACCTGGCGCACCATCGAGGAGCAGTCCAAGAACGGCTCGGGCGCGCCCAAGACCCTGTACGAAGAGCCGGACCTGCTGGTCAAGGTGGTCCGCGACCTGTTCAACGAGGACTTCTCCAAGCTGGTCATCGAGGGCGAGCGCGCCTGGACCACAGTGGAGAACTACGTCCGCACGGTCGCCCCGGACATGCTGGCCCGGGTCGAGCGCCACGAGAACAACGGCGTGGACGTGTTCGGTTCCCTGCGCATCGACGAGCAGTTGGCCAAGGCGCTCGACCGCAAGGTGTGGCTGCCCTCCGGCGGCACCCTGGTGATCGACCGCACCGAGGCCATGACCGTCATCGACGTCAACACCGGCAAGTTCACCGGGTCGGGCGGGTCGAATCTCGAAGAGACCGTGACCCGCAACAACCTGGAGGCGGCCGAGGAGATCGTGCGCCAGATGCGGCTGCGCGATATCGGCGGCATGATCGTCGTCGACTTCATCGACATGGTCCTGGAGTCGAACCGGGATCTGGTGCTGCGCCGCCTCACCGAGGCGCTGGGCCGGGACCGCACCCGCCACCAGGTGTCCGAGGTCACCTCGCTGGGCCTGGTCCAGATGACCCGCAAGAAGCTGGGCACCGGCCTGGTCGAGGCGTTCTCCACCACCTGCGAGACCTGCCACGGCCGCGGCATCCTGGTGCACAACTACCCCGTCGAGTCGTCGGCTCCGGCCGGGGATAGCGGCGAGGGTGTGAGCCGTCGCGAGGGTTCGCGCCGTCGCCGCAAGGACCGCAGCGCGGCCGCCGCCGAGGCCCCGGCCGTCGAGCCGGTGGTCGAGGAGAAGGCCGAGGAGCACGAGGTCAAGGCCGAGCAGGCCGCGGCCAAGCGCGCCCACCCGGTCGCCGTGGCCATGGCCGCGCACGCCGCCGAGGAGGCCGTGCACGCGGCGGACGAGGACGCCCTCGCGGCCGCCGATGCCGCGAATGTGGTGCTGGCCGAGGGTGAATCGGTGAGCGTGGCCGATGTCGCGGCCGCCGAGTCCGTCATCGTCCGCGAGGCCGAGAACGCCGCCGCCGAGGCCGCCCTGGCCGAACGCGCGGTGTCCGAGATCGAGACCGCCACCGAGGAGGCGGCGGTCGAGACCGCGCCGGCCACCAACGGCACCGCGCCCGCGGTGGACACCAGCGTGGTCGAGTCCGAGCCCGTGGCAACGGAATCGCCGATCGCAGAGGCCCACGCGGCCGTCGCCGCCGTGGCCGCCGCGGAAGCGCAGCCCGGTCGTCGTCCCACCCGTCGCCGGGTGGCGCGCACGGCCTCGGCCCCGGCCGCCGACAGCCAGGGCGCGGTGTTCGTGCTCTCCAGCGCGGATCAGTCCGACAAGCCGGGCTTCAACCTGGACGACCTGGCTCCCGCCGCGGTGCCGCCGCGGTCCCGCCCGCGTCGCCGGGCCGCGGGCCGTCCCGCCGGTGCGCCGGAGGGTGAGAACTAGCCGGCTCCCGTCAGCCGACCCGTGGCCCCGCCGAATTCCGGCGGGGCCACGGCCTTTTCGGGCGGTGACGAACACCATCGGTGGTGGGCGGCGGCCCGGTTTGGAGGGGGTCGGCGGTGTCCTGTAGTCTTGGTCAGTCGCTGCCCCCTGCGACGGCACTCTGTTGTGACTAGTGCTGTGAGTGGGCCAGGTTCGGTTCGGTAGAACCAAAGGCCCGAGGCGGCGGTGAAAACCACCAGACCAGTCTGCGGCGGTTTCCGGTGCGAACCGGACGACCGGCCGTGTGAGCAGAGTGCCGAGCAACTCGCGCACTTGTAAAGAAAGAAGGGCAGCCGACCGATGGCAACGTACGCAATCGTCAAGACCGGCGGAAAGCAGTACAAGGTCGCGGTCGGTGACCTGGTGAAGGTCGAGAAGATCGAGGGTGAGCCGGGCACTGCGGTGTCCCTGGCGCCGGTGCTGGTCGTTGACGGCGCCGAGCTGACCACCGATGCTGACAAGCTGGCGAAGGTTTCCGTGTCCGCCGAGGTCGTCGAACAGACCAAGGGCCCGAAGATCCGCATCCACAAGTTCAAGAACAAGACCGGCTACCACAAGCGTCAGGGCCACCGTCAGAAGCTGACGGTCCTGAAGGTCACCGGCATCAAGTAATCCGACTTGGGGTTCGCACCCCGGCACGAGGAGTTCTGAAATGGCACATAAGAAGGGTGCATCCAGCTCGCGCAATGGTCGCGATTCGAATGCCCAGCGGCTCGGTGTGAAGCGCTTCGGCGGTCAGACCGTCAAGGCCGGCGAGATCCTGGTTCGTCAGCGCGGCACGCACTTCCACCCCGGCGTCAACGTCGGCCGTGGCGGCGACGACACGCTGTTCGCCCTCGAGGCGGGCGCGGTGCAGTTCGGCACCAAGCGTGGCCGCAAGACCGTCAACATCGTGGTTCCGGAGCCGGTGAACGCCTGACCGGCGCACCGGAGTTCTCTCCATACACTTCCGAAGCGGGTCAGGGTTTGGATTAACCCTGGCCCGCTTTGCTGTTTACAGCAGCACCACACCGCCGATGCTCACAGGTTCGCGGCGCGTCTCGTTCTGGACTGACGGAGCGGGGGAGCGAAGCGGAGGAGCGGAGGAGCGAAGAACGAGACCTTCAGCGCCGCGAACCAGCCCGGAGCGCAGCGGAGGGCAAATTAGACAGAGTCGACTAGTCCTGAAGGAGGATGATCACCGATATGTCCAAATTCATCGACCGTGTCGTTTTGCACGTGCGCGCGGGCAAGGGTGGGCACGGGTGTGCCTCGGTGCGGCGTGAGAAGTTCATGCCCCTGGGTGGCCCGGATGGCGGCAATGGGGGCAATGGCGGGGACGTGATCCTCGAGGTCGACCCCAATGTGCACACGCTGCTCGACTTCCACTTCCACCCGCATGCCAAGGGCGGCAACGGCAAGCCCGGTGAGGGCGGCAACCGCAATGGCAAGCAGGGCGAGGGGCTGCTGCTGAAGGTGCCGGACGGCACCGTCGTCATGAGCACCGACGGTGAGGTGCTGGCCGACCTGATCGGGGTGGGTTCGACGTACGTGGCGGCCCGGGGCGGCCGCGGCGGGCTGGGCAATGCCGCGCTGGTGTCCAAGTCGCGCAAGGCGCCCGGGTTCGCGCTGCTCGGCGAGGACGGCCAGGAGCGCGAGCTGGTGCTCGAGCTGAAGTCGGTGGCGGATGTGGGCCTGGTGGGCTTCCCGTCGGCCGGCAAGTCGTCGCTGGTGTCGGTGCTGTCGGCGGCCAAGCCGAAGATCGCGGACTACCCGTTCACCACGCTGGTGCCGAACCTCGGTGTGGTGCTGTCGGGTGACACCACTTTCACCGTGGCCGATGTGCCCGGCCTGATCCCGGGCGCGAGCGAGGGCCGCGGCCTGGGCCTGGATTTCCTGCGGCATCTGGAGCGCTGCGCGGTGCTGGCCCACGTGGTGGACTGCGCGACGCTGGAGCCGGGCCGTGACCCGGTGTCGGATGTGGACGCGCTGGAGGCCGAGCTGGCCGCGTATCAGCCCGCGCTGGTGGGCGACGCCGGTCTGGGTGATCTGGCGGATCGCCCGCGCGTGGTCATCCTGAACAAGGCCGATATCCCGGATGCCGACGAGCTGGCCGAGTTCGTGCTGCCGGAGTTCGAGAAGCGCGGCTGGCCGGTCTACAAGATCTCGGCGGTGAGCCGGGAAGGCTTGCGGCCGTTGACCTTCGCGCTCGCGGAGATGGTCGCCGAGTACCGGGCGGCGCATCCGAAGGCGGAGCCGAAGCGGCAGATCATCCGACCGGTCGCCAAGGGCGACAGCGGTTTCCGGGTCATTCAGGATCCCGAGGTCGAGGGCGGCTTCATCGTCATCGGCGAGCGGCCCGAGCGGTGGGTGCACCAGACCCAGTTCGACAATGACGAGGCCGTGGGCTACCTGGCCGACCGGCTGGCCCGCCTCGGTGTCGAGGACGAGTTGGTCAAGCTCGGCGCGGAGCCGGGTGCGTCGGTCACCATCGCGGATTACTGCTTCGATTGGGAGCCTTCGATTTCCGCCGGTGTGGAGACCCTGATGACCCGCCGCGGCGTGGACCCGCGCCTGGATCAGACCGAACGCATCGGCGCCGCCGAGCGCAAGCACGCCTCGCGTGTGCGCCGCGGCCTGGTGACCGAGGACGACGAGTAATACAGTGCCGCAGGGCCGTTCGCGACGGAGCGGGCGGCCGGTGCGGGCGGGCAACGGATTCGGGTGCGACGGCGCTGCGGCGCCGCGGGCGAATTGAGGTGTGGTGCAAGTGGGTTCGAGCGGCACTCAGGTGACGGGACAGGGCGCTGGACTCGGGGAGCGCAGTGCTGGATCTGGAGAGCGCAGTGCTGGATCCGGAGAGCTCAGTGCGGCGCGGCAGGCGATCGCGTCGGCGCGCAGTGTAGTGGTGAAGATCGGCTCGTCGGCGCTTACCTCCCTGGAGGGCGGCCTCGATACCGGCCGGCTGGACCGGCTGGCCGATGCGGTCGAGGCCCGTATGCGCGCGGGATCGGATCTGGTGGTGGTGTCCTCGGGCGCCATCGGCGCGGGCATGGCTCCGCTCGGATTGTCCAAGCGCCCAAGGGATCTCGCCACCAAGCAGGCCGCCGCGAGTGTCGGGCAGCTGGCACTGGCGCACGCCTGGGGCACCTCCTTCGCCCGCTACGATCGCGTCGTCGGCCAGGTGCTGTTGAGCGCGGGCGACTTCGGCCGCCGTGAACCGCATCGCAATGCCCAGCGCACCCTGGACCGCCTGCGCTCACTGCACGCCATCGCGGTGGTGAACGAGAACGACACTGTCGCAACGGAAGAGATCCGGTTCGGCGACAATGACCGGCTGGCGGCGCTGGTGGCCCACCTGGTCGGCGCGGATGCCCTGATCCTGCTGTCGGATGTCGACGGCCTCTACGACGGCGATCCGCGTAAGGGTTCGGCGAACTTCATTCCCGAGGTGCGCAGCAGCGCCGATCTGGACGGCGTCATCGCCGGATCCGGTGGCGCGCTGGGCACCGGCGGTATGGCCTCGAAGCTGTCGGCGGCCCGCCTGGCCGCGGACGCCGGCGTGCCGGTGCTGCTGGCCGCGGCTTCGGATGCGGCGGCGGCGCTTTCGGGCGCGACCGTGGGCACCGCCTTCGCCGCGCGTCCGGTGCGGCTCTCGGCTCGCAAGTTCTGGGTCCGGCACGCGGCCGACGCCCGGGGTGCGGTGCATCTGGACGCGGGTGCGGTCGCGGCCGTGTCGGAGCGCCGCCACTCGCTGCTGGCGGCGGGCATCACCGAGGTGGCGGGTCACTTCTATGCCGGTGACGTCGTCGATCTGATCGCGCCCGACGGCCGGCTCGTCGCCCGCGGCGTGGCCGCCTATGACAGCGACGAATTGGAGACCATGAAGGGCCGTTCCACGACCGCCCTCCCCGACAGCATGCAGCGCCCGGTCGTGCATGCCGACGATCTGGTGAAGGTCTAGCCACGGTCCTGGTGAAGGTCTGGTTTCGCCCGCGGCACACGAAGGCGAAGTGCCGGTTACGGGCGAATTGCATTGGGGGAGAGGCGAAGTAACGCCACGAACCGGTCGGTTGGTCGCTCGGGCGAGGGGCAGGGGGAGGGCGGGGGAAGGGCAGTGGGCGGGACGGCCCGGAGGTTCATGCTTGAGGAGCACCCGGTGCCGCATCGAGATGTGCCCTTCGCCGATAGCGGTCGCCTGGATCCGGCGCGGTCCGCCCTTGCCGCGCCGGGCTCGCGGTCCGGTGATCGCCCGCGGCTCCGGGTGCGCCGCACCGCCCGTGGAGGTAGGTATGTACGTAACGCAACCTGATAGCACAGAGCTGTGGCGGGCGAGCGGACGTGACACGAGTTTCGAGGAGAGGTTCGCCGAACGCCCACTACTGCCCGATTGGCATGAACTGCTGGCCGCCTTCTGCGGCCACATCGGTGATCAGCCCGAGGACCACGCGGTCACCCGCTGGGCCCGGGCGCTGGCCGAACTGCACCTGCAGCGGCGGGAACAGTCCGGCGATGCGGGCGGGATCGACGAGTTACGCGCTCAACTGGTCTCGTTCATCGACGAGTGGGTGACGAGCCGGGCGCTGCCGAGGGGTGCAGCGCGGGCCGAATCCCTCGGGGCCGTGGTGGATGCCATGGCGGCCGCCCATGTGCGCGCCGTGCATCTGCTCCGGACGGCCGAGAACGTATCGGACGAACAAGTACACGCCGCCTGGTTCCTACTGGCGCAGATGGCGGACGGCTGGACCGATCGGGCCGCAGGGGTTGTCGGCCCGAGAATCCGCCGCTCCGCCTGAAGTGCCGGTGCGGCAACCGCATCCGGGTGGCGGGAGGCCCGCGCCGGGCGTGTGACCTTGCACCGCACACGCCGCGCGGGTGCCTCACTGATCGGGCGGGCAGGCCCGATCACCACGCCGGATGGGCCTCGATCACGCAGTCGGGGGCGGCGGTCGCGGTCACCCCGGTGAGCACGAATCCGCTGCGGGAGAGCAGGTTTCCGAATTCGGTCTGGGTGCGTTCCCGGCCGCCCGGGGTCTGGATCAGCATCTCCAGGTCGATGATCTTGCCCGGGTGGGGGCGGTGGTGTTGCGGCATGACCATTTCGATGATGAGCAGGCGCGCCTCGGATTCCATGGCGACGCGGATGGTGCGCAGGATGCGTTCGGCATCCTCGTCCGACCAGTCGTGCAGGATGTGTTTGAGCAGGTAGGCGTCGGCGCCCTTGGGGACCGAGTCGAAGAAGCTGCCCGGCTCGAAGGTCAGACGGCCGGTCAGGCCCGGCATCCGGAGCTTTTCCTCGAGGCCTTCCTGCACGCGGGGCAGGTCGAAGACGGTGCCGCGCATGGACGGGTGGCGTTGCAGGATGTCGACGAGCAGGCTGCCGCGCCCGCCGCCGACATCCACGATCGAGCCGAATCGGCCGAAGTCGAAGGCGGCCTGCAACGGCTCGTTGGACAGACTGCTGACACTGGTCATGGCGCGGTCGAAGATCTCCCCGGCCTCGGGGTGTTTGTCGGCGAACTCGAAGAACTCCATGCCTTCCAGCTCGGGCCAGAGTGATCCGCCGGACCGGACCGAGCCGCTGAGGTGCGTCCAGTGCTTGCGATGCAGATCGGCCCCGAAGAACAGGAGCAGATCCCGCAGCGTGACCGGCGCATCCGAGCACAGCGCCTGCGACATGCCGGTCAGCTCGTACGCGCCGTCCCGGCGCTGGGCGAACACGCCCGCACTGATCAGCAGGCGCATGAGCCGCCGCAGCGCGTCCTCGTTCGCGCCGACCGCCGCCGCGAGGTCGGCAGGCTGCCTGGGGCCCTCGGCGAGCGCGTCGGCGATGCCCAGCTCGGCCGCCGCGCAGGTGGCCTGACTGAGATATCCGGCCGTGGCCAGTTCCAGGAGCGCGATATGCCCGGGAACCAGCCGCCGATGCAGGGCATACATGCCGTCGCGGAGCCAGGTGATGGCGCGCAGCAACGGCAAAGGTGGAGCTTTGAGTGATGCGGACGCCATGTTGAACTCCCCAGGATCGTTCGGCGACTGCGGGATTTGCCTGAGCCTACGCGCTGCGTCCCTGGTGGGCAGTGGTTTCCGTGACGGCCGGGCAATCGGCCCGGCGTGGCGCGGGTCAGGCGGCGGTGAAGGCGGCGGCGTTCTCGCGGGCCCACTGCGCGAAGGTGCGGCCCGGGACGCCCAGCAGGGTGTCGGTGGTGTCGGCCGGGGTCTCGGGCTGCTCGGTGGTGAGCGCCCAGATGGTCAGCAGGGCGTCCACGATGTACGGCGGCATGGTTTGCGACAGCTGTGCCTGCGCCTGCTCCGGGGTGATGGTGACGATCGGGATCTCCCGGCCGATGGCCTCCGACAGCGCGGCGATCTGCGCGCGGAAGCTGATCGCCTCGGGGCCGGTGAGACTGACTGTGCGGCCGCGCAATTCGGGGCCGGTGAGGGCGGCGACGGCGATATCGGCGATATCCAGCGGGTGGATCATGGCCAGGGCGGCGTCCGGGTAGGCGTGCTCGATGGGCTGTCCCGCCGAGACGGCCGGGATCCAGCCGAAGGCATTGCTGTCGAATCCGCCCGGTCGCAGCGTGGTGGTGGCGAGAGTCGAAGCGGCGAGCGCCTTTTCGACCGCCAGGTGGCTGGCGCCGATTGGGTTGGAAGCGGCGTCGGGGGAGTCGACCGCGGAGGACGACAGCAGTACGACATGCTCGATCCCGGCCTGCTCGGCAGCCCGCACGAAGGTGGTCGCGGTGCCGGGGTCGGCGTAGAGGAAGACCTGGCGCACGTTTTCCAGTGCGGCGGTGAGGCTTTCGGGATCGTCGCCGCGCAGTGCGACGACCTCGATTCCGGCGGGGAGGTCGAGGGCGGACGGGTCCTTGCTGGCCGCGCGGACGGGCAGACCCCGGGCGTGCAGGGTGGTGAGGACGGCGCGGCCGATCTGGCCGCGGGCGCCGGTAATGAGGATGGTCATGGCGTACTCCGATCGAGTGAGAATCCATGCAGATGGGCAAATGCATGCTGTCATGCACACATTTGCGAGTCAACACATATGTTCGCGAATGCATGCAGATACGATGTGCCCATGACCCAGGACGACCGCACCCCCGACGAGCTGCTCGATGCCATCGGACCGGCATTCGGCAAGCTCCGCCGCGGTGTCCTCCAGGAGGTCGAAGACCCCATCAGCACCAAGGATTCGACCCGCGCCCTGCTGCTGGGCATGGTGCTCGGCTGCCCTCAGGGCATCGGCCAGGACCCCCGCGAGCCCGGGCAGGAGATAACGGTCGGCGGTATCGCCGCGGGTATGTGCGTCGATCCCTCGGTGGCCAGCCGCATGGTCACTGACAGCATCAAGGCGGGCTACCTGCGGCGCGTCCCCTCCCAGCTGGACGGCCGCCGCGCGGTCCTCGAGCTGAGCGAGCAGGGCCTCGAGTTCATGCGCACCTTCCGTCGCCGGCAGCGTGCCGCGTACGAATACATCACCGCCGAATGGCCCGAACAGGACCGCCTCGAATTCGCCCGCTTGATGCTCCGCTATGTCGACGCCATCGACGACCTCAAGAACCGCCGCCCGCCCGCCGACGCCTGAGCTCGCGGGGTGATCAGGACGGGGTGGCCAGCGCGAAGGGGAGGACGGCGGCGGCGCCCGCGGCGCGGAGCATACGGGCGGCCATGGTGAAGGTCCAGCCGGTGTCGGTCAGGGTGTCGACCAGCAGGATGCGCTCCGCCTCCCCGCGCTTGCCATCGACCGCGCTGAGATCCGGTGTCTCCCAGGCATTGTGGAGGGCGGCCACGCGGTGGGCCGAGTTGGCGGCGGAGACCGGTGGCAGGTCGGGGCGCAGGTGGAGGACGCCGAGGTCCGCTAGGCGGCCGACCTCGGCGAGGCGGGCGGCCAGTGAGCGGGTCAGGATCGGGTGCGCGCCGGAGTCCAGAGCCATGACGGCGGTGGGGCGCTGGGCCCAATTCCATTCGCGCAGCACGGTGGTGCAGGCGCGGAAGACCTCGTCGGGGATCGGGGCGTCGGGGCCGTCGAGGAGTGGGCGCAGGCGCTGACCCCAGCCGAGGTTGCTGAGGCGGCCCAGGACGCGGCCGGTCTCGGGACCGTCGGTGATCTTGCCGGACAACGGGATTCCGAGTTTGGCCAGGCCGGTGGGCCACTGCTTGCGGGGCGCGAGATCGATGCCGGGGCGGTCCAGGCGGGTGCGGATATCGGCCAGGTCGGCGGCGTCGACGGCGATGTCCAGGCGGGTGCCGGTGCAGTTGTCGCAGCGGCCGCAGCGGGCGTCCGCGGTGAGGCCGGGATCGTCGAGTTGCCTGCGCAGGAACGTCATCCGGCACTCGGCGGTGGACTCGTAGTCGATCATGGCCTGCTGCTCGGCCTCGCGCGCCACACTGAGCCGCTCGTAGCGTTCGGTGTCGTAGGCCCAGGGCTGACCGGTGCCCAGCCAGCCGCCGCGCACCCGGCGCACCGCGCCGTCCACGTCCAGCACCTTGAGCACCATCTCCAGGCGGGAGCGGTTGAGCTCGACCAGCGGTTCCAGGGCGGCGGTGGACAGCGGCCGGTCGGTGTCGAGGGCGGCGAGCACGGAGCGCACGATGTGCTCGCGCGGGAAGGCCACCGACGCGAAGTAACTCCAGATCTGCCGGTCCTCGTGGCCGGGCAGCAGCACCACCTCGGCCCGCTCGGTGCCGCGGCCCGCACGGCCCACCTGCTGGTAGTAGGAGATGGGGGAGGAGGGCGCGCCGAGGTGCACGACGAAGCCGAGATCAGGCTTGTCGAAACCCATTCCGAGCGCGGAGGTGGCGATGAGCGCCTTCACCTCGTTGTTCAGCAGCGCGGCCTCGAGGGCTTCCCGTTCGGTGGGGTCGGTCTGCCCGGTATAGGCGGCGACGTGGTGTCCGTGCGAGTTGAGAACGTCGGCGAGATCGTGGGCCGCGGCCACCGTGAGCGTGTAGACGATGCCGGAGCCCGGCAGTTCGTGCAGCCGCCGGCTGAGCCAGGCCGTGCGCTGCACCGCATCGGGGATGCGCACCACCGACAGATGCAGGGACTCCCGGTCCAGACTGCCGCGCAAAACCAATGTGTCCGTGCCGATCTGGGTCGCCACATCGGTCACCACCCGGTCGTTGGCGGTGGCCGTGGTCGCCAGGACCGGCACCTCGGACCCGAGATCGGCGATGAGCGTGCGGATCCGCCGATAGTCCGGCCGGAAGTCGTGGCCCCAGTCGGACACACAGTGCGCCTCGTCGATCACCACCAGCCCCGCGTCCGCGGCCAGCTTCGGCAGCACGGAATCGCGGAAGTCCGGGTTGTTCAAGCGCTCCGGACTCACCAGCAGCACATCGACATCCCGGGCCGCCACCCGCGCGTGGATCTCGTCCCACTCGGTGACATTCCCCGAATTGATGGTCGCCGCGACGACTCCCGCGCGTTCGGCCGCCGCGACCTGGTTGCGCATCAGGGCCAGCAGCGGCGACACGATCACCGTCGGCCCCCGCCCCTGCGCCCGCAGCAGCTTCGCGGAGATGAAGTACACCGCCGACTTGCCCCACCCGGTGCGCTGCACCACCAGTGCCCGCCGCCGCTGCACTACGAGCGCCTCGATCGCGATCCACTGATCCTCGCGCAGCCGCGCCTGCGGCCCGGCCAGCTCCCGCAGCAGCGACTCGGCGTCCTCCCGCAGGCCGCCCGCGCGAACCGGCTCCGAGGCCGCCGATCGGGGGTCGGCGGTATCGGGCGACGGCCGGGACGTGCCGGTCGTCGCTGAGGCCGAAGGGTCGGTGGCGGGCGAGGCGGCTGGGTCGGTCGAGGTCACGCGCTCCATGGTGCCCCACCGCACCGACACCACCTGCCCCCTGCCCGAATTTTCGACCGACTTCGCACCCCTTGCGTGCCACCCGCGCGCGCGACCCGTGCAAATACTCCGAACCGGACAAACGTCTGCCCTGTACGACACCGGTGGAGACCGCCTTGGTTGCGGTGGGGTCAAGATCGCGCGGAATCCCGTGCGCGGACGGACAATAGGATTCCGGGCACGAAGGGCGTCCGGGGGTGCGCAGGGAGACGCAGATGCCGGAGAAGTTTCCGTCGCCCGCGGGGTGGACTCCGCCGGGTACAGAGTTTCGCAGTAGTGGAGGTGTTTCGCGGACGGTGACCGGAGCGCTGGTGGGGTTGATCCTGACCCCCGTCGGCATCGTCCTCGCCGCCCGCGGCGCGGCCGGGACCAGGCAGTGGACGATCCTCGGGGACTTCGCCGACCGCGTCGGCTCGACCGTCGAGATCCTCATTGCCGCGGTGGTGTTCCTGCTGGTGGCGGCCCTGGCCGCCTATTCGCCGGCGGGCACCATCATCGCCGGGCTGGTGTGGGGGGTGCTGCCCGGGATCATCCATTTCATCTTCCCGGACGACACCTTCCGCCTGATCGGCGATCTGCCGGTGTCCGACGACATGCACATCGCGCTGTTCCAGTGGCTGCAAACGGGATTCCCGCTCATCGTGGGCATCCTGCTGGTGGGTGCGGGTGCAGCGGCGACCTTCCGCCGCCGCTGACCCCGGTCAACCCTTCACGCACAGCACCTGCCGCAGCGTGGCGACAATGTCGACCAGGTCGGACTGGGCCGCGATGACCTGGTCGATGTCCTTGTAGGCCGCGGGGATCTCGTCGATCACCCCGGCGTCCTTGCGGGACTCCACGCCCTCGGTCTGTGCGACCAGGTCGGCCACGGTGAACTGGCGCTTGGCCGCATTGCGGCTCATCCGCCGGCCCGCGCCGTGCGACGCCGACTGGAACGAGGCCGGATTCCCCTTGCCTCGCACCACATATGAGCGCGTACCCATAGATCCCGGAATCAGCGCCAGGTCGCCCGCGCCCGCGCGCACCGCGCCCTTGCGGGTGACCAGCATGGGGATCCCGTCGATGACCTCCTCCGCCACATAGTTGTGGTGGCAGGAGATCGGATCGTCGAATCGCACGTCCAGACCGTGGAATTCGTCGCGTACTGCCTTGCAGACGAGGGCGAGCATGACGGCGCGGTTGCGCGCCGCGTACTCCTGCGCCCAGGTCAGGTCATGGCGGTAGGCGTCCATTTCCGGTGTCCCGGACAGGAATACCGCCAGGTCGCGATCCGGCAGATCCGCATTGTGCGGCAGTCTGCGGGCCACGGTCATGTGTCGCTCGGCGAGTTCCTTGCCGATATTGCGGCTTCCGGAGTGCAGCAGGATCCACACGCGCTGCTCGGTGTCGATGCACAGCTCCTGGAAGTGGTTGCCGCCGCCCAGCGTTCCCATCTGCTTGTGTGCCTTGGACTCGCGTGCCTGCACGGCCGGATCCAGTGAATCGAACGCCTTCCAGAAGCGGTCCCACCCCGCGCGCAGGGTGGTGCCCGCCGCGCGCTGACCGAAAACCTCTGCGTTCAACCGGTTCACGTTCACCGGGTCGTGGTGGGCCGCGAATCCCACCGGCAGCACCGCCTCGATTCGTGATCGCAGCGAGTGCAGGTTGTCGGGCAGGTCGGCCGCGGTCAGCGAAGTGAGCACGGCCTCCATTCCACAACCGATGTCCACCCCGACCGCCGCGGGCGCGACCGCGTCCTTCATGGCGATGACCGAGCCGACCGTCGCGCCCTTGCCCAGGTGCACGTCCGGCATCACCCGTACCCCGTACACCCACTTCAGTTGCGCGATATTCCGCAGCTGCTGCAGCGCGGCCGGTTCGACCTCGTGCTCGTGGGCCCACATGAGCGTCTGCGCCCGAGTACCGCGCAGCTCGACGGGAAACATGGGACTTTCCTTCCTCTCGACTGCCGTCCACGGTAGGTCCACCGCCCGTCCCGGTGCACCGTATTTATCCGGCGGTCAGGGTTCGACGAAATCCGCGGCGAGGCCGCACAGCTTCCAGGCGCCGTTGCGCCGGACCATGGTGCCGGTGTAATCGATGTCCTTGAAGTAGCTGCGGTATTTCTCGGGGACGTTTGTGAAGGTTTCGTGGAATGCGAAGGTGGCGGAGTTCGGGTCGTTTTGGGTGACTCCGGTGACGGTGTTCGTGTAGCCGGCGTTCTTCACTTCCGCACCGAGTGATTTGTCGAATTGCGGGGTGTATTGGAAGACGATCTGGTCGATGGTGTCGGCTGTTTCGGGGCAGACCAGGGAACGGAAGCCCTCCCAGTCGCGAGCATTGGAGGTGGCCGCGACGGCCGTGGCCGCATTCACCAATTCCGGGTCGAGGGTGGTTGGATCGCCGGGAGTGACCGTTTTGTCCGGCGCATTGAACACCACCGGCGCGGGCAGCGGCGTGTATCCACTTGCGGTGAGATCGGCGTCCATGGCGCGCCGCCAGCTGCCGTCGTCGATCATCATGCGGATGACCGTGGTGATGCGGCTCTGCAATTCGAGATCACCCTTGCGCACGCCGACCCCGTAGCGCTCGCGGGTGAAGCGGTGCCCGACCACGCGCAGCACGCCCGGGTGTTCGTGGGCGTATCCGGCCAGAATGACGTCGTCGGTGGTGACGGCGTCGATGGTGCCCGCGATCAGGTCGGCGACGCACTCCGCGTAGGTGTCGCGGGTGGCGAGCTTCACGTTCTGGGCGAAGCTGCGCCGGATCTTGTCCGCGGAGGTCGAGCCCTCGGCGGTGCAGACGGTGCGTCCGTCCAGGTCCTCGGGCTGGTCGATGGCGCGTTCGCTCTGCCGCACCAGCAGGTCCTGCCCGGCCAGCAGGTAGGGCCCGGCGAAGGAGACCAGTTGCTGGCGGGCGGCGGTGATGGAGTAGGAGGCGACGATGAAATCGACTGCGCCCGAGTTCAACAGGTCCTCGCGCTGATCGGTGCGGGCCTCGCGCCAGGTGATGTGGTCGGGGGTGACGCCGAGCTTGTCGGCGATGTAGACGGCGGTGTCGACATCGAAGCCGTGGGGTTTGCCGTCGGGTCCCTCGACCGACAGCCCGGGTTGATCGAATTTGATGCCGATGGTCAGCGTCCGCGGTGGCGCCGACCGCGGCGCGTCGTCGGGTTTCGGAGTGTTACCGCAGGCTGCGAGTGCCAGTCCGGTCATAACCGCGACGGCGCGGATCGCACGCTTCATCGAATCCGATCTCCTGTCGTCAACTCGTGCGGATGAACGTCGAAGAACAGCCCCGGGCCGAGGTGCCGGAGAGGCAACCGGTCAGCACATGGTGCATCAAATCATCCGAGTTGAGAAAACGTGCGGACATCGCCGAACTGGACGCGCGATTCGCCCGCGCTTCAGGCAATTCCGCAATATTTCAGCGATTATTGCCCCAGGTTTGCGAACGGCTGGACGGGCTGGTCTCCGTTTGTTCCGGCCGGTCAGCGCGAGGTGCGTAATCCGTCGGTCATCACGGCGAAGGTGCGCTCGCGCAGTCCCGGGGTCGCGCTCGTGTCGTGTGCGGCGAGGAAGATGCCCTTGATGATGGTGAGCAGGTCACCGACGCTGATGTCGGGCCGCACCGCGCCCGCCTGCTGGGCGCGGGAGAGCAGGGTCCCCAGTGCTGTTTCGAGGTCGCGCGAGACCGTGCGCGGGTATTCACCGCCGTTGGCGCGCAACGCGTCCGCGAGGTCGCGTTTGACGCCGCCCTGCAGGACCAGCTTCTCCAGGAATTCGAAGAACGCCGTCCCCGGATCGTCGGCGATGGTCAGGTCGCGGGCGTGTGCGGTGATCTTCTCGACCTGATCCAGGATGGCGGCCTCGAAAAGCGCCTCCTTGGTGGGGAAGTGGCGGTACACCGTGCCCGCCCCGACGCCGGCCCGCCGGGCGATCTCGTCGAGCGGCACCGAAAGGCCTTCGGCGGCAAAGGCTTCCTGGGCGGCGGCCAGCACCCGCTCGCGATTGCGGCGCGCATCGGCGCGCAGGGGTCGATCCGTCACTCCGACAGCCTACCCACCCGTTGACAAACGGGGCGCACGCCCCGAATACTAACCGGGTCCAACGTTCCGTTTTTGGAGGCAGTCGTGTCCACTTCCGTCGAAACCCCTCGTGACCTTGTTGAACAGCTGTTTCAGAGCCTGCCCTCGCGCGATGCCGACCGGTTCGTCGCGCTCTTCGATCCGGATGCCGTATTCGAGATCCCGTTCCTGATTCCCGGTGAGCCCACCCGCATCGAGGGCCGGGAGGCGATCCGCGAGTACCTGGCCTCCCGCTGGTCGGGAATGCCGAGTCTGGAGCTGCACGGCATCCGTCCGGTCGTTCACGAGACCGGCGATCCGGAACTGTTCATCACCGAGGTCGATATCGACATCACCCGCCCGGGGCAGCCGCGCGCCTGGATCCGCAGCTCTGTCAATGTGATTCGCGTGCAGAACGGCCTGGTCACGCTCTTCCGTGACTACATGGACACCGGTCGGATCCTGACCATGCGGCAGGCGCTGCAGGGTTGAGCGTGTGATATCGATTACCCACCCGATCGTCGACGAACAGTTAGCGCATTAACTATTATTGCCCTAACCAAGACGATCGAGGAGGGCTGACCGGTGGAGTTGGAGGTCGAGGACCCGCTGCGGCTGGACCGGCAGGTGTGCTTCGCGCTGGCGGTGGCCAATCGGGCGGTGCTGGCGGTGTATCGGCCGCTGCTCGAGCCCATGGGCCTGACGCACCCGCAGTATCTGGTGATGCTGGCCCTGTGGGGTGAGGCGCCGATGTCGGTCAAGGACATCGGCGAGGCCATCCAACTCGACTCACCGACGCTCTCGCCGCTGCTGAAGCGGCTGGAGACGGCCGGGCTCATCACTCGCCGGCGCGACAGTCACGACGAGCGCAATCTGGTCGTGGATCTGACCGAGGCCGGGCGCGAACTGCGCAGGGAGGCGGAGCGGATTCCGCCGGCGGTGGTGGCGCGGCTGGGGGTGAGCCTGGCGGATCTCGAGGAGCTGCGCGAGGTGCTGAACCGGGTCAACGCCGCGGCGCGGCGGTCGGTCTTGGCGGATGGCGAGCAGGCCGGATCGACGAAGGGAAACCGGAAATGAAGCGCCCCAACCCTGTTCAGTGGCTCGGCTACTCGTGCGGGCGCGTGCTGCCCGAGGATCTGCACGAGTGGGTGCGCAACGACCTCACCGGACCCTGGGCGGTGCCGCGGCACCTCGTGCGGCAGCTGGTGCCGCTGGTCCCGGTGTTCGCGCTGGCATTCCTGCTGCCGGGTGAGCTGTGGCTGAAGCTGGCGGTGATCCTGCTGGGTCTGCTGCTGGCGCTGTTCTACATCGTGGCCTACATGCCGATGAACCGGGCGCACCGCCTGGTGAAGCACGGCTTCCCCGAGGACCTGGAGAATCCGGCGCGGGCGGCTCGCCGGGCCGCCGAACGCGCGGCCTACGAGGCCCAGTACCCGCACTGAGCCTCGAAAACCGGTGCTACTGCCCGCTTTCGGTGCAGGTGCTCGCAACGACGTGGGCGGCGCGGGGTTGCGCGCTGCCCAGGTCGGGGAACTGGGGAGCGCTCTGGCCGAGCCCGTTCACCGCGTTCTGTTCGGCCTCGTCGAGGCTCGCGCCCTGGGCCCAGCCCCAGGTGCCGTCCGCGCCCTGGGCGACCACGCCGCAGCCGCCGGTGAAGCGGAGCACGATCTCGCAGTCGTAGTTGGCGCAGTCGCGGATGGCGGCGGCGTCGGCGGTCACCTTGGTGGTGCCGATGTCGGCCACCGCGGCGTTCTTCAACCGGGACAGCGCCAGCGTGCCGAAGGACTGGGGTGCGGCCCCGGCGGATCCCGCCAGGGTCGCGGTGAGGGTGATGGCCGCGGTGAGAGCGGCTGCCCCCGTGGCGAATCGGGCGTGATTCGTCGCCGAGGGAGTGAGGCGTGCGACCGGCAAGAGAATTCCTGACGTTTCAGATGTGTGAACGCAGGTGATGCTAACCGGTCGGCCCGTGAACCCGAGGGGAATTTCAGACGACGGGTGTGCGGGCCAGCGCCCGGCGCAGCGCGCTGAACGCGGTCGCATTGGCGCGCTGGGTTTCTCGCAGATGGAAGGCCATCGACATGAACCCGTGCACGGTGCCGTTCCAGCGGTGGATCTCGGTCTCGACGCCCGCCTCGCGCAGCCGCTGCCCGTAGGCCTCGCCCTCGTCGCGCAGCGGATCGAATTCGGCGGTGGCGATGTGGGCGGGCGGGAGTCCGGTCAGGTCCGCGATGGTGGGATTGGCGTAGGGGTCGGACTTGTCGGTGTCCGAGAACAGGTACTGCTCCCAGTACCACCGAATGTGGGCCGCGGTGGTGAAGTAGCCCTCGGCGTTCTCGGTGTGCGACGGGCGGTCGCAGTTCGGGTCCAGCAGCGGGTACATGAGCAGCTGGAAGGCGATGTCGGGACCGCCGTTGTCGCGGGCGGTGATGGCGGCGACGGTGGCGAGGTTGCCGCCCGCGCTGTCCCCGGCCACCGCGATGCGATCGGGATCCCCGCCCAGGGATTCGGCGTGGTCGGCGACCCAGCGCAGGACGGCGTAGGCATCGTCGGCCGCGGCCGGGAAGCGGGCCTCCGGGGCGCGGCGGTAGTCGACCGAGACCACGATGACCCCGGCCTCATTGGCCATGGTGCGGCAGAACCGATCGTGGGAGTCCAGGCTGCACAGCACGAATCCGCCGCCGTGGTAGAAGACCACCACGGCCGGAACGGGTTCGGCGTCCAGCGGCCGGTACAGGCGCACCGGCACCTCCGGCGCGTTCTCGGGCCCCGGCACCAGCCATTCCTCCACTCCCGCAACGGGAATCGGCTCGACGGCGGCGGCGGGGCGGGCGGCCAGGAAGGCCCGCGCTTCGGCGGCGTCGAGCACCTCGGTGCCCAGCGCCGGGAACGCCGCGGTGGCGGCGTCGACGAAGGTCTGCCATTCGGGGGACAGGGTCATTGCGGGCCTTCCTGGATCGCGCTGTCTTACTGCATGTTCCGCGGGATGAACTTGCCCGCGGCGAGACCGCCGTCGACGGTCACCTCGGCGCCGGTGACGTAGGCGGAGGCGTCGGAGGCGAGGAAGGCGACCAGTTCGGCGACCTCCTCGGGCAGGCCGGTGCGCTCCAGCGGCAGGGTCGGGAAGCTGCCGGGGCCGGTGGTCAGGTAGGGCACCATCGGGGTGGCGATCGGGCCGGGATGCACGGAGTTGACCCGGATCTGGGCCGGACCCAGCTCCAGGGCGGCGATCTTGGACAGGCCGCGCAGACCCCACTTGGAGGAACCGTAGGCGCTGTGGTTCATCAGGCCCTCGAGCCCGGCCTGCGAGGAGATGTTCACGATGGAGCCGCCGCCGGCCGCGGTCATGGCGGGCAGCACGGCCTTGATGCCGTGGAAGGCGCCGATCAGGTTGACCTTCAGGATGCGTTCCAGCTCTTCGGCGGTGGTCTCGGTGAGCGGCTTCATGATGTAGATGGCCGCATTGTTCACCAGCACATCCAGCTTGCCGAAGGTGTCCACGGCGACCTTGACCGCGGCGTCCCAGCTCTCGGCGTCGGTGACGTCGTGGCGCACGAAACGTGCGGCGTCGCCGAGGGATTCGGCGAGTTCCTTGCCTTCGGTCTCGAGCACGTCGGTGATGACCACCTTGGCGCCGCGCTCCACGAACAGTCGCGCCTCGGCCGCACCCTGGCCGCGGGCGGCGCCGGTGATCAGGGCGACTTTGCCTGTCAGATCAGCCATTTCGACTTCTTTCTGTGTCATCTACTTGTCGGTCGTCTATCGGTTACGACGGTGTTATCGGGTACGGAAGTGGGGGATGACCTTCTCGCCCCACTGGCGGATGGTTTCCAGGCATGCGTCCTGGGGCACGGTGCCCATCTGGATCAGGCACAGGATCTCGTCGGCCCCGGCCGCCTGCAGCCGTTCGACGTAGGCGATGGCGTCGTCGGCGGTGCCGTAGGCGTGCTCGGTGTTGAAGATGGCGGTGGATCCGGTCTTCACCGGGATCTTGGCCTCGTGCAGGTAGGCGACGTGTTCGTCGGCGACCTGCCGCATCTTGGCGATCTCGTCGACGGCCGGGTCCACGGCCTCGTCGGGGACCGGGCCCGCGCCGTAGTAGTACTTGATGGACTGGGCGAAGAAGCGCTGGCCGCGCGCGCCGATCTGCTGTGCCTGCTCCCGATCGTCGAGGACGATGGTCGGGCACAGCGCCGCGAAATGATCGTTGACAACGGTGGAGACGAAGCGGTCGCCGGTGCGGGCCGCGATGGCCTCGTCGTAGATGCCGCGCAGTTCGGCGATCTCCTCGATGCCCGCGAAACCCAGGACCAGTGCGCCGATTCCGTACTCGGCGGCCAGCTTCAGGGTGTCCTTCTTGGTGCAGGCCATGAACAGCGGCGGATGCGGGCGCTGCACCGGGCGCGGCAGCAGGTGGTGGGGGTCGATGTCCAAAAGCTCGCCGTGGTACTCGAATTCGCCTTCGGGGTCCTGCCAGGCGGCCGCGATCATGCGCAGCGATTCCTCGACCTCCTGATAGGTGCGGTCGGGATCGACTCCGCACATGGAGGTTTCGACGGCGGTCGCGCCGCGACCGGCGCCCAGGTTCAGGCGGCCGCCGGAGAGCACGTCGAGCATGGCCGCGCGTTCAGCGGTGCGTACCGGATGATTGAAGCCGAACGGCATGCACACCACGCCGTGCCCGATGCGCACCCGCGAGGTCTTGGCGGCCACCCAGGTCAGGAAGATCTCCGGCGCGCTCATGTGCGCGTACCACTTGAGCCCGTGATGCTCGACCGCCCACACCGCGTCGAAGCCGACCTGATCCGCGAGCAGGGCCTGCTCGACGCAATCGCGCAGGACCTGGGCCTCGTGCGCGGCGGTGGGGTCGGTCATCTGCGCTTCGAAGATCATCGAGAACTTCATCCGGGGCTCCTTGCCGCGACGCTGCCTCACCCGTCCGGGCGCTTATGCCTAACCGGAATACAACTGCACCCATAGCCTCAGGTCATGGGTCTGTCTCAGTGGCCGGGACCACATCGTGCCGGGGTTCCGCATCGGGACTTAGCGTCGGTTGACGAGCAGAGGAAGGGATGGAATCGGTGGGACAGCTGGACGGCAAGGTGGCACTGGTGACGGGTGGTGCCCGGGGCATGGGAGCGGAGCACGTGCGCCGCTTCGTGGCCGAGGGCGCCAAGGTCGTGTTCGGTGATGTGCTGGACGACGAGGGCAAGGCGCTGGCCGCCGAGCTGGGTGCCGCCGTCCACTACGTGCACCACGACATCACCAGCGAAAGCGACTGGCAGGCAGCGGTTTCCGCGGCCATCACCACGTTCGGCAAGCTGGATGTGCTGATCAACAATGCCGGCATCCTGCGGTTCAAGCGCATCGTGGAGATGAGCCTGGACGAGTTCAACACCATCATGAACATCAACGTCACCGGCGCTTTCCTCGGCATCAAGACGGCCGCGCCCGCGCTCACCGCCGCCGGCGGCGGGTCCATCGTGAACGTCTCCTCGGTCGAGGGCTTCGTCGGTGCGGCCGGTCTCTCCGCCTACAGCGCGAGCAAATTCGCGCTGCGCGGGCTCACCAAGTCCGCCGCCCGGGAACTGGGGCACTCGGGTATCCGGGTGAACTCGATTCATCCCGGCGGCATCGCCACCCCTATGACCGCGTCCGTCGCGGGCGCGTCCGGGGTGGACGGCAACACCTTCTTCTCCGAATTGCCCATTCCGCGCTGGGGTCAGCCGGTCGAGGTCTCCGAGGTGGCGTTGTTCCTGGCCTCGGACGCCTCGAGCTATTGCACCGGAGGCGAATTCGTCGTCGACGGCGGCATGCTGACCAGCTGCGGCTACTAAGGAACGAGATTCATGGAATTCGAATTCGACGTCGTTGTGGTGGGTTCCGGCGCGGCGGGCATGACCGCCGCGCTGACCGCCGCCTACCGGGGCCTGTCGGTGACCCTCATCGAGAAGAGCCGCCTGTTCGGCGGCTCGACCGCGCGCTCCGGCGGCGGTATCTGGGTGCCCAACAACCCGGTGCTGCAGGCCGCGGGCGTGCCGGACAGCCCGGAGCTGGCCCGCACCTACCTGAAAGCCGTTGTCGGCGACCGGGTTCCGGAGGCCAAGCAGCGGGCGTTCCTGGAGCAGGGCCCGGAGATGTTCCGCTACATCGGCGCTCGCTCCAAGCACTGGGACTTCGCCTACGACCGCGGCTACTCCGACTACCACCCGGAGTTCCCGGGCGGTCTCGCGCAGGGCCGCAGCATCGAGCCCAAGCCGATCGACGGCCGCCTGCTCGGCGGGGATCTGCACAAGATCAACCAGCCGACCATGTCCGCGCCCAAGGGCATCGCCATCACGGTCAAGGATTTCCACGACCTGAACATGATCGCGCGCACCTGGACCGGCAAGAAGACCGCCATGAAGGTCGGCGCGCAGACCGCGCTCAACCTGATCAAGGGCGCCAAGCCGCTCAGCCTGGGCAAGGCCCTCGCCGCCCGGCTGTGGCTGTCGCTGCGCGACGCGGGCGTGCCGGTGTGGCTGAACACGCCGCTCACCGACCTGATCGTCGAGGGCGACGCCGTGGTCGGCATTCGCGCCGAGCACGAGGGCCGGCCGGTCACCATCAAGGCGCGCCGCGGCGTGGTGCTGGCCGCGGGCGGCTTCGAGCACAACCTGGAGATGCGCAAGCAGTACATCGACGGGCCGCAGAACACCGGCTGGACCGTCGGCGCGACCGAGAATGTCGGCGAGGGCATCGTGGCGGGCCAGAAGGCGGGCGCCGCAGTGGATCTCATGGACGACGCCTGGTGGGGTCCGTCCGTGCGCAACCCCGGGGGCCCGCCGTTCTTCATGCTGGCCGAGCGCTCGCAGCCGGGCGCCATCGTGGTCAATGCCAAGGGTGAGCGCTTCGTCAACGAGTCCGCGCCGTATGTGAACGTCGTGCACACCATGTACGAGGAGGAGAAGAAGGTGCCGGGCAGCATTCCGGCGCACTTCATCTTCGATCAGAACTTCCGCGACCGGTACCTGTTCCTGGGTAACTTCCCCAAGCGGCCGCTGCCCCAGAAGTACTTCGACGCGGGAATCATCAAGCAGGCCGACACCCTGGCCGAGTTGGCGGACAAGCTGGGTATCCCGGCGAACAAGCTGGCGGCCACCGTCGAGCGCTTCAACGTCTTCGCCCGCAAGGGCCGCGACGAGGACTTCCTGCGCGGCGACTCGGCCTACGACCGCTACTACGGCGACCCGACCGTCAAGCCCAACCCGACCCTGGCCCCGCTCGAGCGCGGCCCGTTCTACGCGGTCGAGATGGTGCCGGGCGACCTGGGCACCAAGGGCGGCCTGGTCACCGACGAGCACGCCCGCGTGCTGAACGACCAGGGCGAGGTCATCCACGGCCTGTACGCGGCGGGCAACAACTCCGCCGCCGTCATGGGCAACGACTACGCCGGCGCGGGCGCCACCATCGGACCCGCCATGGTGTTCGGCTACATTGCGGCCAACCACCTGGCCGACGCGGAATCCGAAGCGGCACAGGAGAACTGACATGGGACGGGTTGATTCGAAGGTCGTCGTCGTCACCGGCGGTGCGCGCGGCATGGGCGCGGCCTTCGCCCGCAAGCTCGCGGCCGAGGGCGCGCGGGTGGTGATCACCGACGTGCTCACCGAGGCCGGCCAGGCCGTCGCGGCCGAAATCGGTGACGCCGCACGGTTCCTCCCGCTCGACGTGACCGACGAGACGGCCTGGAACGACGTGGTCGCGCAGACCGAGGCCGCGTTCGGCCCGGTCTCGGGCCTGGTCAACAATGCGGGCATCGTGCACGTCGACCCGATCGAGAAGCTCTCGGAGGCCGACTACCGCAAGGTGATCGACGTCAACCAGGTCGGCGTGTTCCTGGGCATGAAGGCCGTGATCGGGTCCATGCGCCGGGCCGGTGTGGGTTCCATCGTGAACATCTCCTCGACCGGTGGGCTCATCGGTTACTCCAACATCCTGGGTTACGTGGCCTCCAAGTGGGCCGTGCGCGGCATGACCAAAACGGCCGCACAGGAATTCGCGGCCGACAATGTCCGCGTCAACTCCGTGCACCCGGGCATCGTGGCGACCGAGATGGTCGCGGCCTCCGAGCGATCGGCGAACATCGCGGCCAATCAGCCCATCGCCCGCCCGGCCACCCCCGAGGAACTCGCCAACATGGTGCTGTTCCTCATCTCCGACGACTCCTCCTACAGCACCGGCGCGGAATTCATCGCCGACGGCGGCTTCACCACCCAGTAACAACTCCGCTGCGAGACAAGGAAACACCCATGAAGGACTTCCACGGCAAAGTCGCCGTAATCACCGGTGCGGGAGCGGGCATCGGCCGGGCGCTGGCCCTGGAGCTGGCCCGGAACGGCGCGCAGCTGGCGCTGTCCGGGCGCAATCTCGACAATGTCGCGGAGACCGTGGCGCTGTGCGAGAAGGAGGGCGCCAAGGCCCGCGCCTACAAGCTGGACGTGACCGATCGGGCGGCCGTGTACGCGCACGCCGACGAGGTGGTCGCGGATTTCGGCAAGGTCAATGTCGTCGTCAACAATGCGGGCGTCTCGCTGACCGCCAATATCGAGGAAGTCTCCTGGGAAGACCTGGAGTGGATCTTCGGCATCAACTACTGGGGCACCCTGCACGGCGTGAAGGCGTTCCTGCCGCACGTGATCGCCTCCGGTGACGGGCACATCGCCAATGTCTCCAGCATGTTCGGCCTGGTGGCCTGCCCCAGCCAGGGCGGCTACAGCTCCTCCAAGTACGCCATGCACGCCATCAGCGACGCACTGCGCCAGGAGATGATCATCGCCGGCTACAACGTGGGCGTCTCCAGCATCCACCCCGGCATGATCAAGACCGAGATCGCCTGGAAGGCCCGCGCCGCCGCCACCCGCGACCGCGACGACCTGGCCGCCAACTTCGACCGCCTGGCCCAGACCAGCCCCGAGGACTGCGCCAAGACCATCGTCAACGGCATCCGGAAGAACAAGCCGCTCATCCTGATCGGCAAGGATGCCAAGGCCATGAACATCATGCGCCGCCTGCTCGGCTCGGGCTACATGAAGCCCCTCACCGCCCAGATGCGCAAGGAGATCTGAGGTAGCTCTCGCGGCTCCCATGCCCCGGTGCGTTCCGCACCGGGGCACGGACCGAGGGGTGCTGAGTAGTGCCCTGGTGAGCTGTCCGGTTGGGCTCGGACCGAGCCGATCGAGTTGCCGGGGCATCCAGGCTGTCCACACCCATTGCTGCCCAGGCACATTGGCGCTCGAGCGCAGTGGCGCTCAAGCATATTGGCGCCGACCGCTGCCGATCGGCCCGGCTGCTCGGCAGGCGGTCTACCGCCGACCTTTCAGTGATAACGGTGAACAAGTCGTCATCGCCGCGGCGGCTCGCCTTGTCCGGCCGCGCCCGCGTCAGCCCTGCACCGTACGGTGCGGGGCCAGCTGTCGTTGCGTGAATTGACTGCTCTGACCTGGGATTTCGTTGGTCTCGGTGAGCGGGACCGGGGCGATTTGTGACCCCGCTAACACGCCACGATCGGAGGGTGGCCCAGTGGCGGGTCGTACCCGGAAGGACGGAGGCGGCCGATGCGCATCGGCATGCTCATGCCATATCTCGAGGGTCTGGTGACCTCGGGCGGATTTCTGCGGGAGTTCGCGGCGGCGGCGGAGGAATGCGGGCTGGATTCGATCTGGACCGTGGAACACGTTGTGGTGGCACAGGATTACGAGCCGCTGTACCCGTATTCGCCCGACGGACGGATGCCGGGCGGGGATCTCGGGGTGCCGATGACGGATCCGCTGGAGACGCTGGCGTTCGTGGCGGCGGCGTCGAGCACCCTGAAGCTGGGCACCGCCATGGTGGTGGCGCCGCTGCACAGCCCGGTGGTGCTGGCCAAGCGGGCCGCCACCATCGATCGGCAGTCGGGCGGGCGGTTGCTGCTCGGGCTCGGAATCGGCTGGCAGAAAGAGGAATACGCGGCGATCGGGGTGCCGTTCGAGGATCGTGGCGGACGCCTGGACGACTGCATCGGGGCCATGCGGGCGCTGTGGACGGAGTCCCCGGCCACCTATCAGGGCAAGCACGTGTCGTTCGAGAAGCAGTTCTGCCTGCCGCAGCCCGAACGGTCGATTCCGATCGTGCTGGGCGGCAACAGCGCTCCGGCGGTACGGCGCGCGGCCCGGGTCGGGGACGGCTGGTTCCCGTACACCATCTCGTCCGAGGATTTCGCGCGCGGGGCGGACCGGATTCGTGAGTTGTCGCGGGAGGCGGGACGTGCCGAGGACGCGGTCGAGATGACCATCTGGCCGGGCTCCTTCGATTTCACGCGCGAGTTCGACCCCGGCTACGTGCGCCCCTATGTCACGGCGGGCGCGAGCCGCGTTGTGCTCACCCCGCCCATGTTCGGCCCGGAGTCCCTGCTCAACGGCGTGGAAAACCTTGCGGCCTACGTGGATCGGTATCGCAACGAGGTGGAGGCGAAGCTGTGAATCCCGCGACGGCTGTCCGCGTTGTCGACCGCATCGTCCTGCCCGCCAACCGTGCGGAGGACTGGCTGACCCGCTGGCGCAGCGACTATCTGCCGGGGGCCACCGCCCGCGGACTGCGTTCGCCCCAGGTGCTGCACGAGCACACCGGCGCGGATTCGGTTGCCGTGCAGATCATCTGGGAACTGCCCGGCATCTACGACTTCTACGGCATGCGGGGCGCGGCCGCCGCCGATCCCGCCGTCTCGGCCTTCTGGTCGGACACCGACGCGGTCGCGCTGACGCGGGAGCGGCACGTCCTGGCGGTACAGGAGGAACTGTCATGAGCCGCTGGGTGATTCTCACCGCCCCGCCCGCCGGAGACGACGCGGACGGGCAGCTCGCCGCGCAGGCCACGGCGGCGACCGCGACACCCGGGGTCACGCACTGCTCGGCCGGTGTCGATCTGCCCGGCAGCACGGGCGGACTCGGCGCGGTCTGGGATCTGGCCGCCGACTCGGCGCCCGCGACCGTCCTGCCCGTTCTGCCCGCCACCGCCGATGTGGTGCCACTGGCCCCGGTGAACGCCCGCGTGGTGCGGCTGGATTCCGCCCGCCGCATCAAGCGCACCCTGCTGCTCACGGTGCGGTCCGGCACGGCTCCGGATACGGTGGCGCGCTTCGAATCCGACCTGATGGCCATGCCCGCGCACATCTCGGCCATCCGGTCCTGGTCGCTGAGCCGGGTGCCGGGCCACGGCCGCTGGACCCATGTGTGGGAGCAGGAGTTCGCCGACCCGGACGGGCTCAATGGCGATTACCTGCTGCATCCCTACCACTGGACGCACGTGGATCGCTGGTTCGACGGCGAGATCCCGGATTCCATCGTGGAACCGGCGATCGCGCACCTGTACCGCTGGGCCGACGGCCCGGTGCTGGGGAACTGAGCGGTGGCCGAACTGATCAGCTGGGATCGCGCAGCTGCTGTTTGAGCACCTTGCCGCCGGCATTGCGCGGGAGGTCGTCGACGAAGACGATCTCCCGCGGCACCTTGTAGCCGGCCAGGCGCGAGCGCGACCACTCGATGAGGGTGGCCGGATCGGTCGCGGCCCCGTCGGCGGGCACCACGACGGCGCGGCCGACCTCGCCGAGCCGCTCGTCGGGGATGCCGATCACCGCGACATCGCGAATATCCGGGTGCTGCAGCAGGACTCGCTCGATCTCGGCCGGGTAGGCGTTGAAGCCGCCGACGATGAACATGTCCTTGAGCCGGTCGGTGATGCGCAGGTAGCCGTCGTGGTCGAGGGTGCCGACATCGCCGGTGTGCAGGTAGCCGTCCGCGTCGATGGCGGCGGCGGTGGCCTCGGGATCGTCGAGGTAGCCGAGCATGACATTCGGGCCCTTGACGGTGATCTCGCCGGGTTTGCCCGGCGCCACCGGTGTGCCGTCGCGGTCGAGGATGCGGATCTCACTGCCGGACAGGGTCTTTCCGACCGTGCCCGCGACCAGTTCGGTGGGGGCGTCGGGCGGGCAGATGGAGACGACGCCGATGGATTCGGTGAGGCCGTAGGCGGTGAAGACGTAGGGGACGCGCAGATCCTCGCGAATGCGCCGCACCAGTTCGGTGGGGATGGTCGCGCCGCCGGTCCCAGCCAGGCGCAGCGAGCCCAGTAGGTGCTGATCGTGCTCGGCGGCCAGCAGGTCGCTGAAAAGCGTTGGCGGCCCGGCCAGCACGGTGATCCGCTCGCTCTCGATGAGCTGCAGCGCCCGGGCGGCGTCGAAGCGCTCCATCGGAACCATGGTGGCGGTGCGCAGCAGGCAGGCCAGGATGCCGGCCTTGTACCCGAAGGTGTGCGAGAACGGGTTCACCAGCAGATACCGGTCGCGCGGGCGCAGCGTCACCGCGTCGGCCCACTGCGCGAGCACCTCCAGGGTCTGCCGGTGCGTGGCGAGCACGCCCTTGGGTGCGCCGGTGGTGCCGGAGGTGAACAGGATGTCGGACACCGACTCCGGATCCACCTGGGCGCTGCGCTCGACCGCGGACTGCGGCTCGATCACGGTGCCGGGAGCCAGAAATCCTGCCCAGGAGCTGATGTCCCAGTCGGCCGCGTTCTCGCCGCGGGCGTCGTCGAGCAGGATGACATGTTCCAGATCCGGTAGGGGACGGCCGGATTCGGCCAGCATGGCCGGATAGTCCGCGCCCAGGAACTCCTGGACCGTGCACACCGCCTTGACGTGGCTGCGGGTCAGCACCTCAGCGGTCTCCGCGCCACGCAGCCGGGTGCTGATCGGCACCAGAGTCGCTCCCGCACCGAGCATTCCGAGCGCGGTCACGATCCAGCGCACGCTGTTGGGGGCCCACATTCCCACCCGGTCACCGGGTTCGAGCCCCGACGCCATGGCCGCCCGGGTCACCGCGGCGACATCCTCGGCGAGTTCGGCGAATGTCAGCCGCCCCGCCGGCCCGGCAATGGCCACCGCCTCCGGATAGCGCCGCGCCCGGTCCGCCACCAGCGCCGGAATGGTCGTCACGGGCCCGGCCGCGGAGCTGCCGCCCGAGTGCCGCCGATCCATCCGCCCATCCTGCCCCAACCCGCAGTCCGCGTAGCCCATTTTCGAAGTGCCATCCCGCTGACCGGGCGTGCTGGCAGTACCGCCTCCCCGAAACTTCAGCGCACGGTTTGGGAGCCGTTGCCGGTTTCGCGCGCGTGCCGGCGGTCAGGAGCGCCACCGATTTTGGGGGTCCCCGGGGAGTTACCCCGGTCGGCGCGAGATCAGTTGTCGCGTTGGGCAACGGGCCGGGTGTGAGTGTCGGTCCTTTCATTCCGCTGATCGGGATGGGAGTTGGGTGTGGGCGCGCTCACCCGGCACGCTCGTTGAAGTGGTCCCGTAGGGGGACGGGATGGATATTGCCCGGCAGGCCGCTCGAGCAGCGGCGGAGCGCTGGAGTGCGAATGAATCCAGGACCTCGAAGGAGTGACATGACGGCCGGAACGGAGCTTGCGCAGCGTCTGGACCTTGCGGCGGGCGCGACCGTTGTCGAACTCGACGGCGCGTGCGGACTGTCGCGAGAGAAGATCGGCGGCAAGGCGTGGAGCATCGACCACATGCGGGCCCTCGGTCTGCCGGTGCCGCCCGCGTTCGTCATCACCACCGACGGCTGGGCCGACTACACGCGACGCGGCGCCATCGCCGATGAGATCTGGGCGCAGGTGCTCGACGGCATCGCCATGATCGAGCGCGGCACCGGCCGTCGCTTCGGGTCGGCGGAGCGCCCGCTGCTGGTGTCGGTGCGCTCGGGTGCGGCCATCTCGATGCCCGGCATGATGGACACCGTCCTGAACCTCGGCATGACCGACGCGGTGCAGCAGGCGCTGGCCGTGGAGACCAGCAATCCGACCTACGCGCAGGACACCCGGCAGCGCTTCGTGCATCAGTACCGCGAGACCGTGCTCGGCGACGCGAACGGCGCGGTCCCGGCCGATCCGTGGGACCAGCTGCGCGGTGCGATCGAGGCCGTGTTCCGGTCCTGGGATTCCGCGCGCGCCAAGACCTATCGCGCCAACCGCGGCGTGCCCGACACCCTGGGCACCGCGGTCACCGTGCAGGCCATGGTGTTCGGCAACCTCGACGAATTGTCCGGCACCGGTGTGCTTTTCAGCCGCAACCCCAATACCGGCGACGGCCCCGTCTACGGCGAGTGGCTGGTCGGCGGGCAGGGCGAGGACGTGGTGTCCGGCCGCCTGACCCCGCGCCCGCTCGACGAGCTGGCCGCCACCCAGCCCGCGGTGCACGAGCGGCTGATCGCCGCCGCCCAGCTGCTCGAGCACGACGGCCGCGATCTGCAGGACGTGGAGTTCACCGTCGAATCCGGCACGCTGTGGCTGCTGCAGTCGCGTCCGGCCAAGCGCTCGGCGCGGGCCGCGGTGCGTACCGCGGTCGCCATGGTCGAGGAGGGGCTGATCAGCGCCGACGAGGCCCTGGACCGGGTCACCGCCGACCAGGTGCGCGAGGTGCTGCGCCCCGCCTCCGGCGACACCGGCGGTCAGGAGCCCCTCGCCCGCGGCGAATCCGCCTGTCCCGGACTGGCTTCCGGCGTCGTCGTGACCGATCCCGACGAGGCCGAGGCGCGCGCCGAGGCAGGCGAGGACGTCATCCTGGTGCGTCCCACCACCAGCCCCGACGATCTGCACGGCATGATCGCCGCGCGGGCCATCGTCACCGAATTGGGCGGCACCACTTCGCATGCCGCGCTGGTCAGCCGGGAACTCGGCCGCCCGTGCGTGGTCGGCTGCGGGCCCGGCGTGGTCGCCGCGCTGACCGGCAAATCCGTCACGGTCGACGGCGGCGCCGGGCTGGTGCTGCCCGGCGAGGTCGTCGCCAAGCCGGTCGAGCAGGCCGTCCTCGACGATGTGCGTCAGCTCGCCCAGTGGGCGGGAGTGACCGGCGAGCAGCTCGCCGACCGGCTCGAAAACCGCGCTGTCGCATCGGAAGACGCCGAGGCCGCCACCGAGAACGCCGAGCAGGAAGAGGTTTCCGTGAACGCTCCCGTCACCGAGCTGGCCGTGCTGCGGCTGGTCGGCATCAAGGGCCGGGTGAACGCCGACAATGTGGCCGCCAGCCTGTTCGCCGACACCGCCGAGATCGCCTCCTGCTGTGAGGGTTTGGTGACCGCGGGCTACTGCGCCACCACCCCGGCCGGCTTCCGCATCACCCCCGAGGGCCGCCCGCGCCTGGAGCAGCTGCTGGCCGAGGAGCGCGCGACCGTCGACGCGGCCGCCATGACCGCCGCCTACGACGAGTTCTGCGTCTTCAACGGCGACCTCAAGGTCATCATCACCGACTGGCAGATGAAGGACCCGGCTACGGTCAACGATCACGCCGACGCCGAGTACGACGCCTCGGTGCTGGGCCGGCTCAACGAGACTCACCAGCGCCTGCGCCCGCTCATCGGCCGCCTGGGCGGGCTCGCCCCACGCCTGTCCCGCTACCTGGACCGCCTCGACCGCGCCGTCGAGCGCATCGCCGAGGGCGACCACACCTACGTGGCCCGGCCCATCATGGACAGCTACCACACCGTCTGGTTCGAGCTGCACGAAGACCTGATCGGCCTGTGCGGCCTGACCCGCGCGGAAGAAGCGGCGGCCGGCCGTGCCCACTGAGCCTGTTGTGACCACCGAGCCCGTCGTGACCACTGATTCCATGCCCTCCCGCTGGATCGACTTCGCCCAGATCGACAATGTGCGCGACCTGGGCGGGCTCCCCGTAACCGGCGGCGGCACCACACGTTTCGGCATCGTGCTGCGCTCCTCCACGCTGCAGCAGGCCACCTGCGACGACCTGTCGCACCTGGTCGAGAAGCTGGGCCTGCGCACGGTTATCGACCTGCGCCTGCCCGACGAGGTGGAGCGCGAGGGCTACGGGCTGATCGCCGACTCCGGTCTGCGCATCGCCAACCTGCCGATCCGCAAGTCGCCGCAATCCTCGCTGGCCGCACGGGATCTGGTCCCCGACAAGACCCGCGTCGACCTGACCGAGCTGTACGGTCAGCTGCTCGGCGGCAGTGGTGAGCACATCGTCGAGGCGGTTCGCCTCATCGTCGATCCGGACAGCCATTCGGTGCTGTTCCATTGCGCCGCAGGCAAAGACCGCACCGGCGTGCTCGCCGCGGTCCTGCTGGACGCGGTCGGGGTCCCCGCCGAGACGATCGCCCACGACTACGCCCTCACCAACGAGCGCATCCAGAAGGTCCGCGACCGACTCGACGCGCTCCCGTCCTACGAGGGCCTGCCGCAGACCAATACGGGCATCCTGGCCGTCTCCCCGGAGGTCATGCTCGGCTTCCTGAAGAACCTGCATGCCGAGCACGGCGGGGCCGCCAACTGGCTACTCGCCAACGGACTTTCGGAGTCCGAACTCCAGCGGCTCCGCGAGGTTCTGGTCGTCGCCTAGGCCTTCAGGTCCCGGTCGCTACCTCAGGTCCCGGTCGTTCCAGCCTCCGGCAGCAGCGACCGGACCCCCGCCGGGAGGCCGCCGCTCGCGGCAGCCTCCCGGACGAAACTCTCCAGCGTCGCCCGGAACGCCCCGGCGGCGTGCGTGGGTGTGACGTCCTTGCGATGGGCGAGCGCGACCGTCCGATGCAGCCCGTGGGATTCGCGCCCGCCGTCGCCCGACAGCGGAATCCCGCGCAGCCCGGGCCGTCCGGCCAGCACCGTGGACGGGACGACCGCGATCCCGAGTCCCACCTCCACGAACCGCAGCACGGCATCCATCTCGCCGCCCTCGACCGCGAAGCGGGGTTCGAACCCCGCCTCCCGGCAGGCCCCGATCGTCGCCTCCCGCAGGTCGTAGCCCGGCCGGAACATCACCAGCGGCCGGTCCCGCAGATCCGTGATCCGCAGGTGCGAGCGCTGGGGCAGCGAACTGTCGCCGACCCTGGCGGTGACCACCAGATCCTCGCGCAGAATCGGCGTGGTGGCCAGCGGGGTGTCCTCGCCCAGCGGCAGGATCACCAGCGCCGAATCGAGTGCGCCCCTGGTCAATTGCCGCACCAGATCCCGCGACCCGCCCTCCTCCACCAGCAGCCTGATCCCCGGATACGCGTCGTGATACCGCCGCAGCGCATCGGCCAGCAGCCCCGAACACAGCGACGGCGTCGCCCCGAGCCGAACTCGCCCCCGCCGCAGCCCCGCAAGCTCCTGCACCTCCAGCCGCGCAGTATCCACATCCGCCAGAATCCGGGTAGCCAACGGCAACAACGCCTCACCCGCCGGAGTCAGCGTGATATTCCCGCGCGCCCGGCTGAACAGCGAAGCCCCGAGCTCGCTCTCCAGCGTCCGAATCTGCTTCGACAACGACGGCTGCGCAACCCCCAGCGCATCGGCCGCCCTGGTGAAATGCCTGGCCTGCGCCACAGCCAAAAAGTACGACAACTGCTGCAACTGCACAGTCGATAGCCTAGAACTATGAACTCCGCCATTCCGATTCCGAGTCGATGATCACGAACACTCGTGCTCTCGAGCGGGGGCCGGTGGCGTATCGGGCGTGAGGTCGCTGCGTGGTGCGGACGGCGGACGGCCGTTGATCGAGAAGACCGCAATTTCCCATTCCGGCGGCCCCGTCCACGCCGTACTCTCGAATGGCATTGCCTCATGAGCGAGAAACCAACCGGTTACGAATTCAGGAGGTCGACATGCGAACCCAGGACAAGATCAGCACGGGAATGTTCCGTATCGATCTGGGCAGATTCTTCATGGAACAGGCTCGCAGCGTGGTGTCAGGTCTCGGCGATGGACGGGATGACGACCAGCCGGAGGCCGAGCAGCGTGAGGTGACCATTACCCGGAGCCCGGACAAGAACGAGGTATTCGACCGCTGGATCCGGCAGTCGCTGAAGGACCCCTACGGCGCGAGAGCGAACATCACGATCACCGAACTGGACGACCATGGGGAGCCCGTTCTGGCGATCAGTCTGATAAATGCCTGGACTCGCTCGTGGAACGTTCCCTCGCTCGAGTCCGGCAACGCTGGGTCGGCGAAGGAGACCGTCACTCTCTCCTGCGACAGGATGAAAATCGAGCAGTTCTAGCCTGCGGCGTACCTACCGTCGCATGAGCTGTGCGAGGTCACGAACTCGACGATCAGATACCAGCCGGCGGTCTCGACCTCCACGAGGCCGCCGAGCTGGGGTCTTCGCAACACCTCGAATACGCTTCCGGCGATTCTTGATTCGAATAATCGCTGATGTGGGAGGGTGCGGCCCATGCTGATCGAATACGGGGTGTGGGTTACGCGATTGGCGCTCGCCGTGGTGTTCGGGTTGTCGGCCTGGGGGAAACTGGCCGATCGCGCCGGTACGCGGCAGGCGGTGGGGGAGTTCGAGGTGCCGGTGCGGTGGGTGCCCGCCGTGGCGTGGGGGCTGCCGGTCGCCGAGGCGGTGTTGGCGGTCGGCGTCGTCCTGCCGTGGACGGCCGCCGCGGCGGCAGTCGGCGCGCTGCTCCTGCTGACGGTCTTCACGGTGGTCATGGTCGGCTTGTTGCGGCGCGGCAAGCGCCCCTCGTGCTCATGCTTCGGCGCGGCGAATACGACGCCGATCGGTGCGCGCAGCATCGTGCGCAACGGTGTGCTGATGGTGCTCGCGGCGTCGGTCGTGTGGGGCGGGTTGGCCCGTCCCTCGGTGCCCGCCGGACTGGCTGCCGATGCCGCGACCGGGCTCGCGCTCGGCGCGCTGCTGTGCGGGGTCCTGGCGTGGCTGGTCGGCCAGGTCGGCGCGCTGCGGCGCCGGCTGGACGAGCAGGCGCTCTCGACGCTGGGCGCCGAGGGCCTGCCGGTCGGCTCGGTCGCCCCGGAGTTCGAGTTGCTCGACCTCGCGGGCGCCCGCACGAACCTCGCGGACCTGCTCTCGGGGGGCCGGGCAGTGCTGCTGGTGTTCGTGCACCCGGGCTGTGAGATGTGCGCCGCGCTGGCCCGTGAGCTGCCGCGGTGGCGGGCGCGCACGGCCATGACCATGGTCGTCGTCGGGAACGGCGATGCCGATGAGCAGGCCGTTTGGGGTGCCGAACAGGGTCTGGGCGAGATCCCGTCGCTGGTCCAGCAGGGCAACGAGGCGGCGCTGCGATATCGCGTCCGCGGTACACCGTCGGCTGTGCTGATCGACGCCGAGGGCCGGGTCGCCGCGCCCGTTGCGCGGGGCGCTATCGCGATCCGTGAGTTGATTTTCGCCGGGAGATCGATCCGAGCCCAGCTTTCCTCTCGAAGCAACGGCCACCACGCCGCTAACCAGGGCCGGAACTGACCCCTCGGTCCGGTTACCTCCGCCGGAAACCGGCGGGAAGTCCAAATCTATTGCCGCACAGAGAATTTCGTGTACACAGCGCTCTCGCGCCGATACGATGCTGAGTGCATCGATGCAGAACCGCGTACGAATCCCATCCACTACTTCTGGCAGGGAGATGTCATGGCGGACTTCGCATTCACCGATTACTCCGGCAAGGAATTCATCATCCGGCTCAATGACCCGCAGCGCATCGCGGAAGCACGTCGGGTCCTGTCCGGCGAGGAGCAGATGTCGATCCATGTCATGGGCCGCATCAGGAAGCGGGTGGCAGACTACAACCCGGGTTGGAGCTTCCACCTCGACCCGGACACGATCAGCTTCTTCACTGTGGCGATCGAGGTCTGCGACTCGGCTATCTCCTACGTCGAGGAAAACCTGGACGAGGCTTGCGGCGCTTTCCTGCCGGGTTGCTTCTGGTGTCCGTGGTCGTCCCGACTCACCCGAGAGATCCGCTGATCGCGACGCCGTCGGCGGCGGACCCCGGCCGAGTGCTCTCGGCCGGGGTTCACTGGTTCAGTCTCCGTGTGACATCGTTCACGGGCCGCATTCACTACTTGCAGTAGTAATTCCGGTTGCAGCTCGGTGCATAGGCCAGGGTCATGGAGACCAGAGCGTTGGGGACTTGGACCGGGGGCGCGGCGCGGACGTAGTTTCCGCTGGTGGCTGTCGTAATACCTGAGCTCTACCGGACGACGGTGGGCAAGAAGGCCGTGATGGCGGTGACCGGGGGCATTCTGGTGCTTTTCCTCATCGCCCACATGGCCGGGAATCTCAAAGTGTTTCTGGGGGCGTCGGATTTCAATCACTATGCCGAGTGGTTGCGGACGGTTGGTGAGCCCGCGGTGCCTCGGCGGGGGCTGTTGTCGGCTGTGGAGGTCGTGCTCGCGGTGAGCGTGATCCTGCACATGTGGTCGGCGGTCTCGCTTGCGCGTACGGCGCGGCGCGCCAGGCCGGTCGGGTACGCGGCGAAGAAGAAGTCGCATGCGCAGGGTTATGCCGTTCACACCATGCGGTGGGGCGGCGTGATCATCGCGCTGTATCTCGTCTGGCATCTGCTGGATCTGACCTTCGGCGCGGTGAATCCTCTGGGCCGCAAGGCGACTCCGTATGAGAAGGTGGTCGCCGACTTCGCGCCGTCCCACTGGTACGTCACCCTCTTCTACGTTGTCGCCGTGGTCATGGTGGGTCTGCACCTGCGGCACGGCATTCGCAGTGCCGCCCGGACCCTGGGTCTGGCCGGGGCTCGCGGCTACGACCTGCTCGCGGCCGCCGTCTCGATCCTGCTGGTCGCCGGTTTCCTGGCCGTCCCGATCGCTGTCTCCTTCGGATGGGTGAAATAGCCATGAACGACAGTCTTTTCCGCACCGGCGAGCCCATCGCCGACACCAGAGCGCCGGGCGGGCCGATCGCCGAGCGCTGGACCACCCGTAAGTTCGAGGCCAAGCTGGTCAATCCCGCGAACAAGCGCAAGAAGACGGTCATCGTCATCGGCACCGGGCTGGCCGGCGGCTCGGCGGGGGCCACGCTGGGGGAGCAGGGCTATCGCGTGATCCAGTTCTGTTTCCAGGATTCGCCGCGGCGGGCGCACTCGATCGCCGCGCAGGGCGGGATCAATGCCGCCAAGAATTACCGCAACGACGGTGACAGCGTGCACCGGCTGTTCTACGACACGGTCAAGGGCGGCGACTACCGGTCGCGCGAGTCGAATGTGCACCGGCTGGCGGAGATCTCGACGCAGATCATCGATCAGTGTGTGGCGCAGGGTGTTCCGTTCGCCCGAGAGTACGGCGGCCTGCTCGACAATCGGTCGTTCGGCGGCGCGCAGGTCTCGCGCACCTTCTACGCCCGCGGCCAGACGGGGCAGCAGCTACTGCTGGGCGCGTATCAGGCGCTGCTGCGGCAGGTCGACGCGGGCACCGTGGAACTGCATGCGCGGCACGAGATGCTCGACCTGATCATGGTGGACGGGGTGGCGCGGGGCGTGGTCGTGCGCGACCTGGTCACCGGCGCGATCCGGTCCTACACGGCCGACGCCGTGGTGCTGGCCTCCGGCGGGTACGGCAACGTCTACTTCCTGTCGACCAATGCCATGGGCTCGAATGTCACGGCCTCGTGGCGGGCGCACAAGCACGGCGCGTACTTCGCCAATCCCTGCTTCACACAGATTCATCCGACCTGCATTCCGGTCTCGGGTGAACACCAGTCGAAGTTGACGCTCATGTCGGAGTCACTGCGCAACGACGGCCGGGTGTGGGTGCCCGAAAACATTGGGGACCAACGCAAGCCCGGCGATGTGCCCGAGCACGAGCGCGACTACTACCTGGAACGCATCTATCCGGCATTCGGCAATCTGGTGCCGCGCGACATCGCCTCCCGCGCGGCCAAGAACGTCTGCGACGAGGGGCGCGGGGTCGGGCCGGGCGGGCTCGGCGTCTATCTCGATTTCGCCGACGCCATCGGGCGGCTCGGCGTCGATGCGGTGAAAGCCAAGTACGGCAACCTTTTCACGATGTACGAACGGATCACGGGCGAGAACCCGTACGAGATGCCCATGCGCATCTACCCCGCCGTGCACTACACCATGGGCGGGCTGTGGGTGGACTACGACCTGCAATCCACCATTCCGGGACTGTTCGTGATCGGGGAGGCCAATTTCTCCGACCACGGCGCCAACCGGCTCGGGGCCTCGGCGCTCATGCAGGGCCTGGCCGACGGGTATTTCGTCCTGCCGGCCACCCTCGGCGACTATCTCGCCCGCGGTCCGGTCGGGGAGGTGCCGGCCGCCGCGATCGCGGCCGCCGAGGCCCGGGTCACCGCGATGATCGACAGACTCCTGTCCATCCGGGGCGACCGCACCGTCGACTCCTTCCACCGCGAGCTCGGCCACCTCATGTGGGAGTACTGCGGCATGGAACGGACCGAGGCGGGACTGCGCAAGGCGCTGGCCCTGATTCCCGCACTGCGCGCGGAGTTCTGGGAGCGCGTCAACGTGCCGGGCTCCGGGGACGACCTCAACCAGTCGCTGGAGCGCGCGGGCCGGGTGGCCGACTTCCTCGAACTGGCCGAGCTCATGGTCATCGATGCCCTGCACCGCACCGAATCGGCGGGCGGCCACTTCCGGGCCGAGTCGCAGACCGAGGACGGTGAGGCCCGCCGCGACGACGAGAACTTCTCCTATGTCGCCGCGTGGGAATGGAACCAGGACGAGCCACCGACGCTGCACCGGGAAGCGCTGAGCTTCGAGTACGTCCAGCCCAGCACGCGGTCCTACAAGTAAGAACGGAATCGAGAATGAAACTCACCCTGCGTATCTGGCGGCAGCGGAATTCCCGCGACAAGGGCGGGATGGTCGACTACGGCGTGGAGGTCTCGCCCGACGCGTCGTTCCTGGAAATGCTCGACGTCCTCAACGAACGGCTCACCGGCGCCGGTGAGGAGCCGATCGCCTTCGACCACGACTGCCGCGAGGGCATCTGCGGCGCGTGCTCACTCGTCATCGACGGCACTCCGCACGGCCCGGAGCAGGCCACCACCACCTGCCAGCTCCACATGCGGAAGTTCGCCGACGGCGACACGATCACCGTGGAACCGTGGCGGGCCAAGGCTTTTCCCGTCATCAAGGACCTGATGGTCGACCGCTCGGCATTCGACCGGATCATCCGGGCGGGCGGCTACATCACCGCGCCGACCGGCGCCGCACCCGAGGCCCACTCGATCCCGGTCCCGAAACCCGACGCCGACCTGGCCTTCCAGGCTGCCGAATGCATCGGCTGCGGCGCGTGCGTGGCCGCCTGCCCCAATGGTTCGGCCATGCTCTTCACCGCCGCCAAGGTCACCCACCTCGGCCTCCTGCCGCAGGGACAGCCGGAGCGCCACTCCCGCGTCGTCGGCATGCTTGGAGCCCATGACGATGCGGGCTTCGGCGGCTGCACCAACACCGGCGAATGCACCCTGGCCTGCCCGAAGGAAATCCCGCAGGACGTCATCGGCCGCCTGAACAGGGACTTCCTCCGCGCTGCGAGAAAGGCCCGCTGATCCCCTGATGTGGCCACGCCGGAGAGAGATCCGATCAGCGCGCCTCGATCATGATCTTGCCTTCTTCACCGGGCACAACGAGCGGGAGCAGGCGTTCGGCCTCGTCGCGGACAGCGGCCCCGGTGGCACGGGTGAGGGAATGCCAGGGCGTGATCCGAATCGTGGAACCGTCCAGATCCCAACGGCCGTGAACGAATCCGTCGACGAGATACATGGGCACGCCGCCCGAGGCGATCTTGGCGATGCGGGCGCGGTCGGCGTCGCTGATGATGCGGCTGCGGTCGCGGTGGCCGAGGCAGGCATTGTCGAAGGCGGGGAGGAAGCGGACGGGGGCGGGGAGTTCGGGGTCGGCGATCGGGGCGTCCGGGAGGTCGAAGAGTTCGCGGCCCGAGTCATCGTGCAGGACACGGAGTTCCGGGCGCAGGCGGGCGATCACCGCTGCCAGGCGGGTGACGCCCGCGAACTCCTGGATGTCGGCGGCGGTGGCCGGGCCGTAGGCGGCCAGGTAACGGCGGATGAGGGCTTCCGGGCGCGGGCCGTCGGCCAGGGGCGCGCCGATCGCCTCCGCGGCCGGCGACACCGAGACCGAGCGGCCGCGCCACGCGCCCCACACACCCGCCGCGGGATCATGTACCAGCGGGTGGATGATGCCGAGCGCGTGCACCAGGGCGCGCGGTTCACGGCCCGGGAAGCGTTCGGACAGCCGCTTGCCCAGGTCGCGGCGGGAAATGGTGGTGCCGGTCAGCAGTTCCGTTCCGGCCGAGGCCAATTCGGCGATATCGAGGCCGTCGACCGCATCCCGGAGATACACCGAGCGGAGCGTGGGCTCGATCGCCGGGCGGACCGTCGGGTACAGCCAGCGGTAGTCCTGGGCGTCCGTCAGGTGGACGGTCCGGCGAATCGTGGTGGCGCGCACCACGGTTCGATCACGCAGCAGCGCGCTCAAATCTTCGTGGCGGAAATCGGTGAGGCGCGACCACAGCCCCACATACGGCCAGTTCGGTTCCTGCGCCTGCACCGCGACCAGATGCCGGACCAGCTCGGCGGCGGGGATGGCGACCCGTTCGTTCAACTTCTGACGCAGCAGCAGCGTGCGGTTTAGGGTTCGCAGCGAGAGTTCCGGCATGGGTCCATTGTCGAATTGAACTAGGACAGATCAGGTCCTATATGGAGGACGGGCGGTTATGGGCACGGTGACGGCGGGGGAGTTCCGGCACATCTACGACCCCAGCGGGCCGGATCAGTGCTGGTACATCAACGATCACACCCTGATCCAGGACGCCGGCGGGCGCTGGCACCTGTTCGGCATCACCCATCCCGAGCCCGCCGACCCCTTCGACGAGACCGAGTTCGCGCACGCCACCGCCGACGACCCGCACGGCCCGTGGACCAAGTATCCGGCCGCGCTGACGGTGGACCGCGAGCGCGGCGAGACCCACCTGTGGGCCCCCTTCGTGGTGCGCGACGGCGACACCTACTTCATGTTCTTCGACGGCGGCGGAACCGACCGCACCGCAACGGGTATGGGCCTGGCCACCTCCACCGACCTGTTCCACTGGACCCGGCATCCGGGCGGCCCGGTCTTCCGCGACGGCTACGACGCCCGCGACCCCATGGTGCTGCAGGTGGCCGGGCAGTGGGTCATGTACTACTGCGCGACCAGCGCCCCCACCGGCGGCAACCACGTCGTCGCCTACCGCACCAGCCCGGACCTGGTGCACTGGAGCGAGCGCCGCATCGCCTACACCGACCCGGCGACCGGAACCGGCGCGGGCAATACCGAATCGCCGTTCGTGCTCCGCCACGCCGGCGCCTGGTATCTGCTGATCGGTCCGCGCCCCGGCTATGTCGGCACCGAGATCTTCCGCGGCGACAACCCTTTTCACTTCGACGCGTCCGGCCGCGTGGGGCACGTGCCCGCCCACGCGGCGGAGGTGATCACCCACGAGGACGCCCTCTGGATCACCCACGCGGGCTGGGCGCAGGGCGGAGTCGCGCTGGCCCGCTTGCACTTCCCACGCTGAGGAAGCCCGGCCCGCGTTCACCCCGAAAATCCGATTTCGGGCGTGGCGTGCGGCCTGAACTGGAATTCTGAACGGAGTCGAGAGTCCACCCAGTGCGGGGAGGCAGGCAGTATGGCCCGAATCGGCGTGATCAGTCTTTCCGACGGCCGCGACTATGTGCACGGCGGCATCGTCGGATTCATCCGGACCGCGGAGGACCGGCTCGTCACCGAGCTGACCGCGGCCGGGCACACCGTGATTCGCGGTGTGCAACCCATCGGCGGCAACGACCAGGCGGTGCGGGTGGCCCGGCAGGTGGAGGCGGCCGGGGTGGACCTGACCGTGCTGCACTACGCGGTGTGGGCGTTCCCGCACTTCACCATGCTGGTCGCGGGCGCGCTGCGCGGGCCGCTGCTGCTGCTGTCCAATATCGACCCGGTGCAGCCGGGCATGGTGGGCATGCTGGCTGCGGGCGGCGCGCTGGATCAGATCGGCCGCGCGCACGCCCGGCTGTGGGGCGATCCCGCGGATCCGGACCTGATCGCGGCCATCGGGGAACGCGCTCGCGGTGCGGCGGCGGTGGCCGGCCTGCGGGGCAGCACCTTCGGGCGCATCGGCGGGCGGCCCATGGGCATGAACACCGCGGTCGCCAATACCGATCAGTGGCAGCGGGCGTTCGGCATCGATGTCGAGGAGATCGACCAGTGGGAGATCGTGCGCCGGGCCGAACTCGCCGACGCCGGTGAGGCCCGGGCGGCGCGAGAATGGCTGGAGCGCAATACCGCCGGGGTCCACTACGACGGCGGCAAGCTGACGCCTGAGCTGCTGGAACGGCAGCTGCGCTCGTACCTGGCCATGCGGGATCTGATCGCGGAATGGCGGCTGGATTTCTCCGGCATCAAGGGACAGCCGGAGCTCACCCAGTACTTCGCCACCATGGACATCACCGAGGCGTTCCTCAACGACCCCTACGACTGGAACGGGCCCAAACAGCCCCACGTGTGCGCCACCGAGGCGGATATGGACGGGGCGCTCACCATGCAGCTGCTCAAGCAGATCGCGGGCACGCCGGTGCTCTTCGCCGATGTCCGGCACTATCACGCCGACCGCGACATCTGGGATCTGTGCAATTCCGGCCAGCATGCCACCTGGTACGCGGCGCGCAGCGACGATCCGGCCGAGAATCTGGCCCGGGTGCACCTGTATCCGGAGGTGTTCTTCTTCCCGGCCGGCGGCGCGTCGGTGCATCACCTGGCCGCGCCCGGGCAGATGACGCTGGCCCGGCTCACCCGCCGCGACGGCGCCTACCGCATGCAGCTGATGCTCGGCGAGTTCGAGACCTACGACCCGGCCACCAACGAATCGCTGATGAAACAGTCCACCTGGGAGTGGCCGCACGCCTTCGCCCGCCTGGACGCCGACGCCGGGGACTTCCTGTCCCGCTTCGGCGCCAATCACATTCACGCCGTGCCGGGCGACCAGCGCGCCACCGTCCGCGCGGCCTGCGAACTGCTCGACGTCACGCTCGACGAGTTCAGCCGGGCGAGCTGACATGTTCCTCGGCATCGATATCGGTACCTCCGGATCCAAGGGCGTCCTGGTCGACCACGCGGGCACGGTCGCGATGAGAGCCGAACGACCGCACCGGGTTTCGACGCCGCGCCCGGGCTGGGTGGAGCACGACGCGGAGACCGTCTGGTGGGCCGACTTCGCGGCCATCGCCCGCGAACTGGTGGCGGCCGCCGACGGCGAACCCCTCGAGGGGCTCGCGGTGAGCGGCATCGGGCCGTGCCTGCTGCCCGCCGACGCCGCCGGCCGTCCGCTGCGGCCCGCCATCCTCTACGGGGTCGACACGCGCGCCGGCGACGAAATCGAGGAACTGAACGCGGAATTGGGCGCACAGACCGTGCTGGAGCGCTGCGGCTCGCCGCTCACCAGTCAGGCGGTCGGGCCGAAGCTGCGCTGGCTCATCCGCCACGAGCCGCAGGTGTGGCGGGCCACCCGGATGCTGTTGATGGCGAGCTCGTTTCTGGTCCATCGCCTCACCGGCCGCTACGTCCTGGACCATCAATCCGCCAGCCAGTGCGTGCCCATGTACGACCTGATGGCCCGCGACTGGGCCGTGGACTGGGCCGAATCCGTCGCACCCGGCCTGCGACTACCCGAATTGGCCTGGCCCACCGAGATAGTCGGCCGGGTCACCGCCGAGGCCGCCGCGGCCACCGGCCTGCCCGCCGGGCTGCCGGTCACCACCGGCACCATCGACGCCTGGGCCGAGGCCGCCGGTGTCGGCGTCCGGGCCCCCGGCGACTGCATGATCATGTACGGCACCACCATGTTCCTCATCCAGGTGCTGACCGGCCCCCGCCCCCAGCCCGGCCTGTGGACCACCTGCGGAACCTGGCCCGGCACTTACACGTCCGCCGCCGGCATGGCCACCTCCGGCGCGATCACCGACTGGCTGCGCACCCTCACCGGCGGCGATTTCTCCGAACTCGTCGACGAGGCAGCCCACGTTCCGCCCGGCAGCCGCGGGCTGCTGGTGCTGCCCTACTTCGCGGGTGAACGCACGCCCCTGTTCGATCCGGACGCCCGCGGCGTGATCGCCGGTCTCACCGTCACCCACCAGCGCGCCGACCTCTACCGCGCGGTCCTCGAGGGCATCGGCTACGGCGTGCGGCACAACCTCGAGGCCATGGCCGCCGCGGGGGCTCCCGCCACCCGGCTGGTGGCCGTGGGCGGCGGCACCAAGGGCGGGCTGTGGACCCGCATCGTTTCCGACATCACCGGCCTGCCCCAGCAGCTTCCGGCCGACACGGTCGGTGCGGCCCTGGGCGACGCCCTGCTCGCCGCCGAATCCCTGGGCCTGGACACCGCCGCCTGGAACCCGATCATCACCACGGTCGAACCCGACCCGTCGGTCACCGCCCACTACGCCCCGTACTACCGCCACTACCGATCCCTTTACGACGCAACGAGAGCCACCGCCCACTTCCTCGCCCGGGAGCAACACCGCGCCGCCCCGTGACACCCGCTAGGGTCCGGCGGGGAAGGGCAGGTGGATGACTCGATATCACCGCATCGCGGCGCAGGACCTCGGCCGCCTCGGGGCGCTCAGCGACGGAATCTTCGCTGTGGCAATGACATTGCTGGTGCTGGATCTGCACGTGCCCGCGGGCGAGGCGTGGCACGAGCGCTCGCTGTGGAGTGCGGGCGCGGTCTCCGACGAGCAACTGGTCTGGCATGCCCTCACCCACGTGGGCCCGCAGTTCCTCATCTGCCTGCTGGGTTTCCTCACCCTCGGCATGTTCTGGATCGGCCAGCAGACCCAGCTCAACCTCATGGACCGGGCGGACCGCTCGCTCACCTGGATCCACCTCATGTTCCTGTTCGGAATCTGCCTGGTGCCCTTCGCCACCGCGCTGCTGGCCGCCTTCCCCCAGTCCCGCCTGGCCCTGCTGGTGTACTGGGCCGACCTGCTGTATCTGGGCCTGGTCCAGCTCGCCGCGCTCCGCTATGCGCGTCGCGCCGGTCTGCTCGCCGAGCACACCGGACCCGAGGACCTGACGGCCATCCGCCGCCGCATCGGCATCGTGCAACTGCTGTATGCGGCGGCGGTGGCCCTCTGCCCGACCAGCACCTACCTGAGCATCGGGCTGATCATCGCACTCCAGGTGAATTCGGCTGTCTCCCCGCCGATTCGCCCGTTCGATCGTTTCTGAGGGCTACTGCGAGGCGGCGAATCCGGCGCGCAGATCGGCGAGGATGTCGTCGATGCCCTCGATTCCCACGGCCAGGCGGACCAGGCCGGGGGTGACGCCCGCCGCGAGCTGCTCCTCGGGGGTCAGCTGGGAGTGGGTGGTGGAGGCGGGGTGGATGACGAGGGAGCGGACGTCGCCGATATTGGCGACGTGGCTGTGCAGGGTGAGGGCTTCGACGAAGCGCTTGCCCGCGTCGACCCCGCCGGCCAGCTCGAAGCCGATGATGGCGCCGACGCCCCTGGGGGCCAGCTGCTTTCCGCGTTCGTACCACGGTGACGACGGCAGGCCCGCATACGAGACGGCCGTGACCTCGGGTCGCTCGGTGAGGAATTCGGCCACCGCCCGGGCATTGGCGACGTGCCGCTCGAGGCGCAGGCTGAGGGTCTCCAGGCCCTGGCTGATGAGGAAGGCGTTGAACGGCGAGATGGCCGAGCCCAGATCACGCAGCAGCTGCACCCGCGCCTTGAGCGCGTAGGCGGGTGCGCCGAGATCGGCGTAGACCACACCGTGGTAGCTCGGGTCGGGCTCGGTGAATCCGGGGAAACGGCCACTGCGCCAATCGAAGGCGCCGCCGTCCACGATCACGCCCGCGATGGCCGCGGGCCTCCGGTGGGTTGGGGACGTGTTCCTACTGGGTGACGAGGGTGGTCTCGGCCACGGCCCGGCCGGTCGCCTCGACGATGTCGTTCAACGGAGTGCTCAGCTCGGTTGTCATACCGCGTGAAGCTACGACCCGGCCACCGGTACCGACGATGGTTACGCTCGCCGTGAGCGCAATCGCGGCCGGTCGCACGGCCCCGGAGCTACCCGCCGGTCATGTGATGGTTGCCAACTGGTCAACCGTTCGGCAGACAGGGTTGCGCGGGGGTGGTATGAATTCGCGGTGGCATGGACTTTGCGGCTCAGCGAGGACGAAGAAGCTGCGCTGAGTGCGCAGGCGGCGACGGAGGGGCGGTCGAAACACGACATTGCCCGGGACGCCATCCGGACCTACATCACCCGGCACCAGACCTGGGACGACTATCTGTCCGACGGTCCGGTCGTTTACGGGTAGTAGGTGTCGCGTATCTCGGTGTAGCGCTGGCGAATAGCGGTGCCGATCCCCACTGCCAGAGCATGGAATTCGGTGCCCGCGGGGGCGGGCCAGCGGGGCGGGCGGGGACCGCCGCGCAGGGCCCAGGCGGCTTGGCGGGCCGCGCCGAGGGCGACGTATTCGCTCGGATTGGGCACCGTGACGGTGCGGCCGAAGATGGTGGCGGCGGCATGCGCGATGAGGCGGGACCGGGATGCCCCGCCGATCAACAGGATTCGATTCGGCACCGTCGGCAGGCGGTCCAGGGCCTCGGCGATATTGCAGAGCATGCCCTCGATGGCGGCGCGGGCCAGATGGTGCGGACGCATGGTGTGCGGGCGCAGGCCGTGCAGGCTGCCGGTGGCGTAGGGCAGATTCGGGGTCCGCTCACCCGCGAGATAGGGGAGCAGGGTGAGACCGTCCGCGCCCGCGGGCGACTGGGCGGCCAGCACCTCCAGGCCGGACACATCGATGCCCAGCAGCATCGCGGTCGCGTCCAGCACCCGGGCGGCATTGAGCGTGCACACCAGCGGCAGGAACGCCCCGGTGGCGTCGGCGAACCCGTTCACCGCGCCGGAGGGATCGGCGCTGGGGTGCGTGGCGCGGGTGAAGACGGTGCCGCTGGTCCCGAGCGAGACCACCACATCCCCCTCCGCGATGCCCAAACCCAGTGCGGCGGCGGCATTGTCGCCGGTGCCGGCCGCCACCAGCCGCCCGCCCGGCGTGTGCCCGGCGATCTCGGCGGGCGCCAGCACCCGCGGCAGCGCGGGACTGCGGCCGCGGAAGGCCAGCGCCAGCAGATCCGGGCGGTAGGCGCCCGCGGCCGGTGACCAGTACCCGGTGCCGGAGGCGTCACCCCGATCGGTGGTCGGCTCGGTGGCCGGATCACCGCCGCGCAGCTGCCAGGTCAGATAGTCGTGCGGCAGCAGGACCCGGACCGTCCGGTCGGCCAGCTCGGGTTCGTGATCGGCGAACCAGCGCAGCTTGGCCACCGTGTGCGCGGCCAGCGGCACACTCCCTACCGCGTCCGCCCACGCTTGCGGCCCGCCCAGCTCGTCCACCAGCTGCGTCGCCGCCTCCGCGGACCGGGTGTCGTTCCACAGCAACGCATCCCGCACTGGATGCCCGGCCGCGTCCAGCGCCACCAGTCCGTGCTGCTGCCCGGCCACCGCGATGGCCTCCACATCGCGCATCATGCGATCACACGCCGCCCGCAGTGCCTCCCACCACATGAGCGGCGGCACCTCGGTCCCGTCGTAGTGCGGAATCTGGCGGTGCCGCAATATCGTTCCGGTATCGGCATCGCACACCACGATCTTGCAGGACTGAGTGGACGAGTCCACTCCGGCAACGACCGTCATTGGCCAGCCACCACCCTCTATCGTGCCGCTGCCCGTCCGGGATGCAGCTGGATCTTGCGTCCGGTGCCCGCGCGGAAGGTCTGCAGGGCATCGCCGAATTCGTCGAGTGCGAAGTCGTGGGTGATCACGGTGTCGGCGTCGATGACGCCCTCACCGAGCAGGTCCACGGCCCGTCCGAAACTGTGCAGCACGGCCATGGAGCCGACGATGGTGATCTCGTCGTTGTAGACGCGGAACGGCGAGATGCTCGCCCGCGCCGCCGCCGGCGCCACCCCGAACTGCTGGTAGGTGCCGCCGCGCCGCACCCGGGACAGCCCGTCCTCGATCGCGGCCACCGTTCCGCTGCAATCGATCACGATCTCCCAGCCCTCGGGCCGGTCCATGTCCTCGGCGGACACGGTGGCCGCGTCCGCGCCCAGCGTGCGCGCGGTGGCCAGCCGGTCGGCATTGGTGTCCACCATCGACACCGAGGCCGCGCCGGCCGCGATGGCCAGCTGCAGCATGAGCAGCCCCATGGTGCCCGCGCCGTAGATCAGGTAGTGCGATCCGAGTCGCCGTGGCAGCACGTCGAATCCGTGCACCGCGCACGAGAGTGGTTCCACCAGTGCGCCGTGCGCGGGCGGCACATGCCCGGGCAGCCGATAACAGTTGGCGGCGGGCACTTTCACGTACTCGGCCATGGCGCCGTCCACGGTGTCGCCGATGGCGCCCCAGTTCTCGCAGAGATTGCCGCGCCCGATCGCGCAGTAGTGACAGCGCCCGCAGAACAGCGAGGGATCCACCGCCACCCGGTCACCGGCCCGCACCCCGGCCGCGTCCGCGCCGAGCGCCACCACCTCCCCGGCGAATTCGTGGCCCGGCACGATCGGATAGGGCGTGGGCGGGAATTCGCCCTCCACGATATGGATATCGGTACCGCATATCCCGACCGCATCCACCCGGATCACTACCTCACCGGTGCCCGGAGTAGGATCCGGCACGGATTCGACCGAGAACTGTCCGGGCTTCTCGACCACCAAGGCGCGCATAGCAATAACCATGCACCCGCGTGCCACCCGCTCGACGCGTTTTACGCAATAGCAATCGCAATCTTTCTGTTTTCCCGCAATCGTTACGGGGACACGCGGGGGATCAGGGGAGGGCGTGATACCAGAAGGCGGTGGAGGCCACATGCGCCTGGTCCAGCGGTAGGTAGTGGCCGTCCGCGCGCCAGCCCAGCGCCTGCACGGTGGCGCGCAGGCCGTGGTCGAAACAGATTGGGTCGGGAATGTGCCAGCGGTACATGCCGAATCGCTGGTTCGGTTCGTAGATTCGATGCGGCGGCAACACCTGCGGCATGCCCAGATAGGGGGTGGAGTAGGGTTGATAAGCGCCGTCGAGCTCGAAATTCCAGGCCCCGCCGAAATAGTCCTCGGTGCCGGTCCCGCACAGGGTGGGGAATTCGGTGTCGTCGTCGAGATAGAACTTCAGCTCGCCCTCGCCCCACCAGCCCGCCGCCCGCGGCTGCACGGCCAGATACGTCCCGGCATACCGTCCGGGACCGCCGTCGATCTCGACGATCGGATGCTCCGCCGGGTTGCCCAGCGGATCGGAGCAGCGCCACCGGGCGTGCAGATACCCGGCGGCGCCGGGTAACTCCTCCTCCAGATAGGTGATCTGGTAGTACACCGGCGCGGCCCGCTCGGACCCGTTGTGCAGGGTGATGAGCGCGCGAGTGTGGAAGGGCATGGGCCAGTAGCTGTTCAGCCCGCCGGCGGGCGCGACCACCACCATGGCGGAATTGATCAGCGCCAGCTGATCCCAGCCGTTGCAGAAGAAGTCGCCCAGCGGCACCGCGACGCCCGGTTCGGGCGAACCGTCCCAATACATCTGGAGGGTGAAGTCGCGCAGCAGCGCGCGATCGGTGGTGAGCCACAGGTGCCGGATCACGCCGGGCCCGGAAAGGTCGGCGAGCGTGGCGGTTTCGCCGGGCGGCAGATCGATGGACGGCGACACCTTCCACCCGCGTCCCAGCCCCGCGGCCGCGAAGGCCCCGGTTCCGGAGATGGCGCGCCCGCCCCCGCCGGCCTCGCCGGTGGGGTTCTCCGCGCTCACGGAGCGGGTGCGCCGCCCGTCCAGCTGCCAGATCTCGTGCACCATGCGAATTTTCGCATGTCGATCACGAATGTGAAGCGGACATGCGGCGGACATGCGAATGCCGACGCCGTCCCACACACGGCGCCGGCATCCCGGGAACTGCTTACTTACCGACCAGCTTGGACTTCAGCGCGGCGACGGTCGCGTCGTCGACGCCCAGGCCCTGCGACAGGAAGTTGTCGAAGGAGCCGAAGCTCTGCTGGACCGCGTCGAAGGAGGCGTCCAGGTAGTCGCGGTCCACGCCGAGCACCGGCTCGAACAGCGACGGATCGGTGACCAGGCCCTTGGCGACCAGGCCGTCCAGCGTGGCCTTGTTCGACGCGGCCAGGTTGTCGTTGGACGCCAGGTAGTTGTTGTAGATCTGGCCCTTCGGCGCGCCCAGGGCGCTCAGCAGGATGGCCGACATCCAGCCGGTGCGGTCCTTACCGGCGGTGCAGTGGAACAGCACCGGGCCGTTGGCGTTGGCGATCTCCTTGACCGCGGCGCTGAACTGCGAGCGCGCGGTCGGGTCGGTGACCATCCACTTGTAGTAGTCGACCATGTACTGATGGCCCTTGCCGTCACCGAGCAACTGCTGCTGCACGGCCGGGCCGCCCTGCACGGCCTTGGCGAAGAACAGGTAGAAGTCGTTGTTCGGGTCGTAGACCGGCAGCGACTTCTCCGGGATGGAGGCCGGCAGCTTGTCCGGGTTCTGGCCGCGCTCGGTCGGGCTGCGGAAGTCGATGATCTCGACGATGCCCGCCGACACCAGCTGCTGCTGCTCGGCGTCGCTCAGCTTGTTCAGCGCGTCGGAGCGGAAGACCGAACCGTCCTTGACCTTCCCCCCGCCGCCCTGTGTCGGGATGCCACTCAGGTCCCGGGCATTCGGCGCGGACGGCAGGTCCAGTGACGCGCCCTTGGGCGTTTGTAGCACCGGGACGGGCGCCGCGAGCGCCGGGGTGACGGCGATCGGGGTGAGGGCGATGAGCGCGGCGGCTACACCGGTGAGTGTGCCGCGTACGGCGCGCGAGATCGTCACTAGGGGGTTCCTTTCGGTCACGGACCGGGTGGTGGGGTGTCCCGGTCCGGGCTTCTGACGCGGGCCCGGCTGCCGGATACGGCGCGGGCCCCGCGGGTCCGGGCATGACCGACCGGCCTCGGGCGCGAGCGCGGGAGCGCGCCCGAGGCACGGTGCGGTTGCCGGCCGAGCTATTCCGCGTCGGCCAGCAGCGTGATGGTTCCGGCGGCGCCGTCGACCCGGACGCGCTGGCCGTCCTGGAGCGCCGTGCTGGCGGTCTTGGTGTCGACGACGCAGGGGACGCCGAACTCGCGGGCCACGATGGCGGCGTGCGAGGCCGAGCCGCCGATGTCGGTGACCACCGCACCCGCGTAGCCGAACATGGCGGTGTGGCCGGTGTCGGTCACCGCGGCCACCAGGATGTCGCCCGGCTCGATGTCGTCGTCGAGGGTCAGCACGCGCTTGACGGTGCCCTCCACCACGCCCGGGCTCACGCCCAGGCCGGAGATGGTGTCGCCGACCGCGATCGCGCCGGAGATCTCCTCCGGAGCCCACGGGCCGTTGACCACATCGGGCATCCGGATGGCCTGGAAGCGGGTGCGCTCGGCGCGGCGGCGCGCCACCCGCTCCTGCAGATCGGCCGGGGCCCAGAGGATTTCGTCGAGGTTCAGGAACGCCGAATCCTCGATCGCGGTGAGCTTGCCCGCGTGCACCAGGCGCGCGGCCCGCTCCTGGGTGGCCAGGCGCAGGCAGTGGGTGACCCGCACGACGGCGTCGCGGGCGCGCTCGCGGTAGACGGTCGCGCCGACGGCCATCTTGGCGGTGCGGCTGGTCGGCTCCGGCACCGGTTCGCGGTGCGGCGCGGGCATTTCCGCGGCCCGCCCGGCGGCGGTGACCAGCAGCTCGGGGCGGTCGCCGAAGGTGGCGTTGATGAGCTCGCACTCGCCCGGGCCGCGGTGGCCGATCCGGGCCAGCTCCTGGTCGAGGGCCTGCGAGAACTCCGGCGACTTCTCGCGGGCGGCCGCCACGTCACCGGTCTTGGCCAGCGTCTGCAGTCCGGCGTCCTTGCGGCACAGGGCCGCCAGCCGCTCCACGGCCAGCATGGTCTTGGCCGACTCCAGGCGGTTCAGGTCGATCTTGACCTCGCCCTTGTGGGCGGCGGTGGCCGCGCCGGTCATCATGACGCCGATGGAGGCCGCCTGCCACGCCTGGTTGAGGCGGTCGCGCCAGAGCAGGGCGCGGGCGTGCAGCTGCTCGTCGGTGAGCTCCGAGATCTGGTCGCGGGTCATCGCTTCCGCGTGCGAGGCGGCATTGATGTGCTCGGCGGTCTTGCTGAAGCCGAGCGCGGTGGCGGCGACCCGGCCCATGGCCTTGAAGGTGCCGGCGCGGGCGGCCAGGCCGGCCGGCATGGCCGGGCGGCCCTTGGGGTGCAGTTCGACATCGCCGATGGTGCCGTAGACGTCGCGGCGCACGCTCTCCTCGTCCCAGCCGGGCATGTTCTGCGCGGAGAAGACGCCGATGGAGGCGTTGATGTACACGCTGTGGCCGAGCACGCTGGTCACGCGGGACACCCAGTGCTCCAGCGCGATTCCCTCGATGGCGATCATGTGGCCCATGGCCTCGTTGCCGAGCCGGATGGCGCCCGCCTGCAGATCGATGGTCAGCGGGGTGAGCGGGCCGGGCAGCGCCTCGGAGGTGTTGGTGGCGGTGTAGACCGGGATGCGGTCGTCGACCATGTCGTCGAACTCGCCCTGCAGGCCTTCGGGCGCAGCCGATTTCAGCGCGTAGCCGTCGGAGGTCGGGGCGTTCTGGGGTACCACGTGGGTGGGCAGCGGAATCGAGCCACGGCGAGCGCGGATGCCGGAGCCGCCGCTCTTGCGGCCGTGCAGGGCGCGCGCCACGTCGGCGATCACCTCGGTGGCGGTCCAGCCGTAGCGGAAGCCCCAGTCCTCGCGGGCGGCGCTCGCGTCCACCGGGGTCTGCGACGCCGACGACTTGGGCAGCCACGCACCGTATTTCACGCCCGCGTCGGCGAGAATGCGCTTCACCTCGGCGCTCGACACGTTGCCGGGCGCGGCCAGCTCGACCACGCCGCCGCGCTGCGACAGCGCCGCCAGCACCAGGAAGCGCTCCAGGTCGTCGTAGTGCAGCACCTGGATGCTGCCCTTGCCGGCGCCGGTCAGGCTCTCCAGCGCGCGCCAGCTGCCGCGGTCGATGCGCCGGCCGGCCACCAGCGCGGTGCGCACGATGAGCGCGTCCGCGCCGGAGCCGGTCACGATCTTCTCGACACTCGAATCGCCGCCCGCCGCAACGGGAACCACGAGGCGCGTACCGGAATCCTTGGCCGCCTGGGCGATTGCCGCCACCGCCGGACCTGCCAGGTGCACGATCGCGTCGACTCCGGCCACGGCCCGCGCGCAGACCTGGGCGTCGGACAGATCGCCGACGATCACCTCGACCCGCGGGTCCACGTAGCGGTGCCGCTGCCGGTCCAGGCCGACCACCTCGTGGCCGGCCGCCAGCAGCATGCGCGCCACGGCACGGCCGCTCGGCTCGGTGACACCGGTGACCAGAATCCGCATTGACTCTCCTCCTCGTGCAGGCATCCCCAACCACAGTGACGCCGTTCACACACCATCCCCAGTGCAACGGGTGGTGACGGGTCACAGTCCCGGTCAACGGGATCGGTGAATCGCTCAGCAAGATGGGGCGCTAAGTGACGGCGGTCGGAGCGGGACCGTCGAGGCATGACAGTGCGGAATCCGGTCACGCCGCGGGCGGCCGGCGAGGTGAGCCACTACGACATCGAGACCGATGTGCTGGTCGTCGGGTACGGCGCGGCGGGCGCCTCGGCGGCCTACGAGGCGGCCTACGCGGGTGCAAGGGTGCTGGTGGTGGACCGGTCCGGCGGTCCGGGCGGCGCGTCGGCCATGTCGGGCGGCGAGATCTATCTGGGCGGCGGCACCCCGATCCAGGTGGCCTGCGGTTACGACGACACCCCCGAGGCGATGGCGGCCTTCCTGAAGGCGGCGCTCGGCGCGGGTGCGGACGCGGCCAAGATCGACGAGTACTGCGCCGGCAGCGTCGAGCACTTCCACTGGCTGGTCGACCGCGGCGTGCCGTTCAAGCCGACCATGTGGGACGCCCCCACCTGGGTGCCGCCCACCGACGACGGGCTCATGTGGCTGGGCGAGAACAGCTGGCCCTTCACCGAACTGGCGCACCCGGCCCCGCGCGGGCACCGGCCCACCGCCAATGACTTCGGCGGCAAGCTGCTGATGGAGTGCCTGGCCGCCGCGGCCGAATCCGCCGGCGCCACCGCACTGTTCGACACCCACGTCGGCACCCTGATCGTGGACGGCGACGGTGTCGTGGTCGGAGCGGTCGCGCGGCGGTACGGCAAGGAGATCACCATCCGCGCCCGGCGCGGCATCGTGCTCACCACCGGCGGTTTCGTCGACAACGACGACATGCTCGCCGCCCACGCGCCGCAACTGCTGGGCCACACCAAGGTCAGCGCGGGCACCGACGACGGTTCCGGCATCCGCATGGCCCAGGCCCTCGGCGCGGCCGTGCGCCACATGTCCGCCGGTCAGGTCGGCATGTCCCTCATTCCCGGGCTGGCCGCGCGCGGCCTGGTGGTCAATGCCCTCGGCCGCCGCTTCATCAACGAGGACACCTACCCCGGCCGCATCGGCCAGCACGCGCTCTACCGCCAGAACATGGGCGGCAGCTGGGCGGGCGACGACACCGCCGTCTGGGTCGTCGTCGACGAGGACGGCTTCGACGACGTCCCCGAGCCTCAGCGCTGGGGCGTGCGGCCCACCCACGTCGCCGAGACGCCCGCCGAACTGGAAGAGCTGACCGGCCTGCCGGCGGGCTCGCTGACCGCGGCCATCACCCGCTACAACGAATTCGCCCGGCAGGGAACCGATCTCGACCACCACAAGTCGCCCCGCTGGCTGCGCGAACTGACCCCGCCGTTCGCCGCCATCGACGTCAAGGCCGGCGTGCGCCCGCCGTCGGAGGCCGGTGACCGCCGTGGCACCGGCGCCTCCGTCTTCACCCTCGGCGGCCTCCACACCGACCTGGACGGCCACGTCCTCGACATCGACGGCCGCCCCATCTCCGGCCTCTACGCCGCCGGTCGAGCCGCCAACGGCCTGCACGGCTTCGGCTACATCTCCGGCACCTCCCTCGGCGACGGCACCTTCTTCGGCCGCCGCGCGGGCACCGCGGCCGCCCGCCGCGCATAGCCGATCGCCTTCTGCCGACACTCTCGGCCCGGCGGCAGGGCACGGAAGCCACTGCGGAACAGGGTTCCGGCGGCGTAACGGGCCAGCCGCTCCAGGATCGAGGCGAGAAGGCTTCGAGGCGGCCCAGCAGCCGGGACTCGCAGGCGATGAGGGTGACACCGCTCGCATCGGGCCGAGGGCCATGGCTGCCGCCGCGCCGGCACCGCCGCCGCTCGGCGTCTGTGGTCGCTGCCCCTTGTTCGCAGTGGCGATTCGGCGGCCGGGTTGCTGCCGCGTCGGGTGAGTTGTGGTTGGCGATGGCCCTTTTGCCACCGAGAACAGGTTCTAGACTCGCCCGCTATGGAAATTCACATGCGGCAGCTGCGGTATTTCGTTGCGGTGGCGGAGGAGCTGAGCTTCACGCGCGCCGCGCAGCGGTTGCATGTGGCGCAGCAGGGGCTGAGCGCGCAGATCCGGCAGCTGGAGAAGGCGCTGGATCTGGTGCTGTTCACGCGGACCACCCGCAGCGTCGAGCTCACCGCGGCGGGGGCGGCCCTCCTCGAAGGTGTCCGAAGTGCTTTGACCACACTGGAAATGGCGGTCGAGCAGGCGCGGGTGGCGCAGCGGCGGGAGTCGGATCGGCTGGTGCTCGGCTATCTGGAGGGCGCGGCGCTCACCCTCACCGAGCCGATCCTCGCGGCCTTCCGTGCACAGCACCCCGGGGTGACGGTCGACATGCGGCAGTTCACCTACGAGGAGCCCGCGGCCGGACTGGAGAGCGGGACCGTCGACGTGGCCTTCGTGCGACTCCCGTTCCGCGCGGCCGGAATCCGCTTCGAGCCCCTGTTCGCCGAGCCGCTGGTGGCGCTGGTGCCCGCCGCGCACCGGCTGGCGGAACTGCCCGAGGTGCGGGTGCGGGACCTGCTCGACGAGCCGCTGCTCGGGGCGGCCACCACCGATCCGGAGTGGAATGCCTTCTGGGAGTTGCACGATCACCGCGACGGGCGGCCCGCCCCGGTGGTGTCCCGGTCGAGTTCGCTGCTCGAGGAGCTGCACAAGGTCGCGGTGGGGGTCGGCGTCGTGCTGACGGTGGCGTCGGCGCGGTGGATGCCCTTTCCCCGGGTCCGGGTGCTGCCGATCGCGGACGCCCCGCACAACCAGGTGACGGTCGGCTGGCGCGTCGACCACGAGACGCCGCTGGTGCGGTCGTTCGTGGACATCGCGCGCCGTGTTCGCGACGCCAACCCCGACCTGGTCGCGCGCCTGGAACAACCCGATCTCGACGACTGCACCCTGCCGCAGCATCTGTGATTGACAACCGGCGCTTGTCAATGGCTGGGAAATAGCTGTTTCACACCGGTTCCTCTGCGCCCTAATGTGTTTCCGCGTGGGCGGTCAACGCGGGGGTGCGGCGTCCACCGGCGAGCCCGCCCAAGGCTCGCGACTGCCTCATTTACCCGGTGAGGCGATCTCGGATAGCCGGCACCGCCGGGCGACGGACTGAGCCCCCGTTGTCCGGGCGGTGCCGGCGCCCGTGCCCGCGCGTGTCGCTGCCGTGCGGCCGCCGTCCGGCGACCAGACTCGAGGGCATGACGGCGGACGGACAGCAGGGTGACGAGCACGGGGACGACGCCCGCGACGCGGTAACCGGGCGCGGCGAAGCGACCGAACCCCAGCCGCCCGTATCTCAGCCTGCGGCCGAGCCGGAGCAGCCGACCGAGCCCGAGCAGCCGATCGAGCCCGCCGAGACGACCGAACGTGATGAGACGACCGAACGTGACGAGCCAACCGGGCGTGACGAGACAACCGGGCGTGATGAGACAACCGGGCGTGACGAGACGACAGCGCGCGAAGAGCTGACCGCGACTGGTAAGTCGACCGACACGGGTGGGACGAATGGGCAGGCCGCAGGCACGGCACGGCCGGCATCGCTGCGTTCACGTGTATGGGCGGTCGCGGATCGTGCGGAGCGGGCCGTCAATCCGAGCTATCCGGGGTTGGTGGTGGCCTGGATCTTCTTCCTCTGGGCGGTGTCGCCCTCACTGCTGCCGCGTACCTGGCTGTTCGAGGGTCTGGTGTGCGGGATCAGCGCCGCCATCGGATACGGCGTGGGTGGCGTGCTGGAGTGGGCCTTCAAGAAGTGGGTGCGGCCACGGCTGCCGGAGTCGGCGGAGGGCCTGGCCAAGCTGTGGCATCCGAGTGAGACGACGCTGGCGGTCAGCAAGGCCGTGATCGTGGTCGGGACCATCGTCGGCGCGGCCCTGGTGCTGGCCAGGTCGGCGCGCTGGCAGCGTGATCTCGAAGTGCTGATGGGGATGACGCCGACCACCACCTCGAGCTACCTGCGCGCCGAACTGGTGGCGGCGGCGACCCTCGCGCTGGTGATCGTGTCGTATCGCCTGGTGCGGTGGCTGATCCGGCTGATCGTGCGGCTGCTCAACATCGAATGGCGGGTGCCGAGGGACATCGCCTACCCGGGCGCGGTGATCGTGGTCGCGGTGGTCGCGGTGCTGCTGTTCCAGGGTGTGCTGGCGAAAGCCTTCTTCTCCGTGGCGAATTCGGCGTTCAGCCTGCGCAACGGCAAGACCTCGGCAAGCGCCGTCCAGCCGCAGCTGCCCGAAAGGTCCGGCAGCCCACAGTCACTGGCGCCGTGGGACACCCTCGGGTCGGAGGGCCGCTGGTTCGTCGCCACCGCGCCGACCGCGGACCGGATCGCTCAGGTCACGGGAAGGCCCGCGCGCGAACCGATTCGGGTGTACGCGGGCCTGGACTCGGCGAACACGCAGCAGGACATCGCCGACCTGGTGGTGCGGGAACTGGATCGCACCCACGCCTTCGAGCGCAAGGTGCTGGTCGTGGTCACCACCACCGGAACCGGCTGGGTGGACTCCACCACCGCCTCGTCCATCGAGTACATGTACGGCGGTGACACCGCCATCGCCGCCACCCAGTACTCCTACCTGCCGAGCGTGCTGTCGTTCCTGTCCGACCGCCAGAAGGCCACCGAGTCCGGGAATGCGGTGATCCACGCCGTCCATGAGCGCTGGGCGCAGCTGCCGCCGGGACAGCGTCCGAAACTACTGGTGTACGGGGAGAGTCTGGGCTCGCAGGGCTCCGAGGGCGCCTTCACCGGGCTCGACGACATCCGCACCATGGTCGACGGTGTGCTGTGGGTCGGCCCGCCCAACTCCAACCGGATCTGGCATCAGCTCGAGCAGCGCCGCGATCCGGGAACGCCGGAGATCCTGCCCATCTACGCCGACGGCCTGATCGTCCGCTTCGCCGCCACCGCACCGGAACTGGGCCGCCCGGACCGGACGTGGTTCGACCCGCGCGTGGTGTATCTGCAGCACGCCTCCGACCCGATCGTCTGGTGGTCGCCGGATCTGCTGTTCACACAACCGGATTGGCTGAAGGAACCGCGCGGTGCGGACGTCTCCAAGTCCATCCGCTGGTGGCCGATCGTCACCTTCTGGCAGATCAGCGCGGACCTGGCCAACGCCCAGGGCGTCCCGTCGGGCCACGGCCACCGCTACGGCGACCTGCCCCTGGACGGCTGGGTCGCGGTGGCCCAGCCGCAGGACTGGAACCCGGACCTGGAACGCAGCATCCGCAAGGCCCTCGACGAGGACATCACCTGGGAATACGCCCACAAATAGCCGCTGTACGGCGATCGGTCCGTATCCAGCGGAACCTGGGTTCCGATCATCGGGACTATTTCGGATCGAAACACCGCGTTGGCCATAGCTTCGAGGGCAGGAAACTCTGGCACGAGGAGGAACGCCCGCATGACTAACAAGGTGCTCGATCGGGTCCGCGATCTGCTGCCCGCGATCCGGGAACGCGCGGTTCAGGCCGAGGAGCAGCGGCGGGTGCCCGACGCCAGCATTGCCGAGCTCACCGAGGCCGGCGTGTTCCGCATGCTCCAGCCGGCCCGCTTCGGCGGCCTGGAGGAGTCGCCGGTCGCCTTCTACGAGGTGATCCGCACCATCGCCACCGTCTGCCCGTCCACCGCCTGGGTGTCCTCGGTGCTGGGCGCGCACCCGTGGCAGCTGGCCCTGTTCGAGGATCAGGCCCAGCAGGACGTGTGGGCCGCCGACCCCGACACCCTGGTGTCCTCCTCCTACGCGCCGACCGGCAAGCTGACCCAGGTCGAGGGCGGCTACGAGATCTCGGGCCGCTGGGCCTTCTCCTCGGGCTGCGACCACGGCCAGTGGGTGTTCCTGGGCGCGCTGGTGCCGACCGAGACCGGCATGGACTACTACACGGTCCTGGTGCCGCGCACCGACTACCGCATCGAGGACACCTGGAACGTGTCGGGCCTGTCCGGCACCGGTTCCAACGACATCGTCATCGAGAAGGCCTTCGTACCGGCCCACCGCGCCTACTCGGCCGCGGACCAGGCCAACCTGGTCGGTCCCGGCCAGCAGGTGAATACCTCTCCGCTGTACAAGATTTCGTTCGGCGCGCTGTTCTCCAACACCATCACCGCCCCGATCATCGGCGCGGCCCAGGGCGCGTACGAGGCCCACATCGAGCGCCAGCGCGAGCGGGTGCGGCTGTCCTACGGCGGGCAGAAGGTGTCGGAGGATCCCTTCGCCCACGTCCGGATCGCCCGTGCCGCTTCGGAAATCGACGCCGCCGTGCTCCAGATGGAGCGCAATATGGGCGAGCAGCTGCGCTACGCGCAGGCCGGTGAGGAGATCCCGTTCGAGCTGCGCCTGGCCACCCGCCGCGATCAGGTGCGCGGCACCGAGCGCGCGCTCGAGGCGATCGACCTGCTGTTCAAGAACTCCGGCGGCCACGCCATCCGCCGCCCGAACATCATCGAGCGCAACTGGCGTGACGCGCACGCCGGCAGCGTGCACGTGATCAACGATGTGGAGCGGGCCCTGGCCATGTACGGCAAGGGCGCCATGGGCCTCGAGGTCGCGGATCGGATGCTCTGATGACCCTGACCGCGGAGAACACCACCCGCTGGGTGACGGTCGACGGCCACAAGCTCCGCTATCACGAGGCCGGCGAGGGCCCGGCGCTGGTGCTGCTGCACGGCTCCGGCGCGGGCGTCTCCGGCTGGGCCAACTTCGGCGACAACCTGCCGGTGCTGGCGCAGCACTTCCGCTGCCTGATCCTGGATCAGCCCGGCTTCGGCGAGAGCGGCCGCCCGGAGGTGTACGAGCGCAATTACCTGCGCATCGCCGCCGACGCGGTGATCGGGCTGCTCGACGAGCTGGGCATTGAGAAGGCGCACGTACTCGGCAATTCCATGGGCGGCACGGTCGCGACCCTGCTCGCGCTCGAGCACCCGGGTCGCGTCGATCGCGTGGTGCTGATGGCGCCCGGCGGCGTCGGCGTGAACGTGCTCGGACCCGAACCGTCCGAGGGCATTACGCGGCTCATGGAGTTCAACGCCAACCCCACCGACGAGAAGGCCATGGGCTTCCTGCGGGCCATGGTCTACAACCAGGCCACGCTCACCGAGGAACTGGTGGCCAAGCGCCTGAAGGCCGCGGCCGATCCGAAGGCCCAGGCCGCCCTGCGCGACGCCTACGCCACCTTCTACAACCCCAAGCTGGCCGAGCCGGTCCCGCTGTGGGCGCGGTTGAAGGGCATCACGCAGGAGGTGCTCATCCTGTGGGGCCGCGATGACCGGGTCACCCCGGTGGAGGGCTCGCTCTTCGCCGCCCGGCAGCTGCCGAACGCGGACCTGCGCACCTTCGCCCGCTGCGGCCACTGGGTCATGGTGGAGCGCAAGGACGCCTTCGAGCGGTCCGTGGTCGACTTCCTGAACAACGGCCTGTAGCAAGCGGTTTCCGATGATTCGGGGGTGGGATTTCCCACCCCCGAACTCGTTTTCCCGGTTTCGGCCCGGCGCTACAGTCCGAGCATGACGTGGACAGCCCCGGACATCACCCGGTCCGCCCAGGTGCTCGTCGGCGACGAGCGGGCCATGCTGCACTCCCTGCTCACCCGCGGCCGCGAGATCCTGCTCTGGAAATGCCAGGGGCTCACCGGCGCCCAGCTCGCGACCCGGAGCGTGGCGCCGTCCACCATGTCCCTGCTGGGCCTGATCCGGCACATGACCGAGGTGGAACGCGGCTGGTTCCGCAAGCGGGCCGCGGGGGAGCCGGTCGGCTACCTCTACTCCAGCGATCCGGGCCAGGGCGCCGACTTCGACGACACCATTCCCGAGCAGGCCGAGGCCGACTACGCCCGATTCCTCGAGGAAATTGCCGTGTGCGACAAGGCCATAGCCGATCTTCCCCTCGACCACACCGTTATCCATCCGCGCACCGGCACCGACCTCTCCCTGCGCTGGATCTACCTGCACATGATCGAGGAGTACGGCCGCCACGCCGGCCATGCCGACCTGCTGCGCGAACGCATCGACGGGGCCACCGGCTACCAGTAGCCCGGGTTTGCCCGACACGCGCACGATCCGAATGTGCCTTCGGCTGCGGCAGATTCGGGCCGCGTGCGGGTAGCGGATCTACAGATTGTGTTCGTGCGCCCAGGCGGCCAGCTGCGTGCGGGAGGTGAGCCCGAGCTTGGTGAGGATGTGCTCGACGTGGGTCTCGGCCGTACGGACCGAGATGACCAGGTCGGCGGCGATGCGCTTGTTGCTGTGACCGGCCGCGACCAGGCGGGCCACATCCTTCTGACGGCGCGTCAGCACACTGGTTTCCGACAGGGTCGCGGTGGCCGCCCGCGGAGCGCGCTTCAGGGCGGGCGGCGGCGCAACGGGTTCCGGCTCGGCGGCGGTGCGGCCGAGCGCGTAGTCGATGGCCTCCTCCAGCGGCAGGCTCGCGCCCGCGCCGAACGCGGTGCGGAACGCCTCCTCGCCCAGCGCGTCCCGGACCTTGAGCCGCTCCTTCTCACCGACCGCGACGGTGATGGTGTGGGCCAGCCGAATCGTGCTGCGCTGCAGGGATTCCGCCGCACCCAGCAGGCGGGCGGCCCGCTCGTGGTCGCCGTCCGCCGAGACCGTCCAGGCCAGCCCCTCGAAGGCCGACGACAGCCAGATACAGCGCTCGAACAGGGCCAGCTCCTCGATGGCGCGGCCGTGGAATTCGGCGGCGGCCTCGAGTTCGCCGCGCCGCCAGTGGTCGATCCCGACCGTCCACAGCGCCAGCCCGCCCAGCAGGTGCGAACCGCTGTCGGTGGTGAGTTCCAGGAAGCGCTGGGCCAATTCGGTGCGCCCCGGCGCCTCCAGCACCATGGCCGCCATGAAAGAGAAGGCGTGCGAGTCCATTTCGATGGCGTGCTGGCCGTGCGTGGCCGCCAGCTCGATGGCGCTCCGCCCCAGCTCCAGTGAGCGTTCGCGGTCGCTGGAGGCGAAGGCCAGCAGCGACTGGTCCAGCGCCACCTCGGCCATGATGTCGGTATCACCCAGGGCGGCAGCCAATTCCATGCACTCGCTCACCAGCCGCGCCGCCGACTCCTGATCACCCAGCAGGGCGGCCAGCGAGGCGGCCGAGGACAGCGCCTTGGCCCGCTCGGCGGTCCGCTCCGGATTGCGGGCCAGCGAATCGGTGAGCCAGCGGTAGCCCTCGGACAGGAAGCGATTGTGCTCCCAGAACGGGCGCAGCACGGTCACGGTGGCCATGGTGCGCAGCGGCTCGTCCTCCAGGCCCGTGCGCAGGGCGGCACGCAGATTCGCGTGCTCGCGGCTCAGCTCCCGGAACCACTCCACGTCTTCCGCGGTCCAGTACGCGGTCTGCCCGCGCATGGCCAGCTGCCGGTAGTGCTCGCGGTGCCGCGCCCGAACCTGCTGGTCCGTACCGCGCTCGGCGAGCCGGTCGGCGGCGAACTGACGGATCGGCTCCAGCATGGAGTACCGGGCGACATCCCCGTCGAAGCGCAGCATCACCACCGACTTGTCCACCAGCCCCGTCAGCGCCTCCATCAGCGACGCGGACCCCAGCTCGCACACCGCCTCCGCGGCGTCGATGTCGAAACCGCCCGCGAACACCGAAAGCTGTTCCCACAGGGCCTGTTCCGCCGCGGTGCACAGGTCGTAGCTCCAGCGGATCGCGCCCTCGATGGTCTGCTGGCGCTGCGGCGCGGTGCGCGGCCCGGCGCTGAGCAGCCCGATGGTGTCGTCGAGACGGTCCAGAATCTGCTCCGGCGTGAACATGCGCAGCCGCAGCGCCGCCAGCTCCAGCGCGAGCGGCATGCCCTCGAGGCGGCGGCAGATCTCCGCCACCACCGGCCGGTTGCCGGGGCCGGCCTGGAAGCCCGGGTTGGCGGCGCTGGCGCGCTCGATGAACAGCTGCAGCGCGTCGCTGTCCTCACCGGCGGTCTGGGGCACGGTCAGCGGCGGCACCGGCATGACCTGTTCGCCCGGTATCCCGAGCACCTCGCGGCTGGTGGCCAGCACCCGCACATCCGGTGTGGTGGCGATGATCCGGCCGACCAGCGCGGCGCACGCCTCGATCAGATGCTCACAGTTGTCCAGAATGAGCAGCAGCCGCTTGTCGGCCAGGAATTCGGTGAGCCGGGGCAGCGGCGCGGTGGATTCGTCGCGCAGGTTCAACGCCTCGGTGACACTCAGGGTGACCAGCGCCGGATCCTGCACATCGGCCAGCTCGACCAGCCATACGCCGTCGGGGAACGCGCGCGCGACGAGGTGCCCGATCTGTCGTGACAGGCGGGTCTTTCCCATGCCGCCCGGACCCAGCAGGGTGAGCACCCGGGTGGTGGGCAGCAGGCGCTTCGCAGTAGCCAGCTCTTCGCGGCGGCCGACGAAGCTAGTTACCTCTTCGGGGAGGTTTCCATTGACACGCCGCGCCATGGCGTCAAACCTATGTGATTTGCCGCATTCTGTGCCAGCAAGCACGCATAAACGCAGCTCGCGGCCGCTGCTGATGTGTGCGGCGATACACTCGGCCGGGTGCCGAGCCGAACGCACCGAGCCCGCCTGGCGGACGTCCACGAATTGGCGGCCGGTATGCCGCACGTGACCATCGAGCACGGGCCCGCGGGCAACCCCGTCTACCAGGTCGGCCGCAAGTCCTTCGTCTACTTCCGGACCCCGCGCCCCGACGCCGCCGACCCGGAGACCGGGGAGCGGTACGACGACGTCATCATCTTCTGGGTGCCGTCGGAAGACGACAAGCTGGCCCTCACCCAGGACCCGGATTCACCGTTCTTCACGACCCCGCACTTCCAGGGGCATCTCTCGGTCCTGGTGCGCGGCAGCCGAATTCCCGAACTCGGCCTGCAGGAGCTCACCGAAGTCGTGCAGGACGCCTGGCTTTCGCGCGCCTCGGCGACCAGGGCACGACGGTGGCTGGCCGAAAACGCGCCGGGTACAGGGAAATCCGGCTGAGGCTCAGGCCGGGGAGGTCGCCGGGGTCAGTGCGCCGCGCAGGACGTCGATGATCAGCTTGCGCGCCTCGGTGCCTTCGGGGGTCGGCGTCAGGGGATAGACGTGGACCAGTTCGGGCGCCTCGTGATAGTCGACCTCGACACCCGCGGCCCGAGCCTTACCCACCATGATCCGGGTGTCGGGCACGAGGATGTCGCGGGTGCCGCAGAAGACGGTGAGCGGGCCGAGTCCGGTGAAGTCGGCGAACAGCGGGCTGACCCGCGGGTCGGTGATCGAGAGCGGGCCGCGCCAGTGGTCGCCGAGGATCAGGCCGCCATCGCGTCCGAGCCAGGGATCCTCGGACTGGACGGTCAGGATCTCCGGATTGCTCAGGCTCAGGTCCAGGGCGGGTGAAATCAACACTGTCCGAGGCACTGCCGGTTGCTGCTCGTCGCGGAGCAGGACTGCCGTAGACAACGCGATCTGGCCGCCCGCCGAATCTCCCGCCAAGCAGACCTCGCCGTACTGGTCTCGATTGGCGCGAACAAGATTCGCGAAGGCGGGGATCACCTGATCGGCGGTGCCGTAGGGGATGAGCGGATAGATCGGCACCGTGACCGTCGTGGCCGCTTCGGCCGCGATATCGGCGGCCAGCTGCCAATGCTGCCGGGCGACCTCATTGACCCAGCCGCCGCCGTGGCAGTACACGACATTGCCTCGGGCGCGGCCGGATCGGGGCGTGAGGGTGTAGATCGGCCAGCCGTTCTCCCGGCGCACCTCGATGGTCACATCCGCACGCAACAGGCGCGGCGGGCCGTACGCCTGAGGCCGGAGGCTGCGCTCCCGAATGTGCTCGCGCGCACCCTCGGCGCTGATGAACGGCCGATTGGCCCGGACGACCCGCAGATACGCGGGCACCGCCCGACTGAGCAAGCTGGGCATCAGCGCCTCCCGTGCGGTAGTCCGTCTCCGGCCTCGACCATACCGAATCGGACCAATGCCCTAGCGGTGTTCGATGACCGCGCCGGTGAGGAAGGCGGACATGGCGGCGGCGACGGCATCCGGCTGATCGAGCATCGACAGGACGTAGGCATCGTCGATCTCCACCAGGCGCGCCTTGGGAATCAGCTCGGCCAGGCGGCGGCCGTGCTCGCGCGGCATCACCTTGCCGGCCGACGACCACAGGATCAGGGCCTCGCCCCGGAAGTCGCGCAGCGCTTCGGTATTCGCGATGAGCTCGGCTTTGTTGCGGCGGGATCGGGCGTAGGCGAGCAGATCACGCCGAATCCGCTTGTCCCGCAGGCCGGGATCGGTCCAGCCGCGAATGATCTCGTCGCTGAGCGGATAGCGTGCCATCCAGCCGAACAGCAGCGGTGAGGAGCGCAGCCACCGGACGCGTAACTGCTTGAGCGCCATCGTGATTCCGCCGGGCAACGCCGCGCCCACGATAGCGGTCTTGCCCGGCAGACCGGGTGGGAAGTTGGCGAAGGCCTCGCAGGGCAGCACGATCAACCGGCCGACACGCTCGTCTAGGCCGTAGGCGGTGAGGAAGAGCCCGCCGCCCCAGTCGCTGTGCACCAGGGTGACGTCGCGCAGGTCCAGGGCGGCAAGGAAATCCGCGATCAGCTGATTGAGCCCGCGCAAGGTCAGGTCCGTGCCCTCGCGCAAGGGCTCCGGATGCGACCCGAGCGGCAGATCCGGCAACACGTACCGGAAGCCCGCGGGCAGCTTGCCGATCACCTCGTCCCACACCGTGTGGTTCATCAGCAGTCCGTGCAACAGCACCACCGGTGGCCCCTCACCCCGCTCGGCGTAGTGCACCCGTCCCGCACTCAGTTCGACGGCCGGCATGATATCTCCCCTCTAGAGCATACGCTCTAGTGCGTTTGCTCTAGTCTGGACGGGTGAGCGAGAAGCTGTCAACCACCACCCGGGATCGCCTGGTCACCGCCGTCGCCGAACTCATGCGGGTCCAGGGCTACAGCGCGATCACCGTCAAACAGATCACCTCGGCGTCGGGCGCCCCGATGGGCTCGCTCTACCACCACTTCCCCGCCGGAAAGTCGGCCATCGCCGCCGAGGCCCTCCGTGTCTCGGGCGCCGCCTACATTCAGCTGCTGCCACTCCTGATGGACGCCCACGACGACCTCCGCGAAGCCGTCCCGGCCGCCTTCGCCGCCGCCGCGGAAACCATCGAGCAGGCCGGCTGGATGAACATGTGCCCGGTCGGCACCGTGGCCGGGGAAGTGGCCGACAGCGAACCCGGAATCCGTGACGTGGCAGCGGAAGTCATGAACTCCTGGATCGACGAGGGCACAGGCTATTTCATCCGCCGTGGTCTGGAAGCGGCCGACGCCCGGGAACTGATGATTGCGATTATCGGTGCGCTGGAAGGGGCTTTCATTCTCAGTCGGACCCTGCGATCGACAGAGCCGCTATTGGCCGCCGGTAAAACGATGGGTGCCCGTGTCTCGGAAATTGTGAAAAGGCAAGGGATACTGGACATTTCGGGTTCCTAGCATGACCATTCGGCGGTAAAATCAATGCATGAATTCGACAGGGGTGACACTCGACGCATGCGGTATAGCCGAATTGGCAGCCGCCGTCGAAACCCTGTCGAATTCCGTCCTGCACGGCAACCTCACCCCGTTCTCCGACGCTGATGTCGTCGAGTTGATGCAGCGCCTGGAAACCTGCAAACGCCAACTGTCCGCGTTGGATTCACGCCTGATCATCGAAGCTGCGAATCGCTCCTTGCCTGAAACCAGCGGAGCCGGGGAACTGGTGCCGTTCCTGCGCCAGACATTGGGATTGTCGAGGTACGACGCGTCGGTGCGGGTGAAGATCACCCGCCAGTGCGGAGAGTTCTTCAACCCACGGGTCATCTGCGTCCGGCTGCGTTGGCGGCGACCGCCGAAGCGTTTGAGGCAGGCGACATCTCGCGTGATCATGTTCGCAACATCATCGACGTGATGAACCACCTCCCCGCCGACATCCCCGCCGAGACGCGCGCCGAGGCCGAAGACATCCTCGTCGGCCACTCGCGGATCGGGTGGCCCGATGACCTGCCCAAGATCGGCCGCGACATCCTTGCCCGTGTCGACCCGGACGGCAAGGTCGTCTCCGACGCCGACCGCCGTCGCCGCCGGGGCCTGATCCTGGGTCGTCCCGGGGTGGATGGCATGTCGTGGATCGAGGGCTGGATCACCCCCGAACTGCGGGCGCTGTTGGATGCGGTGTTCGCGAAGCTGGCGCGTCCGGGTATGTGCAACATCGACGACACCGACAGCGTCGCCGCCACGGTCAAAGTCGTCGATTCCAAGGTGTTGGAGGCGGCCGCCCGCCGCGACCGCCGTGATGCCGGTCAGCGCACCCACGACGCGTTGTTCGCGCTGCTGCAGCCCGGAGTCGACCCGGCCAAGCTGGGTTCGCATCGTGGTTTGCCGGTGCAGGCCATCCTGACCATGTCCGTCGCTGATCTCGAGCGTGGGACCGGGGTCGCGACCACCGCCTCCGGTGGGCACGTCTCCATCGACGAGGCATTGAAGATGGCCGAGGGCACCCGCCCGGTGCTGGCGGTCCTCGACGCCGACGGGCTGCCGCTGTACCTGGGCCGCTGCGAGCGACTGGCCACTCCCGCCCAACGGTTGGCCCTTATCGCTCGCGACAAGGGCTGCACCCGACCGGGATGCGATGCGCCCGCATCGATGTGCGCGGTGCACCACATCACCGACTGGGCCAAGGGCGGCCCCACGGATCTGACCAACCTGACCATGGTGTGCGATCACTGCCACGCACTGGTCAACGACAGTCCCGACGGCTGGAAAACCGTTGTCATGGGCAAAGATTCCCCTTACAGGGGGCGGACCGGGTGGATTGCCCCGAAACGTCTCGACCCCACCGGCACTCCGCGCGTGAACGACAGACATCACGTGGGGCAGCAGGTCGCCGCTGCCATCGATTCCAGTTGCCGGAGGTGGGGTTCACGGGCTGCATGATTCCCGGCTGCTCGTGTCGAGCTGGCGTGCGCAGGGACGGGGAAGTGTGGTCGTCTCGCCTGCCCTACCGGACTCGAGCTGACGCCAGGTTGACAGCCGCCACCCGCCGATCCCGGCCCACGGACTGCACCCATCACCTTTCACAGACAAACCCACCGCCAACTACCCACCAATCACCGAACCACCCACGGCCACAGTGATAATCCCGCCACCACCACTGCGACCTGCACCTGCGTCGACAATCTCAACGACCGGCGCGATCACTCCTCCGACCGCCACCGTCACCAATGATCGGCGGTCACGGCGAAGGGTGAAGCCCACCAGGCGATAGTCCGATCTCGGACAGCACACCCCGCCTCAAACCCTCACCCCGACATCGACCCTCCCACGCTCACCACACCATCGCCTGCCTGAAGGTCGATCCTTTGGCTTCACAACCGATCCGCACTGTCCCCCAACGAGCCCAAGCCATCACGTGGCGACACCAACCCCGTGATCCGAGCGAATACCTCCTGCAGCAACCCCACATGCGGCTTCAAAGGTGAGGGGGCTGGAAGGTGCAGGCGCGGACGTGAGCCCGACCCCTCCCTTCTCCAGGCATCTTTTGTCTTTTGGTTTTTGGGTTTTGCCTTTCGGGCTTGACCTGAACCTTGGTCGAGGTTGGAGAGTGGGGTCATGCCGACCGAAACCACACTCAGTGCAGCCCCTTTCGATGCCACTACGATCGACACCCTCGCGCAGTCGCTGTCAGCCGCGACCGTGGTCGGGATCGGCGAGTCGACGCGTTTCGCTCAGGAGACGTTCGCGCTTCGCGACGAGTTGTTCCGGAATCTGGTCGCGCACCACGGATTCCGTACGCTCGCTGTCCAGGACAGCGCCGATGTCGGCGAGACCCTGGATGCCTACGTGCGGGAGGGCACGGGGACGGCGGTGTCGGCTCTCGAACTGGCCTGGCGTCCCTGGCGTACCGCGGAGATGGCTGCGGCACTGACCTGGATTCGTGAGTTCAACGAGGCCCACCCCGGCGATCAAGTGCGCGTCATCGGCGTCAAGCCGGCCCAGGCCAAGCCGGAGGATTACGACGCCGTGCTCGATGCGGTCCGGACCCAGGCTCCGGATCATGTGGCCGATCTCGCTGCCCATCTGGAGCCCATCCGTACCGCCCACACGCTGGACGAGCACGTCCAACGTGCCCGAGGCGTCCACCCGGGCCGCCCGTTCCTCGACCACGCCCGCGACGCCTCGACGCTCCTCGCCTCGATCCCGGACATCAGCGAAACCGTCCGGGCCCGAATGGCTCTGATCGAGGACTTCCACCGCCACAGCGTCGCGGGCCGCGGCAGCTACGCGGGTGAAGCCGAACTGTGGGCCTCCTCGATCATCGGCCACTACCAGCGCACCGGACTGCGAACCGTGTACTGGGACGGCATATCGCATGTCTCCGCCGATGATGCGGCCCTGGGTCTGGCCCGGGACCAGGTCTCCCAATCCAGTGTCGGCAGCGTTCTCCGTGAGCATTTCGGACGCGACTATGCCCCGGTGGCCATCGGCTTCCACCACGGCAATGTCGGTGTGGCCGAGATCCCCGCCCCCGCACCGGATTTCCTGGATGCGACGCTGGGTGAGATGGGCCTTCCGCAACTCTGGCTCGACATGCGCACCGCCCCGATCGCAGCCCCCGCCAAGATGCGCGTGATCAGCGGCGTCTACGACCCCGTCCGGGATGCGGACGAGCACTTGGCGATTCGCGACCTGTCGAAGGCCTTCGACATTCTCGTCCACATCCGGGAGGTGACCCCGGTCCACTGGCTGCCGTGAATCCCACGGCCATCCGATACGTCCCCGTCACATACGCTGCCGCGGTGAGCGAAGACCTGAGTGAAGACGTCCGGCACCCGACGGAAGAGCAACGGCGGCAACGCAATGCGGAGGCCAACCAGTGGTGGGCGCGGAACTACGGACGCCGCGTGGAACTCGGTAGCTTCGGTCAGGCCATGTCGGTATTGCTGGCCGCCGAACTCGATACGTGGTCCCGGACCGAGATCGACGGCGTCTACGCGAAATTGGGGTGGGAATCGACCGGCGACGCAGCTGCGCTGACTGCGGAAGGCGCAGCGCTCGTCGCGGTCGAGACGCCGCATTCGATCACGGCGCCGGGCTTCGGATACGGGGAGATCAAACAGCTCCTGCTGTCGTACCCCTGTCCGCCCGCGCTGGTCGATCACGTGTTCACGACCGCGCTGGCCGAGTGCATCGGCATCCTCGGCGAACCGGATCTGGTGGGCGGCCCCGGCGCCCTGGCGATCTGGCTGCGCCCCGACGAGATCGTGACGCTGGGCCGATCGATCCGCCCGATCGAGGTGAGCCTGCGGGTCGAGCCGCGCGGGCCGCGTACGGTGGAGCGCGAATTCGACTGGGAATACGACGAAGACCACCGGCCCACCGAGTGCTGGCTGGCGTGGCCGGACGAGTCGCGGCGCACGGAGGTCGGCGCCCTCGGCTACAAGGAGCCCGACGCACCGACCCTCGACGAACTCGACGACCACATCGACCGGTTGTTCCTCTCCCTGGCGGTGGATCTCCCGGTCCTGCATCCCCTGGTGCCGCACGCGATCTGGGTTCTCACCCTGGCCGACGAGCCGGAGTGGGTGGCGCAGGGCTTCTTCGCCTCCAACGCCCAGTCCCGCCTGGAGGTGCGCGAGGAGGGCGGGGTGCGCGGCCAGATGTTCAACCACGGTGTCGCCTCGGCGCGGCAGATCGCGGCGGAGACGAAGGCGGCGATCCATCGGTCGGGCGCGAAATATCCGTCGGACTTGCGGTTTCAGGCGTGGCTGTCGCCCTCGAAGCCCGGGCTGCAGGCCTTCCGGCTCGGATTGCAGTGGGACGAGTGGGAACCGGAGGACACCTGACGCCCGCGCTACCCCGGGATGCGGCTACCCGACCGCGGGGATATGGGGGAGCTGATGGCTCATCCGATCGCGCTTGGTCGCGAGGTAGTGCACATTGTGCTCGGTCGGCTGGGTCTGCAGGGGGATCCGCGCGTGCACCGCGATGCCATTGGCCTGCAAGCCCGACTGCTTCGCCGGGTTGTTGCTCAGCAGGCGCACCGACCGCACACCCAGATCGGCGAGGATGCGGGCGGCGGCGCCGTAATCGCGGGCGTCGATGGGCAGGCCCAGGCGGACGTTCGCGTCCACGGTGTCCGCGCCCGCGTCCTGGAGTTCGTAGGCGCGGAGCTTGTTGAGCAGGCCGATGCCCCGGCCCTCCTGACCGCGCAGGTAGACGATGACGCCGCGCCCGGCCTCGGCGACGGCCTCCAGGGCGGCGTCGAGTTGCTCGCCGCAGTCGCAGCGCAGCGAGCCGAAGGCGTCGCCGGTGAGGCATTCGGAATGCACTCGGGCGAGCGTGTTCTCGCCCGACGGATCGCCCTGGACGAGGGCGAGGTGTTCCGCGCCGGTGTGGGCGTCGGAGTAGCCGTAGACGCGGAAGTCGCCGAAGCGGGTGGGCAGCCGGGTCTCGACCTCGCGGATGATGCCGTGCTCCAGCTGCTTCCGATGCGCGATCAGGTCGGCGATGGAGACGAGTGGGATACCCCATTCCCGCGCCATGACCAGCAGCTCGGGCAGCCGCGCCATGCTGCCGTCGTCGGTGACGACCTCGGCGATGACACCGGCCGGACGCAGCCCGGCCAGCCGCATCAGATCGACGGCGGCCTCGGTGTGGCCCGGACGGCCCAGCACGCCACGGGGATTCGCGCGCAGCGGGAACACGTGCCCGGGCCGGGAGAGCTGGGCCGCGGTGGTGCGCGGGTCGGCCAGCAGGCGCATGGTGCAGGCGCGGTCGGCGGCCGAAATGCCGGTGCTGACACCGGAAACGGCATCCACCGAGACGGTGTAGGCGGTGCCCTTGGGATCCTCGTTGATCGAGGTCATCGGCGGCAGCTGGAGGCGGTCGCAGTCCTCGCCGGCCATCGGCACGCAGAGCACCCCGCTGGTGTGCCGCACCAGGAACGCGATGTTCTCCGCGGTCGCGTGCTCGGCGGCCAGGATCAGATCGCCTTCGTTCTCGCGGTTCTCGTCGTCCACGACCAGCACCATGCCGCCGCGGGCCACCGCCGCCACCGCGGCTGCGATCGAGTCGAGTTCACCGGTCATCGTCGACCACCTCCTCCGGCCGCACGGGCTGGCGACCTATTTCCAATCGAAATATGACGAGTGCGGAACAACGAGGTGAGGTCCCGCTCAGCGGTCAGGAAAGTGCGGTCAGTGCACGCTTCGGGTCATAGTGGTGACGGAGTTTTCCAGTACGCCACAACGGCCCGGAGGCGAATCGCCACCGGGCCGTTGTTCATTCGGTTGTCAGTGCCTCACACGAGTGTCAATGCGCGGCACCACCGGTGGCCGGGGTCCGGCCGTGCTTCATGATGAGCGCTCCGATCAGTGCCACCGCGGCCGAGATGGCCACGAAGTAGAAGCTGATCTCGTAGCCCTTGTCGGCGTAGAGCAGCGGGATGTCCTTGGTGACCGGCGCCTGGCCCGCCACCGACACCACTGCCTTGACCGGATTCGCGGTCAGGAACGCGGTGGCCACCGCGAGGCCGATACCGGCGCCCATGGCCTGCATGACGCCCAGCATGCCCGCACTGATGCCCTGCTGTTCCGCCGGAACGCCTTCCACTATCAGGTTCGGCGTGGATGCGTAGTACAGCGCGAACGCGATGCCGTACACCGCGCTGATCAGCGCCTGCGTCTGCCAGCCGTGCGAGAGCGCCGCATAGGCCAGGCCGCCGCCGACGAAGATGACCAGTGCCGTCACCAGTGGCCAGCGGGCGCCCGAGCGGCGGATCCACAGGCCGCCCAGGAAGCCGAAGATCATGGCGATCAACGATTGTGCGAGGGTCACGTGGGTGGCGTACTTCAGCAGCGAGAAGTTGTCGCCGTAGCTGTAGCCCGGCTGCAGATCCACCTTGACCATGTCCGGCGGCAAGTGCTGGTACACCATCTCCGGCGGGACCTGCGCGTTCACGACCTCCGGTGTCACCTGCGCATTCACCGTGTCCGTCAGCTTCTTGACCACATCCGGCGGCAGGTCCATGCCCGGCGGCAGCGCAGCCTTGGCCTGTGCCTCGGCCGCGGCGAGCCCCTGCGCTCGTGCCTGAGTGAGAGCCTGGGCCTGTGCCTGGGCCAGGGCGCCGGCCTTCACCTGATCCCAGGTGGCGTCCTTGACCTGCGACACGACCTGATCGGACGGTGGCGACTGGGTCATGTAGCCGGTCGCGTAGGACTGGTAGCCGATCATGAACGAGGCCAGCAGGCCGATGAACAGCACCACGCTGACGCGCGGGTTGAACAGCAGCTTGATGTCCATGATCGGTTGCTTGGCACGCATTTCCACGATCGGGAACAGGGCCAGCAGCACCAGGCCGCCGATCAGCCACGCCAGCGTGGAGGGCTTGGTCCAGCCCCAGTCCTGGCCCTTGTCCAGGTACAGCAGGGTGAGGGTGGCGCCCGCGCCGAGCAGCACCGCGCCGACGATGTCCAGGCGCTGCGGGGTGCGCAGCTTCGACTCCGGCACCACGATGATCAGCAGCGGAATCATGATCACGGTGAAGACGAACAGGAACCAGAACAGTCCGCGCCAGCTGTAGTGATCGGTGATGTAGCCGCCGATCAGCGGACCGGCGAGGGCGGATACGCCCAGACCCGTGGAGGCGATGCCGAGGCCGACGGGAACCAGCCTGCGCGGCATCAGGTCCCGGATCAGGCCGTAGGACACCACGGTCGTCGCGATGGCCGTCGCCTCCAGCGCGCGGCCCACGAGGAACACCGCCCAGTTGCTGGTGACGGCGCACAGGGCCGTGCCGATGAGGAACAGCACACCGCAGACCAGGAACATCTTCTTCTTGCCCCAGATGTCGCTGAGCTTGCCGATCAGCGGGGACACGGCGGCGCCGAAGATGCCGAAGACGATGATGGCCCAGTTGATGTTCGCGCCCTGGTCGGGGAAGGTGGGCGCGATCTGTCGCAGTGCCGACGCGACCATGACGTACTGCATCGGGGAGACCTCGGTGAACAGCACGATGACCGCGAGGACCGACCAGATCCTCAGATTCGAGGCGCCGTCGAGGCGCCCGGATTCGTTCGGCGCGGGACTCGGTGGTGCCGCGGTGTCGACGGAGGTGGCTCTGTCGTCGTTCAAGGACATGTGGCGTCCTCCAGGGTGGGTAGTAACACGATCGTGTGAACCGTGTCACGGCCACTGGGCGCCGACTATCACCAAGTCCGTTCAGTGGGAATCGCTGGAATTCTGCTTCTTCGCAGGCTTCCGGCGGCTACGCTGTCTCGCCAATTTGTCCAAATCCGCCAGCAGTTCCTCGGCGAATTCCTTTTCGGCCTCGTAATGCTTGACGCACCAGCGCAATACCGCGCTGGGATATGCCCAGTCCGGATTCACATCCGCGCCCTCGGCGTCGGCCTGTGCACGCCGCCGCATGGTCTCGGTGTATTCGATGTGCTGGGTGAGGATCTCGCGCATGCGCTCGGGCTCGGCCAGGTGCCCCAGCCAGGCCCGCAGCATCACACTGTGCTTGAGGACGGGGGCCTCGACGGGGGAGTGGTTGACCCAGTTCGACGCTGCTTCGCGCCCGCTCTCGGTAATGGCATACATGCGTTTGCCGCGCATGCCGTCCTCGGACACCACGGTCCGGGAGATCGCGTAGCCGTGCTTTTCCAAACGCTTGAGCTCGGCGTAGATCTGGCTGAACGACGGACTCCAATAGAAGAACTGCAGACTCCAGTCGGCCCATTTCTTCAGGTCGTATCCGGACAGTTCTTCGGCGTGCGAGAGCATTCCGAGAACCGCCCACGCCGTTGTGGGAAGTTCCGGAATCGCCTGCGCCTCTTCGGCAGGCACGCCATCGGTCATGATCGAACTGTATCGCCCCCGCATGCCCTGGCTCCGCTCAACGCCAGTGGGCGCGACGCGGGAACAGGGTGCGGCCGGCCTCGTGCGCGACCTCGAGCACGACGCGGGCCAGCCGGTCGTAGCTCATGCCGTCGGCGCGCCCGGACAGCGACAGCGCGGCGGGCGCGGTGCCGCGGCCCCGCAGCGGCGCTGCGACACAGGCGATTCCGGCGACGGCCTCCTCGCGGTCGATGGCCACGCCCTGCCGCATGCGGATCTGCTGCAGCTCGCGCGAGAGCGCCTCGGGCTCGCAGATGGTGCGCGGGGTCAGGCGCGGCAGCCGGGTGCGCAGCGCGGCCTCGGCGATGTTCGGCTCCAGGCAGGCGAGCATCGCCTTGCCGAGCGCGGTGGCGTGCGCGGGCATCCGGCCACCCAGGCGGGTGGGCAGGCTGGCGGCGAAGCGGCCGCCGGCCTTGTCCAGGTAGACCACGTCGCGGCCGTCGAGGACGGCCAGGTGTCCGACCATGCCGGTGCGCTGGCTCAGCTCGTGCAGCAGCGGGGACACGGCGTCGCGAATCTCGTTGTGGTCGGCGGTGAGTCCGCCGAGCTCGAGTGCGCGCATGCCCAGCCGGTAGCCGCCCGAGGTGTGGGCCAGCCAGCGCAGCTTGATCATCTGGTCGAGGATCCGGTGCACGGTGGACCGCGGCAGCCCGGTGCGCTCGACCAGGCCGAGCAGCGTGAGGGTGGGGGTGGATGCGTCGAATGCGTCCAGGATCAAGGTCATCCGCTCGATCATCGAGACGGGAACTTCAGCGCTGGCGCGAGATTCCTTGGCGCGCATGGGGTTGTGTGGGTGTCGAGTCTCCGCCGGGGGCAGCATGGTGACGGACATATGTACCTCCGTTGGTTCATATCCAGTCTAGGACTATTCCGATTAGGCATGTACCTAGTTCGGAGCTTGTGCTACCCATCACAGTGCCTCGTGCCACAACCTGCGGAATCGGGAGAACTACGTAAAACCTACGCATCCGTGTCCCGATCACCGAACCACGGAGTTGACGCCTCCTGCGCGCGACCTGCTGTCATGACTGCTAGCTATATTTCGGATCGAAATAAGGAGGCGCCGGTGCTTACTGGTGTCAATGTGCCCGGCGGCCGGACACCGGCCATCGACGCGACGGCATTCAAGACCGTTCTCGGCAGGTTCTGCTCGGGAGTCACCGTGATCACCGCCCTTGACGAGGACGAACCCCTCGGCTTCGCGTGCCAGTCGTTCGCATCGCTGTCCATCGACCCGCCGCTGGTGAGCTTCTTCCCGGCGCGGACCTCGAGCACCTGGCCGAGGATCCGTGCGGTGGGCCGGTTCTGCGTGAACATCCTGGCCGACGATCAGGCCGAGATCTGCCGTCAGCTCGGGCGTCCGGGTGCCGACAAGTTCGCGGGCGTGGAGTGGACCGCCTCGGAGAACGGCTCGCCCTTGCTCGCCGGGGCCATGGCCTCCATCGACTGCGAGCTGTACGACGAAGCCGACGGCGGCGACCACACCATCGTCATCGGCCGCGTGACCTGCTTGAATGAGCATTCCGAGGCGAAGCCGCTGCTGTTCTATCGCGCGGCGTTCGGTCGTCTCGACACGCAGTAGGCACGGTCGTCCCGAACATCAGTGGGCGTAGTCGTCCCGGCCATCGGCCGGCGCGGTCGTCTCGTCCATCAGTAGTCACAGCCCGGCCAGTGAGACTGCGCTGTCGTCGCCGTCACATCGGCCGCAACCATCGAAGCAAGGCAAGGGAGAGGAATTCACATGACCACCATGGACGGTGAGGTGCGGGTCATCGACGCGGGCAAGCCCCCGGCGCGATTCGCGCGCGGTTGGCACTGCCTGGGTCTGGCCGACTCCTTCCGCGATGGAAAGCCGCACACCGTCAAGGCTTTCGGCACCGAGATCGTGGTGTTCGCGGCCGAGGACGGCACCCTCAACGTGCTGAACGCGTACTGCCCCCACATGGGTGGCAACCTGGCCGACGGCACCGTCAAGGGCGACTCCATCGCCTGCCCGTTCCACGACTGGCGCTGGAACGGCAAGGGCAAGTGCAGCGGCATCCCGTACGCGCGCCGCGTGCCCCCGCTGGCCCGCACCAAGGCGTGGCCGACCATGGTCGAGAACAAGATGCTGTTCGTCTGGAACGACCCGGAGGGCAAGCAGCCGCCGGCCGAGCTGGCGATCCCGCGCATCGACGCCGCCTTCGACGACGAGTGGACCGACTGGACCTGGAACTCGATGATCGTCGACGCCAACTGCCGCGAGGTCGTCGACAATGTCGTGGACATGGCTCACTTCTTCTACGTGCACTACGGCTTCCCGACCTTCTTCAAGAACGTCTTCGAGGGCCACACCGCCAGCCAGTACATGACCTCCGTGTCGCGTGAGGACATGATGGGCGAGACCGCCAAGGCGCTGGGCGGCAAGAACGTCCTGCAGTCGGAGGCCTCCTACTACGGGCCCTCCTACATGATCGACTACCTGAAGAGCGAGAGCCCGAACGGGCTGGTCGTCGAGGGCTACCTGATCAACTGCCACTACCCGATCAACGAGAACCAGTTCGTGCTCATGTACGGCGCGATCGCCAAGAAGCCGGAGGGTGTGCCCGCCGCGCAGGCGCAGGAGATCGCCGAGAAGTTCGTGGGCGGCCTGGGCAAGGGCTTCGAGCAGGACGCGGCCATCTGGAAGCGCAAGTCGCGCATCAACAATCCGCTGCTGTGCGAGGAGGACGGGCCGGTCTACCAGCTGCGTCGCTGGTACGAGCAGTTCTACGTGGACACGGCCGAGGTCAAGGACGAGATGACCGACCGCTTCGAGTACGAGGTGGACACCACCCGCGCGGTCACCGCGTGGGAGGCCGAGGTTGCCGACAATATCGCCAAGCGCGAAGCCGCCGTTGCGAGCAACGTCTCCGACGCAGTGGCACAGGGCTGAGAGACGCTGCCATGGACAAGGTTTCGTGCCGGTCCTGCGGGACCTGCGTGCTGGTGGAGAAGTACAGCGACCAGCACACCAGCGTGCAGTGGAACAGGGACGCGCAGGCCGCCTGCACGGAACTCGCGGACACCAGACTGCGAGCTCACACGTGCCCGGCGCTGCGGGCCAGCATCGACGAGGCCGTCGCCTCGGGTGCGTTGACCGTCAGCACGCGTGACGTGGACGTGCGCACTCGCGGGCGAACTCTGGCCTGAGTGGAGTCGCCGGCTGCGGTCGGCGTTCTCCGGGTGGGCCTCCCGACATCGTCGGCGGTCGGCCCCGAGTAGCGGATACCCCTCCGGGACGGGGTCGAAACTGACAGCACAGGAATGGAACTGGTGGAACGGATGACGGTCACGGACTTCGAGGTGGACGCGGCTGTGGAAGCCGCGCAGGTGAGCGGGATCACATCGGTGCGGATCGTGCGCGTGGTGCGCGAGACGGCCGACGCGGTGTCGCTCGAGCTGGCGCCGGACGCCGCGCACGCCGACCGGTTCTCGTATCGTCCGGGACAGTTCCTGACCCTGCGCATCCCGAGCGATCTCACCGGGTCGGTGAGCCGCTGCTACTCGCTGTCGAGCGCGCCGCACGAGGGCGGTCCGCTGAAGGTCACCGTGAAGCGGACCGTCGACGGCTACGGCTCGAACTGGCTGTGCGACAACGCCACCGAGGGCCTGACCCTGGACGTGCTGCCGCCCGCCGGCATCTTCACCCCGGATTCGCTGGACACCGACCTGCTGCTGTTCGCCGGCGGCAGCGGTGTCACGCCGGTGCTGTCCATCCTGAAATCCGTGCTGGCGCAGGGCTCCGGCCACTGCACGCTGATTTACGCCAACCAGCACGAGAATTCGGTTATCTTCGCCGAGGAGCTCGCGGAACTGGCTGCCGCGCACCCGGATCGACTCCTGGTGCTGCACTGGCTGCAGTCGGTGCAGGGCTTGCCGAGCGTGGCCGGTCTGGCCGCGATGGCGCGTCCATGGGCGGGCCGGGAGGTTTTCGTCTGCGGTCCCGGTCCGTTCATGGACGCGGTCGCGGCGGCCATGGCCGAGCTCGGCGCGGACCGCAAGCGCGTCCACTCGGAGAAGTTCGTCTCGCTGTCCGGCAACCCGTTCGAGATCGACACGGCCGCAACCGAGGTGGTGGCCGACGACGGTGACGCCGCCCTCGCGCGGGTCGAGCTCGACGGCGAGAACCACGAGCTGACCTGGCCGCGGCAGCAGACCCTGCTCGACACCATGCTCGCCAAGGGCCTGGACGCCCCGTACTCGTGCAAGGAGGGCGCGTGCAGCGCCTGCGTGTGCCGGGTGGTCTCCGGCGAGGTGAGCATGCGCCGCAATGAAATCCTGGAGGACGAGGACATCGCCGACGGCTATGTGCTCGCCTGCCAGGCCGTTCCGGTCACCGACGACGTCACCGTCACCTATTCCTGATATCCCGAATCTCCCGAGGAGTATCACCATGGCTGCCTTCGCCTCGCTCGGCTACGTGCGCGCCCAGATCGCCGATGTGGACGCCTGGCGCGCATTCGCCTTCGACACCATCGGTTTCGCCGAGGGCTCCGGCCCGAACGCCGATTCGGTGTACCTGCGCGTCGACGAGCACACCTACCGGCTCGAGCTGGTGCCCGGCGACCGCGACGCGGTCATCGCCGTCGGCTGGCAGGTCGCCGACCGGCGCTCGCTGGAGCTGGTGCGCGAGATCCTGGAGAAGGCCGGCGTCGCGATCACCACGCTGACGCCGGCCGAGGCCGCCAACCGGCACGTCGAGGAGGCCATCGCCTTCGTCGATCCGTCCGGGTTCACCATCGAGGTCTTCCACGGCCCGCTGCTGGACCACAGCCCGGTGGTCGGCAAGTTCGGCAACCGGTTCGTCACCGGGGACCTCGGTCTGGGCCACGTGGTGCTGCCGGTGCGCGATATCGAAGAGGCGCGCAAGTTCTACACCGAGGTGCTGGGCTTCGCCTCCCGCGGCTCGTTCCGGGTGGGCCCGCCCGAGCATCCGATCTGGATCCGCTTCATGGGCGTCAATGCCCGCCATCACAGCCTGGCGCTCATCCCGGGCTCGCGCCCGGACGGCCCGGGCATCGTGCACGTCATGATCGAGGTGGACTCGCTCGACGATGTGGGCCGCGCCCTGGACCGCGTGAACAAGGCGGGCTACCACCTGTCCTCCACGCTGGGCCGCCACACCAACGACAAGATGATCTCCTTCTACGTCCGCACGCCGGGCAACTGGGATCTCGAATTCGGTTGCGAGGGCATGCTCGTCGGCGACGACTACGTCGCCGAGGAGATGACCGCCGACAGCTACTGGGGCCACGAGTGGGCTAGGGGCTGACCCACCCGCACCCGCGCTCCCGGCACGGAAGGACAGTGACATGCGTGCGGTCGTCATGCGGAATCGGAAACTCGTGGTCGACGAGGTGCCCGAACCGGTCCCGGGACCCGGGCAGGTGCTGGTCGAGACGATCGCCTGCGGGATCTGCGGATCCGACAAGCAGGCGCTCGACCACACCGACGAGTTCCTGCAGGCCTCGCGCGACAGCGGCGTGCCGACCTTCCTGTTCGATCCGCACCGGGACCTGGTGCTGGGCCACGAGCTGGCCGCCCGGGTCATCGGCGCCGGACCGGACACGCCGTTCGTGGCGGGGCAGCACGTGGTCGCGCTGCCCTGGGCGCTGGACGCCGCGGGCGGGATCCACGGAGTCGGATACTCCAACGAGTTTCCGGGCGGCTTCGGCGAGCGCATGGTGTTGCAGGCCATGGCGCTCGAGCCCATTCCCGATCATGTGCCGCCGCATGTCGCCGCCCTGACCGAGCCGCTGGCGGTCGGGTTCGGCAATGTGGCGCGCACCGGCATCGGGCCGGACGGGACCGGGATCGTGATCGGTTGCGGGCCGGTCGGTCTGGGTGCGGTGGCCGCGCTGGCCGAGCGCGGCGTCGCACCCATCGTGGCCTCGGATCCGTCGAAGCTGCGCCGCGAGGCCGCGCTGCGGCTGGGCGCGCACCGGGTGGTGGATCCGGCCGTCGAGGATCCGGTCGAGGTGTGGCAGGAGCTGTCCGCGCCGGGGCAGAAGCTGCACGTGTGGGTGTGCGCCTCGGTGCCGGGATTGCTCAACGACCTCATGTACAAGGTTCCGCGCGAGACGGCCATCCTGCAGATCGGCGCGGTCATGACCGACGACGTCATCCGGCCCATCGTCGGCATCTACAAGGACATCTCGCTCCAGATGTGCATGGTGTACCCGCACGAGGAGTACGCGAAGACCCTGCGCCGCATCGCCGATGGCACCGTGGACGCCGCCTCGCTCATCACCGATCAGGTGGGGCTGGACGGGGTCGCGGGCGCCATCGAGTCACTGCGCAATCCCGACGATCACATTCAGATCCTGGTCCGTCCCGGAATGTGAGCGCGCACCAGCCGGCAGAAGTCGACCGGGTGCAGGCCGTCCGCGCGCTGCCAGAGGGCGGCGTCGACAGCGGTGTGCTGCGAAATATGTTCGGCCACAGTGAATCCGTGCCGATCGAGCAGCGCCGTCACGGACTCGGGTGAGAAGAAGCTGAGCAGCGGCTCACCCTGTTCGGCGGTGGCGGCGAGCGCGAATTCGGCGAAGACACGGCCGGATTCGTCACGCAGCTCCGGTAACAGCGCGTACTCCATCACCAATTCGGTGCCGGGCGCCCAGCCCGACAGCGTGTCCAGGGTGGCGCCGATCGCCGATTCGGTCAGATACATGGTGACGCCCAGCCAGCTCACCAGGGCGGGCCGATTCGGGTCGAAGCCGTGCGCGGCCAATTCCGCGGCCAGGTCGTCGCGTTCGAAATCGACGCCGACGAATTCGACCGTGTCGACGCCGATTCCGGCGGCTGCGAGCAATTCCCGCTTCCACGCCTGGGTGGCGGGATGGTCCACCTCGTAGACCGCGACCCGCCCCGCCAGGGGCGAGCGGTAGGCGAAGGTGTCCAGGCCCGCGCCGAGGATCACGTACTGCTCGAACTCGCCGGCCGCCAGCCGGGCCTCGGTGTAGTGACTGCGGGCGCTGACCTGGGATCTGGTGCCACTGAGCACCGGGTGATCGCCGGACTCCCGGTGATAGGAGATGAGTTCGGCGGCCCGCTCGCCCAGCAGCGTCTCGGCCACGGTGTCCTGGAACAGATGCGGTGGGCGATCCACGATCAGATGCGCGGCGCGTCCGGCCGCCGCCATCATCGCGGTCCGGCTCGGGCCCCTGTTGTCCGTCGAGCCGTTGTCCATCGAATTCTCCCTCCACGTAAGGATGCGCGGCAGCCCATTATCGGTAATCGCTACCGCGAGACCCGATGGTAGACAGGAGAATTCGATTTCGCTTTCACCATATCACACGGAAATAAATTCCCGATTACGGTGAAATGCCGTCGGACTATCGATCGGTGAAGGTGATCCGGACCGTCACCGGATCGCTCTCCAGCGCCGCGAAGAAGCCGCGGGTGAACGGGGCCAGCGCCGGATGCGGGGCGAAGGTGCGGGCGCGGGCCACCACATCGTCGTCGGGGAGCAGCGCGGCGGTGCCGGTGCGCCAGTTATCACCCTGGCGGACACGGACATTCGGGTTGGCCGTGAGGTTCAGGCCCCAGCCCGACCGCAGGCCGTGCTGGCAGATGGCCCACGCGCCCTCGTCGTCGAACAGCAGCGACACCGGCACGCGGCGCGGCTGCCCGGACTTGCGGCCGACGGTTTCGATCTCGCTGGCGAAGGCGGTGCGGATGCCGATCCGGTCCAGGGCGCGGACGGTCGGGTTCATCACGTAGCGGCCCACGGCGCGCTCGGTGCGGAACTTGCGGGCCGCCCGGTCGGCGGTGGTGCGCGGGGCGGCGGATCGCTTGCTGCGGAAGGCGTCGAAGCCGTTGCGGCGCAGCATGGTCACCGCCGTCAGCCAGGGCGAGCGGTCCGGATCGGGATCCTTGCCCGCGCCGAGCCGGTGCAGCTGATCGGTGTGCCACTGCAGGTCGAGCGCGCCGTCGAAGGACTTCAGGCCGCCATTGGCGGCCAGGCGCGGGGGCAGGCCCAGCGAGATGTGCGGCGGGCGCAGCGCATCGGTGCGCTCGGTGAGCAGATCGGCTGCGGCGCTGGGGATCACGGCCGCGGGGCGGCCCAGGCCGACCAGGTCGCAAGTGCCGCCGGCCAGCGCGTCGGACATGGCGGCGCGGGAGCGGAAACCGCCGGTCACCGCGATCGGGACCGAGCCCGCGGCCTGCCGGGCGGTCTCGGCGTAGTCCAGGAAGTACGCCTCGCGGGCGCGGGTGCCGGCCGAGGCCGTGCGCGGCCGGCCCATCATGGCGGGAGATTCGTAACTGCCGCCGCTGATTTCGAACAGGTCCACCTGCTCGCCGGACAGCTCCTCGATGACCGTGCGCGACTCGTCCTCGGTGAATCCGCCGCGCTGGAAGTCGGCCGAATTGAGTTTGATGCCCAGCCCGAAGCCCGGGCTCACCGCCGCGCGGATGCTGCGCGCCACCTCGACCACGAATTGCCGCCGCCGCTCGGCGTCGCCGCCCCAGGCGTCGGTGCGCTGATTCGACAGCGGGGACAGGAACTGCGAGACCAGATAGCCGTGCGCGCCGTGGATCTGGACGCCGTCGAATCCGGCGGCCTCGGCGACCCGGGCGGCGCGGCCGAAGCGGGCGATGATGTCGAGGATCTCGTCCTCGGTCAGCTCGCGCGGGGCGGGCACGCCGGGGATGCCCATGGCAATGGCCGAGGGTGCGACCGCGCGGGTGCGGGTGACGATCGGATTGGCCTGCCGTCCGGGATGATTCAGCTGCACCCAGACCTTGGCGCCGCCGTCCTTGGCGACCTTGGCCCAGCGGGTGAGGGCCTCCAGGTGCCGCTCGTCCTCGATGGCCACATTGCCGGGTTCGCCGCAGTGCCGGCGGTCGACCATGACATTGCCGGTGACGATGAGGCCGTAGCCGCCGCGGCTCCAGTGGCCGTACAGTCGTTCCAGCCGCGCGTCGGGGGCATTGTCGCCGTTGGCCAGCCCTTCGCTGAGGGCGGATTTCATGATCCGATTGGGTAGCACCTGACCGCTGGCCAGCGGCAGGGGATCGTGCAGGGTCGACTGTCGCGCGGTGGATGCTGACGGCATGGTGTGGCCCCGATTCCTCGTCGAAGAGTTGAGCGGCGGACTACACTGAGTAGACCAATCGGTATATCCGAAAACGGTAGTACACCGATCGGTATAGAGCAAGGAGGAACCGTCCATGGGTGCCCGCGACCGCCTCATCGACAGCGCCATCGCCCTGATGCGGTGCAATGGCATCGCCGGGACCGGCATCGCGCAGCTGCTCGAGCACAGCGGCATCTCCCGCCGGTCCATCTACCTGAACTTCCCGGGCGGCAAATCCGAACTGGTCGCCGAGGCCACCCGGACCGCCGGACAGGCCACCAGCGCACTCATGCGAACTGCCACCGCCGGCACCGATCTGGCCGGCGCCATCGCCGCCTTCCCGGCCCTGTGGCGGGACGTGCTGGTCTCGAGCGACTTCACCGCGGGCTGCCCGATCGTGGCCGCGGCGCTCGGCCGCTCGGAATCGCCCGAGGCGGCCGACGTGGCGGGGGAGACCTTCGGAGAGTGGGAGGGCATCCTGGCCGACCGGCTCGAGGCCGAGGCCGTGGAACCCGCCACCGCCCGCTCCCTGGCGACCACCATCATCGCGGCGGTCGAGGGCGCGGTCGTCATGTCGCTGGCGACCCGCTCGACCGCACCCCTGGAACGGGCCGGCCAGCAGATGGCCGACCTGGTTGCCCTGCACACGGGCAGGACGACCTCGGTCGCCTGAGCTTCAGATCAGGCTCAGGCCGCCGTCGATGGTGACGATGGTGCCGGTGGTGTAGCCGGACCGGTCCGAGGCCAGAAACGCTGCCATATCGGCGATTTCACGCGGATGGGCCGGGCGGCCGAAGGGGAAGTCCGCCGCCATCTCGGCGAAACGGGCATTGGTCTCGATGAGTGTGGTGATGCGCGAGGTGGCCACCGGGCCCGGATTGATGCCGACCACCCGGATGCCGTCGCGCCAGCTGCGGCTGCCCAGCGCGCGGGTGAACGCCATGAGCGCCGCATTGCCGGTGCTGCCCGCGATGTACTCGGCATCGGGCCGCTCGCCCGCCGAACCGATGACGTTCACGATGACGCCGCCGCCCCGCTGCGTCATGTCCGCGTAGACGCGGCGGCTCAGGTCGATGTAGCCGAAGACCTTGAGCTCCCATGCGTGCCGCCAGGTTTCGGCGTCGACGGCCGTCAGGGTTCCGGCCGGAATGTCGCCGGCATTGTTGACCAGAATGTCCGGCGCGCCGACCGCGTCCGCCAGCCCGGTGAGATCCTCGGCCGACCGCAGGTCCACCGAGTGGGAGCGCACCTGCACCCCGTACTCGGCGCGCAGCCGCTCGGCGATCTCGTCCAGCCGCTCCTTGTTGCGGGCGGCCAGATGCAGATGGCAGCCCTCAGCGGCGAGTACCCGCGCGATCTCCGCGCCGATGCCCGCCGACGCGCCGGTCACGAGCGCGGTTCTGCCGCCCAGTCTCAAATCCATTGGCCCATCTCCTGAATCTCGTGTCCGATGCCGATGTCAAACGGTGCGGACATTCGTCGGGTTCAACTTTTTGGTCGAATGTCCACATTGAGGGAAAAGGCGGATCGCCGCCATCTGTTCCCGGTGCCCGCTACGCCGTCGCGGTGGGCACGATGCCCGACAAGCCGACCACGCGCTGAAATACCCTGTCGCGCAGCCTTGCCGGTATATGTGACAAACACGACCGCGAGTCGTGCATCGGATCCCGCTTCCGGTGGCTTCCGTGACGCTCGCGGAATCGGTGACATCGAGCGTGAGCTGGGTGATGCCGGTGGCGTCCAGGTCCGGTGTCGGGGTGCGGACCCCGGCGTAGACGTGGAATCCCTTGGCGGCCAAGGCCAGTGCGCAGGCACCCTTTCGTTGACCCTCACCACATCATCACACCCGGCTATCGCGCCCCGGACCCGCGAGCACGCGCTCGACCTCCGCCGACTCCGGAATCGAGGCACTGGCACCCAGTTTCGTCGTGGCCAGCGCCCCCGCGGTACAGGCCCACGCCAGCGCGGAAGGGGGCCCCTCGTGCCAATGCGCGGCGAGCGCGCCGGTGAAGGTGTCGCCCGCACCGGTGGTGTCCACGACCTGCACGCGAATCCCCGGATGGGCGAGCTCGACACCGTCGGGACCGCGATAGCTCGCCCCCGCGCCGCCCAGCGTTGTGATGACGTGCGGCACGTCGGTGAGCGCGGAGGCCAGTCGAGCCGCTTCACCTTCATTGACGACCGCGACGTCGACCTCGGCCCACAACTCGTCCGAAAGCTCTTGCACCGGTGATGGATTCAGCACCACCGTGGTGCCATTGGCCCGCGCGTGCCGGGCGGCCGCGAGCACGGTGGGAATCGGAATCTCCAACTGGCACATGAGCACATCCGCGGCGGCGATCGTATCCAGGTCCGCCGTAGTCAGTTCCGTCATCCGCCCATTGGCGCCCGCCACCACGATGATGGTGTTCTCGCCATTCCGGTCCACCACGATCGTCGCGATCCCACTGGGCCCCTCGACCTCGCGCAGCCGTGAGACCCCAACCCCGGCCTCGTGCAACACCTTCCGCAGCGCGTCGGCGAACACATCCCCGCCGACCGCCCCCACGAACTCGACGTCGGCCCCCGCCCGCCGCGCCGCGATCGCCTGATTCGACCCCTTCCCACCCGGAACCAGCGCGAACCCGTCCCCGGCCACCGTCTCTCCGGACTCCGGCCGCCGCCCGACGGTCGTCACCAGATCCATATTGATGCTGCCCACCACCGCGATTCGCGCCATGGTCCGGACCGTAGTGCCGGCGGCTCAGCCGAGGGCGGATTCGACGATGGACGTGGCCTCGGGGGTGACGGGGTCGAGGATGTCGTCGAAGTCGTGGTGTTTTTCGACGTAGGCCTTGACGAAGGGGCAGCTGGGGACGATGCGTTTGCCGGCGGCTCGGGTGGCGGTGAGGGCGGCGCTGATGAGTTTGGAGGCCAGGCCCTGACCGGCGAAGGCCTCGTCGATCTCGGTGTGGAAGAAGATGCGCTGGCGGCCGTGATCGACGTAGGCGGTCAGGCCGGCGCGGGTATCGCCGACCTTGATGGCGAAGTACTGGGGGACGGTGTCGGTGACCTGGGAGATGGTCGGCTCGGGCGCGGTCATGAGGGCTCGCTTCCAGTCGGGGCGGTGTGGTGGTCGGGTTCGAGGGGCGGGCTGGCGACGGCGGAGAAGGTGCGGCACTCCGGTTCACACGAGGGCGGGGCGGTGCGGAGGGCGTCGTCGCGGACGGTGAAGAAGGCCAGGGCGGCGGCCGCGATCATGAGGATGGCGCAGGTGAGGATGGCCAGGTGGAAGCCGTGGGCGAAGTCGGGCGGATTGGTGTACGCCGCGCCGGTGAGTCCGGCCAGGGGCGGAATGGCCGCCACGCCCAGCAGACCCGCGGCGCGGGCGACCGCATTGTTGACGCCGCTGGCCACGCCCGCATGGCGTTCGTCGGCGGTGGCGAGGACGGTCGCGGTCAGCGGCGCCACCGCCAGCGTCAGGCCGAAGCCGAAAACCAGTGCGGCGGGCAGCACATCGGCCAGGTAGGAGGTGTGGATGCCGATGCGGGTCATCAGCAGCATGCCCGTCGCGGCGAGCAGTACACCGACGGTGATCGGCCAGCGGGGTCCGATGCGCTGGGCCAGCGCGCCGGAGCGGGCCGAGAACAGCAGCATCAGAACGGTGACCGGCAGCATGGCCGTGCCCGCGGCGATCGGCGTGAATCCGGCCACCACCTGCAGGGTCAGCACCAGCAGGAAGAAGACCACGCTCATGGCCCCGTACATGACGAAGGTGACCATATTGATCGCGGTGAACTGCTTGGAGGCGAACACCACGACGGGCAGCATGGCGGCGGGATCCTGGCCGTCGCGCGACCGCCGCCGCTCCACTGCCACGAATCCCGTACCCGCGGCGACGCCCGCGATCGCGCTGCCCCACACCAGGATTCGACTCGTACCGTGCTCGGGCGCCATGGTCAGGGCGTAGGTGATCCCGGCCAGGCACAAGGCCGCCAGCACCGCGCCGAGCACGTCGAACCTCCCGTGCGCCTCGGCATCGCGGGTCTCGGGCACATGCCGGATCGTCACCGCCACCACCACCGCGGCCAGCGGAATATTGAGCAGGAACACCCACCGCCAGCCGGCCGCCTCCACCAGCCAGCCGCCCAGGAAGGGCCCGATGGCGCCGGCCACGCCACCCAGCCCGGACCAGGCCCCGACCGCGCGCGCCCGCTCCTCGGGCCGGAACGAGGCCTGAATGATGGCCAGTGAGCCGGGCGTCAGCAGCGCACCGCCCACACCCTGCAGGGCCCGTGCCGCGATGAGCATCGAAACGTCTTGCGCCGCACCGCACAATGCGGAGGCGATGGCGAACCACGCCACCCCGATCAGGAACACCCGCCGCCGCCCGTACCGGTCACCCAGCGACCCGCCCAGCAGGATCAATCCGGCCAGCGTCAGCGTGTACGCGTTGACCGTCCACTGCAGTCCCGCCATCGATGCGCCGAACTCGTCACCGATCCGCGGCAGTGCCACATTCACGACGGTCGCGTCCAGCATGGCCATCCCCGAACCGAGGACGGTGGCCAGTAGAACCCATCGGCCGGTGCCCGAGGACAACCGGATGCTCGCGGTCATGCGCTCACGGTAACAACCTGCCCCCGACCGGCGGCAGATCGTCATCAGTAATCTGTCCTTATGACTGCTCCCACGACCACAGATCGGGACGCCGTCCGCGAGGTGGTGCACGACTCGGCGCGCCGGGCTCGGGTGGCGTCGCGGACGCTCGCTCAGCTCACCACCGCGCAGAAGGACGCCGCGCTGCACGCCGCGGCCGACGCGCTGCTCGCGGCCAAGGACGCGGTACTCGCCGCCAACGCCGAAGACATCGAGATCGCCCGGGCGGGCGGCACCGCCGAGTCGCTGCTGGATCGGCTGCGGCTGACCGAGGCCCGCGTCGACGGCATCGCCTCGGGGCTGCGGCAGGTGGCCGGGCTGCCGGATCCGGTCGGCGACGTGGTGCGCGGGTCGACGTTGCCCAACGGTCTCGAAATCCGCCAGGTGCGGGTGCCGCTGGGCGTGGTGGGCATGGTGTACGAGGCGCGGCCGAATGTCACCGTCGACGCCTTCGGGCTGGCGCTGAAGTCGGGCAATGCGGCGCTGCTGCGCGGCTCGTCCTCGGCGGCGAAGTCCAATGCGGCATTGGTCCAGGTGCTGCGGGAAGCGCTTGCAGCGCAGGGGATTCCGGCCGACGCGGTGCAGCTGCTCCCGGCGGAGGACCGCTCCAGCGTCACCCACCTGATCCAGGCGCGCGGCCTGGTGGACGTGGTGATCCCGCGCGGCGGCGCGGGCCTGATCAATGCGGTGGTGCGCGATGCGCTGGTGCCGACCATCGAGACCGGCACCGGCAACTGCCACGTATTCGTCCACCGGGACGCCGATCTGGATATGGCCGAGTCCATCCTGATCAACGCCAAGACCCGCCGGCCCTCGGTGTGCAATACCGCCGAGACGGTGCTCATCGACCGGGCCATCGCCGAGACCGCGGTGCCGCGCATGATCAAGGCCCTCGAGGACAAGGGCGTCACCATCCACGGCGACCTGCCGGGCCTGGTGCCCGCCACCGACACCGACTGGGCCGACGAATACCTGTCCCTGGACATCGCTTTGAAGGTCGTCGACGATCTCGACGCGGCCGTCGAGCACATCAACGAATGGGGCACCGGCCACACCGAGGCCATCGTGACCGCCGATCTGAAGGCCGCCCGCGAGTTCACCGCTCGCGTCGACGCCGCCGCCGTCATGGTCAACGCCTCGACCGCCTTCACCGACGGCGAGCAGTTCGGATTCGGTGCGGAGATCGGCATTTCGACCCAGAAGCTGCACGCCCGCGGACCCATGGGCCTGCCCGAACTAACCTCCACCAAGTGGATTGTGTGGGGCGACGGGCAGATTCGCCCCGTCTAGCACCCGCTGGATACGAAAGGACCGCCGTGGCTCCCACCACCGCACCCAACCAGGAGCCGATCTTCTCGTCGGTCGACGATGTGATCGAGCGGCTGGCCCGCACCGGCTACCTGGCCGACAAGGCCACCGCCACTTCGGTTTTCCTCGCCGACCGGCTCGGCAAGCCGCTGCTCATCGAGGGACCGGCCGGTGTCGGCAAGACCGAGCTGTCCAAGGCCGTCGCGCAGGTCGCGGGTGCGGAACTGGTGCGGCTGCAGTGCTACGAGGGCGTGGACGAGGCGCGGGCGCTCTACGAGTGGAACCACGCCAAGCAGATCCTGCGCATCCAGGCGTCCTCGGAGAACGACTGGGCCGAAACCAAGGCCGACGTCTTCACCGAGGAGTTCCTGCTGGAACGCCCGCTGCTCACCGCCATCCGGCGCGACGAGCCGACCGTGCTGCTCATCGACGAGACCGACAAGGCCGACGTCGAGATCGAGGGCCTGCTGCTGGAGGTACTCAGCGACTTCTCGGTCACCGTGCCGGAACTGGGCACCATCAGTGCGACCCGCAAGCCGTTCGTGGTGCTCACCTCCAATGCCACCCGCGAGCTGTCCGAGGCGCTCAAGCGGCGCTGCCTCTACCTGCACATCGACTTCCCGGACGAGGAGCTCGAGCGCCGCATCCTGGCCAGCCGGGTGCCGGAGCTGAAGCCCGCGGTGGCGGCGCAGCTGGTGCGGATCGTGCACGTGCTGCGCGGCATGCAGCTCAAGAAGCTGCCGTCGGTCGCGGAGTCCATCGACTGGGCGCGCACGCTCCTGGCCTTGGGCGCAAAGGATCTCGACGACAAGACCGTGCGGGCCACGCTCGGAGTGGTGCTGAAACACCAGGCCGATCACGTGCGTGCGCAGTCCGAGCTGAAGCTGGCCTGATCGTGGCCGGGGCGTCGGAGCCCTCGAAGGGCAAAGAGAACTCGCCGCGCGGGCTGGTTTCCGCCGCCATGCGGGCGATCTCGGGCGGTACGCCGGCCAAGCCGGTGCAGGTGCCGGGACCGACGGCCGAACACGGCCTGCCCGGGCATCTGGTCGGTTTCGTGGAGGCGTTGCGCGGCCGGGGAATTCCGGTCGGGCCGTCCGAAACCGTGGACGCCGGACAGGTTCTCACCGTCCTGGACCTCATGGACCGGGAGGCGCTGCGCGAGGGCCTGGCCTGCGCGCTGCTGCGCCGCACCACCCAGCGCGCCACCTTCGACGGCATGTTCGACCTGTGGTTCCCGGCCGCGCTGGGGGAGCGGATCGGGGCCGAAGAGGTGGAGCTGCCGATCAAACCGGACGGCTCGGTCGACATCCTCGAACTGCGGAAGATGCTGGCGGAGTTGCTGATCCAGGACCCGTCGGGCGAGCAGGCGCAGCAATTGCAGGCGCTGGCCGCGCAGATGGTCGACCAGATGGGCCAGTACCAGGCGGCGGGCGGGCCGTCCTTCTCCGCCTACCAGACGCTGAAGGATCTCCAGCCGGAACTGCTGGTGAGCAGGATTCTCGCCGGTCTCGCCCAGGGCATGGACAATTCCGACTTCGATAGCGAGATCGCCCGCCGCACGGCCCGCGGCCGGATCAAGGACTTCCGCAGCACCGTCGAAGCCGAGACTCGCCGCCGGGTCGCCGAGCGCATCGGCCGCGAGCGCGTCGCCACCTACGGCGTCGCCCGGCAGGCCGAGGACGCCGACTTCCTGCGCATCTCCCAGGCCGAACTCGACGAACTGCGCCGGAGCAGCCAGCGCCTGGCCCGGGTCCTGGCCTCCCGCCTGGCCGCGCGCCGCCGACGCGCCCGCCGCGGCGAGATCGATCTGCGCAAGACCATGCGCAAATCCATGTCCACCGGCGGCGTCCCGGTGAATCTCGTCACTCGCAAGCCGCGTCCCGGCCGCCCCGATCTCGTCCTGCTGTGCGACATCTCGGGCTCGGTCGCGGGCTTCTCCAGCTTCACCATGCTGCTGGTGAACGCCCTGCGCGAGCAGTTCTCCCGGGTCCGCATCTTCGCCTTCGTGGACCGCGTCGACGAGGTCACCCAGCTGTTCGACGCGGCCACCCCGCTGGATCAGCTGACCCGCCGCATCTTCACCGAAGCCGAGGTCGTCGGCATCGAGGGCCACTCCGACTACGGCTCGGCCCTTGAGGGTTTCGCCGAGCGGTTCCCCGACGCCGTCACCAGCCGCACCTCCCTGCTCATTCTCGGCGACGCCCGCACCAACTACCGGGACCCGGCGCTGGACACCCTCCGGCAGCTGGTCGACACCGCCAAGCACGCCTACTGGCTCAACCCCGAGGCCGAGAAGATGTGGGGCACCGGCGATTCCGCCGCCGACCGCTACGCCGACATCATCGAGATGCACGAATGCCGTTCGGCCCGCCAGCTGACCGCCCTCGTGGGCCGCCTGCTGCCGGTCTGAATCCGGATGGCCGGCCGGCTGAGCCCCGCCGGTGCGGGGGCGGCGCAATCGCCCCCGGTAAGCTCGCTTTTCGTGCATACGAACGGCCGCCGCAAGCTGGGCGTGATGGGTGGCACCTTCGACCCCATCCACCACGGGCACCTGGTCGCGGCCAGTGAGGTCGCGAATCGGTTCGACCTGGACGAGGTGATTTTCGTACCGACCGGTCAGCCGTGGCAGAAGGGTGATCGCGCGGTCAGCCCGGCCGAGGACCGGTATCTGATGACGGTCATCGCGACCGCGTCCAATCCCCGGTTCCAGGTGAGCCGCGTCGACGTGGACCGCGGCAAGGAGACCTACACCGTCGACACCCTGCGCGACCTGGCCGAACTCCACCCGGACGCGGATCTGTACTTCATCACCGGAGCGGACGCGCTGGCCAGCATCCTGACGTGGCAGGATTGGTCGGAACTGTTCGAGCTGGCGAAATTCGTCGGCGTGACCCGTCCGGGGTACGAATTGAATATCGACCATCTCGCCGACCACCTCCGCGACTACCCGGAGGGCACGGTCACGATGATCGAGATTCCGGCCCTGGCCATCTCGTCGAGCGAATGCCGGCGGCGGGCGGCGGAGGGCCGGCCAGTCTGGTACCTCGTCCCGGACGGGGTCGTCCAATACATATCGAAACGGCACCTGTACGTGCCGCAAGACAGTGCATGGTGAAAGTGCGCAGGGAAGAGGTAGCAGGGTGACAGCATCGGCAGAAGCGGTCTCGATGGCGACGGTGGCCGCACGGGCCGCCGACGAGAAACTGGCCGCCGACGTGGTCGTGCTGGATGTCTCCGAGCAGCTGGTCATCACCGACTGCTTCGTCATCGCGTCCGCGCCCAACGAGCGCCAGGTCAACGCGATCGTCGACAATATCGAGGACAAGCTGCGCGAGGCCGGATACAAGCCGGTGCGCCGCGAGGGCACCCGTGAGGGCCGCTGGGCGCTGCTGGACTACGTCGAGATCGTGGTCCACGTCCAGCACGAGGACGAACGTGACTTCTACGGCCTCGAGCGCCTGTGGAAGGACTGCCCGGCGGTGCCGGTCGCCGGCATCGGCGATCCGCGCGCGACGACCGAGGAAGACAAGGGCGGGGACGACGAGTGAGCAAGATGGCCGGCGTCCGCCGGTTGATTCTGCTGCGGCACGGACAGACCGAATGGAACGCCGGCGACCGCATGCAGGGCCAGATCGACACCGAACTCGATGACATCGGCAGACGGCAGGCCAAGGACTGCGCGCCCGACATGGCGACCAGCGACCTGATCGCCATCGTCTCCTCCGATCTCAAGCGCGCCCACGACACCGCGCTCGCCGTCGCCGAATGCGCGGCCATGCCGGTCGTCACCGACGAGCGCCTGCGCGAGACCAACCTCGGGGACTGGGAGGGCCTGGACCACCACCAGGTCGACGCCGAGTACCCGGGCGCCCGCAAGGCGTGGCGGCTCGATGCCCGCTTCACCCCGCCCGGCGGCGAATCCAAGCTCGAGGTGGGCGCGCGAGCGCTGCCCGTGGTGACGGAACTCTTCGCCGCGCGGGAGGACTGGCCCGGCCGTACCATCATGCTGGTTGCGCACGGCGGGCTGATCGCGGCGCTGACCGCGGCCCTGCTCGACCTGCCCGAGGCGAACTGGCCGGCCCTGGGCGGCCTGGCCAATACCAGCTGGGTGCAGCTGACCAGCCACGGTCCCGGCGTCGACAAGCCCGGCTGGCGCCTGGATGTGTGGAACGCGGTCGCGAAGGTAGCCCCTGATGTCCTCTGAGAGTTCGAACGCCCAACCGGCGCAGGACGGTTCGCCGCAGCGCAAGGTGCTGGTGGTGGTGGCGGACTCGCTGTCCTACTTCGGTCCCAAGGGCGGGCTGCCCGCCGACCATCCCGGCATCTGGCCCAATCTCGTTGCCGCCGAGCTGGACTGGGACGTCGAACTGGTGGCCCGCATCGGCTGGACCTGCCGTGACGCCTACTGGGCGCTGATCGGCGACCCGCGCATCTGGGCCGCGGTGCCGCGGGCCGGGGCCGTGGTGTTCGCGACCGGCGGCATGGACTCGCTGCCCTCGCCACTGCCGACCGCGCTGCGCGAGCTGATCCGCTATGTGCGGCCGTCCTCGGTGCGCCGGCGGGTGCGCGAGGCCTACAACTGGGTGCAGCCCAGGCTGTCCCCGCTGGGCCGGCCGGTGGCGCTGCCGCCCGCGGTGAGCGTCGACTACCTGGAGCAGTCGCGGCACTCGCTGGCCCAGCTGCGGCCCGAGCTGCCGTTCGTGGCGGTGCTGCCCTCGGTGCACAGGTGCGAGGCCTACGCCGGGGTGCACACCGGGCGCGAGCCCATGGTGCGGGCCGTGTCGGCCTGGGCCGCCGAGCACGCGGTGCCGCTGGTGGATCTCGGGGACGCGGTGCGCGACAACGTGTTCAACGGCCCCGCCAACCCGGACGGCATCCACTGGGGCTGGGAGGGCCACAGCGCGGTCGCGCGGGCCATGGTGAAGGTGCTGACCGAGGCCACGGCCGACGAGGTACACACTGCATGACCGTGGTGGTGGTGACCGACTCGTCGGCCAGCCTGCCGGCCGGCCTCACGGCTGATCTTGGTGTGCTGGCCGTGCCGCTGCACGTGCTGGTCGACGATCGTGAGATTCGGGAGGGGATCGACGACTGCGACATCGACTACGGCTCCTCCCAGGTCACCACCTCGGCCGCCTCGCCGGGTGATCTGCGCAGCGTCTACGAGCGGGCCCTGGAGCTGTCCGACGGCGACGGCGTAGTGGCCGTGCACATCTCGCGGCAGCTGTCGGGCACCTGGGAGGCCGGGCGGCAGGCCGTGCGGGACATGGATGCAGCCGATCGGATCCGGCTGGTGGACTCGCTGAGCGCCGGGCTGGGGACCGGGCTGCCGGTGCTGGCGGCGGCGCGCCGGGCACGGGCGGGCGAGCCGCTCGATGTCGTGTACGACTCGGCGGTGGCGGCGGCCAGCCGCGGGCGCGCGTTCATCGTCGTCAACCGGACCGAGCAACTGCGGCGCGGCGGGCGGCTGAGCACGGCCGCGGCGTTCTTCGGCACCGAGCTGGTCACCAAACCGATCATCCAGATCGTGAACGGGCGGCTGGAACTGCGTGAGAAGGCCCGCACGCGCTCCAAGGCGTTCACCAAACTCGTTGCGGCCGTAGTGGATGCGGCCGGCGAGGACGGGGCGGCGGTCGCGGTCCAGCATCTCGGGGCCGAGGAGGCCGCCAACACCATCGCCGGTCAGCTGCGGGATCTGATTCCCGGTATCCGGGAGGTCATCATCGCCGAATTCGGCCCCACCCTGGGGGTGCACCTGGGCGTGGGCGCGGTCGGCGCGCTGGTGGTTCCGGGCGGCTGCGGCTAGTGGAAACGGCGTTGTCCACAACGTAATTCGCTATCCACAGGTCGGATGAAAGCCCAGGTCGCGTGGGCGGCCGGGGTCGTCGTCGCTCCTACCGTGAGCTGCATGCCACGACTCGACGAACTCACCCCGCTGCAGCGCCTCAACGCCCGCACCGCCGCCGACCCACGCCCCGGCCCGGCCGAGGTCACCGCCGATCCGGCGGAATTCGCCTCCGGCCGTCCACATCCCGGCCGTTGGGACGAGGACTCGCTCGACCAGCTCATCGACCCTGATCGCCGGGGCGCTGATCGGCATCCCGGCGGATCCTCGCCCGACTGGCTGTCCGAGCCCTGCGGCAGCGTGTCCCTGTGGCACGAACGACTGGTCCCCGAACGTTTCCGCGGCACCCGCTGGGATCCGGGCCCGCGCGGTGTCCTCGTCATCGCCGCCCTCGGCATTCTGGCCATCCTTTTCGCCGGCTACGTCACCCTGCGCGAAAAGCCTGTCTCCCAACCGGTCCCGCCCATCGCCGCGCTCAGCGAAACCGCGCCCGCCGACCAGGATGGTGCCGCACCCGAAGCCGCCGCTTCCGCCGCGACGGTCACAGCCACGCCCGTGCCGGGCGTGGCCCAGCCGCCCGCGTCGCGGCCCGCCGCCTCGCAGCCGGATCGAATCCCGCTCGCTACCACGGCAACCGGCGCTCCGGGGGCTGCCGCCGCCCCCGGCGAGCTTGTCGTCAGCGTCGTCGGTCTCGTCGAGCACGGCGGGCTCCGCCGCTTCCCCGCCGGAGCCCGGATAGCCGACGCCCTCCGCGTCGCCGCTCCCCGTCCCGAAGCCGACCTCTCCACCCTCAACCTCGCCCAGCCCCTCACCGACGGCGATCAGATCATCGTCGGCCGCACCACACCCCGCCCCACCACCCAGCAGGTCGGCACCACCATCGTGAATTCCGCCCACCCCCCGGCGAACTCACCCCCATCCTCCGGCCCGCCCCGCTCCACCGCCCTCCCCGCGAAGGTGAACCTCAACACCGCCACCGAATCCGACCTCGACACCCTCCCCGGCGTAGGCCCCGTCACCGCCCGCGCCATCCTCACCTGGCGCACCCGCCACGGCCGCTTCACCTCCATCGACCAACTCTCCGAAATCGAGGGCATAGGCCACTCCCGCCTCAACCGCCTCCGCGACCGGGTGACGATATGACCACCGTGAATTGCCTTGCCGCGCACCAGTACGGTTGCACCGGTTGCCGGAAAGCCGAGTCGGAGGGCGCGAGCACGACTCGGACAGCGAGGCGTGCGGGCGCTCATCGGGGCCGGCAGGCGACGGCCTGCGCCGAGCAGGGCAGTCGCGCAGAGTTGCTGGGGCGCAACGATCGCGCCGCCGGTGGACGATCGGCGCCCGGAAGTGGAATGGCTCCGGTAGCGAAGCTGCGGTCAGAGCCGGGGCGGTGGCGATGACAGCGGGGGCGACCGACCGCGTCGATGCCGGGGATCGCGGGCCCGTCGAAATACCCGAGGTGCTGGATGCGCGACTGGTTCCGGCGGCGGTATGTGGTTGGGGCGCGACGGTGGCGCCGCTGGTGGCGGGGTGGCGGGCCGGGGTCGGGGTGGCGGCCGGGTGTGGGCTGGTGGGGATGTGTGTGGCGGCGTGGGCGATTCGGCGGGTGCGGGCGGGGCGGGGGAGTGGGGTGGCGTGGGTGGTGCTGGGGGCCTTGGTGATCGGGGCGGGGTTCGGGGTGGCGGGGGCGTGGCATGCGCATCGGGTGCAGACGCATCCGTTGCGGGCGGTGCGGGCCGGGCAGCGGCTGGTGGCGGTGGTGGAGCTGACCGATGATCCGAAGCGGGTGTCCGCCAGGCCGTTCGGCGGGCCGAAGGTGATGGTGCGGGCCGGGCTGGTGGATTACCGGTTGGGTGGACGGATTGTGCATTCCGGCGGATCGGTGCTGGTGATGGCGCCTGCGGCCGGGTGGCGGACCCTGCTGCCCGGCCAGCGGGTGGAATTCCGTGCCCGCGTGGCCCGTCCGTGGCGTCCGGACATGACGGTCGCCATCCTGCGGGCGGAGGCCGCTCCCACCTCGGTGAGCACCCCGCCCTGGTGGCAGCGCCTCGCCGGACAGGTGCGCGGCGACTTTGCGACCTCCGCCCACCGCGCGCTCTCCGACGATGCCGCCGGCCTGCTCCCGGGCCTGGTCATCGGCGACACCTCGACCCTCACCGACCACGTCCAGGAGAACTTCCGTGAGTCCGATTTGACGCATTTGACAGCTGTCAGCGGGGCCAATGTGACGATTTTGCTTGGGGCCGTGCTGGTTTCGATGCGCACCCTCACGGTGGATCCACGGGTCGGCGCGGTGGCCGCGGGTGCGGCTCTGGTCATGTTCGTGATCCTGGCCCGCCCATCGCCCAGTGTCCTGCGTGCGGCCGTCATGGGAGCCATTGCGCTGCTGGCTCTCTGCACGGGCCGCCGTAAGCAGGCCCTACCCGCTCTGTGCGCCGCCATCATCGGATTGCTGGCCTGGTCACCGGGTCTCGCGGTGGACGCGGGATTCGCCCTGTCGGTGCTGGCCACCGCGGGACTGATCGTGATCGCCCCGGGCTGGTCGGATTGGCTTCGCGCCCATGGCTGGTGGCGGATCCCCGCCGACTCCTTCGCGGTGGCGGCCGCGGCCTTCGTGGTCACCACGCCGCTGGTCATCGCCATGACCGGCCACCTCAGCCTGGTCGCGATCGTGGTGAACATGCTGGTCGAACCGGTGATCGCGCCCATCACCATCCTCGGCGCGCTGGGTGCGCTGCTCGCCTGCGTGTGGTCGCCTCTCGCCGCGGCGGTCATGCACTGCACCGCACCGCCACTGTGGTGGCTGCTCACGGTCTCCGACCGAGCCGCCGCCCTGGGAGCCTCGGTCTCACTACCGACCGGTCTGCGTTCAGGTCTGGTCGCAACGGTGGTGTGCGCCTTGGTGATCGCGGCTCTGCGCCCTGGCCGCTCGCGGGCGGATCCGGACGCCGTGACGGGATCGGTGCCGCCTCGGCCGGGGCGAGACGAGGACTCGCCGTCCGGCTAGAGGGAACTCAGGAACTCGTTGACGGCGTCGGCGAAACCGGCGGGGTCGTTGGCGTAGACGAAGTGGTCGGTATCGAGTTCGACCACGCGGGTGCCCGGGCGCCGGTCACGCATGGCCTCGGCCATGTCGGCGGGGATGACGCCGTGCGCGGCGCGGATGAGCAGGGCCGGGCAGGTGCCGGCGACCCAGTCCGACCAGTGGTCGCCGTGCACCAGGTCTTCGGAGGCGACGATGTCGAGGGGGTGGAAGGGCAGGCTCCAGGAGCCGTCGGCACGCTCGCGAACCAGCGCCCCGAAGTGCGCGGCCATCGGGCCCATGGCCTCGATCAGCTGCTCACGGGTCGCCGCCTCGTAGGGGAGGCCGGCCACGAAGCCCAGCGGGTTGTGGCCGTCGAGGCCGAGCGCGGCGGGTGCGTCGATATCGATGATCGCCGCCACCCGCTCCGGGTGGCGGGCCGCGAACTGGTAGGCGTTGATGCCGCCGAGCGAATGGCCCAGCAGCACAGCGCGTTCCAGGCCGAGGTGGTCGAGCAGGGCCAGGATGTCGGCGAGGTAGCCGTCGCGGCTGTAGTCGGCGGCGCGATCGGAGTGGCCGTGGCCGCGCTGGTCGAGCGCGACGAGCCGCCACCCCGCGGACAGCCGCGTGGCCAGGTCGGCGAAGCTCTCGCCGTCGGACATGTGCCCGTGCAGCGCGATGACGGTCCGGCCGGTACCCCCGAAATCCACGTAGGACAGTCCGCGGCCGTCGATGTCGAAGCTGGTGCGGGTGGCGGTGCGTGCGGTCATTGTCTGCTCCGATCCTTGTTCCGGTGTGCTGAGCTCGACCCTAACCGATGATTAGACATTTGTGCAAGACGTATGAGTAATACATATGTGTCACACGTTTGTGTGCCAGTGCTGACCGGGTGCGGGATGCATGGGTTGTCGGAGCGGGCTCGTAGGATCGGGGCGTGAACCAGCGACCCGCGCCCCTGCATCTCGTGCTCGGTGAAGAGGAATTGCTGATCGAGCGGGCGGTGGCGGGAATTACCGCGCAGGCCCGGGCCGGCTCGGCGGACGCTGATGCGCTGCCGGTGGATCGGCTCCGGGCGGGGGATGCCAGCACGGCGGAATTGGCTGAGCTGCTGAGTCCTTCGCTGTTCGCCGAGGATCGGGTGATCGTGCTGGAGTCGGCGGCCGAGGCAGGCAAGGACGCGGTCGCGGTCATCCAGGATGCGGCGTCCGCGCCGCCCGAGGGCGTGGTGCTGGTGGTGCTGCACAGCGGTGGCGGGCGCGCCAAGGCGCTCGCGCCGGCCCTGCAGAAGCTGGGCGCGGTGGTGCACGACTGCGCGAAGCTGACCAAGGCGGGGGAGCGGGTCGAGTTCGTGCGCAACGAGTTCCGGGCCGCCAATGTGCGGGTGCCGGCGGACGTGGTGCAGGCCATCATCGAGGCCGTGGGCTCGGACCTGCGCGAACTCGCAGCCGCCAGTTCGCAATTGGCGGCGGACACCGGCGGCAAGGTGGATCTCGCGGCGGTGCGGCAGTACTACTCGGGCAAGGCCGAGGTGACCGGGTTCGATGTCGCCGATCTGGCTGTGTCGGGAGATCGGCCCGCCGCCATGGAGGCGCTGCGCTGGGCCATCGATCGCGGCGTCCCGGCGGTCCTACTCGCGGACGCCCTCGCGGATTCGGTGCACACCATCGCCCGCGTCGGCTCGGCCGGGCGCGGCGACCCGTTCAAGATGGCGGGTGATCTGGGGATGCCGCCGTGGAAGGTGAAGAAGGCGCAGGGCCAGGCGCGCGGCTGGACCGGCGCGTCCATCGGGGCGGCGCTGCAGGTGGTGGCCGCGCTCAATGCCGACGTCAAGGGTCAGGCGGCCGACGCGGATTACGCACTGGAGCACGCGCTCTCGCGCATTCTGGACCTGCGCGAGAGTGCCTCGTAGCGGGAAGGCCCGGGACTACTCCGGCTTCCAGGTGATCTTGCCGCCCTGGAACTCCTGGGCCTTGCCACCCTGGTAGTCGTACTCGTCGCTGGTCGGGTAGCCGTAGCGGCCGTTCTCGGCGCCATTGCGCACCCACTCGTCGCGGATCGAGCCCCACACGACATGGGTCCCGGTCTTCTGGGTGGAGTAGACGGCCCCGCCCTCGAACAGCTGCTCGTGGGTGGCGGCGCTGTTGGTCTTGTTCTCATCGGCGATGGGGAAGCCCAGCGGGCTGCTCTCCCAGCCGACCGCGGAGTACTTGTCGCGGATCACACCGCTCACCACATGGGTGCCCGCACCCACTGACCAGTAGATCGAGCCGCCCTGGAAGTGCTGGAAGCGGCCGGGTTTCGAGGTCTGCCCCTCGTCCACCACCGGGTACTTCAGTGCGCCCGACTCCGCGCCCGCGCCCTTCCACTTGTCGCGGATGGCGCCGCCGATGGCGTGCGCGTCGGTAGCCGGGGTCCAGTAGATGGAGACGTTGTTGACGAAGTCCTGCTTCTTGCCGCCGCCCGCGGCGTCGGTCTCCGGAGTGGTGGGATCACCGAAGAAGTCCGGTCCGCCCGCCCCGTCGTATTCGACCTCGATGGCCCCGCCCACCTCGAACGGGCCGATGGGACGCGCGGCTGCCACCCCCATTCCGGTGGTCAGCGCGACCGCGGCCACGCTGACGGCCAGCGTGCCCCGGGTCCAGGACGAACGGTTGTCACGACGCAGCGTTGCCAAGAGATCTCTCCCAGTGCAGGTTTACAGGTAGCCCCCGACGGTTCGCGGCCATCCTGCTGCCAACCGCGCGTTCGCGCAAGTCTCCAGCTCCGGACACGACAAAAGCCGCCGCGGTCTTCGTGGCCACGGCGGCTGTGAGCAGCATGATGCCGGTAGGTGTACCGGGCAGAATCAGCCGAGCTTGTTGAAAGCCAGCGACAGGGCCGACTTCTTGTTGGCGGCCTGGTTGGCGTGGATGACGCCCTTGGAGGCGGCCTTGTCCAGGCCCTTGCTCGCGGACTGCATCAGCTCGAGCGCCTTGTCCTTCTCGCCCGCCGCAGCGGCCTCGCGGAACTTGCGGATCGAGGTGCGCAGCGCGGACTTCACCGACTGGTTACGCTGGCGCGCAAGCTCGTTGGTGCGGATCCGCTTCATCTGGGACTTGATGTTGGCCACGCCGGTTTCCTCGTGTTCCTTCACTTGGTGGTGTATGCGGGATGCAAAGTCTTCGGGCGCGCACTACGAGAGGGGCAGTTGCAGCGCCGACAGTCGAGGTTACCAGGCGAGGCGGCAAGGTATGAAATCGAGCCTGTCCGCTATCTGGTCGAAACCAGAAATTTATCGCCGTCCAACTGCGTGTTGCCCATGCGTGATGGACTATTTTTGCATGACCCCCGCCGCACCCGCACCGGGTCTCTCCAGAGTAGACAGATCCACCGCGTCAGCCTCCGCCGCGCTCGCTCCTTCCGGACTGGAACGCGAAAAATCGGATAAATCAGGCGTCTTCGCGGGGTATCAACCGGGCCGCTACGACCGTGCCTATGACGAGATGTTCGATTCCGCGGGCCGCCCGCGGGCGCCCTACCGGGGGATATTCAACGCCCTGGCCACTATCGACGCCGAGGATCTGGCCGCCCGCGCAGAGGCGCTGGACCGCGCATTCGTCGATCAGGGCATCACCTTCTCGCTCTCCGGTCAGGAGCGGCCGTTCCCGCTCGACCTGGTGCCGCGGGTGATCGCCGCCGGCGAATGGACCAAACTCGAACGCGGCATCAGGCAGCGGGTGCGCGCGCTCGAGGCCTTCCTCGCCGACGTCTACGGCGAGCAGACCATCCTGCGCGACCGCGTGATTCCGAAACGGCTGGTGACCTCCTGCGCGCACTTCCACCGCGAGGCCGCCGGCCTGGTGCCGCCCAATGGCGTGCGCATCCACGTGGCCGGGATCGACCTGGTGCGCGACGAGCATGGGGATTTCCGTGTGCTGGAAGACAATCTGCGCTCGCCCTCGGGCGTGTCCTACGTCATGGAGAACCGGCGCACCATGGCGCGCGTGTTCCCCGACCTGTTCGCCTCGCACCGGGTGCGCGCCGTCGGCGACTATCCGACCCACCTGCTGCGCGCCCTGCGCGCCGCCGCCGCGCCCAACGAGGCCGACCCGACCGTGGTGGTGCTCACCCCCGGCGTCCACAACTCCGCCTACTTCGAGCATTCGCTGCTGGCCCGGCAGATGGGCGTGGAACTGGTCGAGGGCCGGGACCTGTTCTGCCGCGACAATGTCGTCTATATGCGCACCACCGCGGGGGAGCGGCAGGTGGATGTCATCTATCGGCGCATCGACGACGACTTCCTCGATCCCATGCAGTTCCGCCCGGACTCCATGCTCGGGGTGGCCGGGATCCTGAACGCGGCCCGCGCGGGCACCGTGGTGCTGGCCAATGCCGTCGGCAACGGGGTCGGCGACGACAAGCTCGTCTATACCTATGTGCCCGCGTTCATCGAGTACTACCTGGGTGAGAAACCGATCCTGCCCAATGTGGACTCCTACCGCTGCTGGGAACCGGCCGAACGCGAGGAGGTGCTGGACCGGGTGGCGGAACTGGTGGTCAAGCCGGTGGAGGGATCCGGCGGCTACGGCATCGTGATCGGCCCGGCGGCCGGCACCCGGGAGCTGGAGGCGACCCGGCGCAAGGTGCGGGCCAATCCGCGCGGCTGGATCGCGCAGCCGGTGGTGCAGCTGTCCACGGTGCCGAGCAAGATCGACGGGCGGCTCGCGCCCCGGCACGTGGACCTGCGTCCGTTCGCGGTCAACGACGGCGACGACATCTGGGTGCTGCCCGGCGGGCTGACCCGGGTGGCGCTGCCCGCGAACTCGCTGGTGGTGAATTCCAGTCAAGGGGGCGGGAGCAAGGACACCTGGGTGCTCGCACCCAGAACCTCTGTGGCGCAACGGGAATTGGCGGGTTCGCAGCTGGTCGGCGAACTGCAGATCGCCCCGGAACGCGACCAGTCGCGGGATGTCTCTTCCGCGCGGACCCATCAGCAACAACAGTAGTAAATCGAGAACATCGGCAGCAATGGCGCTCGGCAGGTGGTTACAGCGTTAGGTGGTCGGATCATGTTGGCGCGCAATGCCGAATCCCTCTTCTGGATCGGGCGCTACGTCGAGCGAGCCGAATATACGGCGCGCATTCTCGATGTCGCGGTCCATCAGCTGCTGGAGGACGCCACGGTCGATCCGGACCGAACCTCCCGCGTGCTGCTGCGGGTACTGGGCATCGAGCCGCCCGAAGAGGACCGGGAACTGGATGTGTGGTCGGTGACCGAGCTGGTGGCCTTCGGCCGCGACGGCGGCTCCATCGTCGATTCCATCAGCCGGGCGCGTGAGAATGCCCGGGGCGCACGGGAAGTCACCTCCACCGAGATGTGGGAGTGCCTCAATGCCACTTTCAACGGGCTGGCGGCGGCCGAGCGGGCGGCGCGGGCGCTGGGGCCGCACGAGTTCTGCCACTACATCACCGATCGCGCCGCCATGTTCGCCGGACTCTCCGATTCCACCCTGAGCCGCGACGACGGTTATCGATTCCTGCTGCTGGGCAGATCCATCGAACGCGTGGATATGACTGTGCGCCTGTTGCATTCGCGCGCCGGTGACCGCACCTCCTCGCCGGCCTGGGTGACGGTGCTGCGTTCGGCGGGGGCCCACGACCCGTATCTGCGCACCCATCGCGGCGTGCTCGACGCCAATCAGATCGCGAAATTCATCCTGCTCGACCGCCTGTTCCCGCGGTCGGTATTCCATTCGCTGCGGGTGGCCGAAACCTGTCTGCAGGAATTGGATCAGCGCCCCAACAGCCGGTTCGCGGCGCGTCACGAAGCGCATCGCCTGCTCGGCCGGGCGCGCAGCGAACTGGAATTCCTGCCCTCGTCGGTGCTGCTGGAGGATCTGCCCAGCCGGCTGCTGTGGCTGCAGCAGACCTGCCGCGAGGTGGGGGAGGCCGTGGCGCTGCAGTACTTCCACGCCGAATCGTGGGTGGCGTGGACGGGGCTGCACGGTCGCGGCGCGGACCGGGTCGAGGAGATGGCGTGAACAGTCAGGCCTGGAGGCGGAAGCGCAGTGTAACCACGGAAGGCCCTGTTCACGCCAAGGAGGGCACGGCGTGAGCTGGCGGATGCGGGTGGTGCACACCACCGGATATGTGTACGACACACCGGTCACCCGGTCGTTCAACGAGGCTCGGCTCACCCCGCGCGCCGACAGCCGGCAGACCGTGATCCTCAATCGGGTCGACACCGTGCCGTCCACCCGGTCCTACCGCTACATCGACTACTGGGGAACGGCGGTGACCGCCTTCGACCTGCACGCCCCGCACACCGAGCTGGAGGTCACCAGCGCCTCGGTCGTCGAGACCGAGCCGTTCGCCGGGCCGCCCGAGGAGCTGGCCTGGGAGGAGCTGCGCGACGACGCCATTGCCGACCGCTTCGACGAACTGCTCGAACCCACCGTCTACGTCCCGCGCGAGAAGCGGCGGCTGGCCCCGGTGGCCCGGCAGCTGGCACGCGGCGTGTCGCCGGCGAAAGCGGTTGTCCGGGCCGCGGAATGGGTGCACCGGGAGATGAACTACCTGGCCGGGACCACCTCCGTGCACACCTCGGCGGTGCAGGCCTTCGCCGAACGGCAAGGCGTGTGCCAGGATTACGCGCACCTCACGCTGCTGCTGTTGCGCGGCATGGGGATTCCCAGCCGCTATGTGTCCGGCTACCTGCATCCGGACCCGTCCGCCGAGGTCGGCCACACCGTCGCGGGCCAGATGCACGCCTGGGTGGAGGCCTGGACCGGGCAGTGGTGGGGCTACGACCCGACCAACAACATCCCGGTCACCGAGCAACACGTATCAGTCGGGGTGGGGCGTGATTACGCGGATGTGCCCCCTCTCAAAGGTATCTTCAGCGGGAGCGGCTCGACCGATCTCGAGGTCGTAGTGGAGATAACTCGCCTGGCCTGAGGCGTTTTCGGCCCGCGCCGCCGGTTCTTGTCGGTGCGTTGTCCATGCCAGCGGAAGGTAGCCGATGTCCCCCACAGCTCAGGAAGTCGCCGAGGATCTCACCGATCTGACACCGCCCACCCTGGGGCGCAAGGTATTCGCCGAGGCATTGGGCACATTCGTGCTGGTCCTCGGTGGTGTCGGCACCGCGGTGCTGGCGGGGAGCCGGGTCGGCGCGCTCGGCATCGCACTGGCTTTCGGCCTGACCCTGCTGCTCCTGGTCTACTCCATCGGCCCCATCTCGGGTTGCCATGTGAACCCGGCGGTCACGGTCGGCCAGCTGCTGCTGGGCCGGGTGACCATCGTGGTGGCGGCGGCCTACTGGGTCGCGCAGATCATCGGCGGCCTGCTCGCGGGCACGGTCGTCTACGCCATCGCCAAGAACCTGCCCTCCTACGATCGCGCCAAGGACGGCCTGGCAGCGAACGGTTGGGGCGCGCACAGCCCGTCGAAGCTGGTGCTCGGTGACGTCACCACCAATGGCTACGGTCTTGCGGCGGCCATCACGGTCGAGGTGATCCTGACCGCGCTGCTGGTGTTCGTGGTGCTGGCCTCCACCGATCAGCTCTCCGACATTCCGCTGGCCGGGCTCTCGATCGGCTTCACGCTCGCCGTGATCCACCTGATCTCGATCCCGGTCGACAACACCTCGGTGAACCCGGCCCGCAGCCTGGCCGTCGCGTTCTATCAGGACGGCGCACCCGCACAGCTGTGGGTGTTCATCGTCTTCCCGCTGATCGGCGGCGTTCTCGGGTCGCTGGTCTACGGCATGATCTACGGTCGCTCCCGCAATATGGTGAGCTGACCGTTCTCGGTCCCGAACCCCGCTCCGCCGGAGCGGGGTTCGCTCGTCTCCGGGATGGCGCTAGTGCCAGTGGTATTCGGCGCAGAGCCGGTGCGCCACCCGGTCGAATGTCTTGCGGGGGAGGATCGCACCCTCGCGGCGAATGCCCATCTCCGGGACATCCAGGACACGATCCAGCCGCACCCAACTGTCGCGCTCGGCGCTGTCCCACGGGCCGGAGCCGATGCCCACCCAGTTGGGATGGTGCGCGTGTTCGGAATTCGAGGACAGCATGAGCCCGAGCAGCGTGTCGCCCTCGCGGCCGACCACCAGCACCGGGCGGTCCTTGCCGTTGTCCGGGTCCTCCTCGTAGGGGACCCAGGTCCACACGATCTCGCCGGGATCGGCCCGACCGTCGAGCTGCGGGCTGTAGACGATGCGGCGCGCCCGTTCGTGCGACGGCACCCCCGCCGAGGATGTCGGCCGGACATTGACGCCCGGACCCTTGCGCGGCGTCCCCACCGCCTTCAGCGCACGGTCCCACATCGTCGACTGCCGCACCCGCCCGATCAACTTCGGGGCCTGCTGCGTGACGAGCTGCGTGCCCTGCTCCTTAGCCACGATCCCCAACTGCTTCCCCAGAGCATTCCACCTGCCGGCCATGTCCGGCAGCCTAACGGCGGACAACGGGATTCTCACCTGTACCGGATTCGTCTGCGCCTGAAGGTAGCTCACCTGCAGGTTCGCGACCGTCTCGATTCTGGACCGCGGCTTGATAGACCTCCGCCTTGGAGCGGGGGAGCGAAGCGGAGGAGGGAAGAATCGAGACCTCGGGGCCGCGAACCCGCCGGAGCGGAGCGAAGGCCAAGAACAGAGCACCGTAGACTTCGGGGTTGACATGCCGCTGTTTCGCCATGCCGAGGAGTGACTCCGATTAGCAGCTTCGCCGACAAGACGTTCACCGATCCCAGCCGGATCAGGAACTTCTGCATCATCGCGCACATCGACCACGGGAAATCGACCCTGGCCGACCGCATGCTGCAACTCACCGGAGTGGTCGAGGAGCGGGCCATGCGCGCCCAGTACCTGGACCGCATGGATATCGAGCGTGAGCGCGGCATCACCATCAAGGCCCAGAACGTGCGGCTGCCGTGGCAGGTCGACGGTGAGGACTACGTCCTGCACCTGATCGACACCCCGGGACACGTCGACTTCACCTACGAGGTGTCGCGCGCGCTGGAGGCATGTGAGGGCGCGATCCTGCTCGTCGACGCGGCGCAGGGCATCGAGGCGCAGACCCTGGCCAATCTCTATCTGGCCATGGACAAGGACCTGACCATCATTCCGGTCCTGAACAAGATCGACCTCCCGGCGGCCGATCCGGACCGCTACGCCGCCGAGCTCGCCCACATCGTGGGCTGCGAGCCCGAGGACGTGCTGCGCGTTTCCGGCAAGACCGGTGTCGGCGTGGCCGAACTGCTCAATGAGGCGGTCCGTGTGGTGCCGCCGCCGGTCGGACAGGCCGACGCCCCGGCCCGCGCCATGATCTTCGACTCGGTCTACGACACCTACCGCGGCGTCGTCACCTATGTGCGTGTGGTGGACGGCAAGCTCGTCCCGCGCCAGAAGATCAAGATGATGTCCACCGGCGCGACGCACGAACTGCTCGAAATCGGCATCGTCTCACCCGAACCCAAGCCCACCCAGGGCCTCGGCGTCGGCGAGGTCGGCTACCTCATCACCGGTGTGAAGGACGTGCGTCAGTCCAAGGTCGGTGACACCATCACCACCGCCCGCGATGGCGCGACCGAGGCGCTGACCGGCTACCGCGAACCGCGGCCGATGGTCTACTCCGGTCTGTACCCGGTCGACGGGTCGGACTACCCGAACCTGCGCGATGCCCTGGACAAGCTGCAGCTCAACGACGCCGCGCTGACCTATGTGCCGGAAACCTCGGTCGCCCTGGGCTTCGGCTTCCGGTGCGGCTTCCTCGGCCTGCTGCACATGGAGATCACCCGCGAGCGGCTCGAGCGCGAGTTCGGCCTCGACCTGATCTCCACCGCCCCGAACGTGATCTACCGCGTGGTCATGGAGGACGGCACCGAGCACGTCGTCACCAACCCGTCGTACTGGCCCGAGGGCAAGGTACGCGAGATCTACGAGCCCATCACCCGGTGCACCGTGATCGCGCCGAGCGAGTTCATCGGCACCATCATGGAGCTGTGCCAGTCCCGCCGCGGCGAACTGCTGGGCATGGACTACCTGTCGGAGACCCGCGTCGAGATGCGGTACACCCTGCCCATGGCCGAGATCATCTTCGACTTCTTCGACTCGCTGAAGTCGCGCACCCGCGGCTACGCCTCGCTCGACTACGAGGAGGCCGGCGAACAGCAGTCCGCATTGGTCAAGGTGGACATCCTGCTGCAGGGCGAGGCGGTCGACGCGTTCTCGGCCATCGTGCACAAGGACGCCGCCCAGGCCTACGGCCACAAGATGACCACCAAGCTGCGCGAGCTCATCCCGCGCCAGCAGTTCGAGGTGCCGATCCAGGCCGCCATCGGCTCGAAGGTCATTGCGCGCGAGAACATTCGGGCCATCCGCAAGGACGTGCTGGCCAAGTGCTACGGCGGTGACATCAGCCGTAAGCGCAAGCTGCTCGAGAAGCAGAAGGAAGGCAAGAAGCGTATGAAGACGATCGGCCGCGTCGAGGTGCCGCAGGAAGCCTTCGTGGCCGCGCTGTCCACGGATTCCGCCACGGACAAGAAGAAGTAGGAGAACCCCGGTCGGCCGGTCAGGCGCAAGGTTCGGTGTGCAGCCGAAAAATGGGTCTTCCGTACTGATATGCCGGGTGACAAGCTATGTGACGCACCGCTGAGCACACCGCCTCCGACCTGGTGGATGTGACAGACCGGTTATCCGGAAATAGGGTGTGAAACGAGTTTGGTTCAGCGGCCCGCACGGCGGGTCGCCGAAGCCCTGAGAGCGGAGCCCAGATGACGCGTGATCTGCCCTTCGACGATGCTGCCGGTGCCGGTGACGACGACGGAGACGCCGCCTACCGCATTGCCAACGGAGTCGCGCGCGTGGCCAGGGCAGGCGCGTACGTCACCGGTGGCGCGCTCATCGCCGCCGGCGGCAATCGTGGCGGCACCCCGGCCATCAACCACGACAGCAAGAACGTGGGCTGGTCGCAGGTCGAGGACCCGCAGCCGAATGTGCCGAGCCCGACCATCACCTTCCCCGACCTGACCGCGGATTCGGTGCTCCCGCACCACGGTCCGGCCGCCGCCGCGCCGGTGAACGGGCACTTCGGCCCGCTCGGCGACTACCAGCACGGCACCGACGCGGGCCTGTTCCCGTCGCTCGACGCGATCCCGGCCAACGACCCGGCGATCTCCGGCTTCCACGGCCTCGGCCTGCCCGACACCGACACCGGCGCGTCCGGCCTGCCGACCTACGGCCCGCGTCCCGGCTGGGGTCTGCCGCTCGATACCGAGCAGCAGTCGGAATCGGTTCCGGGACAGGCGCAACCGCAACTGCCGACGCTCGACCAGCAACAGCCGGGGATGCTGCCCGGCCTGCCGACCCTGCCGGGCACCGCGCTGCCCGGGATGGGTCTGCCCGGGCTCGGCCTGCCCGGCACCGATGCCATGCACCTGCCCGGCGCGGGCGGGGCGATGCACCTGCCCGGAATGAACGGCGCGTCGTTCGCGCCCAACGGGCAGACCGGCCTGCCCGACCACTCGGGGGCCTTCGACGGCGTCGGCGCCACCGGCGGCGACGGCGCCGGCATGTTCGTCGGCACCAACTGGGCCTTCGACGCGCACGTCGGGCTGGACGGCATGTGGTTCCACTCGAACCTGTCGGCCGATGTCGGCGTCGGCGCGGTCGGGCATCAGCTCGATGCCTTCGGTCAGCAACTGGGACAGGGGATTTCGCACATCCCGGCGAACACCACACTGCCCAACAACGGCGGCGCGCCCAGCCTGCCGGGTGCGGACAAGCCCAACAATATGGGCCAGCCATTCGGCTCCTCGAACTCGTCGGCCACCACCGGCACCCCAGCCCTTCCGGGGCCGGGACACGGCCCGGCCGATTCCCCGGCGGGCAGTGCCGGAGCCCCCACTTCCGCTGTGCCCGGTGCGAATTCGCAGCTTCCGGGGGCCGGTTCGCCGGGCGGCGCGTTCACGCTGCCCGGTGCCGCCGCGGCGCCGTCGAATCCGATCTCGCTGACCACCATTCCGGCCGCGCAGACTGCTCCAGTCGCGCCCGCCGCCGTCACCCCGGTCTCGACGCCGGTCGCCGCACCCGTGGTGCCTGTGGCCGCCGCGCCCGTCGCGGTCGCGCCGGTGTCCATGGCGCAGCCGGTCGCGGTGACGCCGTTGCAGACCACCATTCAGCCCGATGCCGCCAACCAGCCGATCGCGAATCTGCTGTCGACGCACGGCGGTCCGTCGCCGCTGACCGCGCCTGCGGCCGTGGCCCCCGCACTGTTCGATCATGGTCGCCAGCCGGTGCTGGCCAGTGGTGAGCCCACCGCGCCCGTCCACCCGTCGCCGCTGATGGACAAGCCGGTCCAGCCGGCGGCCACGCCGGCGCCCGCTCCGCACGTCAGCGTGCCGGCCAAGACCGATCCGGCGCCGGTGTTCACCACCGTGCCGCCGATTCCGACCACCAAGATCCCGGGCCTGGACCCCGATCTCACCAAGGGCGGCAGCACCCCGGTGGTGACTCCGCCGGTGACCCCCGGCGGCGACACCGACGTCACCGTCAAGCCGCAGAAGCCGGTCGACGATTCCGGCACCCACGGCAGTACGCCGACCGTCACGGTGCCGACCGACGAGCCCGTGCCGACCCATCAGCCGACCGTCACCAACCCGGCGCACCCGACCGTCCCGACGGCGCAGCCGACGGTGCCGACCGTGCCCGATCACAGTGGGCAGCCCAGTGTTTCGGTCGCGCCCGCGCCGACCGTCGCCCCGGTGCCGACCGTGCAGCAGCCGATCACCACGCCGCCGCACATCGACCCGCCGCAGCCGGTGAAACCCATAGCGGACCAGTTCGATTCGGGTAACCACGTGCTGCCGATCGCCGACGACTCCGCGCTGCACCCGCTTTCGGTGCACGACGGCGGTCTGCTGGTGCACGATGCCGGGCTGTTCTCCGGCCTCGGTCCCGATGCCTCGTTCGTCGACGCCCACTCCCCGGTGCAGGGTCCGGGCGATCACATGCTGCTGCTGTGAGCGCCGCCGGTCATCAGGTAGCGGTGAAGAATCCCGATGCGCTGGGTCCGCTGGTCGACCTGCTCGACCGGCTGCTCGAACTGACCCACGCCTCCGGCCGGCTCGATCTGTCCGGGCGGCTGGGCATCGCGCGTGCGCGCCTGGCCGACCCGCGGGTGCGGCTGGTCGTAGTGGGCGAATCCAAGAGCGGGATGAGCACGCTGGTCAACAGCCTGGTCGGGGCCGCGGTGAGCGCCACCGAGGGCCAGGCCAGCGTCCCGGTGATCGCCGAGTACGGTCCGCAGCCGAGCGCCACCCTGGTGAAGGCGAGCCCGGGCGGCACCGCCCAGCGCACCGCCGTGGATCCGCAGGCCGCACTGGCCGAGCTGGATTCCGGGGATGTCATCCGGGCCGAGTTCACCCAGCCCAGCCCGCTGCTGGCGGAGGGCTTCGTGGTGCTGGACGCGCCCGGCGCGCCCGCCGAGGCGCCGGCCACCTGGTCGCTGATCGCCGCTGCGGACGCGGTGCTGTACGTGGCCGATGCCCGGGCGCCGTTCACCCCGGCGCAGATCGAGCAGCTGCAGCGGATTCAGCAGGTCTGCCCGACGGTCGTCTGCGTGCTCAACAAGATCGACCAGTATCCGCAGTGGCCGCAGGTGCAGCAGCACGACCGGCAGCTGCTCGACGACGCCGGGCTGGCCTTCGCGGTGGCCCCGGCCTCGGCGCGGCTGCACGAGCACGCCGCCGCCGCGGGGGACGCGCAGCTGGATCTGGAATCCGGTGTGCCGCAACTGCTCGACCATCTGCGCTCCTATGTGCTGGGCCGCGCGGACGCCGTCGCGGTGGAGGCCGCGGTGCGCGACATCCGGCTCATCACCGACCATCTGTCGCTGGCCCTGCGCAGTGAGGCCGAGACGCTGCGGGATCCGCGCCGGCTGACCGTCATCACCGAGCAGCTGCGCCGCACCCGAGAGGAAGCCGAGCAGCTCCGCCAGCGCTCGGCCAACTGGCAGGTCACCCTGGCCGACGGCGCGGGCGAGCTGATGGCCGACACCGAACACGATCTACGGCACCGGCTGCGCAGCCTGATCCGCGACGCCGAGGCCGACATCATGAAGGGCGATCCGGTTCGGCGCTGGGCGGATTTCGGCGCGGATCTGGACGCCAAGATCTGTGAGGCGGTGGAGGAGAACTTCGTCATCGCCCACTACCGGTCGGTGGAGCTGGCCGAGCAGGTGGCGGCGAAGTTCCCCGACAGCGGCATCCCCACCCCCGATCTCAAGCTCGACAATCCGGGCGATGTCGGCGCGGTGCTGGAACCCGTTGCCGCGCTGGACAATCTGGACAGCGCCAAGCACGGCATCACCCAGCAGGTGCTGACCGCCCTGCGCGGCTCCTACGGCGGCCTGCTCATGGTCGGCCTGATCACCAGCCTGCTGCACATGTCGCTGGTGAACTGGTACTCCGGCGGCGCGGCCGTGCTGCTGGGCGTGAACGCGCTGTGGGACGACCGCAAGGCCCGCCGCCAGCGCCGCCAGGCCGAGGCCAAGATGGCGGTGGCCCGGCTCATGGACGATGTGATCTTCCAGGTGAGCAAGGAGTCCCGCTACCGGCTGCGCGCGGTGCAGCGCAGCCTGCGCGATCACTTCACCGAGATCGCCACGGCCACACTGCGTTCGGTGGACGCCTCGCTGCGCGCCGCCGAGGAGGCGGCCACCGTGCACTCGGGTGCGGGGCGGGAGGCGCGGCTGACCGAGATCGAGCGCTCGCTGGTCCGGTTGCGCGATATCCGCGAGCACGCGGATGCGATCGGCGAGAACCCCTCGTACTGACGAGAACACCTCGTGTAAAAAGGAATCGGCCGCGAGAGCGGCCGATTCCTTTTCCCGCATGCCTTTCTCAGCGCCCCGGGTGTGCCGGATGGAACTGGCCGGTGTGCCGGGATTCTTCCCCCCGGATCACGTGCATGACGGCATTGATGAGCGCCAGGTGGGTGAACGCCTGCGGGAAGTTGCCCAGGTGGCGTCCGGTCCGCGAGTCGATCTCCTCGGCGTACAGCTTGAGCGGGCTGGCGTAGCCGAGCAGCCGCTCGCACAGTTGCCGGGCGCGGTGCAGCTCACCGATTTCCACCAGCGCCGACACCAGCCAGAACGAGCAGATGGTGAACGAACCCTCCTCGCCCGACAGGCCGTCGTCGGTGGTCTCGGTGCGGTAGCGCAGCACCAGGCCGTTCTCGGTCAGGTCGTCGGCGATGGCCAGCACCGTGGCGCGGACCCGATGATCGGTGGGCGGCAGGAAGCGGACCAGCACCACCAGCAACAGCGAGGCATCCAGGGTGTCGCTGCCGTAGCTCTGGGTGAAGACGCCTTGAGAGTTCACGCCGTTGTCGAGGATGTCGGCGCGGATCTCGTCGGCGATATCGTGCCACTTCTTGGCGTAGTCGAATTCCCCGTGCAGCTCGGCCAGTTTCGCGCCACGGTCCAGCGCCACCCAGCACATGACCTTGGAGGACGTGAAGTGCTGTGGCTCGCCGCGCACCTCCCAGATGCCGCGATCCGGGTTGCGCCAGTTCTCGATGGCGGCCTGCACCTGCCGTTCGAGCATGGGCCACAACGTTTCCGGTACCTGCTGACGCGATTTCACGTGCAGGAAAACGGAATCCAGAATCGTGCCCCAGATGTCGTGCTGGTCCTGGTTGTAGGCGCCGTTGCCGATCCGCACCGGCCGCGCGCCGTCGTAGCCGGACAGGTTCGGGAGCTCGGATTCGGTTATCTCACGTTCCCCGCCGATGCCGTACAGCACCTGCAGCGGAGTGGGCTTCCCCTCGTCGTCCGTGGTGACGTCGTGCAGGAAGGCGAAGAAGTCGTCGGCCTCGCGATCCAGCCCGAGCGTGTACAGGCCCCACAGTGCGAACGACGAGTCGCGCACCCAGGTGTAGCGGTAGTCCCAGTTCCGTTCGCCGCCAGGGGTTTCCGGTAGCGAGGTGGTTGCGGCGGCCAGTAGCGCCCCGGTCGGCGCGTAGGTGAGGCCCTTCAGCGTCAGCGCGCTGCGTTGCAGGTACCCGCGCCACGGATGGTCAGGGAAGCGCCCCAGCGTGATCCACTGCCGCCAGCACTCGGTGGTCTGCCACATCTTCTCAGCCGCCTCGGCGAAGGTGCGCGGCGGCGGCAGGTCCGACCAGGACAGGGCCACGAACACCTCGTCGCCCTCCTTCATCCGGGTGCGGGCGCGGGCCTCGCGGCCCTCCAGCCCCAGCCGCAGATCGGTGGTCAGCGTCAGGCTCGGGGCGCCCTCGATATCGCAGGTGGCACTGGCCCTTTCGTACACGTCGCCGCTGTAGTGCCAGGTGGCCGGGCCGCGGTGGTAGTCGAAGGCGGGCTCGCAGCTCATCTCCAGTTCCACCACGCCGTTCACGCATTTCACCGTGCGCAGCAGCATGTGCTCGGCATCCCAGTCCATGGGCGTGCGCTTGTGGCTGCGGCTGCGGGAGCGGTTGTTGTGCCACGGACCCAGCACCAGCGCGTCGCGCACGATGAGCCAGCCGGTCTCGGTCTGCCAGGTGGTCTCCACGATCAGCCCGCCCGGCAGATACCGGCGCGCGGCGGGCACATTGCGGCCGTAAGGGCCGAGGCGGAAATGTCCGGCGCTGCGGTCCAGCATGGCTCCGAAGACACTGGGGGAGTCCGGGCGCGGCACACACATCCACTCGACCGAGCCATTGCGGGCGATCAAGCAACTGGTCTCGCAGTCGGACAGAAAGGCGTAGTCGTCGATCGGGGGATACACCGAATGATGCATGCCGCCGACGGCGGAAGGCAGGAAGCTGTCGGACAGGGTCGGGTCGGTCCGGTCCAGTCCGTCGCGCGGTGCGTCCACCTCGGACGGTTCATCGCAGGTTTCGGCAGGATCGACGTCGATCTCGCTGCCGAGCGGCCGTTCGCTGTTCTCGGGCTCGTCGTACGACTCCATACCCAACATCATCGGCCCGGGCAGCCCGAATCGTCCACCGCCGCGATGTCGGCCTAGGCTGGGGTCGTGCATGCGATTGCAGGATGGTGGGACGGCGTCGAACTCTGGGTGGCCGGCCTGCCGTTCGTTCCCCAGTTCGCGGTGGTGCTGGCCGCCATGGTGCCGGTCTGCCTGGCCATCGCCTACCTGCTCGACCGGACGCTGCGGGTGGTGCTGCACGTGCTCGGCCGTGATCGGATCGCCGCCCGGGAGACCGCGATCCCCGCCACGCCTTCGCGCCGCATCCGGAAGGAAGCCGCCTGAGATGCCTCGCTCTCGTGTCCAGCTCGCCCTGATCGCACTTCTTGTTCTCGTAGTCGTCGCCTGGTTGTTCACTCGCTGAGCGAGTTTCGGTACCACTCGGGCGAATTCTCGGCGTACTGTGCAGACCCATGTCAACCGATGAAGGCCTGGAACTGGTGCTGTCCGAAGAAGACTTCGAGGACGAGCCCCGTCTGATCGCCACCCACTTCTGCGGCCCCGACGAGGCCATCGACATGGTGAAGGCCGCCCAACTGCTGGGCCTGGGCGTGCGCCTCACCAACCGTATCCGTCCCGACGAGGAGGATGCCGAGAGCGCCACCGAGGAGTGGATCCTCGACATCCTCGAGACCCCGCCCGTGGTCGAGGGCGACGAGTAACCCTGCGGGTTACCGAGCTTCGACTCGAATGGGGGTGCGGGCGCTCGGCCCGGCACCCTCATTTCCCTGTCAGTCGTCGGATCCGCGGATTCGCTTGCCCAGCTTCGAGAGTGTGTCGCTGACTTCCTGACCCACCGTGCCGACCGCGGCCCCGACATCGCGGCCGAGGTTGCGCACGGTGCGGATCAGGGGGTCCTCGGACTGGTCGAAGTTCTCCCGGTAGGACCGGGCGGCGTGTTTGATCTCCTCGCTGATGCGGGCGTTCTTGTCCTGGTCCCGGCGCGGGTACTGGCCGTCGAGAATCCGGTCGTAGTCGCCGCTCGCGATCCAGCGTCGCAGTTCGGCGGCCCGCAGCACCGAGAACGGATGGGTCTGCAGCTCCAGATTGAGGAGTTTGAGCACGCCGTCGCGCAGGTCGCCGGCCCGGTCGTAGTCATCGGCCTGGGCCAGGAAGGCGGCATGGCTCATCTGGTCCACCCGCGATCCGCCCGCCAGCTTCATGTGCACCCGGACCGACGCGTCCACGTCCTGTCCGACCAGCAGCCCGGCCCGGTCGCCGGACAGTTCGGATTTACGGCTCCACTCCAGCAGCGCCGCCACGATGGCGCGTAAAGCCCAGCCGCCCACCGGCATCCAGCCGACATTGGCTGCCAGCCGCATCAGGTGCATGAGCATGGTCCGGTAGACCGCGTGCCCCGACAGGGCGTGCCCGAGCTCGTGGCCGACCACGAACCGCAGTTCCTCGTGATCGAGCAGATCCAGCAGCCCGGTGGTCAGCACGATGAACGGCCGGTCCATGCCGATGGTGAAGGCATTGGCCTCCGGCTGCTGCAAGACGAACATCTCCGGCGTGCGCTGCGCGTCGAGGATCTTCACCGCGTCCTCGCGCAGCTGATGGATGTTCTTGAACTGCCGTTCGTCGACCCGTACCGCGGTCGCCAGGTACATGAGCCGGTGCTGCCGCTCCTGCAACAACCCGGACAGTGTGCGCAGCAGGGTGTCGAATCCACTCAGCTGCCGCAGCCCGACCAGTGCGGTGCGGTCGGCGGGATGCTCCCAGGCGCGAGTGGAGATGCCGGGGAACTCCCGGCGGAGACGAGCGGGTGTGGTCATCGATTCCCCCGTGTGTGTGCAGCAGGCGACGCGGTATCGGGCCGCTCGATACAGTCTGCCGCGTTCGTCCAGGGTTGTGCTCGAGTCGATTCCAACCGCCGTCCGAAATTCGCCACCTGACGTGCTGCTCTGCTAAAGTCGCCGGGTGTCTTCGAGTGTTGTGCCCCAGGTCCGCCATGAATTGGCGTTGATCGCTGTGGGTTGCCTCGCGGTCGCGGACATTCACTGTCGCTGATGGCCGATCGGGCACTGCTGCACGTCTGAGTAGACTTGGCGCGCGCATTTTTCGCAGTTCGTGTTCGTCCCCCGGCGGCCCTCGGGCCGGAGCGCCACCGTTGCGACATCCCACGCGACGGGTCTACGGCAGTACGTTCATTCCCGCCGGTCGACGTCCCACCGGCGGGTGCCCTGAAAGGTCCACGCCGATGTCGCGCAATATTCGTCTGTCCCGCCGATCTACCTTCGCCGTCGCCCTCACCGCGGTCGCGGCCACCGTGCTCACCGCCTGCAGCGGCGGCGCGAGCGACACCAAGGACAGCGGTCCGGCCAGCGGAGGCGGCGGCAATATCAACCTCTACGCCTACTCGGTGGCGAAGGCCGCCTACGACAAGGTGATTCCGGTCTTCAACAAGACCGACCCCGGCAAGGGCACCCAGTTCCAGGCCTCCTACGGTCCCTCCGGCGATCAGTCCCGCAAGGTGAAGGACGGCGCCGAGGCGGATGTGGTGAGCTTCTCCGTCGAGCCCGACATCACCCGCCTGGTGGACTCCGGTCAGATCGACGCGGGCTGGAACTCCGACGCCAACAAGGGTGTTCCGTTCGGTTCGGTGGTGGCCATCGCGGTCCGCAAGGGCAATCCGAAGGGCATCAAGAACTGGGACGACCTGCTCAAGCCGGGCATCGAGGTGGTCACCCCCAACCCGTTCAGCTCGGGCTCGGCCAAGTGGAACCTGCTGGCCCCGTACGCCGCCAAGAGCGAGGGCGGCAAGAACCCGCAGGCCGGTCTGGACTACCTGAGCCAGCTGCTCACCCACGTGCACGTGCAGCCGAAGTCGGGCCGCGAGGCCACCGACGCCTTCCTGCAGGGCACCGGTGACGTACTGATCAGCTACGAGAACGAGGCCATCTTCTCCGAGACCAAGGGCGATCCGATCGAGCACATCGTGCCCGACACCACCTTCCGGATCGACAACCCGGTCGCGGTGCTGAAGAACGCCAAGAACCTCAAGCAGGCCATCGCCTTCCGCGACTTCCTCTACACCAAGGACGCGCAGCAGGCGTTCGCCGAGGCGGGCTTCCGCCCGGTCGATCCGCAGGTGCGCGCGGACCACGCCAAGGACTTCCCGACCCCGCAGAAGCTGTACACCATCGACGATCTGGGTGGCTGGAAGGTCGTGGACAAGGATCTGTTCACGCCGAACACCGGTTCGGTGGCCCAGATCTACGACAAGGCCACCAAGTAGCCGGGTGACCTGCGACACAAGCGATACTCGAAACCGTGAGTGACAGCAGCTCGAACGCCGGAGCCGATCCTGGTTCCGGCGTTTCGGTAGACGACAACCCGCGTCGGTCGGCGGGTCCGGGCCGGATCCGTTCCTGGTTCCGGGTGAGCGGGTCGGTGGGCCCGCTCGGCATCGGCACCTCCGTGCTGTGGCTCAGCATCATCGTGCTGCTGCCGCTGGCCGCGCTGACCGTCAAGTCCTTCGAGGACGGCTGGTCCGGGTTCTGGGACGCGGTCACCGCGCCCGGCGCGCTGGACGCGCTGAAGGTGACCGTCTTCGTGTCGATCATCGTGACGCTGATCAATGTGGTGATGGGCACGCTCATCGCCTGGGTGCTGGTGCGCGACGAGTTCCCGGGCAAGGGCTTCGTGAACGGGCTCATCGATCTGCCGTTCGCCCTGCCCACCATCGTGGCCAGCATCGTGCTGCTGGCGCTGTACGGGCCGCAGTCGCCGTTCGACATCCATCTCAACGCCACCCAGCCGGGTCTGGTGGTGGCGCTGGCGTTCGTGACGCTGCCGTTCGTGGTGCGGTCGGTGCAGCCGGTGCTCATCGAGGCCGACCAGGATGTGGAGCAGGCGGCCGCGTCGCTGGGCGCGGACAACTGGACCACCTTCCGGACCATCATCCTGCCGACGCTGGCGCCCGCCATCGTGAGCGGCTCGGGCCTGGCGTTCGCGCGCGCCATCGGCGAGTACGGGTCGGTGGTGCTGATCGGCGGCGGCATTCCGAAGAAGACGCAGATGGCCTCGCAGTACATCCAGCAGCAGATCGAGGTGGATCGCCCGGTGAACGCCGCCGCGGTCTCGGTGGCGCTGCTGGCGATCTCGCTGCTCACCCTGTTCGTCCTGCGGGTCACGTCGGACCGCTTGGCGCGCAAGGAAAGGGAGGCGTAGATGAGACTCGGCTTCTGGACCAAGATCTCGCTGCGCACGGTGGCGCTGGCGTATCTGTTCGTGCTGTTGCTGGTGCCACTGGGCATCATCCTGTGGCGCACCTTCGAACGCGGTTTGGGCGCGTTCTACGAGTCGATCTCCACACCCGCGGCGATCTCGGCGTTCAATCTGACCTTGACGATCGTGGCGATCGTGGTGCCGGTGAATGTGATCTTCGGTGTGATCATCGCGCTCGCCCTGGTGCGCGGAAAGTTCCCGGGCCGCAATCTGCTGCAGGCCGTGGTGGATCTGCCGATGGCGACTTCGCCGGTGGTGGTGGGTGTTTCGCTGATCCTGCTGTGGGGCGCCAACGGCTGGTTCGGCGGGCTGGACCACCACGGGTTGAAGATCATCTTCAATCTGCCGGGCATGGTGATCGCCACCATCTTCGTGACGCTGCCGTTCGTGGTGCGCGAGGTGGAGCCGGTGCTGCACGAGATCGGCGACGATCAGGAGCAGGCCGCGGCCACCCTGGGCGCGTCGGGCTGGCAGACGTTCTGGCGCATCACGCTGCCGGCCATCCGCTGGGGTCTGACCTACGGCATCGTGCTGACCGTGGCGCGGGCGCTGGGTGAATTCGGCGCGGTGATCATGGTGTCCACGGGCCTGCCCGGAAAGTCACAGACGCTCACCCTGCTGGTGAACGGGCGATACGTGAACGATCACAACACCTTCGGCGCGTACTGTGCGGCGACGCTGCTCATGGGCATCGCCCTCGTCGTCCTTCTGCTCATGACCCTCCTCGAACGCAAGCGGGGCACTGCCAAATGATCACCGTGACCAACGCGAACAAGCGGTACGGCACCTTCGCCGCTCTCGACGATGTCAGCATCGACATCCCGTCGGGGGAGCTGACCGCGCTGCTGGGCCCGTCCGGTTCGGGCAAGTCGACGCTGCTGCGCTCGATCGCGGGACTGGAGACGCTCGACAACGGCCTGGTCACCATCGCGGGCCGCGATGTCACGAATGTGTCGCCGCAGAAGCGCGATATCGGTTTCGTCTTCCAGCATTACGCCGCGTTCAAGCACATGACCGTGCGCGACAATGTGGCCTTCGGGCTCAAGATCCGCAAGCGGCCCAAGGCGGAGATCAAGAAGAAGGTCGACGACCTGCTCGAGATCGTCGGCCTGGACGGCTTCCAGCACCGGTATCCGGCGCAGCTGTCCGGTGGTCAGCGTCAGCGCATGGCCCTGGCCCGGGCGCTCGCGGTGGACCCGCAGGTGCTGCTGCTGGACGAACCGTTCGGTGCGCTGGACGCGAAAGTCCGTGCGGACCTGCGCACCTGGCTGCGGCGGCTGCACGAGGAGGTGCACGTCACCACCGTGCTGGTCACCCACGACCAGGAGGAGGCACTGGATGTGGCCGACCGCATCGCGGTCATGAACAAGGGCCGCATCGAGCAGGTCGGCACTCCGGAGGACGTGTACGACCGGCCCGCCAATGAATTCGTCATGTCGTTCCTGGGCGCGGTGGCCAAGCTGAACGGGCATCTGGTGCGGCCGCACGATATTCGCGTCGGCCGGGATCCGAGCATGGCGCTGGCCGCGCACGAGGGCACCGCGCAATCCGCCGGTGTCACCCGCGCGACGGTGGAGCGGGTCGTGCAGCTCGGGTTCGAGGTGCGGGTGGAGCTGCGCAACGCGGCCACCGGTGATCTGTTCACCGCGCAGGTGACGCGCGGTGACGCCGCTGCATTGCACCTGGCAGAGGGCGAGACCGTGTACGCCCGTGCCACCCAGATCCCGGAGCTTCCGGTCTCGTAAATGAGTCCCGTTTAAGCGATTTCGGTGAGAAGTCGCGACACGCCCAATTGATCCATCGTTTGGCGAGTTGCCCCGACGCAGGTACGCCGGATCTCGTGCTGAAGTAGCGTGAGCCTCGAAACGTGCAGGTCCAAAGGGGAAATAGTGGACGTGACGAGTGCGGGTGGAAAACGGGCCGGGATCATCGGCGCCGGTATCGCGGGGCTGGTCACCGCGAAAGTGCTGCGGGACGACGGATTCGAGGTCGTCATCTTCGAAAAGGAGGGCGCAGCGGGTGGGGTGTGGATCGAGGCACGGACCTATCCGGGCCTGCGCACCAACAACTCCCGCGATACCTACGCCTACTCCGATCACCCGTATCCGGAGTCGGCCGAGGTGTTTCCGACGGCCGCGCAGGTGCGGGAGTACCTGGCGTCCTATGTGGAGCGCTTCGGGTTGACGCCGCTGCTGCGGCTGTCGACCGAGGTGATCCGGGTGTCCGAGGTCGACGAGGGTTTCGAGCTGAAGATCTGCGGCCCGGACGGGGTCGAGGAGCTGCGGTTCGACTTCGTGGTGGTGTGCGCGGGCGTGTTCTCCACCCCGCGGCTCCCGGTCATCGAGGGCGAGGACGAGTTCGAGGGCGTGCGACTGCATTCCAGCCGGGCCACCGATCCGAGGCTGTTCGTCGGCCGGCGGGTGGTGGTGGTCGGGGCCGGGAAGTCGGCGCTGGACTGCGCGGCCTGGGCGGGGGAGCACGCGCGGGAGTGCACGCTGGTGTTCCGCCGGGCCCATCCGATGCTGCCGCGGTTTCTGCCGGGCCGGGTGCCCTCGGACCGGATCATCCTGAATCGCAGCACCGAAGCGTTCTTCCGCTATCACCGGCAGACCCTGATCGAGCGGTTCCTGCACGGGCCGGGCAAGAGGTTCGCCGAACGGTATTGGCGGGCGGTCTCGGCCTCGATGCGGTTGCTGCTGCGGTCGCCGAAGGTCATGGTGCCGGACGCACCGCTGCCGGCGGGGATCGAGAATCTGGGAGTCAGCGACGAGTTCTTCCGGATGGCCCGGCGCGGTCGAATCGCCTTGCGGCGCGACACCATCGCGGCCTTCCCCGGCGGCACCGCGGTCCAACTGGCGGGGGGTGATCGGCTCGACGCCGATGTCGTCGTCTTCGCCACCGGCTGGCGGCAGGAGCTGGAATTCCTTTCGCCCGAGCTGGCCAAGACCGTCCGGGTCGAGGGCCGGTTCCAGCTCTACCGGCACATTCTGCCGCCCACGCTGCCGCGGCTCGGTTTCATCGGATACGGCTCCTCCGACGCCTGCCAGCTCACCGCCGAGGTGTCCGCACACTGGCTGTCCCAGCATTTCCTGGGTGAGCTCGCCCTGCCGGGCGTCGACGGCATGCACAGGGAGATAGCGCGTGTCGGGACGTGGCTGGGCGAGGTCATGCCGGAGCGGCCCGAGGGCTACTACCTCGGCCCGTACCTGACGCACCACATCGACGAGCTGATGCGCGACATGGGTCTGCCCACCCGGCGCACCGACAACTTCGTCACCGAGTACTTCGACACCCTGCTACCCGGCCGGTACGCCGATCTCACCGAGGAACGCCTGCAGGCCCGGATGTCCGGGTCGCGGCATCGCCGGTATGTGAGCGCCGGCGGTTCGCTCGGCGGAGTCGCGGCGCTCACGATGGCCTATGCCTGCTACCGGAGGATCCGGGGCCGGTGGGTGTAGCGGTGCCGGTTCGCAGCGCGGAGTTCGCTCAGCGCAGGGTCCGCACCCAGCGGCGGGTGTCGGCCGGGTCGATGACGTCGTCGAGTTCGAGAACCGTTGCGGCGGTGAGGGCCTTGCCGCTGTCGTAGGCCGCCTGGACCAGTGCGTCGAAGGCGGCCTGCCGCTGCGCCGGATCCTCGATGGCGGCCAGCTCCTTGGCGAAGCCCAGGCGGACCGCGCCCTCCAGGCCCATGCCGCCGATCTCGCCGGTGGGCCAGGCGATCACGAAGCGGGGTGCGCGGAAGGAGCCCGCCGCCATGGCCTGTGCGCCCAGGCCGTAGCCCTTGCGCAGGATGACGGTGCCGAAGGGCACGTCGAGGGCGGCGGCGTCGATGAACAGGCGGCTGAACTTGGTGACGGTGGCGTGCTCCTCGGCCTCGGGGCCGACCATGAAACCCGGTGTGTCGCAGAGGGACACGATGGGCAGGCCGTGGGCGCCGCAGAGCTGCAGGAAGACGGACAGTTTGTCGGCGGCCGGTGCGTCGATGGCGCCGCCCAGGTGGTGGCAGTCGTTGGCGATGAGGCCGAAGGGGCGGCCCTCGACCCGGACCAGGGCGGTGACGATGCCGACGCCCCAGTCCCGGCGCAGTTCCAGCACCGACCCGACATCCACGATGGCGTCGATGGCGGCGCGAATGTCGAAGGCGCGCAGCCGGTTCTCGGGCACCACGTGCCGGGCCAGGCGGGGGTCGGGTGCTTCCCACTCCGCGTCCGCCCCTTGGAAGTACGAGAGGTAGCGGCGGGCGAGATCGACCGCCTCGGCCTCGTCGGCGGCGACGATGTGAACCACGCCATTGCGGCGCTGCACCTCGATCGGGCCGATGTCCTCGGGCGCGTACACGCCCAGTCCGCCGCCCTCGATCATGGCGGGGCCGCCCATGCCGATATTGGCGTCGGGGGTGGCGATCACGACATCGCACATGCCCAGCAGGGCGGCATTGCCGGCGAAGCAGCGGCCGGAGGCGATGCCGATGAGCGGTACGGTGCCCGACAGCGCGCCCATGGCGCGGAAGGTGGTGACGTCCAGGCCGGAGATGCCGCCGTGGTCGGTGTCGCCGGGCCGGCCGCCGCCGCCCTCGGTGAAGAAGACCACCGGAAGCCGTTGCTCGCGAGCCAGTTCCAGCATGCGGTCGGTTTTGGCGTGATTGCGCATGCCCTGGGTGCCGGCGAGCACGGTGTAGTCGTAGGACATGACCAGTGCGCGGGTGCGGTCCGGGCCGAAGCGGCCGGCATTGATGGTCGCCACGCCCGCGATCAGGCCGTCGGCGGGGGTGTTGGCGATCAGGTCCTCGAGGCTGCGGCGGCTGCGCTGGGCGGCGACCGCCAGCGCGCCGTATTCGACGAAGCTGCCGGGGTCGACCAGGTCGGTGATGTTCTCCCGGGCGGTGCGGCGGCCGAGCCGATGCCGCTTGGCGACCGCGGTCTCGCGCCGGGCGTCGAGGGTGATGTCGTGGCGGTCCAGCACCTCGGCGAGGTCGGCGCGCACCGAATCCAGGTCCACCACGGTCGATTCCGCGGCCGGGCCGTCATGATCGGCGGCCACCCAGGTGACCAGGATGGCGTGCGGGTCGACCACGTCACCCGGTGTGACCGCGTGCCGCAGCACCCGCAGCGGTTCGGTCGCGCACAGCACGTGCTGCATCTTCATGGCCTCCAGGACCGCGACCTCGGCTCCGGCGGCGAGCACCGTTCCGGGCTCGGAGAGTGAGACGACGGTGGCGCCCATCGGGGAGCGCAGGGCCTGTTCGCCTGAGTCCAGATCGAGCTCGGCGGCAGCGGCCTGCCGTACCGGCTGCGGTCCGGTCGGATCCTCGAAACCCTCTGCCCGGGAGCGCAGGTCGTCGAGGCGCTGCTCGAACCAGGCTGTGCTCACCGGGCCCGCGTCGCCGAGTTCGGCCAGCACGGCGCGCAGCAGGTGCAGGTTGGTGTCGACGCCGCTGATCACGGTCTCGGCCAGCGCGTCCGAACACCGTTGCAGCGCGGCGCGGTACGACGGCGCGGACGCGATGATCTTCGCGAGCAGCGAATCGAACTGCACCCCTTGCCGCATCCCCACCTGGGCGGCGGTGTCGACCCGCACGCCCGTGCCGGTCGGGGCGTCGAAGCGGCTGATCACGCCGGTGCTGGGCAGCACCGCGCCGTCGGCCGCGAGCAGTTCGGCATTGACCCGCGCCTGCACGGCGTAGCCGCGGGTCTCGTTCTTGGGCAGGTCGAGTTCGGCCAGCGTGCGGCCCTGTGCCAGATCCAGTTGCAGCGCGACCAGATCCACGCCGGTCACCGCCTCGGTCACGGTGTGCTCGACCTGCAGGCGCGGATTCACCTCCAGGAACCAGACATTCGTGCCGTCCACCAGGAACTCCACGGTGATGACGCCCCGGCAGCCCACCGCCTCGGCGATCAGCACCGCCTCCCGCTGCACCCGATCCCGCACGGCCGCGGGCAGTTCCGGCGCGGGCGCGATCTCGATGAGCTTCTGCCGCCGCCGCTGCACGCTGCAATCGCGGTCGCCCAGCGCCACCGCGCCGAGCCCGTCGGCCACCACCTGCACCTCGATGTGCCGCGCCCGGTCGACCAGGGCTTCGGCGTAGACGCTGTCGTCGCCGAATCCGGCGCGGGCCTCGGCCCGGCAGCGTTCGACGGCCTCCGCCAGCAGCGCCGCCTCGGTCACGGGCCGCATGCCGCGGCCGCCGCCGCCCGCGGCGGCCTTCACCATGACGCCGCCGGGATGTTCGGCGAGCAGCGCGGCGATCTCGTCCGTTCCGGCTCCGGCCCGGGTCGCGGGCAGCACGGCCGCCCCGGCCCGCGCGGCCGCCTCGCGCGCCGCGACCTTGTCCCCGAAGATCCGCAGCACATCCGGTGCGGGCCCGGCGAAGGTCAGCCCCGCCGCCGCGCAGGCCGCCGCGAACTCCGCACTCTCGCTGAGGAATCCGTACCCCGGGTGCACGAGCGCGCCCGGTCCGCAGGCGGCCGCGGCCCGCACCACGGATTCGACATCGAGGTATCCCGCCGCGCCGCTGCCCGGCAGCACGAGCGCCCGGTCGGCCAGCCGGACCGCCAGACTTCCGCTGTCCTCGGCGGTGTGCAGTACCTCCGTCACATATCCGAGCTCCCGGGCCGTCCGCACCACCCGGACCGCGACCTCACCACGATTCGCCACCACAACTCGCACGCCGCCAGGCTCCACAACTCGCACGCCGCCAGGCTATGGCACGAATCACCCGGAACGGTCAGAACTTCGTGACATGGCAGTCGTAGTTGCGTTGGTGGCGCCGGCCGCGACGGCTCGGTGATAACGGGCGGCCGGCTCGATATTCGGATGGTCGGGCATATCACCCACCGGGCCAGTCGAACACGGCGGCGGGTGCGGCGGGGGCTATGTTCGGGGCATGCATTGGGATCAGATGACGGCCACGCCAGGTGCGCTGCGGACGGCCGCGGCGCGGCTGCGGCGCGGGGTGGGGCAGCTGGAAATCCTGGCGGCCATCATCGAGGCGGCGGACGGGCCGTGGCTGGGGGCCATGGATTCCGATGGTCGGGGGACCGCCGAGCTGCGCATGCACCTGGCGGGGAAGTACCGGTTCACGGCGGTGGTGACCAGCGCCGGGAAACTGTCCCTGGCGGAACTGAACTCGCCCGGGCGCGGGAAGCGGGCGGAGCTGGTGCTGTCCACCAAGGCGGCCCAGCGCAAGGGCTGGGACGAGCCCAAGGACATGCCCAAGCCGCAGGAGTGGGTGGACTACGTGGTCGGGTGGGTCCAGGCCGCCAGCGCCGCCGTCGGCCGGCGGGACGTGGTGGAGTGGCTGCTCAGGGGCGCCGACCAGCGGCTGGCCGCGATGAACGACAGCGTCGAGACCATGCGGGCCGCCCTCGCCGAACGCGAGCAGATGCGGGACGAACTGGCGGCCGAGGTCGCGGAGCTGCGGGCAGAGCTCGAGGCGGAATCAGCCCTCGCCGACAAGCGCGTCGTCGTCGGCGACGTAGCGCCAGACGGGGAGGAGGGCGTGGTCGTCGAGGGGGTCGCCGGCGAGATGGGCGGTGGCGCGGAGGCGGGCGGTGACGGCGTCCGCGTCGAGGCCGGAGCCGATGAGGACCAGGTTGCTGACCCGGGGTTCGTGGCGGGTCCAGGCGGTGGGCTCGATGGTGATGTGGCGGCCGACCATGTGCAGCACGAACTTTCGCGGGTCGTCGGGGACGGCGAAGGCCAGCACGCCCTTGGCGCGGAACAGGCCGGCGGGCGGATCCTCCAGTAGCGCAATGAGTTCGCGCGGATTCAGGTCCGTGTCGGAGGTGAAGGAGACGCTGTCGTAGGCGTCGTGCAGGTGCCGATGGTCGCGGCAGTCCCCGCCGTGCTCGTGGCAGTGGTCTCCATGCTCATGACGGTGGTCTCCGTGCCCGTCATCCGTGTGCTCGTCGAGCAGTAGCTCGTCGAAGCTGAGCTGTTCACCGACGCGCGGCCGGTGCGGTTCGCGGGTGGGGACGTCGAACAGCAGGCCCGGGTCGACGCGCCCATGGCTGGTCGGATACACCGGGACCTGGCCGACCAGGCCGGTGATCTCCGACCGCAGCCGCTCCAGCGCGGCCGGCTCGACGCGGTCGGCCTTGTTGAGCACCACCAGATCCGCCATCCGCAGATGCGTCGCGAGTTCCGGGTGCAGTTCGCGGCTCGCGGGGAAGTGCTCGGCGTCGACCACCTCGACCAGCCCGCCGTAGCGAATGCGCGGATTGTCGCTGTTCACCACCATGCGTATGAGATTGCGCGGCTCCGCCAGTCCGCTGGCCTCCACCACGATGACGTCGATCTTCTGCCTGGGATGCGCCAGCCGGTCGAACAGGTCGTCCAGTTCGCTGACATCCACCGCGCAGCACACGCACCCGTTGCCCAGCGAGACCATGGCGTCGACCTGCCCGGCCACCAGCATGGCGTCGATATTGACCGCGCCGAAGTCGTTGACCACCACTCCGATTCGCGTGCTCCGGGTCCGCAGCAGCCGGTTGAGCAGCGTCGTCTTCCCGGCGCCGAGGAATCCGGCCACGATCAGGACTGGAATGCGGCGGCTCACGGCGACCACCCTACCGACCGGCTGTGAGCCCGCCGCAGCACGCCGGAAACCGCGTGGAAATAACAGCCTCCTACCGTGACGGACTATCCGGACCGACCACGGGAGGTGCGCTGTGCGGGTGCGCGACATTCTCGATGCGCCGCAGTTGCGGATGCGGCTGCTGCATGGGGACGCGGGGGAACTGGATCGGCCGGTCGCCAGGGTCTGTGCGACGGACATGCCCGACCCCCGGCCCTTCGTGACACCGGGCGCGCTGGTGTGTACCGGATTGGTGTGGCGGCAGCAGGCGACGGACGCGGACCGCTATGTGGGCCTGCTGGCGGGTGCCGGGGTCGCCGGTGTGGTGGCCGGGCAGGCGCTGCACGGGCACGTGCCCGAGGACGTGGTCGAGGCCTGTCGCCGGCACGGATTGCCGCTGTTGTCCGCACCGCAGAGCGTGCCGTTCAGCCGGATCATCGAGTACCTGGCCGAGCAGGCGGCGGAGGTGCGCTGGCGGCGAGTGCAATCGCGCGCCGACCGGCAGCGCAGGCTGCTGACCGCGGTCGCCGCCGGGACGGGTATCGAGACCCTGGTCGCGGATTGCGCGGCGGAACAGCGGGTTTCGGCCTGGATCCTGACCTCGACCGGGACGGTCATCGCCGGCACCGAGGACCTGGCCGAGCCGGACATCGATCGCATCGTCGCCACCGCGCTCACCGCGCCGCGCCTGCCCGCGGTCACCACCGGAGCGATGCGAGTCCTCCAGGTCGGTGCGGGCGACCGCATTACCGCCTGGTACCTGGTGATCCGCCCGTCGGCCCCGGAACTCGACCCGTTCGGCGCGGATCTGGCGGCCGTGGCGGAGCTGTATCGGCAGCGTCGTGCCGACCGGCAGCACCTGGATTGGGAACTGGCCGACCGCTTTCCGGTGCCGTTCACCGAACGGGCGGACCGGTGCGAGGTGGCTCTCGTCTGCGAGGTCCACGCCGCCGACGGGCTGACCGGCTCGGGACGGAAGCCGGATGCGCCGCAGCGCCGACCGCTGTCCGGGGGTGTCGCGGGCGCCATCGAACGGGCGGGAGCACCGGCTCACGGTGCGGGACCTGTGGCACCGCAGCAGGTTTCGACCTGGGCCGATTCGTCCGCCGGACTGCAGGCCGTACGTGCGGCCCTGCACGACGCCCTACCGGATATCGCCACGTCGATCGACCGCGAAGGCAGGCTGGTCGGCGTGACGGCCGGAACCCAGGACGGCATCGCGGCCGCGGTGGTCCGCCGTCTCGGGCGAATCGCACCGGCGCTCACCGAGATTCGGATCGCGGTCGGTGTGGGCGCCCGGCAGCCGGAGGAGACCCTGGCCGGTGCGATCGGCGCGGCGGCCGCCGCCGCCACCGCGGCCCGCGACGACGCGGCCCCGGTCAGCCTGCGGGTGGCCGATATCGATTCGGCCGTCGGCCTGCTCACCGCGGTGCCCGGCGGCCTCCAGCGGCGATTCGCCGAACGCGTACTGGGTCCGGTGCTGGAGTATGACCGGCGGCACGGGGCCGGACTGCTGGAGACGCTGGAGGTGTTTCTCGGGTGCGAAGGCTCGTGGCGGCAGGCGGCCGATCGAATGCACCTGCACCTCAATACCGTTCGTTATCGGATCGGCCGGATCGAGGAGCTCACCGGGCGCGATCTCGGGCGGCTCGACGATCGGCTGGATCTGTATCTGGCGGTGCGCACGCTGGCCGGTCAGACCGCGCCGGTGTAGGGATCCCAGGCGGTTCCGGCGTCCGGGGCGCCCTCGCGCAGCACACTCGCCTGGATCAGGCCGTAGGGGCGGTCGTCGGCGTGGAAGACCTCGCCCTGGTTCGGGACGCCGAAACGGTCTGTGTCATAGGCGAAGTGGTGTTTGTTGGGGGCCGACATGCGGATCTCCGCCAGGCACGGATACGCCGCCAGCGCGGCCCGGCCCATCTCGAAGAGGGTCTGCTGCAGGGCCTTCGAGTGCAGGGTCGCGAAGGTCTCGACTATGACGGCGCGGATCCCGTGGTAGGCGGCATCCCAGTCCTCGGGCGGGGTGGCGAAGCGCCAGCGGGCGATCAGGCTGGTGGCCAGGATCCGGTCGGAGGCGGGTTCGAGGACGGTGAACGGGTCTTCGAGGAAACCCGCGAACTCCGAACCCGTGGACTTCAGGATCACCAGCTCCTTGACGCCCCCGATCACCCACTCGCGGCGGTCGGTACCGGTCCCGCTCACGGTGATCGCCGCGATCCGCACCTCCGGCCCCACCCGCGTCCAGGTGTGGTCGTGCCCGCTGCCGCCGACCGGAACCCGTTGCCACGCATACTCTTCGATCTCGAGACGCGCCGAATCCACGGGCTCGATGTCGTTGACGAAATGCCGGGCCAGTGCCAGCCCGTACTCCTCGATGCTGCCGTCGCCGTGCAGCTTGGCGTAGGTGTAGATGGTCTGCTTCTGCGAATCCGTCGGCAGCACCGCGCCCTGATCGCCGACGGTGTGCGCGTCGTCGAACGCGCCGCGCAGGCACGAGGACACGTTCAGGTCCCGGATCTCGTGCCGGGCGGTATCGCGGTAGATGCGCACCACCCGGTTCTCGGCCTTGCCGTACTGGTGCGGGCCGAGCACGATCCGGCCGCCGGTTTCGCTCATGGTCGCCTCCCGTCGTCGCTGATCACTGTGCCCCACTGTGACGTACGGGAGCCGCCGCACACGCTGGTTCCGAGGACAAAACGCTGTACTCCGCCACCACGACGTTTGGGCGAATCGGACAAAGCCTCGCGGCGCCGGCGCTGCCCAGCCTGACGATCGATCGACGCTTTGCCGGCCGGATCACCCGCAGGCGTTGACCCATTCCGAGAGGCCGTCGGTGAACATCTGGCGCTTCCAGATGGGGACCTCGTGCTTGATGCGGTCGACCAGTTCGGCGCAGGTGGTGAAGGCTTCGGCGCGGTGGGGCGCGGCGACGGCGACGACGATCGCGAGATCGCCGATGGTCAGGGGGCCGATGCGGTGCACGGCCGCCACCGGCAGTCCGGAGGACTCGGAGACTTCCGTGCACACCTTGCGCAGGAACTCCTCGGCCTGCGGGTGCGCCGAGTACTCCAGCGCCGAAACCGATTGCCCGCCATCGTGATCGCGCACCTTGCCGGTGAACACCACGATGCCGCCGTGCTCCGGCCCGCTAACCGCCCGCTCCACCTCGGCCGGATCCAGCGGTTGATCGCTGATCCGGGCCAGCAGTTCACTCATGGCTGCCTCCTCCGGCCACCTGGGCCAGCAGATGTTCGAGAAGCGGTGTCAGTACGGCCATGCCGTCCTTCACCCCGCCCGGCGAACCGGGCAGATTGACGATCACGGTGCGTCCGGCCAGGCCCGCCACGCCCCGGCTGAGCGCGGCGAGCGGGAACTTGGCGGTGCCCGCCTGGCGGATGGCGTCGGCCACGCCCGGCAGCTCCCGATCGAGCAGGGCCAGCGTCGCCTCCGGGGTGGCGTCGGTGGGGGAGGCCCCCGTGCCGCCGGTGCTGATGACCAGATCCGGCTCGGTGGACAGTGCATTCGCGAGGCCGAAGGCGATATCCGCGTCCGCGAACACCAGCGGCCCACGCACCGAGAAGCCCTGCGCGCCCAGCCATTCGGTCAGAACGGGGCCGGTGGTGTCCTCGCGGCTACCGGCGGCGACCCCGGTCGAAGCGACCACGACGGTGGCCGTCCGGCCCGCGCCTGCGAGCGGAGTCGTTGCGGCAGCAGTCTTTTCGTGCTTCTCGTGCCGGTGGTGGTGCTCGCCGTGGTGGGCCTCGGCCTCCGGCCGCACCCAATGTCCGTGCTTCCCGCCCTCTTTGGTGATCAGCCGCACCCCGTTCAGGGTGGCGGCCGGATCCACCGCCTTCACCATGTCGTGCAGCGTGAGGCCCGCGACCGCTACCGCGGTCAGCGCCTCCATCTCGACGCCGGTCGGGCCCTTGGTCTTGGCGCTCGCCTCGATGGTGATGGTGGTGTCGGTGAAACCGAAGTTCACGGTCACCGACGACAGTGCCAGCTGATGGCACAGCGGAATCAGCTCGGAGGTCTTCTTCGCGCCGTTGATGCCGGCGATGCGCGCGGTGCTGAGCACATCGGCCTTGGGCATGTCGTCGGCGCGGACCAGCCGGATGACCTCCGCGGTGGTCTGCAGTTCGCCTGCGGCGACCGCGATGCGCGCGGTGTCGGCCTTCGCGCTCACATCGACCATGCGGGCGCGACCTTCACGGTCGACATGCGACAACTCACTCATGGCAACCACCTTGGCACAGGGGGAACGTGTCGTTCACAGCGGCCGGACCTCGACAATCGTGCCCGCCGGCAGCTCGGTCGCGGTGGCCGGAACATCGATGAGGACATCGGCGTGGGCCATGGCGGCGATCAGATGTGAGCCCTGGCCCGACACCAGCGCCACCCCGCCCTCGGCGAGCTTGCCGCGCAGGAACTGCCGCTTCCCGGCGGGGGACCGGACCGGTTCCAGCAGTGGCAGTTCGGAAATCGGCAGCGCGGGCAGGCCCGCCAGCTCGCGCAGGATGGGCCGGGCGAAGACCTCGAAGGACACCATGGTGCTCACCGGATTGCCCGGGAAGCTCAGCACCGGCACCTCGTCCACCATGCTCAGCCCCTGCGGGCCGCCGGGTTGCATTGCCACCGCGCCGAATTCGCCGCCCCGCGCCGACAGCACCTCCTTGACGACCTCGAAGTCGCCCATGGAGACGCCGCCGGAGGTGAACACCACATCGGCCTGCGCCACCGCCTCGGCCAGCCGGGCCCGGAACTCCTCGTGGTCGTCGGTCGAATGCGCCACCGACACCACCTCGACACCGTTGTCGGTGAGGGCCGCGGCCAGTGCGATGCCGTTCGAGTTGAAGATCTGGCCGGGCAGCAGGGTCGCCCCGGCGGGCCGCAGTTCGTCACCGGTGGTGAGGACTGCCGCGTACACGGGACGCCGCACCGACAGTTCGCCCAGCCCGACCGCCGCCAGCGCCGCGATGTGCCGGGGCCGCAGCAGGGTGCCCGCGGCCGCCAGCAACTGCCCGGCGCGCACATCGGTGCCCGGCTCGCGCACGAAATCGCCACTGGCACGGCTGGTTCGGATCGTCACGGTGACGCCGTCGGACTCGGTGTGCTCCACCGGCACCACGCAGTCCGCCCCGGGCGGCACGGGTGCACCGGTCATCACCTTGACGGCGCTGCCAGCGGGCAGCGTCAGCTGCTCGGTGTTCCCGGCCGCGACTACGCCGACCAGCGGCAGGGTCGCGGGGACGATGGCCACCGACTCCGCGAGCACCGCGTACCCGTCCATGGCCGAGTTCCGGAACACCGGCAGATCCAGGGGCGCGTACACATCCACGGCCAGCCGCCGCCCCAGCGCCCGGTCCATCGGCACCGTCTCGGCGGAGCGTCCGGCCAGCGGCCGGAGCACATCCTCGATGCGTCGGCGGTGGTCGTCGACGGGTCGGGCCGGGGCTAGCGCGTGCCGGGAACTCATGCCGGTGAGCCTATACGCGGGTGGATCCTCCAGGCCGTGACCGGCTGTTCGCCGGGCTCGCCTCGTAGGAATCTACGAACACTTGCGGTCCCGGCAATAATGGTGCCATGACCGTGGTCGCGATGGGTATGCCCGCTGTGCGAACCGGGCGGCCCGCGATGGACGGACGCCCGGACACGCCCCTGCTGCTGGACCGTTTCGGCCGGGTCGCGCGGGACCTGCGGGTATCCATCACCGAGAAGTGCTCGCTGCGCTGCACCTACTGCATGCCGGAGGAGGGCCTGCCACCCATCCCCGCCGACGAACTGCTCTCCACCGAGGAGATCGTGCGTCTGGTGACGCTCGCGGTCCGCGAGCTGGGTGTGCACGAGGTGCGATTCACCGGCGGCGAACCGCTCATGCGGCGCGATCTGGAAAGCATCATCGCCGGTTGCCATGCGGCACTGCCGGATACGCCGCTCGCCATGACCACCAATGGCGTCGGGCTCGAGCATCGGGCGCGCGGACTGGCCGCGGCCGGGCTGCGGCGCATCAATGTCTCGCTCGACACCGTGGACCGCGACGGCTTCCGCCGGCTCACCCGCCGGGATCGCCTCGATTCGGTGCTGGCCGGGATCCGCGCCGCCATCGCGGCCGGGCTCGCCCCGCTCAAGGTGAACGCGGTGCTCATGCGCGAAACCCTGGACGGCGCGGCCGATCTGCTGCAGTGGTGCCTGGACGAGGGCGCGGAGCTGCGGTTCATCGAGGAGATGCCGCTGGACGCCGACCACGAGTGGGCGCGCGCCAATATGATCACCGCCGCCGAACTCCTCGACGTGCTCGGCACCCGCTTCGACCTGACCGAGACCGGCCGCGAGGATCCCTCCGCGCCCGCCGAACGCTGGCTGGTCGACGGCGGCCCGGCCACCGTCGGCATCATCGCCTCGGTGACCCGCAAGTTCTGCGCCGACTGCGACCGCACCCGCCTGACCGCCGACGGCCGGATCCGCTCCTGCCTGTTCAGCGACCAGGAGTACGACATTCGCGCCGCGCTGCGGTCCGGCGCGACCGACGCCGATATCGCCGGACTGTGGCGCGGCGCCATGTGGAACAAATCGGCCGGGCATGGCATCGACGCCGCCGGCTTCGTTCCGCCCGAACGAACGATGGGAGCCATCGGTGGTTGAGGTCCGCTATTTCGCCGCGATCGCCGATGCGGTCGGCAAGGAGAAGGAAACCCTGGACCTGCCGTCCGGGGCCACCGTCGCCGACCTGCGCACCACCCTCTCGGCGGTCTACGGCCCGAAGCTGGACCCCATGCTGAAGGTCTGCGCCTACCTCATCGGCGACGAACTCACCCGCGACGCGGCCACCCCGCTCTCCCCGCGCGTGGACGTGCTGCCCCCGTTCGCGGGCGGCTGACCCGCGGCGCAGCGCCGCGCCGCCGCGAATTTCACTGCCGGGCGCTAACATTCGCCGGTCCCCGCACGCCCTCGCCAGGAGACCGATCCGAATGACGCACGCCCCCCGGCCCCAGCACCCCGCCGTCGCGAAAGTGCGGCAGGATCGTGCCGCCAGTCTCCAGCTGCGCGTGGCCGACTGGATCACGAAGTTCGCGGGCTCGATGCCCTTCGTCTACATCCACGCGATCGGCTTCGCGGTGTGGATGATCTTCCTCGAGAAGAGCCCCTGGCCCACCCTGACCCTGGTGGTCTCCCTGGAAGCGATCTTCCTGTCCACCTTCGTCATGATCGGCCAGAACCGCCAGGCCGATTTCCAGCAGGCCAAGGCCGATCACGATTTCCAGGAGCAGGAACTCGAGCTCAAGACCAATACCGAACTGACCCGGGCCATTCACGCCATGACGGCGGAGCTGCACCGCCGCCTCATCGAGGACGCGGATCAGAAATGAGCAGCGCCCGCTGCTCGATTCACAGATGTGCCCGCTGCGCGTGAGCGCAGCGGGCACGAGGTCCGGAGCGGGCTACTTCCACCAGGTGTCGAGCGGGGTCACCGGGACGGTGCGCTTGTGGCGGGTGTTCCGGAAGATGGTCTCGACCCGCTCGGAGACCTCGGGGGCGACGGGCTTGCCCTCGAGGTAGTCGTCGATCTGGGAGTACTCGAGGCCCAAGGCTTCCTCGTCGGGAAGCGAGGGGCGATCGTCCTCGAGGTCGGCGGTCGGGACCTTCTGCCAGACGCTCGGCGGCGCGCCGAGTTCCTGTAGCAGCGACGCGCCCTGACGCTTGGTGAGACCGGTCAGCGGGGTGATGTCGACGCCGCCGTCACCGTACTTGGTGAAGAAGCCGGTGACCGCCTCGGCGGCGTGGTCGGTGCCGACGACCAGCATATTGAGCTGACCGGCGATGGCGTACTGCAGCAGCATGCGCTCGCGAGCTTTGATGTTGCCGCGCACGAAGTCTCGCAGGCGGGGCTCCTCGTGCAGTTCTACGATGCCGAGAGCGGCTTCTCCGGCGGCGGCGTCCGCGCTGGGCTTGACGTTCACCACGACCGACCGGTCGGGCTGAATGAACCGCAGGGCGATCTGGGCGTCTTCCTCGTCGAACTGGACGCCATAGGGCAGGCGCGCGGCCACGAAGGTGGCGACGTGGCCCTCGGCGCGCAGCTCCTCGGCGGCGAGCTGGCACAGGCGACCCGTGAGGGTGGAGTCCTGGCCGCCGCTGATGCCGAGCACGAAACCGGTCGCGGGCGTGGAGCGCAGATAATCCTTGAGGAAGTCGATGCGCCGCCGCACTTCGGTTTTCGGTTCGATGTCCGGCAGGACGCCCAATTCGGCGATGATCTGTGCGCGCAGGTTCCCCATGGCCACACTCTACTGAACGGCCGGCGGCTCTATTGACCGACGGGAGCGGTCACCTGCCGGACCAGGTGTTCCCAGTGATCGCCCACCTGGTCCAGGGTGTAGCGCAGTTCGCGGATCTGGTGCAGCACCAGCCCGGCGTCCAGGCTGGCCAGCAGCGTGTCGGCGGTCAGCGAGATGTCGCCGGGCGCGCCAGCCTGCCGGAGCAGCAGGGCGACATGGGTTTTCGCGATGTTGTAGGGCGGGCCGGAGTACTGCCCGCCGATGTCGGCGTTCTTGCGCACGTCGCCCTCCACCTCGACCAGGGCCAGGCGCGCCCGCCCGAAGGCGATCAGCCGCTCCACGGGCGGCGCGCCCGGGCCCAGCGGCGGCGGCCCGAACATGTAGGCCCACTGGAGTTTCTGATCGGATTGGTCGAGCAGTGCCAGCATGAGCCCGGCCCGATTGCCGAAGCGCCGGAACACCGTGCCCTTGCCGACGCCGGCCAGCTTGGCGACCGCGTCCATGGTGACGCCGTCCGCGCCGCACTGGCGGACCAGCTGTTCGGCGGCGTCGAGCAGCAGCTGCCGGTTGCGGGCGGCGTCGCTGCGCTCATGGCTGCTGCCGGGCATGAGCAGCGGCACCGAGTGCGCGGGCGGCCGCTGCGTGCCGACGGGTTCGATCGGCAGCGCGATGCTCGGCAGGGCCGGAACGACCTCATCCGGTGAGGTGTCGCGTGTCACAGGCTCTCTGCTCCTACCCGGGAATGTAAGCGGACTGCAGTCCGGTTACAGTCTATCGAAAGTTCCGCTGCTGAGTCAGTAACCCTTGGAGTGATCATCATGTCGCAGACCCGCATTCTCGTTCTGGTCGGCAGCCTCCGCGCCGCGTCGATCAACCGCCGCCTCGCCGAGGCCGCCGCGAAGGCCGCCCCGGAGGGCGTCGAGCTCGCGATCTACGAGGGACTCGGTGAGATTCCTTTCTACAACGAGGACGTCGACGCCGAGGGCAAGGTCCCGGCCACCGCGCAGGCGCTGCGTGACGCCGTCGGCGCCGCCGACGCGCTGCTGCTGGTGACCCCCGAATACAACGGCACCCTGCCGGCCGTACTGAAGAACGCCATCGACTGGGCCTCCCGTCCGTACGGCGCGGGCGCGCTCAAGGATTTCCCGGCCGCGGTCATCTCCGCGTCGATCAGCCCGAACGCCGCCAAGTGGTCGCACGACGACGCCGTCAAGGCGCTCGGCGTGGCCGGTGCGAAGGTGGTCGAGGAGGCGTCGCTGAACTTCGGCGTCATCGGCCAGCGCTTCGGTGAGACCCACCCGGCCGACGATGCGGAGGCCCTGACCCAGCTGGCCGCCACCGTGCACCTGCTGGCGGAGACCGCCAACGCGCGAGCGAACGTCTGACAGCTCGGGCGAACATCCAGAATACGCAGTGATCACTCGCTGAATTCAGCACAAGGCCACGGCTTTTGAGTCGTGGCCTGTAGCTTTTCTCGGACAAATCGGGCTACCGTCACACCATGAAGCTATCAACGGGCAACACTGTGTTAGGCCGTTGTTTCATGGCGGTTACCCTGGCCGTCTCCGCCGCCTCGGTGGTGGTCAATGCGGCCGACGCGGCGGCCGAGTCGTATGTCCGTCTCTACCTGGGCAACTGGGCCGGGTATGTGGTGCGGGGGGAGTTCCGGGAGGTCAGCGCCACCTGGGTGCAGCCGCGGGTGGACTGTCTCGATCCGGGCATCCTGCAGCGCGTGGTGCCCTGGGTGGGATTGAACGGCGCCGCCGGGCTCGACAATCAGGTCGCACTCCCGCTCGTGCAGACCGGCGTCGAATCCCTGTGCGCCAGTGACGTGGCCGTGTACGCGGCCCTGCCGGGTCTGCAGGTCGAATCCGCCGCCGCGGGCCTGGCGTACGCCGATCCGGACCTGGCCGGGACGGTCATGAACGCCGGAGGCAAGCTGTCCGACCTGCTGGGCGCGGCCGCGGACGGCCTGTGCTCGCTCGGTCTCTTCGGTGGTGCCTGCACCCCCGATACGCAGGTCGACGGCTGGTGGGAGCGCTATCCCGACGCGCCGGTGAGTTACGACGACGTGGTGGTCCGGCCTGGCGACACCATGCATTCGGTGGTCAGCTGGGACCGCGGGCGCTACGTCATGACGCTGGAGAACCGCACCGCGAAATGGTCCCGCACCACGGTCTCCGCCTCTCCGGTGCCCGCCCATACCGCGGAGATCATCGTCGAGGGCCATCTCAGCGGCGCGCTGCCCGGTTTCGATCCGATCACCTTCACCGACATCACCATCGACGGTCTGCCACTGGCGGCCTATGACGCCGACGCCTATGGGATCGCGGCCACCAATCGGTTGCTGACGCCCGGTCCGATCGACGGCGCGTCCTTCACCATCCGGTAGAGCGGGCGCAAACGCCGCGACACGCCGAGCGGAGCGGGGGACCCTGGAATTTGGGGCAGGGCTCGGCCGGGTGGCAAACCGGGTGGTCGCTCGAGTCTGCTGTGACTCGTGGGATGGGTGTTGATCAGCGGTGATGGTGTGTTTGCTGGAAATGAACTGAATGCCGAAATTGTGATGTGCGTCGCAGTCGTGTCGAGTTGCGAATCGAGTGTCCAGGTACTTACGACACCGGAATTTCACCTTTGTGAGTCGCAACATGTCGTGTTGTGTGAATCTGTCGGCCACTAGGTGTAGTGTCTTGGGAGCTGGAAGGCCACTAGGTGAACACCTCGAAATTCACCGAGCGACCAGGGGCTTCGGTTCCACTTCCAGGGGTTTGCGCACTTACTACGTGGATCTTGTTTGAGCCGTGCACTGCAGACAGATCAAAGGCTAAGGAGAAGGGGATACCAATGACCATCACCGTTTACACCAAGCCCGCTTGTGTCCAGTGCAACGCCACGTACCGCGCCCTCGACAAGGCTGGTGTCGACTACAGCGTCATCGACATCTCCGAGAACCCCGAAGCCCGCGACTACGTCATGGCCCTGGGCTACCTGCAGGCCCCCGTCGTCGTCGCCGGTGACGATCACTGGTCCGGCTTCCGCCCGGACCGCATCAAGGCTCTGGCCGACATCGTCGCCGTCGCCTGACGCCGCGCCGCCGGTCAGGGCCGGTGGCCTCCTGCAGGTTCGTCCGAATCGAAAGGAGGGGAGATGGCCGAGATGTCCAGCGCGACACCGAATCTGGTCTACTTCTCGAGCGCTTCGGAGAACACGCACCGCTTCGTCGAACGACTGGGGCTGCCCGCCGTTCGCATACCGCTTCACACCGCTGACTCGCTTCGCGTCGACCAACCCTTCGTGCTGATCGTCCCCACCTACGGGGGAGGTCGGCACGTTTTGGGTGGGCAGCGATCCGACAAGGAATTCGTGCCCCGCCAGGTGGCCAAGTTCCTCAACGACCCGCACAACCGCGCCCTGCTGCGCGGCGTGATCGCGAGCGGCAACACGAACTTCGGCGATACGTACTGCTATGCGGGAGAAGTGATCTCACGTAAGGCAGGGGTCCCGTACCTGTATCGCTTCGAACTCATGGGAACTGCTGAGGACGTAGAGCGCGTCCGAGAGGGATTGGGATTGTTTTGGCAACGACAACAGCACCGGTCGGAAAGACTGCCCGCGTAGAGCGCCCCGTCAGCGGCGACTCCGCGACCGAGGGACTCGACTATCACGCCCTCAACGCGATGCTGAACCTGTATGGCCCCAACGGCGAGATCCAGTTCGACAAGGACCGGGAAGCCGCGCATCAGTACTTCCTGCAGCACGTCAACCAGAACACGGTCTTCTTCCACAATCTGGAGGAGAAGCTCGACTACCTGGTGCGCGAGAACTACTACGAGACCGAGGTTCTCGACCAATACTCGCGTGAGTTCGTCAAGCAGCTGTTCAAGCAGGCGTACGCCAAGAAGTTCCGGTTCCCGACCTTCCTGGGCGCGTTCAAGTACTACACCTCGTACACGCTGAAGACCTTCGACGGCAAGCGCTACCTGGAGCGTTTCGAGGACCGCGTGTGCATGGTGGCCCTGGCCCTGGCCGCCGGTGACGAGACCCTGGCGCGCGAGCTGGTCGAGGAGATCATGGACGGCCGCTTCCAGCCGGCCACCCCCACCTTCCTCAACTCGGGCAAGCAGCAGCGCGGCGAGCCGGTGTCCTGCTTCCTGCTCCGCATCGAAGACAATATGGAGTCGATCGGCCGCTCCATCAACTCCGCCCTGCAGCTGTCCAAGCGCGGCGGCGGTGTTGCCCTGTTGCTCAGCAATATTCGTGAGGCCGGCGCGCCGATCAAGAAGATCGAGAACCAGTCCTCCGGTGTCATCCCGATCATGAAGCTGCTGGAGGACTCGTTCTCCTACGCCAACCAGCTGGGTGCGCGGCAGGGCGCGGGTGCGGTGTACCTGCACGCGCACCACCCCGACATCTACCGGTTCCTGGACACCAAGCGGGAGAACGCGGACGAGAAGATCCGCATCAAGACGCTGTCGCTGGGTGTGGTGATTCCGGACATCACCTTCGAGCTGGCGAAGAAGAACGAGGACATGTACCTGTTCTCGCCGTACGACGTGGAGCGCATCTACGGCGTGCCGTTCGCCGACATCAATGTGACCGAGAAGTACTACGAGATGGTCGACGACAAGCGGATCCGCAAGTCGAAGATCAAGGCTCGCGAGTTCTTCCAGACCATCGCCGAGCTGCAGTTCGAGTCGGGCTACCCGTACATCATGTACGAGGACACCGTGAACCGGGCCAACCCGATCGCGGGCAAGATCACCCACTCCAACTTGTGCTCGGAGATCCTGCAGGTCTCCACCGCGTCGGAGTTCAACGACGACCTGTCCTACGCCAAGGTGGGCAAGGACATCTCGTGCAACCTGGGTTCGCTGAACATCGCCAAGACCATGGACTCGCCGGACCTCGGCAAGTCGGTCGAGGTCGCGATTCGCGCGCTGACCGCGGTGTCGGACCAGACCCACATCTATTCGGTGCCCTCGATCGAGCAGGGCAACAACGAGTCCCACGCCATCGGCCTGGGCCAGATGAACCTGCACGGCTACCTGGCGCGCGAGCGGGTCCACTACGGCTCCGAAGAGGGCGTGGACTTCACCAACATCTACTTCTACACGATCGCCTACCACGCGATCCGTGCCTCGAATCTGATTGCGATGGAGCGGGGTTCGGCGTTCGGCGGTTTCGCCGACTCGAAGTACGCCACCGGCGAGTTCTTCGACAAGTACACCGACCAGGCGTGGGAGCCCAAGACCGACCGCGTCGCCCAGATCTTCGCCGACGCCGGCGTCCACATCCCCACCCAGGACGACTGGCGAGCGCTGAAGGCGTCGGTCATGGAGCACGGCATCTACAACCAGAACCTGCAGGCGGTGCCGCCGACCGGCTCGATCTCCTACATCAACCACTCCACCAGCTCCATCCACCCGGTGGCGTCCAAGATCGAGATCCGCAAGGAAGGCAAGATCGGCCGCGTCTACTACCCGGCCCCCTACCTGACCAACGACAACCTCGAATACTTCGAGGACGCCTACGACATCGGCTACGAGAAGATCATCGACACCTACGCCGCGGCGACGCAGCACGTCGACCAGGGCCTGTCCCTGACCCTGTTCTTCAAGGACAGCGCCACCACCCGCGACGTCAACCGGGCCCAGATCTACGCCTGGCGCAAGGGCATCAAGACCCTCTACTACATCCGCATCCGCCAGATGGCCCTGGAAGGAACCGAAGTCGAGGGCTGCGTGAGCTGCATGCTCTGACAGGTGCTATCGATAAGGGCGTCCCGGCAACTGCCGCGGACGCCCTTTTTCGTGAAAGCCGATGTGGGGGAGGCAGGATGGAAACCGCCGATCGATACCGGGCATTCGCCGAGAAGGAGGTACAGGGCTACTCGCCCTGCTACGAGCACTGGTGCCTCGGAATCGCCGGGGACGCAGAGCTTCTCGTCCTCATCGACACCCTGCCCGTGCACAAGCGCCAGCCCAATCTGATCCTCGGTGCGGCCCGCTACCTGGGCGTGACGGTGGGGCCATTCGAGGAGTTCAAGGACTTCCTGATCACCAACTGGCCCGGGGTCCGGGATGTCGCCATGACCCGTCGCACCCAGACCAACGAGGTGGGCCGGACCGCGACCCTGCTCCCGCTGCTCGCCCGTCACGGCTCGGATCCGTTGGCGCTCATAGAATTCGGAGCCTCTGCCGGACTGTGCCTGTACCCCGACCGGTACAGCTACACCTACGACGACGGCCCCACCCTCGACCCCCGGGACGGGCGCTCGACCGTCGTCCTGCCATGCGCCACCACCGGCAACCCGCCACTGCCCACCGAACTACCGAACGTCGTGCACCGCGCGGGTATCGACCTCAACCCGCTCGATGTCCGGGATCCCGAGGACATGCGCTGGCTGGAATCTCTCGTCTGGCCCGAACAGCGAAACCGCCTGGACCGCTTGCGCAATGCCGCCGCCACCGCCCGGGAGAACCCGCCGCATCTGGTGCGGGGCGATCTCAGCAATGCCCTGGCGGACCTGGTCCACGAGGCTCCTTCCGATATACCCGTCATCGTTTTCGGTAGTGCTGTTCTGCTCTATCTGGCCCGCGCCGACCGTGCGGCTTTCCCGGCGATGATGCGACAGCTTCCATGTGAGTGGATTACCAATGAGCCGCCGGGAGTAGTTGATTTCGGCACCGATGTACTCCCGGCTGGACCGGCAGACGTGCACCTGGTACTTGCATCGAACGGCGTTCCGATGGCGTATACGCGCCCGCACGGGCAGAGCCTCGACTGGTTCGGGAAGTGCTGAATGGCAAAGGACCAGAAGACAAAAGCCGAAGAACCAAAACCAAAGAGAGAAAAGATCAAAGGACAAAGATGCCTGGAGGAGAGAGGGGACCGAGCTTGCGAGGCCGATCTCCCGTTCCAGCCCGCACCTTTTTGAAGCTTTATGTCGGTGTGTCTGTAGAAGGTTGTCCGTGCAGTCCGTGGGCCGGGATCGGCGGGTAGCGGCTCCCAGGTTGGCGTGAGCCCAAGTCCGGTAGGGCACGCGGCGCAACTACGCTGTCTCGTCCCTGCGTACGCCGGTTGGGCACGAGCAGCCGGTGTGGACGCAGCCCGAAGGGCCCCACCTTCGGTGAGGCTCGATCGGGGATTAGGGACGTGACCACCATCGCACCGGTGGGCGGGTGCGGTCGCGGATCTGGGCCAGCTTGGCGGCCATCAACTCCCCGGCGTGGTGGCGGTCGTTGACCTGCGGGGTCCGGGACGGGTCGATATGCGCTGGCGCGATCCACCCCGTGCGCCCGGCGTGTTCGGAGTCCGGGGGCATGACAACGGTTTTCCAGCCGCCAGGCCCGTCGTGGATCATCGCGTGACAGGCATCGCAGGCCAATGTCAGGTTCTCGATGTCGGTGGCGCCGCCGTGGGCCCATTCGGTGATGTGGTGCACGGCGCTCATGGTGGCCGGAGCATTACAGCCGGG
>NZ_JBHZAF010000013.1:0-287867 GCF_042754085.1 Nocardia sp. NPDC059236
GGGGGGGCCCCGGCGGGCGCCGCGCGCGGCCCACCGCCCTCGCCGCCTTCGGGAACCACCGCCACGACCCGATTCGGTGTCAGCGCACCAGATTCAGCGTGCGGCGGGCCAGGTCGGAGATGCGGGTTCTGCCGTAGCCGGTGACCGAGCTGTGGACGGTGTCGTGGAACGGCGCGGTCCAGTGGGCGGGGATGGCGGCGGCTCCGGTGAGGATGCCCGCCACCGAGCCGGCGGTCGCGCCGTTGGAGTCGGTATCCCAGCCGGCCTGGACGGTGAGGGCGACGGTGCGGGTGAAATCGCCTTCGCCCCAGAGCAATCCGGCGGCGATGAGACAGGCGTTGCCGATGGCGTGGACCCAGTTGTAGTGGGCGTGGCGGGTGTGGATGGCGGTCACGGCCCGGTCCCAGGACATGCCGCCGCGGTGGTCGTCGGTGACCTCGGCCAGGGCCAGTGCGAGGCGGGAGCGGGCGGGAATGACCGAGTGCGCGACGGCCAGCGCTGCGGCAGGGTCGGGGGCGGTGAAGGCGGCGGCAATCAGCGCACCCGACCACATGGCGGCCCATAAACCATTGCCCACGTGGGAGATCGAGGCGTCGCGAGCCGCCGCGGCGGCCGCGCGGCGGGGTTGTCCGGGGTGGGTGAAGCCGTGGATGTCGGCGCGGATGAGCGCGCCGATCCACTCGCGGTAGGGGTTGCGGTAGGTGGCGGTGTCGGGCGGGGCGAAACCGTCGATGAGGTTGCGGTAGGCGACGCGTTCGGCGGTGTAGGTCTGCAGGAACGGCAGGCGCTCGAGCCAGAGGGCCGCGACGTCATCGGGGGTGAACGACCTCCCGTGCTGCTCCAGCAGATGCAGACCGAGAATCGGGTAGTCGACGTCGTCGTCGCGGGGACAGCCGTCGATACGGCCGAGAGTGGCTGTGTACCAGGATCTTCGGCCATCGGCCTCGGGCGGCAGCGGGTCGGCGACGGGGACGTAGTCGCGCAGCGGATAGGCCCCGCTCGCCTCCAGATACCCGCGGATACGTGCGGGTGTCCAGACGAAGCCGTTCTCCAGGGGTTTGCCCAGCGTGCAGCCGATACAGCGGCCGAGCCAGCCGCCGTGGATGCGGTCCAGCAGCTCCGGCTCGCCCAACGCTGGAATCGAATCCCCTTCGATGTCAGCCTCATTCGCGTGCCACGGCGCGTCCACCCATTCGGTGTAGGGCCAGTCCGGCAGTCGCGGCGCCCGCTCGACCCGATCCAGCAGCCGCCAGCAGGCCCCGGGAATCGCCCGTTCGGTGTGCGTGAGATCGCGTACTTCCTCCGCGAAATCGTCTACCGCGTAACCGGATTCGGCGCGCTGACACCACTCGTAGTACAGCAGGGCGCGCGGATCGGCCTCATGGTGGCCGAAGAAGGCCGACTCTATGGTCACAACACCGCCTGGGTGGCCGCGACCACCTCGGAGAGCAGGGGCAGGGATTCCTCGCGCTGTGGCACGCGCGCCCACCAGCGGCCCTCATGGGTGTGACGGCCGAATCCGGTGGGCAGGATGACATTACTGCGATGCGGGCCGATGTCGACGCTGTTGCGCTCGAGCAGCTCGAGGCATTCGTCGGACGGGTAGCCGTCGAAGACCGCCAGGAAGGTGCGGCGCGGCGGCTTGTCGCGCACCAGCACCGGGCCGGCCAGACCGCGACAGACCAGTTCGTCAAGGATCAAGGCCCCCAACGGTTCCGGGGTGTTCAGCGCAGCGATGGTGTCGACCAGCGGTAGGACCACGAAGCCCGGTGTGGTCACATGCACGTGGGGGAGACCGAACAGCGAGCGGTACACACGCGCCCACTCCTGCGGGGTCGTCAGCTCGTCCAACCGCACAATCCACCCCTCGTTCGGGCCCTGCTCCAACGACGGCGATGTCGATCGTCGGCGAAAGCCGACGTTTTCAGTGAAAACCCGTCCCCCGCATCGCACCACCGGTTTGGGTGAATCGTGAGCGAACTGTGGAGAACTTGCGACGCGACGAAGATTGCCAAGTCCACTGAACGGTCTGTTTCCGGGGTAGCCTCGGGGTACAGCCAGGCGTTCCTACCAGGAGGTTCGTCATGCCCTGCGATTTGATGCTGATTGCCTACGACGGCTCCGAGAATGCCCGGCGGGCCGTCGAATACGCGGGACGGTTCCTGGCCGCCGACAGAGCCGTGGTGCTGACGGCGTGGGAGCCGATGGTGCGCCAGGCCGCGCGGTTGTCGGGACTGTCCGGGGTGATGCAGCCGGAGTGGGTGACCGACGACGAAATAGAGGACATCGCGCTGGTGGACGCCCGGAATATCAATGCCGAAGGCGTGCGGCTGGCCAAGCTGGCGGGCCTGAACGCCGAGGCGCGCACCGCCGAGTGCACCACCACCATCTGGAATGCCATCGTCGAGACCGCCGACGAGCTGAACGTGGACATCATCGTGGCGGGCACCCGCGGAGCCACCGGCATCCGGGCCCTCATGCATTCGAGCGTCGCCGACGCCGTGCTCAAGCACTGCCATCGCCCGGTGCTCATGGTGCCGCCGGGCCGCGAACCCGCCGAAAAACAGGCCTGACGCCGGGAAACCCCGGACGGCCGGGGTCCACGCGCCTCCGGCCGGAGCGGGGCATTGCGGGAAAGATGCTGGGCCGCACCGGAATACCCGTACCTGCCCGGCGGCCCGGTGAGAGATGCGTCGCTCCCCGGTCCGGGCCGTCCGGCCCCGGGGCTATGGTCGAACCATCATGGACGGATTTCTGCTCGCGACGCCGGACGGTGTCGTACGCACCTCTGGCACCCGCGCCGCCTTCGATTCGGCGGCCGCCGCGAGCGCGGCGCTGCGGTCCGGGACAGCCGAGCTGATCGTGGGCGCGCTGCCGTTCGATCCACGCCGTCCCGCCGCCCTGGTGACGCCCGAGCAGGCCGCGCACACCGCCGGACCGTGGCGCCCGGCCGCCCTGCCGGACCTGCCCGAGGTCCGGATCGTCTCCGAAATACCCAGTGCCGCAGAGCATGTCGCGCGTGTCACGAGACTCGTGGAGCAGCTGGGCGATCCGGAGCAGCCGCTGCGCAAGGTGGTGGCGGCCCGGTCGCTGCTGGCCGAGGCACAGACCCCGCTGGAGCCCGAGGTGATCGCCGCGCACCTGGTGACCCGGCATCCGCGGGCCGCCGTCTACGCCGTCGATCTGTCGGCGGCGGGACGCCCCGGCGACACGCTGCTGGGCGCGACGCCCGAGGTGCTGATCTCCCGGCACGGCCGCGCGGTCACCCTGCACCCGCTGGCCGGCACCCTGCCCCGGCTCGCCGATCCGGAGGCGGACGCGGCCCAAGCCCGGGATTTGCTGGCCAGCACCAAGAATCGCGACGAGCACGCCTTCGTCATCGACTGGATCCGCGAACTGCTGACCCCCGTGTGCGCCGAGCTGACCATCCCCGACGGGCCCGAACTGCTGTCCACGCCCGAGGTCTGGCACCTGGCCACCCCCATTCGCGGCGTGCTGCGCGATCCGGCCACCACCGCCCTGGACCTCGCGATCCTGCTGCACCCCACCCCCGCGGTCTGCGGCACCCCGACCGCCCTGGCCCTGGACGCCATCGCCGACCTCGAGGGCGACCGCGGCTTCTACGGCGGCGCGGTCGGCTGGTGCGACGCGGCCGGCGACGGCGACTGGTTCGTCGCCATCCGCTGTGCGGAACTCGCCGCCGACGCGCTCTCCCTGCGCGCCTTCGGCGGCGGCGGCATCGTGGCCGCCTCCGACCCGCACACCGAACTCCATGAGACCACCGCCAAACTCCGTACCTTCCTCGGCGGCCTGCACTGCACCATCCCCGAATAGCGCTGCGCACCGAGCAACGCGACGTATCCGTATGCCAGGTCGACAACTGATTTCGCGACGGTCGGGGCAACTCCCCGGGGACGTCCAAAATCGGTTCGGCTCCCAACCGGCGGCACGCGTGCCCAACGCCAACGGCTCTCAGCCGCGCGCCAAAGTCTCGGGGTGGCGGGGGAGCGGGCCCGAAACCTGCTAGGTTGGCTCCCGTTACGTGCGTCCGATGTTGGGAGTACCGCGATGAAGTTTGCCGTTCCTGGTGCAGCGAGTGCTGTCGGCGGAGCCCTGGTCGGGCTGGCGGCGGTCCTGGTCATCACAATGGCGGCTTCGCAGGACAAGCGGCCCGAGATCGACCGCAGCGGCGAGGCGGGCTCGTCGCTATTGAACAACGTTGAGTACGGCTCACGCTGACCGGACGACCTCCGAACCAGGCCAACCCGAAGACTCACAGTCCGATGTGACCGGTCCGGGCGAGGACCGGTCTCCGACGACACTTCAGGACTCTGGCGGCACGGCCCCGCTGGGCCGCCGCTGGCTGCTCGGCAGTGTCATCGCCGCCTTCCTGCTGACCTTCCTGCAGGTGCCCGGGCAGACCGTCGCCGATACGAAATACGATCTGGCGCAGAATCCGCTGGGCTTTCTCGCCCGCGCCTCCCATCTGTGGAGCAGCCAGGCCCCGATGGGGCAGGTGCAGAACCAGGCCTACGGCTACTTCTTCCCGCACGGCGCGTTCTTCTCGCTCGGGCATCTGCTCGGCCTGCCCGGCTGGGTGACCCAGCGCATCTGGTGGGCGCTGCTGCTGCTCGCTGGATTCTGGGGCATCATCCGGCTCTGCGAGACCCTCGGCATCGGCAGCCGGGGCTCGCGGTTGATCGCGGCGGTCGCGTTCGCGTTCTCGCCGCGCGTGCTCACGACACTCGGCTCGATCTCCTCGGAGACGCTGCCGATGATGCTCGCGCCCTGGGTGCTGCTGGCTCCCGCCGCCCTGGGCGTGGCGATGCAGCGCCCCGCGCGGCGTGGCATGGCGACTCCCGCGGGCAGCGCCCTCGCGCTCGCGCTGATGGGTTCGGTGAACGCGGTGGCCACGGCCGCGGCGTTCCTGCCCGCGGCGCTGTGGTGGTTGTCCTACCGGCCGAATCGAGTGTGGTGGCGCTTCACCCGCGCCTGGATTCCGCTGCTGGTGCTGGGCACCTTCTGGTGGGTGGTGCCACTGCTGTTGCTGGGCAAGGTGAGTCCGCCGTTCCTGGACTACATCGAATCCTCCGGCGTGACGACGCAGTGGGCCTCACTGGGCGAGGTGCTGCGCGGCACCGACAGCTGGACCCCGTTCGTCTCCCCGGAGCGCATCGCGGGCGCAGTGCTGGTGACCCAGCCCGCGGCGGTGCTGGCCACCGGCCTGCTGGCCGCGGCGGGCATGGCCGGTCTGGCCATGCGGTCCATGCCGAATCGCGGTCGGCTCGCCCTGATCCTGATCGTCGGACTGGTCGGCATCTGCGCGGGTTACGCGGGTGAGCTGGGCGGGCCGTTCGCGGAACAGGTCCGGGTCTTCCTGGACTCCGGCGGCGCGCCGCTGCGCAATGTGCACAAGCTGGAACCGCTCATCCGGCTGCCGCTGGTGCTGGGACTCGCGCATCTGCTGAGCCGGGTGCCGCTGCCCGCATCGGTGCCGATGCCGGTGTGGCGCAGGGCCTTCGCGCATCCCGAGCGCGATCGCATGGTGGCGGTCGCCGCGCTCATCCTGACGGCGCTGACGCTGTCGACCTCGCTGGCCTGGACCGGCAAGCTCGCCCCGCGTGGCAGCTACGACCGGGTCCCGGCGTACTGGCAGCAGACTGCGGATTGGCTGGCGCACAACGCCTCCGACACCCGGGCGCTGGTGGTGCCGGGCGCGCCGTTCGGCAGCCAGGTGTGGGGTCTGACCCGCGACGAGCCCCTGCAGGCGCTGGCGAGCAGCCCGTGGGCGGTGCGGGATTCGGTGCCGCTCAACCCGCCCGGCGCGATCCGCGCCATGGATTCGGTGCAGCGGCTCATTGCCGACGGACGGCCGTCGGCGGGGCTGGCGGCGACGCTGGCCGGGCAGGGCATCGGAATCCTGGTGCTGCGCAACGACCTCGACCCGGAGACCTCGCGCTCCACCCGGCCGATGCTGGCCCACCGCGCGCTCGACGGCTCGCCCGGATTGACGAAGGTCGCCCAGTTCGGGAATCCGATCGGGACCGCCAGGGTGGAGGGCCTGGTCGCGGACGGCGATCTGCGCCCGGAATACCCGGCGATCGAGATCTATCGCGTCGGGTCGACCGTGCCCGGCACCCCCGCCCAGGTGCGCAGCGGCGTCGGCGCGCCGACGTCGTTCCCGGGGGCGTTCACCGTCCCGCTGGACAGCGTCCCGGTGATCCAGGGCGGTCCCGAGGTGGTGGAACGGCTGCGCCGCAATCCCGCGGCGCCCGCCGGGCCGGCCGTGCTGGCCGCCGACGCCGCCACCGCCGGACTGCCGGTGGACGGGGTCACCATCACCGACACACCGATGGACCGGGAGACCGACTTCGGGCGCGTCGACAACCACAACTCGGCGCTGCGGGCCCCGGGCGACGCCCGCCGCACCCACAATCTGGTGCCGGACTATCCGGTGCCCGGCGCCCAGCTGGTGGCGGGCGAATGGTCCGGCGCGACCATCACCGCCTCCAGTTCCGCCGGTGACGCCACCCAGCTGGGCGGTGCCGCGCCCGGCAGCTCGACCGCGGCCGTGGTGGACGGCGATCCGGCCACCGCGTGGATCAGCAATGGCGCCGAACACGCTGTCGGGCAATGGCTCCGGCTGGATCTGGACAAGCCGATCAGTTCCGCGGTGCTGCGGCTGACCACCAGCGCGGCCGCCATCGGCAGCCCGGTGAAGTGGGTGGAGGCGGAGACCGCCAAGGGCACGGTGGCGGCCCGCATCACCGAACCCGGTACGCCGGTGGCGATCTCGCTGCCGCCGGGCCGCACCGACTGGATCAAGATCACCGCCGTGCACACCGAGGACGGCAGCGCCGGCGGCCAATTCGGGATCAGCGAACTGAGCCTGGACGACTACGCCGACCGCGAGAACCCGGTGACCGTGGACATACGGCACCGCACGGTACTGCCGCCCGCCCCCGCCGGCGCGCAGGTGCGCGGCTGGGACCTGGGACAGGAATTCCCCGGCCGCAGCGCCTGTTTCGACTCCCCCGACCGCGTCCGGTGCAGCAAGGGCCTGGCTCTGGCCGCCGAGGAGCCGAGCCTGTTCGAACGCACCCTGCAGGTGCCGCAGCCGGTCACCGTGTCCCCGGACCTGATCGTGCACACCCGGCCCGGTCCGGCGCTGGAAGCGCTGCTCACCGATCAGGACCGGCCCATCGCCCGCGGCCGCGCCGATGTCGGCGACCCGCGCGGCTCCGCCCTCGCGGCCACCGACGGGGACCCGCGCACCAGCTGGACCGCGCCCGAGACCACCGTCCGCAATCCGGCAGGGCCCAAACCCACACTCACCATCGAACTTCCGGCCCCGACCCTGGTGACCGGCCTGGAGGTGACGCCGTCGCGCGGCGATCTGCCCGCGCACCCCACCTCCGTCTCGGTGAATCTCGGCGACGGCCCGCAGGTGCGCACCGTGAATCCCGACTCCGGCGCGATCAGCCGGGTGGACCTGCACCCCTACGTCACCGATCGCATCGAGGTCAGCATCCAGACCTGGGACGGCGTACTCGACCGCACCGCACTGGGTTTCGCGCAGGAGCAGCCGCCCGGCCTGGCCGAGGTGAACGTGCTGGGCCCCGACTACCCCGCCCCCGCCGATCCCGACCGGCTCCTCACCATCGACTGCGCGCACGGGCCCACCATCGCCGCCGCAGGCCACACCCTGCACACCACGGTGACCGGCACCGCCGCCGAATTGCGTTCCGGCGCACCGCTGCCCGCCACCGTGTGCACGGCCGATGCGAACAACGCGAACGATGCGACGAGCGACAGCGGATTCGACTTCCCGTCCGGCCGTGTGGATGTCGCGGTCGCGCCGACCGAACTGTTCACCGTCGACGAACTGCGCCTGGACCGCACCCCGCCGCTCGCCCCGGTGGCCGATCCGAACGGCAGTGCCGGCACGCAGGTGCTGGTGCTGCCGCTGAGCACGAATGTCGGATGGCAGGCCAAGTCCGCGGACGGCGCGACGCTGCACCCCGTGGTGATTAACGGCTGGCAGCAGGCGTGGCTGGTGCCAGCCGGAACCAAGGGCCCGATCACCGTCGCCTTCCCCACCGATCGCTGGTACCGCCTGGCCATCTTCGGCGGCCTGCTGTTGCTGATTCCGCTGATCGTGCTGGCATTCCGGGGTGCGCGCTCACCCGTCCGCGACGATGGGACCCCGCCGCGCACCTGGCACAGTCGCACCGTCGCCGGGCTGGGACTGGCCGCGGGAGCCGGTCTCATCGCCGGACCCGTCGCCCTCGTGCTCACCCTGTTCGGCCTGATGGCCGACCGGCTCCGGCCGCACGTGCTGCCGCGGGCGCTGGTGGCGATCGCGGCCGGCGGTACCGCCATCTCCGCGGCCGCGCTCTCGACCGGGCCCTGGCGTTCGATGGAGGGCTATGCCGGCGGTTCGCTGTGGGTGCAGTTCCCGGCGCTGGTCGCGGTGATCGCGGTGGGGATCGCGGCGCTGCCGCCACGCGGCTGAATCAGAGTGCCGCCCCGCGGCTGAATCGTGCTGCCGCTCAACCGAAGCGGCGACGCGTCCACTGCCGGACGGGTTCCTCGACGAGGGCGTAGCTGGCGGCCGCCAGCGGCAGCGTGAAGGCCACGGTCAGCAGGTAGACCACCACGAAATGCCCGTGGAACGGCACGATGCCGAACACCGGGAAGATGATCGACAGCACGGCCAGATGCCAGATGAAGATGCCGTACGACCAGCGTCCGAGCGTCGCGGCGACCCGGCCCTCCAGCACCCGGTGCCGCCGATCGGGCCGCAGCACCAGCGGGGCCAGCAGGCCGAACCCGATGACCGCGCCGAGCGCCATCTTCATGACGTACTGCCACGGCCGCCCGTGCACGAGACCCGCCGGACCCGCCAGATCGGTGGCCGCCAGCAGCATGGCCACGAACGCGAGCGGCCACATCAGCCACTGGTTCCCGGCCACCCGCCGCCAGCGCGGGGCGGGCAGGTCGGCGAGTTCGGCCAGCAGCATGCCCGCCGCGAACCACGGCAGATAGCCCGGCAGCCAGTTGTCGGCGTGAATGCCCTCGGGTGTGGGCACCGGCAGGAAGTTCCAGCCCAGGCACAGCAATCCCAGACCCAGCACCATCGGCACCCGTAGCCGCGCCCGTTGCCCGCGCAACCAGACCAGGGCGAACGCCAGCAGCGGAAGCACAAGGTAGAAGGCGACTTCCACCGAGAGGCTCCACATCTGGGTGAGACCGTCGGTCAGGGTGAAGGGCACGAACACCTGCAGCAGACCGAGATTCGACAGCCATACCCGCAACCCCGCGGTGTGCGCCGCGCTGGGCAGCAGGATCAGCACCACGCCCACGACCACCCAGTAGGCGGGCAGGATGCGGGCCGCGCGATGCAGTAGATACCGTCCGGCGCTCGGCGCTCGGCCCTGTCCCCGGGCCGCGGCGGCGTGCGGGCGCCACAGCAGGAATCCCGACAGCGCGAAGAACACCGCGACCGCCATGTCGAATCGCTCCCACACCCGGCCCAGCACCGGCTGCCCGGTGGCGCCGGTCTGGAAGGCCACGTGGGTGAGCACGACACCCAGCGCCGCCAGCGCGCGCATGCCCTCGAGTGCCGGAACGAAGCGACCCAGACGGGCCGCGGGCGGCTCGGCCGGGATCGGGTTCGTCTCGGGATTCAGGGTGGTCGTCATCGCGGCCCAGTCTGCCCTGTCGCCGTTCGCCCGAGCGCCCGGCCGCCTCCGCACGACTGCACCGGGCGGCTATTTTCGGGGAGTTTTCCTGCCTCGGCCGCACTCTGGGACCGCTCGGACTGTTAGTGTCTGGGCTCACGAGTGCTGCGCGGCGACCGCAGTACTGGAGGAAACACGTGTTCGACGACGAGGAGAACCTGCATGGCACTCAGTGCCGGTACCAGAAGGACGGTGGCCTGCGTACTCGTGGGGCTCGGTGCGATGCTGCTCGTCGCCGCGATCATGGTCCCCACCTATACGGTCAGTCGGCTGGCGAAGACCCCGCTGGACCTGGAGATCACGACCGTCGCGACCAATCCGCAGAACGGCGCCCCCAGTGAGGTGCTGGACTCCAAGTCGCTGACCTCGGGAACAGGCTCGGCGAAGGTGGACCAGAACGTCCCGCTCGTCTCGCAGCGCTTCCTCACCGTCGAAGACCCGTCGGACGCTTCGGAAATGACCATCCAGGCCGGTCAGACCCTGCGCCGCACCGACAAGCAGGGCGACACCGGCCTGCTGACCGCGTCCATCGACCGCGTCACCGTGGACCGCAAGACCGGTCAGCCGGTGGAGTCGGTGGACGGCGGCCCCAACGGTGCGATCGGCGTGACGGTCGACAAGAAGGGCGAGAGCGTGATGGACCCGGTGCAGCACACCGGCCTCCAGTACCGCTTCCCGATCGGCACGGACAAGAAGACCTACCCGTACTTCGATCTGAACGTGCGTAAGACCTACGACATCAACTACGTCGAAGAGACCGAGATCAACAATCTGAAGGTCTACCACTTCCAGATGGCCGTGCCGGTCACCGATCTCTCCACCGTCGCCAACTCGCCGACCAACAAGCTGACCCTGCCCGCCGAGAAGTGGGGCGTGGAGGGCGACGGCGACGTCACCATGGCGCGCTTCTACACCAACACCCGCGACCTGTGGGTCGAGCCGCGGACCGGCACCGTCATCAAGGGCCAGGAGCAGATCCACCTGTTCTACGCCCGCAGCGGTGACAAGCCCGAGGTGACCGCCCTGAAGTCGACCCTGGTGTTCGACGAGAACACCATCGAGTCGCAGATCTCGGTGGCCAAGGACAATATCGACAAGCTGTCGCTGTACGGCCGCGTCCTGCCGATCATCCTCGGCGTCCTCGCCCTGGTGTTCCTGATCGTCGGCCTGCTGCTCGGCTTCCTCGGCAAGAACGGCGGCAACGGGCGCACCCCGGTCCGCCGCGTCGCCCCGGCCCCGTCCGGCGGTCCCGGCAACTTCGATGCCCCGACCCAGCAGATCGATATGAACAAGAAGCCCTAGCGGCTCCCGGTTCACCGCGGCCCAGCACCTGTGCAGGTGCTGGGCCGCTTCCATTTCCGCCCGAGGCGCTGCTGACAGTCCCGCGCTGGTCGGTGCCGACGGCACAGGGGCGGGAGCGAGGCGCAGGGGTGCGCGGCCGGGGTGGTCGAGACGGATGGGAGCATTGCGGACGTGCCCGTCGTACGCCGTCTGCCCGTGGTCAAGGACCTGACCTTGGTGACGGCGGGGGCGATGACCGCGAATGTGGCGGGATACCTGCTGCAGCTGCTCGCCAGCCGATGGCTGGGGGTGTCGGGATACAGCTCGTTCGCGAGCCTGCTGGCGGTGCAGATGCTGTGCGCGGTGCCCGCGCTCGCGTTGCAGAACGTGGTCGCGCGGGAGGTGGTGCGGGGTGCACCGGTGAGCGCCGCGCGAGAATTGACCGCGCGCTGCGCCGGCCTGGTCGCGGTGGTGGCGCTGGTGCTGGTTCCGGTGGTCGGCGCGGTGCTGAAGGTCGGCGTGGCGGCGTCGGCGGGTGCGCTGTGTTCCGCGCCGGCCTTGGTGCTGCTCGCGGGCGAGCAGGGAATCCTGCAGGGGCGCAGCCGGTTCCGGGAGCTGGCCACCGTCCTGGGCGGAGCGGCGATCGTCCGGGTGACGCCCGCCCTGATCGTGCTGGCCTGCGGTTTCGGTTCGGCGCCCGCGCTGTGGGCCGGCGCGGGTGGTGCCACCCTGGCGGCGATCGTGGCCCGCCGGATCGCGGATCGGGCGCTGACCGACCACGGCCACGAGGCCGACGCGATGCTGCCGAACAACAGCGACGGCAACACCTCCGGCTCGCCGGCTTGGCCGAGTCCCGCTGTCACCGAGGAAGTTCCGGCCGTAGCCCCGTTCCCGGGAGCAGATTCCGGATCCACCGCACCGCGCCGGACGGCGGCCCTGGGGCTCGGCGTGGCGGCGGTGTTCCGGGCCGTGCAGGTGCAAGCGGCCTTGACCGCTTTGTCGGCGGCGGATCTGCTGGTGTCGCGAATCATCCTGGACGAGAACGACGCCGGGCGCTACGCCCTGGGGGCCATTGCCGCGAAGATCGCGTTCTGGCTGCCGCAGGCGGTCGGCGTGGTGCTGTATCCGAAGATGGCGCAGCCGCAGCACTCCGTGCGCGCCGTGCGGTCGGCGCTGGCGGTGCTGGTGGCGATCGGGGCCGTCACGGTCCTCGGGGCGGCGGTGGCCGCACCACTGGCGCCGCTGTTCGCGGGGCGCGATTACGCACCGATCGAGGGACTGCTGTGGCTGTTCGCGCTCGAGGGCGCGCTGCTGGCGGTCCTGCAGGCCGCTCTGCTGTCGGCGATCGCCGCCGACCGGACGGCACCGGCCGCTATCACCTGGGTCGGGCTCGGCGTGGGGATCGCGGTCATGCTGACCTGCGCGCACTCGGTGCTGTCGCTGATCGTCATCGCCACGGCGACGGCCGCCCTCACGACGCTGGTGATCACCGGGCTGGCCCTGCGGGGCGCGCGCGACCAGACCGAGAACCCAACGCGGGTCCCCGAACTCGGGCCGAACGGAACGTAGGGTGCCGGTGTGAGTTCGCAGGGTCGGAAGCGGGGTTGGGTCAGGTTGGTACCCGCTGGGTACAGCCTGGCGCTCGCGCTGATCGTGCTGGGGCCACTGCTCGGGTCCGGATACCTGCTGCTGCGGGACGCGGTCAGTACACCGCGGTCGTTTCTCACCGATTCCGCACTGGGGCTCGGCGATGCCGCTCCGCGCGCCGTGCCACAGGACGCGCTGATCGCCGTCGGATCGACGGTGGTGGACGGCGGCCTCCTCGTCAAAGCGATACTGCTGACCGCGCTGTGGCTGGCCGGCTGGGGTGCGGCCTGCCTGGCCCGCGACCTGCTCCGCGTATCGCTGGGCCCGCAGCTGGTGGCGGCAACCGTCGCCATCTGGAATCCCTATGTGGCCGAGCGCCTTTTACAGGGCCATTGGAGCCTCCTCACCGGCTATGCGGCGCTGCCCTGGATCGCCCTGCTCGCCACTCGCTTACGGGCGCGCTCCGCAACCGCCGGCCGTTCGGGCGCGCTCGGTATGTGGGCCGCGCTGGCGGGGTGTCTCGCCGCGGCGGGGCTCACGCCGACCGGATCGCTGCTCGCGGGGCTGGTGGCACTACTGCTGGTCGGCAAGCAGAATCTGCCTGTCACGGCGGCACTGTGGATCCTGTCGGCGGCCCCGTGGCTGACAGCGACGGCGCTGTCGGGTGCGGGCGCGGAACCCTCGGATCCCGCGGGCATCGCCGCCTTCGCCGCCCGCGCGGAACCGTGGCTCGGCACCCTCGGCAGCCTCGCAGGTCTGGGCGGCATCTGGAACAGCACCGCCGTACCCGGGTCGCGCACAACCTTCTTCGCCCTGGCCGCAACTGTGCTCCTGCTCGCTCTCGTGGCAACCGGCGTACGTGCGGTCCTCGGCGCCGGCACGAACTCCGAATCTCGTTCAGGCGCAGCGGCCCACAACCTGGATCGGACCGACGTGCGGGCGGACGACACGGCCGAACCGGGTGCCGTGCCCGATTCGGATGTCGAATCTCGTCCGGGCGCAGCGGCTCACGACCCGGATCACACCGGTGTCCGTCCGAACGACACGGCCGAACCGAGCAGCGTGCCGGATGGTGAAACTCCCCGGGATCCGATGCACGACGAGGCGCGGGTTGCGCGGCGGCGGCTGGCCTGGCTGGCGGTGGCGGCGATCGTGCTGCCCGCGCTGGGGGCGACCGGGTGGGGATTGTCGGCAGGTGAGTTTCTGGTGACCAAGGTGCCGGGGGCCGGGCTGCTGCGGGATACCCAGAAGTTCGTGGCGCTGGCCGTTCCTGCGTATGCCCTGTGCGCAGCCGCCGGATGCCGGGTGGTGGGGCGCTGGATTTCCACCATGGTCGTGGATGGTGTGAGCGCCGCGTCGCCGCGGGCGCGAACCGGCGGGGCCGCAGTGCTTTTCCTCGCGATCCTGTTCCTCACGTTGCCGGATCTGGCGTGGGGAGTCGGGGGCGCGCTGCGCCCGGTGCATTATCCGGCCGGATGGCAGCGGGTGGCCGACGTGGTCGACGCGCCGGGTGATGTCGCGGTGCTGCCGGGCGGGATGTTCCGGAAGTACCGGTATTCGGGGAGTGCGCCGGTCCTGGATCCGGCTCCGCGCATGCTGAAGCGAGATGTGCTGCAAACCGGTGAACTTCCTGTGCGCGGCGGCGTGGTGTCCGGCGAGGGCGAGCGGGCCCGGAAGGTGGAGGACCTGTTGTTGCAGGGCGGATCCGCGAACCGGCTGGCCGAGCTGGGAGTCGGCTGGGTGCTGGTCGAGGGCGGTACGCCCGGACCGATGGGTGAATCGAAAACCACTCTGGCGCAGTTGAATCCGGTCTACACCGACCGGGATGTGCAGCTGTACCGGGTACCCGGCGATATCGCCGCCCACGACGCCTCGGCCGCGAACCGCCGCCTCTCGGGCGCCGCGCATCTGCTGTGGGCTGCGCTGCTGGCCGGCGGATTCCTCACCGCCGCAATCGATTCCGCTACGCGCCGGTCAGTCCCACGGGAAGCCGAGCGCGAATCCCACCCCGATCACGACAATGCTGACTAACGCAATGACGAGAATGATCCACATGCCTCGATGCTATGAACCGTAGGACAAACGCGTCGCGGCTTTGCCGAATTGCGATGCCCGCGAATCACACTCGCGCGGGCGCGATCAGACCGCTCACCCGCTCGCCGCGCGTGACCGCGGACAGCACCTCGTAGACGCCGTTCCCGGTCTGCTCCCAGGAGAATTCCCGCGCCCGCGCCCGCGCCTTCTCCCCCAGCACCATCCGGGACTCCGGATCGCCGAGCAGTTCGCCCACGGCCTCGACGAGCTGGGCCGGATCGTCGACCAGCAGCCCGGTCACGCCGTCCACGATGGAGTCGGTGAGCCCGCGCGAACTGCGGTACCCCACCGTGGGCACCCCGTGCTGGGCTGCCTCGATGACCGCCAGCCCCCAGCCCTCTTTGCGCGAGGGCAGCACATGCACCCAGGCGCGGCCCAGCAGCCGGTGCTTCTCGTCCTCGTCGACGTGGCCGTGGAAGGTGACCGCGTCGGCGATCCCGAGCTCGTGCGCGTGGGCGCGCAGATTGGGGGCCCACCAGCCGTCGCCGACCACGTCGAGGTGCAGGCCCGGGATCCGCCCGCGCAGCCCGGCCACCACGGCCATGGCGTCCTCGATCTGCTTGTGCGGCACCAGCCGCGAGAGCACCACGATGCTGGGGTGCGCGGTGCGGGTGGCGTCGTCGCCGGCCGGCACCTGCGCGGGGATCGGTTCGGCGCCATTGCGCACCACCGCGATCCGCGTCCCGGCCACCCCGAGCGCGGCCAGCTCCTCGGCCGACGGCAGCGAAACCGTCAGGTACTGATTGCCGCGGTGCACACGCGGCGACAGCCGCGATTCGATCCACCAGCCGATCCGCCCGACCAGCCGCCCCGCCACCGGCCACTGCTCGCGGTGCCCGTGATGCACGAGCACCACGGTCGGCGCGGCCGTCGCGGCCCGGGCGAAGAAGGGGATGCCGTTCTGGGTGTCGATGACCGCGTCGGGCCGCAACCCCTTGAGCGGGCCGATCCCGAACCGGCCCAGCGCGATGGCCGCCAGCGCCCGCGGATACACCGTGAACCGCCCACCGCCCCGGCTGATCTCGATGCCGTCGATCGACTCCCGCCTTGCCGCACCCGGATAGCCCGCGGTCCGCAGCGTGACCTTGACACCGCGCGCGGCCAGCTGTGCCCCTACCTGCTCCAGATACCGCTCACTCCCGCCACCTTGTGGATGCCCGGTGTCGCGCCAGCACAGCAGCAGCACTTCACGCACGGGCGAATCTCCAGGGGGTCAGGGTGGGTCGGGGACAGGCAGACAATGGGCTCCACCATATAGCCCGCCCGCCCGTTCCGGGCCAGCAGCGGTCATCCGACCTGCACGTGCCGCGAATCGATGCCGGGGTGCGAGGTTGCGAGCGGGTGTCCGGGCCGGTGCGCGGCTGTGCGAAACTTGCCGCCGTGCTTCGAGCCGATCAGACCAGACCGCGCCGCCCGCGATTCGCCCGCCGGGCGACGCTGCGCCGGTCGCTACGGCTGCTGAGCAGCTTCCGGTTCGAGCAGACCGATCCGGCCGTGTTCTACGGCGGGGTGGCGGCCGATACCGCCGATCTGGTGTCGGACTTCTACCGGGATCTGACCGGGAAGTCGCTGCGCGGGACGATCGTGCTGGATGTGGGCGGCGGTCCGGGCTATTTCGCGGAAGAGTTCGGCCGGGCGGGAGCCCGCTACCTGCCGGTGGAGCCGGATCCGTCGGAGATGCACGCGGCCGGTCTGCGGGTCGCGGGCTCGGTGCGCGGGTCGGGAATGGCGCTGCCGTTCCGCGATGACGCGGTGGAGGTCTGCATCTCCTCGAATGTGGCCGAGCACGTGCCGCAGCCGTGGGTGATGGCCGCGGAGATGCTGCGGGTCACCAAACCCGATGGCCTCATGGTCTTTTCGTACACGGTGTGGCACGGGCCGTTCGGCGGCCACGAGACCGGGCCGTGGCATTACCTGGGCGGGGAGTACGCGGCGCGGCGGTATCGGCGCAAGCACGGGCGGGAGCCGAAGAACCGTTTCGGGCGGTCACTGTTCGCGGTGCGGGCGGCCGAGGGGGTGCGGTGGGCGCGCGAAACTCCGGACGACATCGGGATTCTCGCGGTGTTCCCGCGCTATCACCCGCGCTGGGCCTGGTGGATGGTGCACGTCCCGGTACTGCGGGAGCTGCTGGTCAGCAACCTGGTCGTGGTGGCGACCAAGCGGCCGCGGTCAGCCTATGGAGAATCCGCGCCGCCAGATCCGGCGTAGGCCGGTGCAGGGTTCGGGTTCGCCCCACGGTGACTCCTGGGTAGCCAACCCGACCGTCTCCAAGGCGGTCAGCCCGACCTGACCGGCGAGGGCGTTCACGGTGGCAACCGCTTCGGCCGCCTGTAATGCGGCGGCGGCTTGCTCGGTGGTCAGGGTCCGGCCCGGCAGGAAGGACACCACCCAACCGCCTGCGCCGACGCTTTTCGCCTGATGCGGCGTGAGATCACTGGTCATCAGCGATCTGCCGACCACTTGCACCGCCATGACTCGGACTCCCCTGTGCGGTAACGGTTCATGAATCGAGCGAGCTATCCACGGTAGCTATAAAGCATGCTCGCTGCGGCTGCCGAATGCAATAGTGCGTTCGGTGAAAAGCGAACCAACAGGTCGGAATTCGATAGTGCGGACTGCTACCAGTTTGCCACAAGGATGCGGAATGGCTTACACCCCTGCACATCCAGAGCGGATCAGTCCTCGGGCAACTGAAGTCGCAGGACGGGTTGCCCTTTCCGGACCGTCGGATAGGTCGCCTCCACCACCTCGACGCGCCACCCCGGCGGCAGCACCCGCTGCAACTGACCCGCAGCCCGCTGCATAGGAGTGCTGGCGCCCGGTGAGTCGACATCGGACAGCTCACCGAGCAGGAAGTCGTCGAGGCGCACATCGGACATGCGGGGGATCTACCTTTCGAAGAGCTAATAAATAGCAACCGACCGGATTGGTGGAGAAAGGTGTACTGGGCCGAGCATAAGCCACGGCCTGGCAACCCCGAATCCGAATCAGGTTTCGCCGCACCGGTAACCGGGCGGCTTAGAAACCGAGGAGTCCCATTTCAAAGAAGATCCCGGTCAGCGGGACATTTGCCCCCATGCGGGGGACAGCGCCGAACGCAAAACTGTAACGTGTTCTCATGGAGTACCAGAGTCTGTTCATCGGTGGCCGCTGGACCGCGCCGGCCGGCGCCGACACCCTGCCCGTCGTCTCGCCCGCAACCCTGGAAACCGTCGGCAGCGTGCCCGTCGTCACCCGCGCCGACGTCGACGCCGCGGTCGCCGCGGCCCGCCGGGCCTTCGACAGCGGACCCTGGCCGGCCACCCCACCGGAGGAGCGCGCCGCCCTGCTGACCCGCGTCGTCGCCCTGCTCGATCAGAAGGCCGGCGACCTCACCGCCGCCCTCTCCGCCGAGATGGGCGCGCCCGCCCTGGCCGCGAGCACCCTCAACTACGTCCCCGCCCGCGCCACCCTCGACTTCTGCGCCGGACTCGGAAAGTCCTTCCCCTGGACCGAATCTCGCACCGGTCTGTTCGGCACCACCCGGGTCTCCCGCGAACCGGTCGGTGTGGTCGCCGCCGTGATCGCCTGGAATGTCCCGCTCTTCCTGGCCGTCAACAAGCTCGCGCCCGCCCTGCTGGCCGGCTGCAGCGTCGTCCTCAAGCCCGCGCCGCTCACCCCGCTGGCCGCCAACCTGCTCGCCGACATCTTCGCCGAGGCCGGGCTGCCCGAGGGCGTGCTGTCGGTGCTGCCCGCCGAGGCCGACGCCGCCGAATACCTGGTCTCCCACCCGGGCGTGGACAAGGTCACCTTCACCGGCAGTACCGCGGTCGGCCGCAAGATCGCCGCCATCGCGGGCAGCCAGCTCAAGCGCTGCTCGCTGGAACTGGGCGGCAAATCCGCCGCGATCCTGTTGCCCGACATGGACATTGCCGACATGCCCAAGCTCGCCTTCGCGGGCCTGATGAACAGCGGCCAGGCCTGCGTGGCCCAGACCCGCATCCTCGCCCCGCGCGGCCGCTACGATGAAATCCTCGACGCCCTCACCGCTTCCGTGGGCCTGTTCCCGGTCGGCCTGCCCGATGACCCCAATGCCCAACTGGGCCCGCTCATCTCGGAGAAGCAGCGCGAGCGCGTCGAGGGCTACATCGCCAAGGGCCAGGACGAGGGCGCGCGCCTGATCCTGGGCGGCGACCGCCCCGCCGACCTCCCCGGCTGGTACGTCCGCCCCACCGTCTTCGCCGACGTCACCAACGCCATGACCATCGCCCGCGAGGAGATCTTCGGCCCGGTCCTCTCGGTCCTCCCCTACGACACCGAGGAGGAGGCCGTCGCCATCGCCAACGACAGCGACTACGGCCTCGCCGGCTCGGTCTGGACCACCGACATCGAACACGGCGCCGCCATCGCGGCCAAGGTCCGCACCGGCACCTACGCCATCAACTGGTACGCCTTCGACCCCTGCGCCCCCTTCGGCGGCTACAAGACCTCCGGCATCGGCCGCGAGAACGGCCCCGAGGGCCTCGACGCCTACTGCGAGCAGAAGTCCCTGCTGATGCCCATGGGTTCCTGACCCACCCGCAGAGACAAAACGGCTCGCCCGCACTCACAGTGCGGGCGAGCCGTTTTCGTCATGTCTTCAGGCGAGACGCTGCTTCAGGGCCTCGAACTCGTCGCGGATGCCGGAGGGCAGCTTGTCGCCGATGAACTCGAACCACTCCTCGATCAGCGGGATCTCCCGCTTCCACTCCTCGACGTTGACCGCGAGCGCCTCGTCGACGTCGGCGGTGTTCACGTCCAGGCCCTCGAGGTCGAGGTTGGTGGCGGCCGGGACATTGCCGATCGGGGTGGCTTCGGCCTCCGCGGTGCCCTCGATGCGGTTGACGATCCACTCCAGCACGCGGGAGTTCTCGCCGAAGCCGGGCCACAGGAAGCGGCCGTCCTCGCCGCGGCGGAACCAGTTGACGTAGAAGATCTTCGGCAGCTTCTGGGCGTCGGCGTTCTTGCCGAGGTTGATCCAGTGGCCGATGTAGTCACCCACGTGGTAGCCCATGAACGGGATCATGGCCATCGGGTCGCGGCGCACGGTGCCGACCTTGCCCTCGGCGGCGGCGGTCTGCTCCGAGGACAGGGTGGCGCCCATGAACACGCCGTGCTGCCAGTCGAAGGACTCGGTCACCAGCGGGACGGTGGTCTTGCGGCGGCCGCCGAAGAGGATGGCCGAGATCGGCACGCCCTGCGGGTCGTCCCACTCGGGGGCCAGGGTCGGGCACTGCGACATCGGGGTGCAGTAGCGCGAGTTCGGGTGCGCGGCCAGGGTTTCCGACTCGCGCTCGTACCAGTCGTTGCCCTTCCAGTCGATCAGGTGATCGGGCTGACCCTCCAGGCCCTCCCACCACACGTCGCCGTCGTCGGTCAGCGCGACGTTGGTGTAGACGGTGTTGCCCGCGTCGATGGTGGCCATCGCGTTGGGGTTGGAGGAGTGGTTGGTGCCGGGCGCGACGCCGAAGAAGCCGAACTCCGGGTTGACGGCATAGAGTTGCCCGTCCTTGCCGAAGCGCATCCACGCGATGTCGTCGCCGAGGGTCTCGGCGCGCCAGCCCGGAATGGTCGGCTGGATCATGGCGAGGTTGGTCTTACCGCAGGCCGACGGGAACGCGGCGGCCACGTAGTACGCCTTGTTCTCCGGCGAGATCAGCTTGAGGATGAGCATGTGCTCGGCCAGCCAGCCCTCGTCGTGCGCCATGGCCGAGGCGATGCGCAGCGAGTAGCACTTCTTGCCCAGCAGCGCGTTGCCGCCGTAACCCGAACCGTAGGACCAGATTTCGCGGTCCTCGGGGAAGTGGGTGATGTACTTGGTGTCGTTGCACGGCCACGGCACGTCGGCCTGGCCCTCGGCCAGCGGCGCGCCCAGTGAGTGCAGCGCCTTCACGAACGGCCGGTCGGTGCCGAGCTTCTCCAGGGCGGCCTTGCCGGCGCGGGTCATCACGCGCATCGACACCACGACGTACTCGGAGTCGGTGATCTCGACGCCCAGCTTCGGGTCCTCGGCGCCCAGCGGGCCCATGCAGAAGGGCACCACGTACATGGTGCGGCCCTTCATGGAGCCGCGGTACAGCTCGGTCATGGTGGCGCGCATCTCGGTCGGGTCGACCCAGTTGTTGGTCGGACCGGCGTCGGCCTCGGTCTTCGAGCAGATGTAGGTGCGGGATTCGACGCGGGCGACGTCGGAGGGGTCGGAGAGGGCGAGGAACGAGTTGGGCTTCTTGCTCTCGTTCAGCTTCTTGAAGGTGCCCGCCTCGACCAGCTTGGTGGTGAGGACATCCCACTCCTCGTCGGAACCGTCCGACCAGACCACGCGGTCGGGCTGGGTGAGTTCTGCGACCTCCTGTACCCAGGCAAGCAGTTCCTTGTGCTCGGTGGGCGCGGTGCCATCGTGAAGACCAGGAATGGTCGCTGAGGTCATGAAAACTCTCCTGAGATGGGCAGCCCCGGTGTCATCGAGCCGAGGACCACGGCTCGCGACACCGAGTGCCACCAATTGCGGCAGGGCTCCCGCTGGTCTCGACGCTTGCCCGTACCGGCTGGACGCGCGTACAAGAACGCAACGGATGCCCTGGTTCCTGCCATAGAGGTTAACGCCATATATCGGGGTGTACGGAATCGGGTTGTCCACTCGGTACCGGGTCGAAACCTCCGACCAGCCGCTGAGCGAATTCGAGTGCGGCCAGGTCACGGTCGCATGCCAGCAGTAAAGCGGGGCGCCGCTGCGCCGCCTGCCGCAATTGCGCCTCCAATTCACCGACCCGCAGATCGGTTTCCACCATCCGCGCGGTGGCACTGCCGAGCACCTCGTCGGTGAGCCGTTCCTCGGCGTCGACCAGGGCGGTGGCGACCCGCTGTTCCAGCTGCGCCCGGGCGTCGACCAGCGTGTCCGCCACCCATTGCCGCAGGTGAGCGTGATCGGCGAGGTGCCGGCGGGCGCGCACCACCCAGCCCGCGGCGGCGGCACCGAGGAGCAGACTGACCGGCACGATCGCGAAGTCGAAGGCCTGCAGCAGGGCCAGCGGCGCCACCACCAGCCGGCCCAGTCCGAAGCCGGCCGAGGCGCCGAGCGCGATCACCAGGTGGTCCTCCGCACCTCGTAGCCGCGGGCCCGGCGTGGGAACCGCCCTCGACACCCGTTCCGCGGGTGCCGGAAAAGATATATGCCATTCCTCCGCGACGGATTCTTCGACCTGACGGCACAATTCGCCGATCCGGGAGCGAATCGAGCGATCCATCTCCTGTGTGAGTTTTTCCACAGAATCGCTCACATGCCGCGGAAATTCGGCGTCTGCGCTGCGCGGCAGGCGTTCGATTTCGGCCCGCAGCTCCCCGTGCAGCGCCCGGATTCTGGCTCCGACCTCGTGCAACAGATCCACTCGCGCCAACTGCAGCCGATTCCGCACGATCGTCATGGCCGAGCCCCGCCCGCCGTCACTCACCGCCAGCAGCCGCGCCCGCTCCTCTCGCAGTCCCGCCACATCCCCGCCGTCCCGCAGCTTCCCGAGCTGCGCCCGGATCCGCCGCCGCGTCTCGGCCACCACCCGCTCCCGCACGATCGCCACCTGATCCCCCACCGCTCCCGCCCCGGCCGCCGCCACCAGCCGCGCGTGCAACAGCCCCACCCCTGACCGGTCCAGCAGCGCCGGATCCCCCGCCGCCCGCGCCACCGCCGCCATCCGCGCCGACACCGGCACGATCTCCGCCCCGCTCTCGCCACCGGCCTTCGCCAGCAGCTCGACACCCAGCTTCCGCACCTCCCGCCACTGCCGATGCGCGTGAATCCCATCCAGCGCGAACACGATCCGCGTCCCGTCCGCCCGCAGCGCCCGCACCCGCGCCAGCATTTCGCCCCCGATCAGCGCCCCGGCGTCGAGCACGACGAGCGCCACCGGACACGGGCGCGCCCCGGGTCCCGCGCCGGTCGCGGACGCCGGATCGGCGTCCTCGGTGTCGGCTCCGGCCGCTGTGACGACGATGAGGTCGATACGCGGCTGGAACCGAGCCAACTCGACTCGCAATGCCGCCGCGTGCGACTCGTCGCCGCTGAGGAGCGCGATCGCGGTGACTCCGGCCCGCGGCTCCGGGACAATCGCCCGCAGCAGGGCCAGACCGTGCGGATTCCAGCGCATGACAACGGCTTCCACCGCCGCGGGCAGCTCGGCCGGCGATGCGGGAGGTTCAGCGACGGGTGCACCGCCCCGGACGGACCGGTCCGCATCGGCCGGGGCCGGCCGCTGCAACGGCGGCAGTTCGAGCCCGTGCAGCGGCGGCGAGTCAGCGGGGCGGGGTTCGGGGATCAACACCGCTGATTCGTATCCGGCGGCGTATTCGGCTTGGCCCCAGGCGAATCAATCGCCGAGCGCGGCGGCGACGGCCTCGTAGCGGCGGTGGAGTTCGTGGTGTAGGGGCTCTATTCCGCTGGCGCAGTGGAGGATCTGCAGCAGCAGCTGCGGGGGCAGGGTGGGGTGGCGGCGGAGGGCTGTGAGGGCGCAGGAGACGCCGAAGAGGTCCCAGCGGTCCAGCAGGGCTCGGCGGGATTCCAGGTCGGGGGCAAGGTCGGGAGCGGTGAAGAGGTCGTGCGAGAGGGTGAGGGGCGGGTCGGGGCGGTCGCGATGGCGGTGGAGAGTCCGGAGGTCGGCGTCGGTGAGGGTGCCCGAGCGGGTGCGCGCGGCGAGGGACGCGACCACCGGGAAGACGGGCAGACCGAGTTCGGCGGTGAGGTCGGCGGCCGCCGCGGCGGCGTCGGGCCAGCGGGCGCCGATGGCATCGGCCTTGTTGAGTACCACAAGGGCGCGGTCCGGGTGGACGGTGGCGAGCAGGCGGCGGTCGGCGTGGCCGGCCAGGCCGGGGAGAACATAGAGGACGAGATCGGCGTCGAGTGCGGGGTCCGGTTGCCCGGGCTGGTCGACCGGCCGGGTTTCTTCAGCGGTGAGCAGCGACAGTGCATGTCGCAGGGTGGTTTTGCCCGCTCGGGCCCGGCCCGTCACCTGGATGCGCGGAGATCGCCCGACCGGCACGCGGGCAGCCTAGCCGGAAGCCCCTGGGCGCGTGGGCATTTCGGATCACAAACACGCAGGTCAGGCGGTGAGGAAGCAGACCGGTCCGGGTCCTTCTGTGCGCCCGCACAATTCGACGCAACCGCTCTTCACAGACACCTGGGATTGCCCTACTCTGGCGATTCGGTCGGCATCAGGGCCGATGCACGGCTGCGGCGATCCCTCTCGGTCCACGGCCGGGCGCGACGAGGGGAGGTGGCGATGACCGTCAATGCGGACGTCATCGAATCATCCGGGACACCGGGCCCGCAAGGGACACTACGACCGGCAGCGGCCGGGCAGCCGAGCAGCCGCCCGCTGCCGCCGGGCCGGGACCCCTTCTTCCATCCGCCGCGCGGGTTCGCCCGCCACGCGGCGGGCACGATTCTGCGCAGCCGCCCGGTCGACATCGCGCTGTTCGGCCTGGTGCCGCAACACGTGACGGCCTGGCAGCTGCTGTACCGCAGCCAGGATCTGCACGGCCGGCCCGAGGTCGCGGTCACCACCGTGCTGCTGCCCGAGGGCGCCGAACCGGATGCGGAGCGCCCGCTGCTGGCGTTCCAGACCGCCATGGACGCCGTGACCGACCGCTGCGCCCCGTCCTACGCGCTGCAGCGCGGCGCCCTGTCCCCCGGTTCCATCACCCAGCTCGAATGGCTGCTGGTCGCGAACGCGCTGCGCCGCGGGTGGGCGGTCAGCATCGCCGATCATGAAGGGCCGCAGGGGAATTTCGGCGTGGCGCGCGAGCCCGGCTACCGCGGTCTCGACGGTGTCCGCGCCGCACTGCGTTTCGCGCCGCTGGGTCTGCGTGCGGACACCCGGGTGGCCGTGTGGGGCTATTCCGGTGGCGGCATGGCCAGTTCGTGGCTGGTGGAGATGGCTCCCGAGTACGCGCCCGAGCTGAATATCGTCGGGGCGGTGCTGGGCGCGCCGGTCGGCGATCCCCGCCACGTCTTCCTGAACCTGAACGGCGGCCTGTTCGCGGGCTTTCCGGCGATCGTGATCGCCGCGCTGCAGCAGGTCTACCCGGCGCTGGCCGAGGTGGTGCGCCGCGACTTCACCCCCGAGGGCCGTCGCCTGCTGGACCGCGCCCGTTCCCTGGGCCCGATCGCGGTGCTGCCGCTGCTGGTGGGCCGCCGCATGGACGACTGTCTGCGGCGTCCGCTGGCGGAGATCCTGCCGGATCTCGAGGACATGTTCGACGAGCTGCGCCTGGGCAATCGCACGCCCGCGTGCCCGGTGCTGGTGGTGCAGCCGGTGCACGACCAGGTCATCGACGCCGCGGGCATCGACGGTCAGGTCGAGCGGTACCGGGCGGGCGGCGCGGCGGTCTGGTACGTCCGCGATCGCCTCAGCGAGCATTTCTCACTACTGCCGCTGGCGACCCCGATGAGCCTGGACTGGCTGGCCGATCGGCTGGCCGGGAAGACTCTTACCGAACCCACAACCAAGACCGTCTGGTCGGTCGCGCTGTCCCCGGCACACTGGCGCGGCATGGTGGAAATGGCAACTACCGCAATGCGAGTCACCCTCGGACTGCCGCTGCGCCCGGCCGCCGCACCGGCGTCCGGCGAGGTCTCGGGCCTGGCAGCCTGAGTGATCGCGGTCGCGGCAACCGTGGTCGATTGCTGCGCGAACTATCCGGTACTGGACAATGGACGCCGTGAACGACGCCGCGAACCACACTGCCGAGCCAGTTCCCGGGCCGCGGTCCGCCCAGGCCAACGGTGACGCCGATCACTCGGAGACCGCCATCGGCCGGCCGGATCGGCCCGCGGGCAACCGCCTCTATCCCCGGGTCACCAGTTTCCGTGCCCGCCGCGGCGCGGTATCGCCCGCACGCCAGGACGCCTGGGATCGGGTGTGGCCGGTGATCGGCAAGGACGTCTCCGACGAAAAGCTGGACGCCGACGCCTGGTTCGGGCGCTCGGCGCCGCTGATCATCGAGATCGGCTGTGGCACCGGCACCGCCACCGCGGCCATGGCGCAGGCCGAGCCGCAGTTCAACCTGATCGGCATCGAGGTCTACAAGCCGGGTCTGGCCCAGCTGGTGCAGCGCGTCGAGCGCGAGGGCATCGACAACCTCCGGCTGCTGCGCGGCGATGCCGTGGATGTCCTGGAAAATATGATTGCTCCCGAATCGCTGACCGGGGTGCGCGTGTTCTTCCCGGACCCGTGGCCGAAGGCGCGCCACCACAAGCGGCGGCTGTTGCAGCCGGAAACCTTCGCACTCATCGCAAGTCGGCTGATTCCGGGCGGCGTGTTGCATGTGGCGACCGACCATGCGGACTACGCCGAGTGGATCGGCCTGTACGGAAATGCGGAACCCCAGCTCATCGGCATGAACGAGCCGACCGGAGGGGATCCCGAGGCCTACCGGAACAGAGCACCGATTGGTTTCGAACGCCCGATTACCAAGTTCGAAAGCAAAGGACTCCGCGCGGGTAGCGCCATCACCGAGTTCATCTGGGGGAAGATCGAATCATGAGCGTCAGTGAGATGGCCCACGGTGTGTCGGAAGTTGCCGGAATAATGCACGGCACCGATTCGACCGAACTATCGGGCACCACAGGGCTCCACGGCAATGCCGGGGTCGCCCTGGGCGGCACCGCCACCGATGTGCGCCGCGTCCTATTGGTCTGGGATGCGCCGAACCTCGACATGGGCCTGGGCGCCATCCTCGGCGGACGCCCGACCGCCGCCTATCGCCCGCGCTTCGACGCGCTCGGCCGCTGGCTGCTGGCCCGCACCGCGGAACTGTCGGTGGGCAGCACCACCCGGGTCGAGCCCGAGGCCACGGTCTTCACCAATATCGCCCCCGGCACCGCCGATGTGGTGCGCCCCTGGGTCGAGGCACTGCGCAATGTCGGCTACGCCGTCTTCGCCAAACCCAAGATCGACGAAGACTCCGATGTCGACAGCGACATGCTCTCCCACATCGAACTACGCCGTCGCGGCGCGGGTCTGGCCGGGATCATGGTGGCCTCCGCCGACGGGCAGGCGTTCCGCGCCCCGCTCGAGGAGATCGCCGGCTCCGGCGTGCCTGTTCAGGTGCTGGGTTTCCGCGAGCACGCGAGTTGGGCGGTCACGTCGGATATTCTCGAGTTCATCGACCTCGAGGACATCCCGGGCGTGTTCCGTGAACCGCTGCCCCGGGTCAGCCTCGACTCGCTGCCCGACGAGGGTGCGTGGCTGCAGCCGTTCCGGCCGCTGTCGGCCCTGCTCACCTCCCGCCCCGCTCAAGGAGTCGCTTAGTGTTCACCCGCTGGGGCGACCTGGTCTACAAGCTGCGCTACACCGTGCTCGGTGTTGTCGTGGCCGCAATGCTCTCGCTCGGAGCCTTCGGATTCGGGCTGGAGGACCATCTCAGCTCCAGCGGATGGTTCGACCCGAACTCCCAGTCCTCTCAGGCCGCGGTCCTGAAGGACCAGGTGTACGGGCGCGATCACAACAGCGACGTGGTGGTGCTGTACACCGCGCCGGACGGCAGCACCGTCGATGATCCCGCGTGGAATCAGAAGATCATCGACAACCTGAACAACCTGCCGGTGAAGTACCCGGAGATCGGTCAGGTCAACGGCTCGCCGTGGAAGACCGACACCGGCCAGCAGCTGGCCCAGGCCGCCAGCCAGGACCGCAAGCACGCCTTCGCCTCCATCGCCATCAAGGGCGACAACGACACCGACATGGTGCGGAACTACCGGAAGGTGAAGGACGCCTTCTACATTCCGGACGTCAAGGTCGAGGTCGCCGGTCTGCAGCCGGTCGCGGGCACGCTGCAGGACACGATGGCAAGCGACCAGCGGCGCATGGAGATCATCGCTCTTCCGGTGGTCGCGATCCTGCTGTTCTTCATCTTCGGTGGTGTGGTCGCCGCCGCGCTGCCGCTCATCATCGGTGGTCTGACCATCATCGCCGCCAATGGCGTGATCATGGCGCTGACCAAATTCACCGAGGTGAATTCCTTTGTGGGCGGCGTCGTTACGATGATCGGCCTCGGTCTGGCCATCGACTACGGCCTCTTCATCGTCAGCCGCTTCCGCGAGGAAGTGGCGGAGGGCTACGACACCAAGGCCGCAGTGCGGCGAAGCATCATGACCGCGGGCCGCACCGTCACGTTCTCGGCAACCATGATCATCGGTGCGGCCGCGGGCATGTTGCTGTTTCCACAGGGCTTCCTGAAATCGGTTGCCTACGGCACCATTGCGGCGGTGGGGCTGGCCGCAATGTCGGCGCTCACCATCCTGCCCGCGCTACTCAGCATTTTGGGTCCGCGCGTGGACGCGCTGGGCCTCAAGTGGTTCCGTAAGAACAAGACCGCGGACGAGGTCGAGAACGGCTACTGGGGCCGGCTCACCGCGTGGGTGATGAAGCACCCGCTCAAGGTGGCGATTCCGCTCACAGTCGGCCTGCTGCTGCTCATCATCCCGGTGAAGAATCTGGCGTTCGGCGGGATCAGCGAAACCTATCTGCCGCCGGACAATCCGACTCGCCTGGCGCAGCAGCACTTCGACGAGACCTTCCCGCTGCGCAAGGCCGACCCGGTCCAGCTGGTCATCATCACGAACAATCCGAAGGACATCGGCACGATCCTCAACGAGGCCAACCAGGCCCGAGGGCTCCAGCCGAAGACCACATTCTCACTTCCGCAGACTCCGCCGAACGGCTCCAATGTATGGAGCACCTCACGACCGGTGGAAAAGGGCGCGGACATCAAGGAAACCATCGACGATCTGCGGTCGATAGATGTCCCGGACAGCGCCGAGGTGATGATCACCGGCACGCCGGTCATGATGCAGGACAGCATCGACACGCTGGTCGATCGCATGCCGCTGATGATCGTTCTCGTGGTCTTCGTGACCGGCCTGCTGATGTTCCTGACGTTCGGCTCACTGGTGCTGCCACTCAAGGCCGCGCTCATGAGCGCGCTCGGGCTGGGCTCGACGCTGGGCATCCTGACCTGGATCTTCATCGACGGCCACGGTTCGGGTCTGCTGAACTTCACACCACAGCCGATCATGTCGCCAGTTCTGGTGCTGATCATCTCGGTCATCTACGGCCTATCCGTGGACTACGAGGTATTTCTGTTGTCCCGCATGGTCGAAGCCCGCGCCCAGGGTGCGAGTACGACCGAGGCGGTGCGCGCAGGTACGGCCCAGACGGGCCGCCTGATCACCGCCGCCGCGCTCATCCTGCTGGTGGTCACGGGCGCGTTCGCGTTCTCCGACCTGGTGATGATGCAGTACATCGCCTACGGCATGGTGGCGGCGCTGTTCATCGACGCGACCGTGCTGCGCATGCTGCTGGTGCCGGCCACCATGAAGCTGCTCGGCGACGACTGCTGGTGGGCGCCCAAGTGGATGAAGAAGATTCAGCAGAAGATCGGCCTGGGCGAGCCCATCCTCGACGATGAGCGGCCCGGCGGCGGCGAGGTGGTCGACCTGGTGAAGACCACCCCGATCACCGACCCGGTCACCATGCAGATCCCGATCCTGTCCGACGGCACCGCCGCCCCGGCGCGGTCGCGCAAGCCGCGCCCGGCCCGCACCGTCGATGTGGACAGCGAGGCCCCGACCCAGCGCATCGACAAGGTCGAGCGGGCCCAGCCCGTTCAGCCCGCGGAGCCCGCCCAGCGCACCGAGTCCCCGCAGACCCCCGAGCCGACGCGGCCCGCCGACAGCTCCGCGGCGGCCCCGGCCCCGGAGACCAAGCGCGCGTCCGGATTCCCGTCCGCCGCCATGCGTCCCGGCCACGGCGTCACCCCGTCGACCACTGCGGCGCCGGCCTTCGCCAAGCCCGTCGGCATCGGTGAGCCCGCCCTCGCGCCGCCCGCGCCGGTCAGCGAAATCGGTATCGCCGCACCGGCGGAGGTCACCCCGCCGCTCGCCCCCCGGCGCATCAGCGCGGCCGCGGAGGACGCGCCGACCACCGATCTCGGTTCCGGCCGCACCGGTCTGGGCGCCAACCCCACCGGTCCGGGCGCGGCCCGCGGCCCGATGGCTCCGCACCCCATCGGCGACTTCGCTTCTCCCGCACGGGGATCCGCGAATGCCGGTGGCGGGCTGCCGCAGCGTACGCCCGAGGCCGTGGCCCCGCCGGTCGCCCCCGTGAACCCGATGCCGTCGGTCTCGCAGCCGGGAGCGCCTGCCGCGCCCGCGGATTCGCAGCCGCCCGCACCGGTGGTCGGTTCGGAGCGGGTGCTGCCGCCGCCGACGCCGAAGATCCCGCCCCATCCGGCGACCCGGGCACAGCTGTACCAGCCGCACCCGCCGGAGCCGGAGCAGAGCGAGCCCACCGAACAGCTCGCGGAAACCGCTGCCGAGGAACAGCATCCGACGCACCACGCCGCGCAGGATGCGCCGCAGGACGGCCCCGGCCGCAGCAGCATCGAGCAGTGGATGTCGGATCTGCGCTCCTCACGGCGCCGCCCGCCCGCCGAGAATCCGGACGAGGACGCCAAGCATCGGGGCGGCGACGGACGCACGGTGAGCGTCAACGAGCTGCTCCGCCGCCAGAACCACGACTGATACGCGGACAACAGGAAGGCCCGGCCGAATCGGCCGGGCCTTCCTTTTTCAGCGGTCACGCGAGACGAGCGCCAGAGTCCATGTCGGCGAAGGCCGGCGAAGGCACCGGGTGCAATCGCGGCTGGGGGTATGGAGGGGATCGGTGAGTCGGACGAGGAGGCTCAGGTGCTCGCTGCGGGTCAGGCGGGGTGGGCGGGCGTCGCGGCGCGGGCGATGGTGGCGCGGATCTCGGCGGTGATCAGATCCGGGGCCTCGAGCATGGGGACGTGGCCGAGATCGGGCAGGGTGCGCACATCGACGATCCGGGTGGGGGTCAGCGGGGCGTAGACGTGGGGCGGGAGCACGCGGTCGCGGTCGGGCAGCAGGATGCTGGTGGGCATGTCCAGTTCACTCAGCCGGGTGAAACCCGTTGGAAGATCCGGATCTTCGGCCAGGTCATCGACGATGGCGCATTCGGTGATGGCCGCGGTCATCGCCTTGGCCAGGTGATTCGGCACCAGGGCGGGACGATCGGCGAGCAGCGGGAGCAGCAGGCTGCGCAGCAGCGAGGGCATGCTCGGCCGGCGGTCGGGTCCCAGGCCGATGAGCGGGCCGAAGGCCCGGAACTTGCGCAGCAGCGAATCAGCGGCGGCAGGCGTGCGCCACAGGCCCGCGGGGGCGATGGCGGTGCAGGATCGGGCGCGGCCGCGGGCGGCGAGTTCCAGCGCGATCCAGCCACCCAGCGAGTTGCCCGCGATATGCGCGGTGTCCCAACCGGATTCGTCGAGCAGGCGCTCACAGTGGTCGGCCAGGCCGGCCACGGTGGCGGGCCGGGCGGCCTCGGGTCCGCCCCAGTGGCCGGGGAGGGTGGGGGCGAGCACGGTGTGCCCGGTGGCCAGCTCGTCTAGCACCGCGCCCCAGGACTGCCAGGTGAGCAGGACACCGTGCAGCAGGAGCAGCGGCTCGCCGCCGCCCGATCGATGCGCTGCCTCCGGGGTCGCGACGCCTTCCACCATGTGCGTGACCCTACCGCCCGGATCCGCCCGCCGCCGCGCTCGATTCCGCGGCACTGTGGCCTCGGGCACGGCGGTCACGCACCGTTGAGGAACCGCTTCCAGTTGGTTCCGAACGGGTGCTTGGCGGTGACGGAGCTGAACCGCAGCGTGCCGTGCACGACCAGGTGCAGCGGCCCGATGGGCGGGCCGGTGCGCACCTTGGTGTTGGCGCTGGAGCCGATCAGGTCGATGGCATTGAGGTCCACGGTGGCCTCGGCCGGCACGATCAGTTCGATCGAACTGCAGGTGTCGTTCACGTGGATCTCCACCACCTGGGTGGACATGACGGCCTGGGTGAAGTCCAGGCGCACGCTGCCCAGCATGCTGTTGATCGCCAGCGCCGGCGGCACGTGCCAGGCGCCCTTGCGCTCCACGCTCGACAGCCGCGCGCGAATCACATTGGAGGGCACGGCCGGTGGCATCCGGTGCGCGGTCGCGTACCGGGGCGGCGGCTGCACGAAATGCTGCCCGGCGGGGGCGGGCTGCCCGACCAGCCGGACGCCCGGCAGATCGATCAGCACCGCATTGAGTTCGCCGCGGGTCTTGGCCGCGAGCGCGGTGTCCATGCGCTCGGTGAATTCCCCCAGCGACAGCATGCCCAGCCCGACCGCGCGCTGCAGCAGCCGGCCGACATGTTCGCGTTCGACATCGGATACCCGTAGATCCCGGTCGCCGATCATGGCGTTGCCGGTCACGATCGCGGAAACCGCTTCAGGACCTCCCATGCTTCGAGGCTAGCCAGCACGGGGCCGCCGCCGCATCAGGGCAATCCCTGAACCGTCCCCCTACTCGAGGCCCTGCTCGATGGCGTAGCGGGTCAGCTCGACGCGATTGCCGAGCTGCAGTTTGCGCAGCGTGGACTGCACGTGGTTCTCCACGGTGCGGTGACTGAGCCCGAGCCGGGTGGCGATCTGCTTGGCGGACAAGCCCTTCGCCACCATGCGCAGCACCTCGGTCTCGCGATCGGTGAGGGCGGGGCGGTGCGGTTCGCCGCGTTCGGCAGGGGTGCCGGCGATCCGGCGGAACTCGCCCAGGACCAGACCGGCCAGGCCCGGGGTGAAGACGGCCTGTCCCGCCGCGGTGGCGCGGACGGCGTCCAGCAGTTCGGTGGCCGAGGCGCTCTTGACCAGGTAGCCGGTGGCGCCGGCCTTGATGGCGTCGAGCACGTCGTCGCGTTCGGCGGAGGCCGACAGCACCAGCACCCGGGTGCGCGGGGAGACCCGCAGCACCTCGGCGGTGGCGTCGGCGCCGTTGCCGTCGGGGAGCTGCATGTCCATGAGCACGACCGCCGGTTGCACGGCACTCGCGCGGGCCCCGGCGGCGCGCACGCCGTCGGCGGTGGCGACCACGTCGAATCCGGCCTCGGCCAGGTCGCGGGCGACCCCGTCCCGCCAGATCGGGTGGTCGTCCACCACCATCACCGTGATTCCGGCATCCGATTCGGTCATGTCCGCCTCCGATCTCATTGTGGCCGTTCGAGGGCTCTCAGTGTCGCGGTTCCAGGGGCACGCGGAACTCCCATTCCGCGCCCTCACCGTCCGCGGGCGCCGCCTCGAACAGCAGCTGTGCGGTGCCGCCGAGGGCGGCGATGCGCCCGACGATGGACCGCGAAACACCCATGCGCCCTTGCCCTTCGGCCTCGGCGAGTCGGCCGGGCGGAATGCCGGGGCCGTCGTCGCGCACGCTCACGATGAGCTCGTCGCCGGTATCTTCCAGCAGCACATACGCTTTCGCGCCCGGTCCCGCGTGCTGGACCACATTGGCGAGGGCGGCGGCCACGGCGGCGGCGACCTCGCGCGCCGCCCAGTGGCCCAGCGGCACCGGATGACCGGGGGTGGAGACGAACACGGACGGGGTGGCCTGGGCGGTGAGCAGCGGTCGCAGATCCTCCTCCGCGCCCCCGGCGTCGGTGCGATCGCCCTGTTCGGAGATGAGTACCCGCAGCGCCACCTCCTGCTCGCCCGCGCGCCGCGCCAGTTCGGCTGTCGGGCCGCCGATTTCATTGCCGCGGCGCTTGATATAGCTGAGTACCTGCAGGACTCCGTCGTGCACCTCGCGGGCCAGGCGTTCGCGTTCCTGGGCGGCGGCGGTGAGCCGGACGGCGCGCTGCAGCTGCGCGTGCGCGCGGCGGGCGGTATCGGAGGCCAGGCCCAGCGCGAGGCCCACCGAGATCAGGACGGGCAGCGTCGCGTCACGCCACACGTCGAAGTCCCATTGCGCCCGTGCGGTGATGACGGCGGCGGAGATGAGCAGCCCCGAGCAGATGCCGCCGAACGGTCCCCACAGAATCGCCGCGGAGACAACGGCATTGGCGGCCCAGAGCGTGGTGGGCAGGGTCTGATGGTGGTGATACCAGTCGTAGGGCGCGACCAGCCGGGTCGCGAAGATCAGGGCGATGACCGCGAGATGGTCGCCGACCACCACGGCCGTGCGCACCCGCGGCTCGTGCCGGATCCGCCACTGCGACAACAGCACCGCCGAGATACCCGACCACACCGCCATCACGGCGATCAGCGCCCAGCTCAGCCGCTGATTGCTGTAGTACGACACCGAGGCGATCTGCTGGCCCACCGCGTACAGCAGGGTGACCAGCCGGAACGCCTGCACGGCCCGCCACAGCGGCGCGGTGGCCGCCCAGGCGGGATCCGGCTCCGCCTGCCCCCGGGTCACCGTCAGTCCCCGGCGTCCCCGCTGCCGCCCGCGGGCTTCGGGGGCGTCTCGTGGTCGTCCTCGGCCACGGGCACCGGCACCTTGTAGCGGTCCGGATCGGGAGTATCGGGTTCGGCGCTGAACATGGGTTTGGTCGGGTCGCCGGTGTGCAGGTCCTGGTAGAGCTCGTCGGGCGAGTCGGCCAGCAGCGAGCGCAGGGCGGTATTGAGCACCGCCACGAACGGCACCGCGAGCAGACCGCCCGCGAGACCCGCCAGCACCACGCCCGCCGCGATGGCGAGCACCACGGCCAGCGGATGGATACGGACCGCGCGGCCCATCAGCAGCGGTTGCAGCACATGGCCTTCCAGCTGCATGACCGCCACCGTGATGCCCAGCACGATGAGCGCGGTGACGATGCCCTTGGTCATGAGCGCGATGAAGACCGCCACCGAACCGGCGATGAACGAACCCACGATCGGGATGAACGCACCGATGAAGACCAGCGAGGCCAGCGGAAGCGCCAGCGGCACATTGAGAATGGCCAGGCCCGCGCCGATACCGATGGCGTCCACCGCCGCCACCATGACGGTGGCCCGGACGAAGCCGGTCAGCGTGCCGAAGCCCAGCCGCCCGGCCTGACGGACCTTCGCCCGGTGCCGGGTCGGGACGATCCGGGTCACGAACTCCCAGATCTGGTCGCCGCCGTAGAGGAAGAAGATGAGGATGAACAGGGTCAGGAACGTGCCGGTGAAGAATTCACCGATGACCGTGGCGGTGGTGAGCGCCCCGTTGGTCAGCGCGTCCTTGTTCGACTCGACGGTTTTGACGATGGTGTCGCCCGCATTGCGGATCTGGTCGTTGCTCAGGTGCAGCGGACCGTTGATCAGCCAGTCCTGCACCTGGTGCACGGAGGTCTTGAACTCGTCCGACAGCTGCGGCACACCCGAGACGAACTGCTCGACGACGAAGGTCATGATTCCGGCGAGCAGACCGAGCGCCCCCACCAGCGCCACGAACACCCCGATCGCCCGCGGCACCCCGAACCGCTGCATCCAATTGACCAGCGGCGCCATCAGGGCGGCGCCCAGCAGTGCGATGGAAATCGGAATGGTGACCGTCGAGAGCCGCCGCGCCAGATAGGCCACCGCGAGCACCGCCGCGAAGATGATCAGCAACCGCCAGCACCACTCGGCGGTCTGCCGCACGATGGGATGCACCGCCTCCGCGTCGCGCCGGCGCACCACGCCGGATTCGCTCGATCTGCCGGACCCTGCCTGCACCTCGCTCACGAGGCCGAGCCTAACGGCCGAAACCTCCGCGGGCATGTACCGGCGATCTAAACGCTAGATTGGTGATCGTGTCAGCGCCCCTGGAAGCGGTCAAACAGACCATGCATACCCGCTGGCCGCTGTACTTGGCTTCGATGCTGGCGGCCAACGCCTTCGGCGCTGTCCTGGTGTGGGCCTTCATCCAGTACGGGCTGCCGGTTCCGGAGGGCGGGACCAGCGCGACCCGGCAGACCGGGCTGCTGATCCCGGGGCTGGTCTTCGTGATCGGCGGGTTCCTGAGCGTGACCGCGTCGGCGCTCATGCTGCGGCCGGTCATGCGGTGGCAGATGCGCGGCGGGCCGCCGTCGCGGCAGGAGCAGATGGCGGCGCTGCACGCCCCGCTGCGGCAGGCCATCGTGCATCTGGTGCTGTGGCTGGTCGGCGGCGGCGTGCTGGCCTCGGTCATCATCGTGCGGACCCCCGAGCTGGCCGCGGCGGTGATCGTGACCGAATGTATGGCCGCCACCATCGTTTTCGGCTTCACCTACATGCTGGGCGAGCGGATCCTGCGGCCGGTCGCGGCCGAGGCGCTGACCACGGGGGCCTTCGACCACACCCTGACCGCGGGCGTCGGCACCCGGATGGCCATGACCTGGGGCATGGGCACCTTCGCGCCGACGATTGCCATCGTGCTGCTGTGCGTCACCCAGATTTCTTCTCGCGTCCAGTTTTCCGCGCAATCGCTGGCCGTCTCGATTCTGCTGTTGTGCGGTGTGGTGATCATGCAGGCGCTGGCGCTTTCCATGCTCACCGGCTCTTCCATTTCCGATCCGATTCGCCAGCTCAGCCAGGCCATCGACCGCGTGCAGGAGGGTGCGCGGGATGTGCAGGTCGAAGTTTTCGACGGTTCGGAAATCGGGCTGCTGCAGGTTGGCTTCAACCGAATGATGGGTGAGGCCGCCAAACGCCGGGAACTGCAGGAATTGTTCGGTCAGCATGTCGGTGAGGACGTGGCGCGCCGAGCGCTCGAGTACGGCACCGAACTCGGTGGTGAAACCCGATTCGTGGCGGTGCTGTTCGTGGATATGGTCGGTTCGACCGCGACCGCCGCGGAGCGCCCGCCGACCGAAGTGGTCAGTCTGCTCAACGAGTTCTTCCGCGTGGTGGTGGATGTCATCGACCGCAACCACGGGCTCATCAACAAATTCATGGGCGATGCCGCGCTGGCCATCTTCGGCGCCCCGCTGGACCGCCCCGACGCACCGACCGCGGCCCTCGCCGCGGCCCGTGAGCTGCGCGAAGCCCTGCGCGAGGTGGCCGGGCTGGATATCGGAATCGGCGTCTCCGCGGGGCTGGCGGTGGCCGGGAATATCGGTGGCGCAAATCGTTTCGAATACACCGTGATCGGTGATCCGGTGAACGAGGCGTCGCGCCTGACCGAACTCGCCAAGGATCGCCCGGAACGCGTCCTGACCTCGTCGAGCGCACTGTTTTTCGCCGATGAGAACGAGCAGCGGCATTGGCAGACCGGCGAGGAGGTGCAACTGCGCGGGCGCCGCCGGAAAACCCGGCTGGCCTGGCCGCGGGAAAGCATCGACCCGGCTGATGCAGACGAGGCGGCGGCGAGTTCGTTAGGCTGACGGCGTGACGGCCCATGGTGAGCTGGCCGGCGATCCTGCGCCGCCCGCGGATGACGAGCACCGTGGCAGGTTCTGGTGGGCCAAATGGGTTCTCGGCGCCGCGCTGGCGGCGTTGCTGATTTCCGAAGGCATATATCTATATCCGCGCCTGCACGAATCCTGGAAGAACCTCAGCGAAATCCACTGGGGATGGGTCGCCGCCTGCATCGTCATGGCGGCGTTTTCCATGAGTGGCTTCGGCCGCATCCAGAAACAGCTGCTGCACGCCGGCGGCGTCGAGGTGAGCCAGCGGAAATCGGTGTCGGTGGTGTACGGCTCCACCGGCATGTCGCTGACGCTGCCCGCGGGCCAGGTGTTCTCGGCGGCCTTCACCTACCGGCAGACCCGGCGCTGGGGCGCCAGCCCGATCGTGGCGTCCTGGCAGCTGGTGATGTCGGGCGTGATCGCGGCGGCCGGGCTGACGCTGCTGGGCCTGTTCGGCGCGGTGCTGTCCGGGGACCGGGTCGGCCCCGGCAAGGTGATCCTGACGCTGGGCACCGTCGCCCTGCTGATCTGGACCTTCAACTACGTCTCCCGCCACCCCGGCGGGGTGCAGGCGCTGGCGCAGCGAATCCTGCACCTGGTCAATCGGATTCGGCGCAGGCCCGCCGACGCCGGCATGGAGAAGGTGGCCGAGATCCTGACCCAGCTGGAGTCGGTGGATCTGGGCAAACGGGATGGCGCGTGGGTGGTGGTGTGGGCGCTCGTGCACCGGTTCGCCGATGTGGCCTGCCTGGGTTTCGCCTGCTACGCGGTGGGCGCGGATCCGCACTGGGCCGGGCTCATGCTGGCCTTCGCGGCCGGAAAGGCCGTGGGCACCATCCCTTTGGCGCCGGGCGGCATCGTCTATGTGGACGCCACCCTCATCTATTCGCTGACCGCGGCGGCCGGGCTGCCGGCCGCACAGGCCGTGGCGGCGGCGTTCCTCTACCGGCTGATCAGCTTCATCCTGGTGGCGATCGTCGGCTGGATCGTCTTCCTCTTCCTGTACCGCAAGCCGCAGGCCGACGACGCCGAGCTCGAGAAGGAATTCGAGGAGCGCGGCAATTCGCTGGTCACCGACCGGCGCCGGCCCAATCCGCCGGCCGATCCGGACGCGGCGTCGGCCTGACCCGCCCCCTCCGGCGTGACCGGCCAGGGTGGAGTGTCCCTGCACAGGCGTCCCCGGGACGCCCGATACCCTGTGCCGCGTGAAGAAACTCGTGCCCCTCGTCGTCGATGTCGCCCTCGTGGTCGTGTTCTGCGCGATCGGGCGGCGCAGTCACGACGAGGCGATCGGCGCGGGTCTGCTGCGCACCGTCTGGCCGTTCGGCACGGGGTTGCTGCTGGGCTGGGTGATCGCGCTGGCGGTGGCGACGGGCCGGGAAGGTGTGCGCGCGGCACGACGTTTCGACGGCCGCGCGGTGTGGCCGACCGGCGTGATCGTGTGGCTGAGCACCCTGGTCGGCGGCATGCTGCTACGTGCCGTGTCCAGTCAGGGACTCGCCGTCAGCTTCTTCCTGGTGGCAGCGACCTTCCTGGCCCTGTTCCTGATCGGCTGGCGCGCCGCCGTGCAGGTGCTGCGCTCTCGTTGACGTTGCGGGTACTGCGCTCTCGCTAGTCGGGCGAGGCCAGCGACTGCAGCAGGCGCGCCGCCACCCGCGCGGTGAGATCCCCGCTGTCCGGATCGTCGATGTGGATGGCGAAGGCCAGGTCTCCCATGGTGGCGATGAGCCAGGCGTTGTTGCCGGTGGTGGCCCCGTAGGCCTGCACATCGCGATACCTGTTGAGGCTGGCCATCTCCGGCGCGCCGACGCCATCGTGCAGCATGCCGCGCAGCCGGTCGGTGGCCTCGCCGGGCAGTGCGGCCAGGTCGGCCTCGGTGGTGGCGGGCTGGCCGATGGTGATCATCGGCTTGGGCACCTGGCCCTTGGCGATGGCGGCCGCCGCGATGGCCATGCCCCACGGGCTGGCCAGCAGCGAGTCGGCGGCATTGCCGCGGCCCACGTTCTCGGCGGCGTTCTTGCCGGTGGGCAGCCGGCCGGTGGTCTCGTCGAGGCCGGGCACCTTGAAGTCGATGCCGATGCCGAGCAGACTGGCCGCGTCCGCCGCGTCGCCGACCGAGACATCCTGCGGCGCTTTGTGTTTGGTCACCGCGGCGACGTTCTTGAACAGCTCGATCATGCCGCCGACCGGGTACTGCCCGGTGAAGGCGATATTGCCGTGCTCGCTGGCCTGACTGTTCTGCGCCACCGCGACCAGGGCCCCGCTGGAGGGCTGGATGGCCACGATGGAGGTGGGCGAGCCGGTGCTCACCGCGGCGTCCTCGGCGGCGCGCTGCAGGCGCTGGTCCATGGTCGCCGGAATGTCGGGTCCGGGCGGGCCCTGCTCGCCGGCCAGCTGGGTGACGAAACTGCCGTCGGGCTCGAACAATTGCACACCCCAGCCGGAGTGCGCGTCGCGATCGTCCTGCCACACCTTGGTCAGCGCGTCGAGCATGGGCGACCAGACCCGGCGGTCCGCGGAGATGAGCTTGGGCTGCTTCAGCAGCACCACACCCGGGATCGGGGCCATGCGCGGCTCGAGGATGGCGAAGTCACCGTCGCGCAGGTTGACCGCGACGAAGGGTTTGCCCTGCGAGGCCGCGAGCTGCTGCATCAGCGACGGTCCGTCGATGAGCGGCGCGACCGGGGCGATGGCGGCGGCCAGCGCGTTGGTGGAGGCGACCGGGTCGGTGATCTTGGCCGGGTCCAGCTGGACCACATTGATGGTCTGCTCGGTCATGAGCGGCTGGCCGACAATGTCGTTCACCCGCGGTGAGGGGGTGGCGAAGGTGCGCACCAGCTTGGCGCTGCGCTTGGCGTCCAGCTGCGGCATGACCATGGCCGGATCCCACGAGATACGCCAGCCCACACTGAGTTTGCGCACCGTACCCTGTAGGTCGTATTTCCAGTCCCGCTTGTCGCCGAAGTTCCAGGCGCCGGTCATGGAGAAGAGTCCGGTCGTACCGTTCAGTCCGGTGAACTGGGTCACGTGGTAGTCGGGCTTGCCCGGGTCGAGTCCCTCGAAGACTTGCTTCAGCGTTGCCGACGCACCCGCCGGGTAGGAAGTCAGCCGCGACGCCCCGTCATAGTCCTTCTTGTCGATCAGCGTGGCGAACCGTTCGACCACCGCCTCCGCACCCGTCGACCGCTCCCGAAAACCACATGACCCCATCGCGATCGCGACGGCTGCCACACCCGCGAGTGCGATCGCACCCCGTACCCGGAAGCGGCGGGATCCCCACACATCCATATCGCCCACTCTTCACTCTGGCCACATCAGCAACAGGTCCACGGTACCGCGCGGCGAACGCCCGCGACTTCACCATCCCACCAGGCGCACTTGCATCGAGCACCACCATAGTGCCGAAATCGGTCAGCAGTGACCACTTACATGATCACCGGTCGGTTACATCCCCTGGCGTATTCAAGACTCGGCAGACCGTTCGGTTCTTACTGGTGACAGCGTTGCGGGCCGGCCTCGGCGAAGCCGCCGAACATCGTTCTCCCAGAGCAGAACCCACTCCCGCTGAAACGACGTAACGTTGTAATCAGCATTACAACTTCTCGCAGTAAGTGAGTGTGACCAACATGAGACACGGACATCGTGGACACGTTTTCGGGCGCACCGGCGGCTGGCAGCAGGCCGACCTTCCCGACGCCTCGGACGCTCCCGCCTGGTTCGCTGGAAGATTGCCAGCGGACTGGTTCACCGGTCCAGCAACCCTCGAAGTCGATCGCGACGAAATCGTCGTCCTCGGCGAACTCCCCCTCCCCCCAGCCGAACCCGCCCCGGGCGACGACGCTCCCGCCGAGGACGCGGCACCGGCCGCCGTCCCGCAGGCCACCCGCGAGGGCATCATCGCCCGCTTCCGGGAGACCACCCGCCCCGCCCGCATGCAGATCGCCCAGGAGGCCCAGGTCCGCTACGGCCGCAATGTCGCCTGGGGCGTGCTGGTGGACGGCGAGCGAATCATGTTCACCCACCTGGCCGTTCCGGTCATGACCCGGTTGCGCCAGCCCGAACGCAAGGTGCTCGACACCCTCGTCGACGCCGGCGTGGCCCGCTCCCGCTCCGACGCGCTGGCCTGGACGGTCAAGCTGGCCGGTAAGCACGCCGAGGAGTGGCTCGAGGAATTGCGCACGGCCATGCGCAAAGTCGACGACCTGCGCACAGAGGGACCGAGCGGCCTCTAATACAGTGGGCGCATGGCTGCTTCCGGTCCGATCCTGGTGCTCAACGGCCCGAACCTGAACATGCTCGGCACCCGCCAGCCCGAGGTGTACGGGGCCGACACCCTGGACGACGTGGTGGAACTGTGCCGCAAGACCGCGGCGCGGTTCGACCGGGAGATCGTGGCGTTCCAGTCCAATCACGAAGGCGCGCTGATCGACCGGATCCACGCCGCGCGCGGGGTGGAGGCGGGCATCGTCATCAATCCGGGCGGGTTCACCCACACCTCGGTGGCGCTGCGCGACGCGCTGGTGATTCCGGAGGTGCCGATCGTGGAGGTGCACATCAGCAATGTGCATGCCCGCGAGGAGTTCCGGCATCACTCCTACGTCTCCCCCATCGCCACCGCGGTGATCGCGGGGATGGGCATCCAGGGTTACGCGGCCGCGATCGAATTCTTGATCCGCCGCTCCCCCGCCTCCCCGTAACTTCGGCGCACGGCCGAGAGCCGTTCACCGTTGGGCACGCGTGCCGGCGGTTGGGAGCCGAACCGATTCTGGACGTACCCGGCGAGTTACCCGCATCTCACGAAATCAGTTGTCGCCTCACGAAAGAGGGCCCGGCTCGCTTGGAGCCGGGCCCGTTTTCGTGCACGAGAAATAGCTTGTCCACCCCAAAATGTAGTAGGTATGCTACATCCGATCCGGCTTCTACTACGGAGGGGTGACATGTCGGTCGGTGAGGGCGTCGTACTCGACGTCGAGAATCTGCGGATGCGCTACGGCACCCGCGATGTCCTGCAGGACGTCAGCTTCCAGGCCCACCGCGGCGAGGTGCTGACGCTGCTCGGCCCGAACGGCGCGGGCAAGACCACCACCATCGAGATCCTGGAGGGCTTCCGCATGCGCTCGGCGGGCCGGGTCGAGGTGCTCGGCGCGGACCCCGCGCACGGCGACGAGGCCTGGCGGGCCCGGCTGGGCGTGGTGCTGCAGTCCTGGCGCGATCACGGCAAGTGGCGGGTGCGGGAACTGCTGGACTACCTGGGCATGTTCTACGCGCCCTATGCCACGGCCGACATCCAACGGCCTTGGGACACAGACGAACTCATCGCCGCGGTGGGCCTCACCGAGCACGCGGACGCCAAGGTGATGACCCTCTCCGGCGGCCAGCGCCGCCGCCTGGACGTGGCCATCGGCATTGTCGGCCGCCCGGAACTGCTGTTCCTGGACGAGCCGACCGCGGGTTTCGATCCGCGGGCCCGCCGCGAATTCCACGACCTGGTGCACCGGCTCGCCGACGACGACCACACCACCATCCTGCTCACCACCCACGACCTGGACGAGGCGGAGAAGCTGGCCGACCGCATCCTCATCCTGGCCGGCGGGCGCATCATCGCCGACGGGTCGGCCGATCAGCTCTCCCGGCGCATCGCCGGTGAGGCCGAGGTGAAATGGACCCGGGACGGGCAGCGCTTCGTGCACACCACCACCGAGTCCACCAAGTTCGTCTACGAGCTGTTCCAGCAGTTCGGCGAGTCGGTCGAGGAGCTGGAGGTGCGGCGCGCCTCGCTCGAGGACACCTACATGACCCTGGTACAGCGCTTCGAATCCGGCCAGGGCGACACCGAACTGCGCAGCCTGGAGGAGGTCCGATGAATCCGACGACCGTCGCGGTGCGGGCCGGTTTCCGGCGCGGCCGCATCGAGCTGATCCAGACCCTCACCAATGGGATGGACATCTTCTCGCAGTTCTTCTGGCCCGTGGCCACCATGATCGCGGTGTTCTTCATGCGCCACGGCGACTTCCAGGGCAGCGGCGTCGGCCTGGGCGCGCTGGCGCTGCCCAGCGTGCTCGGCATGCTGGTGGCGTTCACCGGCATGTTCGGCGTGGCACAGGGCCTGGCCATGGATCGCGAGGACGGAACCCTGCTGCGCGCCAAGGCGACCCCCAACGGCATGCTGGGCTACCTGATCGGCAAGATCGTCGCGGTCTCCGGCGTCACCGTGGTCCAGGTGGCGCTGATCCTCGGGTTCGGGCTGCTCACCATCGGCGGGGTGAGCCTGGACAGCGTCGGCGCCTGGGCCACGCTGATCGGCATTCTGGTGCTCGGCCTGCTGGCCTGTCTGCCGCTGGGCGCGATCGTGGGCTCGGCGTTCGACAGCCCGCGCAGCATCGGCTTCATCTCGTTCCCCATCATGGGTCTGGTGGCGATCTCCGGAATCTTCTATCCCCTCACCGGCCTGCCGGGCTGGCTGCAGGCCATTGCCCAGGCGTTCCCCATCTACTGGATGGGCCTGGGCATGCGTTCGGCCATGCTGCCCGACGGCGCGGCCATGGTGGAGCTGACGCACTCATGGCGGCACCCGGAAACCGTGGCGGTGCTGGGCGCCTGGGCGGTGGCGGGCATCCTGATCGCGCCGATCGTGTTGCGCCGCATGGCCCGTCGCGAATCCGGGGCCGCGGTGGCGGCCCGTCGCGAGAGGGCCATGGCGCGTGCCTACTAGCGAGGTCATCTACAACCGGATCGCGATGCTGCGCGCCGAGCGCGGCATCTCGCGCCGGCAGCTGGCCGAGGCGCTGGGCGTGCACTACCAGACCGTCGGCTATCTGGAACGCGGCGAATACAGCCCGAGCCTGCATCTGGCGCTGCGGCTCGCGCAGTACTTCGAGGTGCCGGTGGAGATCATCTTCTCCACCGTGCCCTTCCCTCGCATCGGCTCCGAGACCGCCTGATTCCCGTGCGGCTCAGGCGTTCCCGGAGACCGTGCCCATGAGTTCGAAGGTCGATACCGCCCGGCCCGCCGCCGCGCTGGCGGCGACGGCCCGGCGCCAGAACGCCTGCGCCGTGCGCGAGAGGGTGGCGTCGACGCCGACCTCCGCACTGGCGTCGATGATGTGCTGCGCGCCCGCGTCCATCATGCGCAGTCCGGCCACGTCGGCCCAGCCGCCGTTCTGGTTCTCCATCGAGAACTGCTCCATGAAGTACGGGAAGGCGGCGCTGGAGCGCACCGCGAACGGCACGAACTGCGCGATGTCGTGGCCGGAGCGCGCGATCATGGCCGTGGCCTGGTCGAAGGCCAGCAGCCAGGGATGGAAGATGGTGAGCAGGCCCTGGTAGAAGACCTGCGCCAGACCGTCATCCGGGCCCAGATACTCCTGCGGGCTCAGCGGGCGCAGCAGTTCGGCGTGCGCGTCGAAGACCGTACGCGGGCCGCTGTAGAAGATGTAGGACGCCGGGTGTTCGATATTGTCGCCCGCCGACATCACGCCGCCGGAAAGGAATTCGGCGCCGCGCTGCCGCAACCACGCCGCACCCCGGCGGGCCTGCTCGGGCGAATCCGAGGAGAGATTGGCGATCACCTTGCCGCGCAGGTGATCCGCGGCCGGACCCAGCACGTCGTACATGGCGGCGTAGTGGGTGAGGCTGAGCACGGCCACCGCATTGGCATCGAGCGCCTCGGCGACCGTGGCGGCCCGCCGGGCGCCGAGCTCGACCATGGCGTCGGCCTTCTCCGGACTGCGGTTCCAGACCGTGACCTCGACTCCGGCCTGCAGGAACGCTGCGACCATGGCCCGTCCCATCGGGCCCAGACCGATGACGGTGACCGATCGACGCAGATCAGACATGGTGTATCCCCTTCGATTTCGGCTGTTCGGAACTGGCGCGCCGGAATCGATGGTGGCCGGGATCGGTAGCCTCGGGAAGACCGCACCGGTGGGTGGGGTTGCTTACCCCGAGGTTCGAAATCTGGTCAGGAGGGCACGATGAGTATCGGCGGTGACGCGGATCACGAGGTGTGCGGCATGTCCGTGGCCATCGAGGCGGTCGGCGGCAAATGGAAGATGCACCTGATGTGGGTGCTGGCCGAGGGACCGCAGCGGTTCGGGCAGATCCGGCGGCTGCTGACCGGTGTCAGCGAGAAGGTGCTCGCGGAGAACCTGCGGCAGCTGGAGGCCAGCGGCATCGTGCACCGCGAGATCTACCCGGAAGTGCCGCCGCGCGTGGAGTATTCGCTCACCGAGCTGGGCTGGGAACTCAGCGCGGCGCTGCGGCCGCTGGAGGAGTGGGGCGACCGCAATCGGAACCGGATCCCCGGCCGCGCGCTCACCCCGGCCACCTAGGACTCCGCGATCCGCTCCCCGATCCGTTCCAGCAGGGCGGCGGCGTTCGCCATGCTGCGGGCCGGATCGGGCTCCAGCGCGGACAATGCGTGGGCGGTGGCGAATCCGGCCTCCCGCACCTGCTCCGGGGTGAGCAGCACCCGGCCCGCCACCGCGACCACCGGGACGCCCGCCGCCAGCGCCGCGCGACAGACCCCGATCGGGGCCTTGCCGGACAGGCTCTGGGTGTCCAGCGAGCCTTCCCCGGTGACGACCAGATCCGCGTCCGCGAGCCGGGCCCGGAAATCGATCAGGTCGAGAACCAGCTCGATGCCCGAGCGCATCCGCGCGCCCAGCGCCGCCAGCGCCCCGAAACCGGTGCCACCCGCCGCGCCCGCACCCGGTTTGTCGGCCCATTCCGGGCCCAGCACGGCGGCCCAATTCTTCAGTGCCGCTTCGAGAGTGGCGACCTGCCCGGGATCCGCGCCCTTCTGCGGCGCGTAGATCGCGGCCGCGCCATCCGCGCCGAGCAGCGGGTTGTCCACATCGCTGGCCAGCGTCACCGTCGCATCGGCCAGCCCGGGGTGCAGATCGTCGCGATCCACCCGCACCGCGCGCGCGAGTGCCGCTCCGCCGCAGGGCAATTCGTTCCCGTCGGCGTCGAGGATGCGCAGTCCGAGCGCCTGCAGCAGACCCGCCCCGCCGTCGGTCGAGGCGCTCCCGCCCAGCCCGAGCACGATGTCGCGCGCTCCCCGATCGAGCGCGTCCCCGATCACGTCCCCCACCCCGTAGGTGCTGGCGTGCAGCGGATCGGGCTGTCCGCCGGGGAGTTCCGCGAGGCCGCTGACCGCGGCCAGCTCCACCACGGCCACCCGCCCGCGGACCGCGTACGAGGTGGTCACCGGCGCGAGCGTCGGCCCGTAACTCTCGACCTCCACCCGTTCCCAGCCCGCCGCCACGAAGGCGTCGACCGTCCCGTCCCCGCCGTCGGCGACGGGTGTCCGCCGCACCGCGGCGCCGGGGGCGGCGCGGGTGATCCCCGCGGCCAGCGCGTCCGCCACCTGGGTGGCGCTCAGGGAGCCCTTGAACTTGTCCGGGGCCAGCAGCACCCGGCGCAGGGGTGGGTTCGTCATCCCTACATTTTGATCTCCGATGTGGGAAGCGACACGCCGGACGCCACCGTTCGGCCAAAGGGACAAATAGCCGTCACTGGAGAACTAACGTCGCATCCATGTCGAGTGAGTCGGTCGAGGTCCGCAAGAACGCCACACTGGATCGATTCGAGTTGTACGTCGACGGATACCTCGCCGGGGTCGCGGCCTATCAGGACACCGCCAACGAGCGGGCCTTCGTGCACACCGAGGTCTACCCGCAGTTCGAGGGCCTGGGGTACGGGCGCAAGATCGTGCAGGGCGCGCTGGACCAGTCCCGCGACGACGGGTTCGGGATCCTGCCGCTGTGCCCGATGGTGCATCACTTCGTCGAATCCCGGCCCGAGTACCTGGCTTTGGTGCCGCAGTGGTCGAGGGAAAGGCTGGGCCTGCCCCAGCAGTGACCGCTGGTCAGTACTCCTCGACGGCACCGCCGGTCGGCACTCCTCGACGGCACCGCCGGTCAGTACGCCTTGACCGCACCGTCCAGCGCGTTCTGCAGTTCTTCGCGCACCACCCGCGTGATCTCGGCGGGTTTGGTGGGCAGCTCCGCCACCGGCATGCCGAAATAGAAGCTGGCCGAGCGGGCCTCCTCCTTGGTGGGTTCCACCCTGGGATCCAGCCGCGGGCCGTAACTCAGACCCAGGCTCACCAGCACCGGTTCCGCCCCGAGCTTCCTGGCCCGGAAGGCGATGTGCCCGATGCCGGTTCCGACCGTCTGCACCTGGGTGGGGTCCACGTCGTTGCAGGTGCCCTCCGGGAACACCGCCACCCCGTCACCGCGCGCCATGCGCTCGGCGCAGATGTCGATCATGCGCTGCCCGGCCGCGTTCACCGCGCGCAGGCCGTGGTCCTTGCCCCGGAACACCGGGATGCCGCCCATCATGTCGATGCGCTCGCGCAGCTTGGTCTCGGTGAACAGCTCGTCCTTGGCCAGCACCCGGGTGTGCCCGATGACCGGCCGCAGCGCGCTGCGCCAGGCTGCGGCGCCGACGGTGTACGGATCCAGCTGGGAGAGGTGGTTCACCGCGATGAGCAGCGGTCGCCGCTGGGAGATGAACTCCCGCAGCCGGTCCCGCGCTCCGTCCGCGTAGGTCACCCGGGGCCGATAGCGACGACCCAGTAGCCAGTAGGCCGCCCGCGCCTTCAGCAGGTTCTGCTGGTGGTCACGATAGAAGTCGTAGACCGCGTCGCTGTTCTCGAGGACGACTTCGGGGCGTTCCATAGCGCCCACCCTAGCTACGAACCGCAAGGTATGCCGGACATGTTTTTCGCGGCTCGCAGCGGCACAAATGAATAAGCGGCAAATTATGCAACGCAATTGGTCTGTCTCAGTGCGATGATGGCTGAGTGGCACGCGCAGAGGAACACGGTGACCGTTCTCGACGCGAATTCCGGCATGAGGACCAGGTGGTTCGACCAGGGACCCTGCTGGTGTCCGCGACCGATCTGACCGAGCCGTCGTTCCGGCGGTCGGTGGTCTACATCCTCGAACACAATGACGGCGGCACCTGGGGCGTGGTCCTCAACAAGCCCAGTGACACCGCCCTGCACGACGTGCTCCCCAACTGGTCGGAGCTGGCCGCCGGCCCGCGTGCGCTCTACATCGGGGGCCCGGTGAAACGCGATGCGGCGCTGTGCCTGGCCACCGTCAAGGTGGGGGCGTCCATCGCCGGGCTGTCCGGCGTGCGCCGGGTGGACGGCCGGGTGGCCCTGGTGGACCTGGATTCCGATCCGGACCGCATCGAGGGTCTGGTGGAGGGCATCCGGGTCTTCGCGGGCTACGCCGGCTGGACCTTCGGGCAGCTGGAAGGCGAACTGGATCGCGGCGACTGGATCGTCCTGTCCGCCCTGCCCTCCGACCCGCTGGCGGGCCGCGTCGACCTCTGGGCCCAGGTCCTGCGCCGCCAGCCGCTGCCGCTGTCCCTGCTGGCCACCCATCCCATCGAGCTCGAACGCAACTGAACCGCCGGGACATCTGTGTCGTGATCGATGCGGAGGTGAGCGATGCCGGAGGACCAGGCGGCCCTGCTCCGCGCGCTGTACGACGAGCACGCGGCAGCGCTGTGGCGGTACACCTACGGGTTGGTCGGAGATCCGGGCCGGGCCGAGGACATCGTGCAGGAGACCCTGCTGCGCGCCTGGCAGCGGCCCAATGTGCTGGACCAGTCCACCAGTTCGGCGCGGGCCTGGCTGTTCACGGTCGCCCGTAATCTCGCTGTGGACGAGCATCGCAGCGCGCGAAGCCGGCGCGAATTCCGCACCGATCACCCGCCGGAGGTACCCGAACCGGACAAGACGGATCGGGCGCTGGACGGGTGGCTGGTGGCGGATGCGCTGGCGCGGCTGAGCATCGATCACCGTGACGTAATCGTCCGTGCCTACTACCGGGGCCTGTCCACGCATCAGATCGCGGAGGAACTGGAGATCCCGGAGGGCACGGTCAAGTCCCGGATGCACTACGGCATGCGGGCATTGCGATTGGTGTTGCAGGAAATGGGGGTGACGAGATGACCGAGGGCCATGAACTGTGCAATGGCTACACCACCTGGGACGGCGCGTATGTGCTCGGCGCTCTCGCCCGGGACGACCGCCGCGAGTACGAGGAGCATCTGACCGGATGTGAGTCCTGCCGCGCGGCCGTGTCGAAACTGGCCGGTCTACCCGGCCTGCTGGCCATGGTGGATGCCGAGACCGCGTTGTCGATTGCGGCGCAGGACGATCCGCCCTCCACCGTGCCGCCGCCGCCCGAGCGGTTGCTGCCGGCCCTGGCGGCGCGGACCGCCAAACGGCGGCGCCGGGGGCGATGGGAAGCGATCGCCGGAGCAGTGGCGGCGGCGGCGGCCGCGGTGACCATCGCGATTCCGGTGACCGCCACCGTGGCCCACCACGAGGGCCCGTCCTTCGTGCAGCAGGTGGTGGCGCAGGGTCCGCTGAAGCCGCAGACCGACACCCCGATCCTGGCCACCTTCAAGGTGATGTCGATCAACGGCCAGACCCGGGTGGACATGTGGTGCCAGTACCCGCCCTCGGACGAGGAGTACGTGTGGACGCTGTCGCTGTGGGTGACCCGCAACGACGGCGTGCAGTCCAAGCTCGCCGAGTGGACGGTCAAGCCGGGCCAGACGCTGACTCCGGACGGCACCACCTCGGTGTCGCCGGAACAGTTGAAGACGATCGAGATTCGCAACGGATCCGGGAAAATCCTGCTGGCAGCGGGTATCTGACCACGCCCGAACGGCGCGCCCCGCCTGGGAGCGCGCCGCCCGGCACCGTGACTACCGGGTCTTGCGCCGGAAGGTCGTGGTGGACCAGAAGTATCCGAACACGCCGATCACCACGCACCAGCCGATGGCCAGGATGCCGTTGTGCCCGATCGGCCCGCCCATCAGCAGCCCGCGCAGGGTCTCGGTGATCGGGGTGAAGGGCTGATACTCGGCGAACTGCTTCACACCGGCCGGCATCGTGTCGGTCGGCACCAGGCCGCTGCCCAGGAAGGGCAGGAACAGAATCGGCATGGGCATATTGGACGCGCTCTCCGGAGTCTGGGCGATCAGGCCGAAGCCGACGCCGAGCCAGTTCAGCGCGAAGACGGTCAGGCCGATGAGTCCGAGGGCCGCCAGCCATTCCACCACGCCGGCGTGCGGCCGGAAGCCGATGGCCACGGCCATCAGCGTCATGGCGACCACGCCCAGCATGCCCTGGATCAGGGTGCCGACCACCTGCCCGGTGAGCACCGAGGCGTGCGAGAAGTGCATGGTGCGAAAGCGATTGATGATGCCCTTGGTCATATCGGTGGCCATGCCGACCGCGACGCCCGCGACCATGTACGCCGGGATGATGAGCATCATCCCGGGCGTCAGGTAGTCGATGTACCGGCCGCCGGTGGCCGACTTCAGCGCACCGCCGAACACGTAGTTGAACAGCAGCAGCAGGAACACCGGCATGACGATCAGGGAGAAGGTCATGCCCGGATACCGCTTGGCGTGCACCAGGTTCCGGCGCAGCATGGTCTTCGAGTCGGCGAACGACGAGGTCAGAGTCGTCATTTGGAGGTCTCCTTCTCCGGAGCGTGGCCGCCGGTGAGGGCCAGGAAGACGTCGTCGAGGTCGGGGGTGTGCACGGACAGGCCCGCGGGTTCCACCCGGGCCGCGTCGAGGCGGTCGATCACCTCGCGGACCGAGCGCACCGCGCCGTCGCTCGGAACGGCCAGCGTGAGGTCACCGTTGACCTGCGCGGCATCACCGAAAAGCCGTGCGGCGGATTCGAATTCGGCCCGGTCGCCGAAGTCCAGGCGGATGTAGCCGCCGGGCACCATGCGCTTGAGCTGATCGGCGGTGCCCTGGGCGACCAGTTGCCCCTGGTGCAGCACGGCGATGCGGTCGGCCAGCTGGTCGGCCTCTTCCAGGTACTGGGTGGTGAGGAAGATGGTGACGCCCCGGGCGGTGAGGTCGCGGATGATGTCCCACATGCCGCGGCGGCTGCGCGGATCCAGGCCCACGGTGGGCTCGTCGAGGAAGATGATGCGCGGATCGCCGACCAGGGTCATGGCCAGGTCCAGGCGGCGGGTCATGCCGCCGGAGTAGCTCGAGGCGATCTTGTCGGCGGCCTCCTCCAGATCGAAGGTGGCCAGCAGTTCCGCTGCCAGCCTGCGGCTTTCGGCACGCGGCAGGTGGTGCAGATCGCCCATGAGTATGAGGTTCTCGCGGCCGGTGAGCAGTTCGTCCACGGCCGAGAACTGGCCGGTGACCCCGATGATCGAGCGGACGCCGTCGGGCTGGGTGGCGGGATCGAAACCGCCGACACTGATCTCGCCGCCATCGGCGCGTTTCAGGGTGGACAGGATCTCGACCGTGGTGGTCTTGCCCGCGCCATTGGGGCCGAGCAGCGAGAAGACGCTGCCCTCCGGGACGGTGAAGTCGATGCGGTCGAGCACGATGTGCTCACCGAAGGATTTGCAGAGGCCGGTGACCGCGATGGCTGCCGGTGCAGGGTCGTTGTACATGTCTCCCCTCTCATCAATAGATAGGCATGAATGCATACGTCATCCAGGCCGTGACCGCCGAGGCTTGCGATCAAAGTTTCTTCGGGTCGGTTATTCAGTTGTGCTACCGGGTTTTTCGATCAGATATCGAGGTCCTCGACCTGCGAGTGCTCGGTGGCGTCCACGACGCGGGCGTAGAGGCGATCGGGAATCTTGCCCTCCAGGTCCTGGATGGTGTCGTAGACCTCGAGGGTGAAATCGCCCCAATCCTGTTCGCCCAGACCGAGGAAGCGACGCCACTGGCGCCAATTGGTGTCGGTCGGGAACTCCGACCAGTTGGAGAAGTGGCTGTGCACCGCATACGCGCCTTTGCGGGTGCGGTACACCCGGATGTCCTCGATGCGCTCGTTGGCCATCTGGTGCCAGTGGGTGAGCAGGGTGCCGGAGAACCGGACCTGCCGGGTGCCGTCCTTGCCCACCTTCAGGACCACCTCGTCGTAGCCCTGTTGCCGGCCCTCCTCGAGCTCGATGAAGCGCCGCAGTGCCGTCACGATCGCGCCCGACAGATTGCCCCCCACCAGCTCCTGCGCGCGCTGAAACAGCTTCAGGTCATCATCGGATACGTAAATCGTCTTGTTCGGCATGCACCAACTATACGTAGACGTATACATACACGGCAAGACCTGTCGCGAAACGCGGTGATTGAACCGCTGACGACCCGCATCCGTATCCCGGTTGAAGGCACTCGGGCACCGGTGGCTGCCACCGGAAAGGACGCGCCCATGCATAGCGGCACACGGGTCGCTGACCAGCTGGTCAGGGCGGTATCGGCGCTGGGCGTACGGCACCTGTTCGGCGTCGACGGAGCAAACATCGAAGACCTCTACGACGCGGCTTTCGATCATCGGGATCTGATCACCGCCGTGGTGGCCAAGCACGAGTTCGGTGCGGCCACCATGGCCGACGGGTATGCGCGTTCGACCTCCGGCCTCGGTGTCGTGTGCGCGACCTCCGGCGGCGGCGCCGTGAACCTCGTCGCCGGGCTGGCCGAATCGTTCGCCTCCCGGGTGCCGGTGCTCGCGCTGATCGGGCAGCCCCCGACCGTCCTGGAGGGCAAGGGCGCCTTCCAGGACACGAGTGGGCAGGCCGGCGCCTTCGACGCGGTCGCGCTCTACAGGCCGATCTCGCACTACTGTGCCCGCGTCGAGGCCCCCGCCGACCTGCCCGCTCACCTCGCCCGCGCGGTCTCCGCCGCCCGCCGGGGCGGGCCCGCGGTGCTGTTGCTGCCCAAGGACATTCAGCAGGCCGACCTGGTCGCCCCGGATTTCGTGCCGCCCGCGCGCCCCTACCGCCGCGACATCGAGAACCTGTGGCGGGTGCTGCACGCCGTGCGCGGCGCCCGGGCGGTCGGCAAGATCGTGATCATCGCCGGGGACCAGGTGGCCCGCGACGACGCCCGCGACGAGCTGGCCGCCTTCGCCGCCGCCGTGGACGCCGCCGTCGGGGTCGCGCCCGACGCCAAGGACGTCTACCACCACGCGGACCCCGGCTGCTGCGGCGTCGCGGGGAGCATGGGCAATCCCGAGCTGCTCGACGCCCTGCGCGGCGCGGAGCTGTGCCTGCTGATCGGGACCCGCATGCCTGTGACCGCCCGTGCCGGGATGGAGGACGCGCTCGCGGCGGTGCCGCTGGCCAGCATCGGCGCGCTGCCGCCGTTCCTGCCCGCCGGGCACGCGCACAGCAACGACCTGGCCGAGACCCTCGCCGAGCTGATCGGCGAATTGGATTCCGGCGACGGCGAAACCGGGGCGCGGATCATCCCGCTGCGCCCGCACCCGTCCGGCGAGCCCACCCTGACCCCGCTGCCGGTGCCACCCTCCGACGGTCCCGGGCTGCGCTATCGCGAGGTGGTGGACAGCATCAACGACGCGCTGCCCGCGGGTTCGGACGTCTTCGCCGACGCCGGCAATACCGGTGCGGCCGTGGTGCACCACCTGCGGCTGCCGCGGCACGGGCGCTTCACGGTGGCGCTCGGCATGGGCGGCATGGGCTATGCCTTCGGGGCCGGGATCGGCTCGGCCTTCGCCCGGCACCGCCACCCGGCCGGCGGGCAGCGGCGCACCTACGTCATCGCGGGCGACGGAGCATTCTTCATGCACGGCATGGAGATTCACACCGCGGTCGAACACCGGCTGCCGATCACCTTCATCGTCCTCAACAACAACGCGCACGCCATGTGCGTCACGCGCGAGCAGCTGTACTACGGGGATCGCTACAGCTTCAACAGGTTTCGTCCCGCGTATCCGGGCGCAGGGATGGCCGCCATGTTCCCGGATCTGTGCACCCATGCACCGGAGAACCGGGCCGAGCTCGCCGCGGCACTGCGGCACTGCGCCGACCGCCCGGGACCGTCGTTCGTCGCGATCGACTGCGATCCCGACGAAATCCCGCCGTTCACACCGTTCCTGACGCCACCCAGGAGGTAACCCGTGACCACCAGCGCCCTGCCCGCCCTCAGTGACATTCCGGATGCCGTCCTGCCCGGCCTGCTGCGCATCGAGAACTCCGATCGCGAGGCCACCACCCCGATCATCCTGGACATGCTGCGATCGGTGTATCCGCACGACCAGATCTTCGGCGACTTCTGCCCGGTCCAGGGGTTCATCGCGGCCCCGCCGCGGGAGCTGTACGAGTACCTCGCCGACACCCGGTGCCTGGAGGAATGGACCTACAGCCTGCGCGGATTCACCGAGACCGCGGAGCCCGGGCTGTGGGTGTCGCACGATCGGCTGGGCGACAGCACCAGGATCTACACCCGCACCGTCGCCAATCCCGACGCCATGACGGTGGACTACCACTGCGCCTGGGACCAGAGCGACCACCTGTGGATGGTCTACCTGATGCGGGTGATCGACGCCCAGGTGGTGTTCGACAAGCCTGGTTCGGTGGTGCTGTGGACGAACTGCCACCACCCGTTCTATGACGAGAACCCCTACAAGGACACCGCGCCGGACAAACGCAAGGTGTGGGTGGGCGACTTCTGGGAGATGTTCTCCGCCGGGCACCAATTGGAGCTCGACAACCTCAGGGCCATCGCGGAATACCGCGCCTCGCACGGGCTGCCCATCAAGCCCGACTGGATGCTGAATCCCCCGGAAGAGAAGTGAGCTGAGCGCCATGGACTTCACCGACCCCGCCCTCCGGACGGCGCCGCCCGTCAGCCTGGTCGATGTCGCCGGTTACCTGCCCGGTGACCCGGTCGGCACCGAGTACTTCACCCAGTTCTCCCGCTCGGACCGGATGGCCAGGAACGTCATGTTCCGGGCCCCCAGGGGACGCCATCACATCGGCCGCGACGAGACCGCCGTGGACATGGTGGAGCGAGCCGTCGCACCCCTGATCGAACGCCATGGGGCACAGGAGATCTCGAATGTCGACATCCTGCTCACCCACACCCAGCTGCCCGACAATCCGGTGCTGGGCGCCGGGCCGGAGGTGGCGCGCCGGCTGAATATGAAGCCGCGCTGGGTGTTCGACATCCACAACGGCGGCTGCGCGGCCTTCGTCCACATGATGTGGATGGCCCGCATGATCCTGCAGACGACCGACGCCCGCACCGCGCTCATCGCCTGCACCCAGAACTGCGCGGGCCCGGTGTTCACCCAGCCCGATATCCGCGGGCTCGCGCAGGCCCCCGTCCCCGGCGACGGCTGCGGGGTCGGGCTGCTCGTGAAGAACAGCTCCGCGCCGATCCTCGATATCGAGTGCCGCACCTATCCGGAGTTCGCGGGCGACATGGAGTTCAGCACCAACGGCGAACGCAAGTACTGGGAGCCGGGCGAGGGCCAGGGCTGCGTCACCTTCACCGAATCCAAGGTGGCCAAGGTGATGACGCGCGGCAACCGGCTGGTGCCCGAGGTGGCGCACGCGGTGTGCCGGCGCATCGGGGTGAAGTCCCGCGATATCGACACCTTCGTCACCAACCAGCCCAACCGGCTGTTCCTGCGCAACTGGAACGAGGCGATGGAACTGCCGCCCGAACGGCACCCGGACACCTTCGACAGCTGCGGAAACCTGTTCGCCGCAGGCATTCCCGTGACCCTGGACGCCGAGAACCGGGCCGGGCGGCTGCGCAACGGCTCGGTGGTGCTGATGGCGGCGTTCGCGCACGCCGGGGACTTCGCGGGGGCGGCGGCCGTCCGCTGGGGCGCGGCCCGATGACCCGCCCCGGTGCGGGCGAGCACAGGCGTCCCGCGGCGCGGATCGTGGCGCCGGTGTCCTGGCCGACGGGATTGCGCGGTTCCGAGGTGGCGGACTATCCCGCCACCGTCGACCCGCACGGCGCGGACACCATCCGCTACGACCTGAGCTTGAGCGAAAACCCGTTTCCGCCACTGCCTTCGGTGGTCGCCGCGCTCGACGACTGCCTCGGCAAGGCGAACCGGTATCCGGAATTCCTGCCCCGGCGGCTGCCGCGGCTGATCGCCGACCATCTCGGCGTCTCGGCCGACCAGGTGGTGGTGGGTTCCGGCGCGACCGGGGTGGCCATGCAGATCATGCAGACCCTCCCCCGCGCCGGAACCGAATTCGTCTACGCCACACCGACCTTCGACGGCTACCCGATCATGGCGACCATGACCGGGCTGCGGCCGGTGCCGGTGCCGCTGGACGGCCACGGCCGCCAGGACCTCTGGGCCATGGCCCGCGCGGTGAACGAGCGCACCGGGCTGATCGCGGTGTGCCGTCCGCACAATCCGACCGGAACCGTGCTCCCGGCCAGCGAAGTGAAGGCGTTCCTGTGTTCGATCCCGTCCCGGGTGCCGGTGATACTGGACGAGGCGTACGTCGAATTCCTCGGCGCGAGCGACTCTCTCGACGCCGTCGAGCTGGTCGACCGCCACCCCAATGTGCTGGTGCTGCGCACCTTCTCCAAGGCCTACGGACTGGCAGGGCTGCGCATCGGCTACGCGTTCGGAGCGGCGGAACTGGTGCACCGGGTGCATCGGCTGCAACTGCCGTTCGGGGTGCCCGCCCTCGCGGTCGCCGCGGTGCGCGCGTCCTATGCCGCGGAAGCCGAACTGGGTGAACGGATTCTGCGCATCACCACCGAGCGCGAACTACTGCGCACCGAACTGCGGCGCGGCGGCATCCGGGTGCCGCGCAGCAGCGCCAACTTCCTGTACCTGCCCGGCCGCGATATCGCGCCCGCGCTGGCGCGCGCCGGGATCGTGGCCAAGCGCTACCCGGACGGCAGCGCCCGCATCGCAGTGGGCGATCCGGGATCGGACCGGGCCGTGCTGCACGCGCTGGCCGCCCGGCCCTCGGCGGGCACCCGTTCGCTGCGGCGCGACGACAGCCGGCTGCTCTCGCTCACGGCGCGCTACGAGCCCACCGCTGCGCGAGGGCGGCACACGTGATCAGCTGAATCTGGTGGAACATCATGAGCGGCAACACGACCAGTCCCACCGAGTGCCCCGCGAACAGCACCGTCGCCATGGGCAGCCCGGTGGCCAGGCTCTTCTTGGATCCGCAGAACACCACCACGATCCGGTCGGCGCGATCGAATCGCACCGCCTCGCCGAGGAATCCGGTGGCCACCAGCACGATGGCCAGAATCGCGCAGCACACCACGGCCAGCAGCAGAATCCGCCACGGCGACATGGCATGCCAGATGCCCTCGACCATGCCCGCGCTGAAGGCGCTGTAGACCACCAGCAGGATGGACCCGCGATCCACCAGCTTGGTGGGCTCGGCGTAGCGGGCCAGGAAACCCTTGACCTTCGGCCGGATCAGCTGGCCCAGGAAGAACGGCACCAGTAGCTGCAGCACGATGTCCACCACCGCGGACGGGTCCACACTCGCCTGCCCGGTGGTGTTCATCAGCAGGATCACGAGTGCGGGAGTCAGGAAGACGCCCAGCAGGTTCGACACCGTGGCGCTCACGATCGCGCCCGCCACATTGCCTTTGGCGATGGAGGTGAAGGCGATCGACGACTGCACCGTGGACGGCACCAGGCACAGGAACAGCACACCGGTGTAGAGATCGCTGGTCAGCACATGCGGCACCAGCACCCGGGCGGCGAGACCGATCACGGGGAAGAGCACGAAGGTGCAGACCAGTACGGTCAGGTGCAGTCGCCAGTGCTTGAGGCCCGCGATCGCCTCCTGCGGCGCCAGGCGCGCACCGTAGAGCAGGAACAGAAATCCGATGGCGATCTTCGTCAGCCAGCTCACGACCTCGGCCGCCTCGCCCCGAGCCGGGAAGATACTGGCGAGGACGACCATCGCAAGGATCGACAGGATGAACCCGTCTATGTAGAACTTGCTGAGAAATCGCACCGAAACAGGCTAAACACCATGCTTCCTTGGGATAACACAGCACCCGCGCAGCCGCGATACTGGTGGTGATCGACAGTCACGACGACTCCCGAGGTGGAATCGCCATGGTCCTTCGGACCGACGCGGCCGCGGCCGCAACCGATACGTGGGGGATATCCGGCCCGGCCTTCCTCCTGTTCTATGTCCTCGCCGGCCTTTCGGCCATCGCCTTCGGCTACGCACGGCGCGCGGCGGTGATGCGCGCGGTCGACCCGGCCTGGCCACCGGGCGGGCCGCTGCGCCCCAGCGAAACCGCCATGCTGGTCGACGACCGGCGTCCGGTGCTGGCCGGGCTGGCGCAATTGCGCGGCCACCAGATCATCGACTCCGCCGGCGCGCCGGTCCGGCCGCTGACCGCCGCCGAGGAACAGCAGCTGGATCCGATCTCCCGCGCGCTGCATGCGCACCTGCACAGATCCGGGCAGGCGCGCATGCCCGGCATGCTCGTGGGAACCGCCGGGGTGTCGATGGCGATGCGCGGCGACCTCACCGAACGCGGCTATCTGTTCGGCGAGAAGCAGCGAAAAGCCCTGCGGACAGCGCGGTTTCCGCTCTTCGTATTGCTCGTGCTCGGACTGGTCCGGCTGATCGCGGGCGCGGCCACCCATCATGCGGTCGGCTTCCTGGTGTTCGCCATGATCGTGCTGGCGGTCCTCACCGTCGCGGTGGGCCGGCCGCCGCGCCTGACACAGCGCGGCCGCGACGCCCTCGCCGCCGCCCAGGCCGGCAACCGGCACCTGCGGCCCGCCAGCTCGCCCGCCTATTCCGCCTACGGACCCGACAGTGCCGCGCTCGCCGTCGCGCTCTACGGCGGGCTGGTGCTGTGGACCCTCGACCCGGCGCTCGCGGGGGCAGCCAGCGTGGTCGCAGGTGGCGGTGGTGGCGGGAGTGACGGCAGCTCCTGCGGCAGCGACAGCGGAAGCACCTGCAGCAGTAGCAGTTGCAGCAGCGGCAGTAGTTGCAGCAGCGGCAGCAGTTGCAGCAGCAGCAGCAGTTGCGGCAGCAGCTGCGGAGGAGGCTGCGGGGGATGACCGGTTCACCACTTCCCGAGGGGTCGCTGGGCATCGGCTGGCGGCGCGAGATCTGCGGTCTGGTGGCGGCGCTGGAGGGCATCGGATTCTGCGAGGTCATCGCGGAAACGCTGGCGCCCAGGGATTCCGGCGGCCGGGCCGGCGCGTTCCTCCGGCGCGGTCGCGGGTCCCGGCCCGGTGTCGACGTGCCCGAGGAGCTGGCCGCGCTGGTGGCCCGGGGCATTCCCGCGGTGCCGCACGGTATTTCGCTGTCGCTCGGCGGTGCGGAGTCGGTGGACGACCGGCGGGTCGCCCATCTCGCCGACTGCGCGCGGGCCCTGGGTTCGCCGCTGGTGAGCGAGCACATCGCCTTCGTGCGCGCGGGCGGCCTGGAGGCCGGGCACCTGCTGCCGGTGCCGCGCACACGCGAGGCGCTGGACGCCCTGGAGCGCAATATCTTTCGCGCGAGCCGGCAGTTGGATGTGCCGCTGGCGGTGGAGAACATCGCGGCGCTGTTCGAATGGCCGCACGCCGAGTACACCGAGGCGGAATTCCTGCAGGAGCTCGTCGAGCGCACCGGCGTCCATCTCCTACTCGATATTGCGAATGTCTATGCCAATGCCCGCAATACGTCACGTGATCCGCTCACGGAGCTGTCGCGCCTGCCCGCCGAGCGGGTGGCCTACTGCCATATCGCGGGCGGCCACGAGTCCGGCGGCCGCTATATCGACACCCATGTCCATCCCGTCCCCGCCGAGGTGCTGGCTCTGGTCGCCGAGTTCACGGCCGGCCGCGCCGTCCCCCTCATGCTGGAACGCGACGGAAACTACCCGCCCGCAGCCGAACTCACCGCCGAACTGAACGCCATCGCCACCGCCTCCGGCCGCCCGCCCATCACGCTGCGCCCGGAGGCGATCCCGGCATGACCATCGAATCGGCCCGGACGGCAGGGACACTCGCCGAACAGCAGGCGGCCGTGGTGCGCGCGCTGGTCGCCGGCGCGCAGCCGCCGCCCGGTTTCGACACGGACGATCTCGCCGCCACCGCGCACGGCCTGCTGCACAAGCGGGCCGAGGAGGTGGCGCGGCGGTTCCCGCGCCTGGCGCAGGCCGCCGGGCCCGACTTCCGGGCCCGCTACCTGGACTGGGCGCGTATCCGGCCGAAGACCACCACCAGCGAGGACGCCGCCGCCTTCGCCCGCGACCTCGGACTACCCGATCCGCGGCCGCAACCCGGCAGGCGGCCACGGTGGCCCGGCCGCCGTGGACGATGATGCGTGGGTGGCCTTCCTCACGCGCGATCCACACCACGGCTACCGGCCGAACCCGGCCCCGGCGACCCGGACGGCCAGCCGGATCCTGCTTCGATTCGGGCCGGCGCGCTGGGATTTCGTGCTGCGGCAGACGGTCCTTGCGCCCGGCGGGCAGTCCGGGTGGCACTACCACGACGGGACCCTGTTCGTGCTGGTCACCGGCGGTGCGCTGGATCATCCGAAGGCCGATTGCACCCCGGTCACCATCCGGCCGTGGCGGGTCTTCCGGGAGCCGAGCGGTCCCGGGCACGCGCACCTGGCCCGCAACAGTGGCCCGCGACCGGTGAAACTGACCGTCTTGTACGTCAATCCGAAGGGGAGCCCGCTCGGGCGAACCCTCGGCAAGTGATCCGGATCATTGAGGCAAGCTGGGCCCATGATCGAAGTCGTCACCGTCAGCACCGAGCAGGAACTAGCCGACGCCTACGCGGTGCGCATGAAGGTCTTCGTGGACGAGCAGGGCGTGCCCGCGGACATCGAGATCGACGAACTCGACGAGACGGCCGATCATTTCCTGGCCCGGCTGGACGGCAGGCCGGCCGGGGCCGGGCGGTTGATCGTGCGGGACGGTGTCGGGGTGCTCGGGCGACTGGCGGTGCTGGCGGACACGCGCGGCACCGGGCTCGGCGTGGCGCTGGTGCGCGCCATCGAGGAGCGCGTGCGCGAACGCGGCCTGGGCGCGGTCGAACTGCATTCGCAGACCCACGCGCAGGGCTTCTACGAGAAGCTCGGGTACGAGGCGTACGGCGAGATCGGCATGGACGCGGGCATCCCGCACATCTGGATGCGCAGGTCGCTCACGAACTGAGAGCTAGGCGGTCTCGCAGGCGTCCCGCAGCGAGCACGCGCCGCAGGCGCTGCCGCAGCCGCCGACCTTCACCTCCGGGAACGCGGTGGCGAGCGCCTTCTCGGCGGCGGCCGCACCGGCGCCGAGGGTGAACACCGCGATGACCACGGCCACCACCGCCACGACCAGGGCCGCGATGCCGCCGGCGACCAGCGCGACCGCACCGGCGGCCGCGAGCAGCAGCCCCGCCACCACGGAGGTCGGCGCGGCCACCCGGTTGGCCAGCTCGAAGGATTCCTCGGACTTCACCGCGGCCTCGGAGTGCACCCCGAAATACCGGTTGCCCGGCAGCGTCCCGGTGAATCCGAGCACGCCCGTGACCACGGCCACAACCGCGAGGACAAAGAGGATCAGCGCCACGACGAACACCCGGTAAACGGTACCCCTACCCTTTTTGGGCTCGGGTGAGGCTACGTTTTACCCTGGTGAGCGACCTTATCGGGGATTGGCTGGACAAAGAAGGCAGGACCGTGCAGGACACCCGTGCATCCGAAACACCCACCGCGACCGCGGGTGGGGGCGGCGACGTTCCCGCACACCGCTACAACGCCGACCTCGCCGGCCGCATCGAACAGAAGTGGCAGGGCAACTGGCAGCAGCGCGGTACCTTCTACGCGCCCAACCCGGTCGGTCCGCTGCAGGGCGAGACCCCGGCCGACAAGCTGTTCATCCAGGACATGTTCCCCTACCCGTCGGGTGCGGGCCTGCACGTCGGTCACCCGCTGGGCTACATCGCCACCGATGTCTTCGCCCGCTACCACCGCATGCACGGCCGGAATGTGCTGCACGCCCTGGGTTATGACGCCTTCGGCCTGCCCGCCGAGCAGTACGCGGTGCAGACCGGCGCGCACCCGCGCGACACCACCATGGCGAATATCGCCACCATGCAGCGGCAGCTGGACCGCCTGGGCCTGGGCCACGACCGCCGCCGCACCTTCGCCACCACCGATCCCGAGTACTACCGGTGGACGCAGTGGATCTTCCTGCGTATCTACAACGCCTGGTACGACACGGGCCTGGGCAAGGCCCGGCCGATCGCCGATCTGATCGCCGAATTCGAGGCCGGCAAGCGGGCGGCCGTCGCGGGCCGCGCCTGGAACGAGCTGTCCCCGTCCGAGCGCAATGCCGCCATCGACTCCCATCGCCTGGTCTACCAGACGGATTCGATGGTCAACTGGTGCCCGGGCCTGGGCACCGTGCTGTCCAACGAGGAGGTCACCGCCGACGGCCGCTCCGAGCGCGGCAACTTCCCGGTGTTCCGTAAGCGCCTGTGGCAGTGGATGATGCGCATCACCGCCTACTCCGATCGCCTGGTCGACGACCTGGACGAGCTGGACTGGCCGGAGAACGTGAAGGCCATGCAGCGCAACTGGATCGGCCGCTCGCGGGGCGCGCAGGTCAAGTTCGAGGCCGGCGCGGATCTGATCGAGGTCTTCACCACCCGCCCCGACACCCTGTTCGGCGCGACCTACGTGGTGCTGGCCCCCGAGCACGAGCTGGTCGGCAAGCTGACCGCCGCCACCTGGCCGTCCGGCACCGACGCGCGCTGGACCCTCGGCAACGCCGACACCCCCGTGGAAGCCGTTGCGGCCTACCGGAAGTCGATCGCCGCCAAGTCGGATCTGGAGCGCCAGGAGAACAAGGAGAAGACCGGTGTCTTCCTGGGCACCTACGCCACCAACCCGGTCAACGGCGCACGCGTGCCGATCTTCATCGCCGACTATGTGCTGAGCGGCTACGGCACCGGCGCGATCATGGCCGTCCCCGGCCACGACCCGCGCGACTGGGACTTCGCCACCACATTCGGCCTGCCCATCATCGAGGTCGTCGCGGGCGGCGATGTCGCGGAGGGGGCCCACGCCGGTGACGGTGTCATGGTGAACTCCGGCTACATCGACGGCATGGACATCGAGTCCGCCAAGGCCAAGGTGATCGCCGAACTGGAGGCCAACGGCCACGGCAGGGGCACCGTCCAGTACAAGCTGCGCGACTGGCTGTTCGCGCGTCAGCGCTACTGGGGCGAGCCGTTCCCCATCGTCTACGACGAGGACGGCGCGCCGCACGCGCTGCCGGAATCCATGCTGCCGGTGCGTCTTCCGGAGATGGACGACTTCGCGCCGGTCACCTTCGACGCAGACGACGCCGACTCCGAGCCGTCCCCGCCGCTGGCCAAGGCCACCGACTGGGTGCACGTCGAACTGGACCTGGGCAACGGCGTCAAGAAGTACCGCCGCGACACCAATGTCATGCCCAACTGGGCGGGCAGCTCCTGGTACCAGCTGCGCTACGCGGACCCGACCAATACCGAAACCTTCTGCGCCCCCGAGAACGAGCAGTACTGGCTGGGCCCGCGCACGGCTGAGCACGGCCCGAAGGATCCGGGCGGCGTGGACCTGTACGTCGGCGGCGTCGAGCACGCGGTGCTGCACCTGCTGTACGCGCGCTTCTGGCAGAAGGTGCTCTTCGACCTGGGTGACGTGTCCGGCTCCGAGCCGTACCGCCGCCTGTTCAACCAGGGCTACATCCAGGCCCACGCCTACACCGACGCGCGCGGCGCCTACGTGCCGGCCGCGGAGATCGTGGAACGGGACGGAAAGTTCTTCTGGACCAATGCCTCCGGCGTGGAGGAGGAGGTCTTCCAGGAGTACGGCAAGATCGGCAAGTCGCTGAAGAACGCCATCTCCCCCGACGAGATGTGCGATCTGTACGGCGCCGACACCTTCCGCTTCTACGAGATGGCGATGGGCCCGCTGGACACCTCGCGGCCCTGGGCCACCAAGGATGTCGTGGGCGCGCACCGCTTCCTGCAGCGCGTGTGGCGACTGGTGGTGGACGAGGAGACCGGCGCGGTGAAGGTCACCGACGGCGAGCCGTCGGCCGAGGCCCTGCGCCTGCTGCACAAGACCATTGCCGGTGTCGACGACGACTACGCCAACCTGCGCGACAACACCGCGGGCGCCAAGCTCATCGAGCTGACCAACTTCCTGACCAAGAACTACGGCGACGGCGCGCCCCGCGCGCTGGTGGAACCCCTGGTCCTGATGCTGGCCCCGATGTCCCCGCACGTGGCCGAGGAACTGTGGGAGCGCCTGGGTCACACCACGGCCCTGGCCCACGGCCCCTTCCCGGTCGCGGATCCCGCACTGCTGGTGGCGGATTCGGTCGAGTACCCGATCCAGGTCAACGGCAAGGTCCGCAGCCGCGTCAGCGTCGCCGCCGACGCCGACCAAGCCGCGGTCCAAGCCGCCGCGCTGGCGGACGAGAAGATCGCGGAACTGCTGGGCGGCAAGGCGCCTCGCAAGATCATCGTGGTGCCCGGCCGCCTGGTGAACATCGTCGCCTGAGGTGACCGGCGTTCGGCCCGGTGCGCACCGCGCACCGGGCCGAATTCATGTGCGGCGCAGTCCTACCGGGGTGGGATCAGGACGTCGTCGAGGGTCACCAGCTGCAGGCTGCGTTCCCGGATGATGTCGCTGAGCTGGTCGTAGAGGTGGGTGACCGTCGGCCGGTTGGCGTGACCGATGACGATGGACTGGGCCCGGAACCACTGGCGCGCGGCATCGAGGAGCATGCCGTCGTTGATCACCGGATTGGTGTCGTTCAGGGTGCCGTACCACATGGTCGGCACGGTGTAACCGCAGTCGGCGGCCACGGCGTCGACGCTGCCGTTGTGGTGGCCGTAGGGCGGGCGGTAGTAGGGCGTGCCGTCGGTGCCGTACTGGTTCCAGAGGAAGTCCTTGCACCGCTCGAGCTGGTCGGCGATGGCGCCGCCGGACAGCTTGGTCAGGTCCGGGTGGTCCCAGGTGTGGTTGCCGAGCTGGATCTGGCCCGAGTCGACCAGGGGGCGCAGCACATCCCGATGGTCGAGCCAGCCGGGATAGTAGGCGGTCACGAAGAAGGTCAGCCGAGCCCCGGTGTCCCGGGCGAAATCGATGAAGCCGCGGATGGTTTCGGAACTGGCGCCGTCATCGATGGTGAGCGCCATATGGTTTCCGGCACCGGGCAGCGCGGTGATGGTGCCCGGCCCGATCGGCGTCCTGGGTCCGAAATCCGGTGTCACCTGCGGTATCCCGGGCAGCTGGGGAATGATCCCGCTGCCGGATCCGGTGTCGAAGGGGAAGTCGGCGCGCGATTCGCCCGTGCCCAGCAGGGTGGCGGCCGTACCCGCCGCCAGCATCGTCAGCAGCCGTCGTCTGTCCATTTCGACCCTCATTCAATTCACTACGGTTTGAAACTTCCGCTCCCCCGGCGAAAACCGGCTACGTCGGCGAGACCAGGACATCGTTGAGCGTCACCATGGACAGGTTGCGCTCCCGGATGATCTCGGCCAGACGGTCGTAGCAGTGCGTCACGGCGGGATGATTGGCATGTCCGATGACAATGGCCTGCGCGTTGAAATACTTTCGCGCACACTCGATCAGATAGTCCTCGGTAATGACACCGGAGTCGGACAGCGAGCCGTACCACATGGTTGGGACGGTGTATCCGAGATCCGCTGCCACCTTGTCGACCGTAGCATTGTGGCGGCCGTAGGGAGGACGGAAATACGGCGTCCCGTCCACGCCGAAGGTGTTGCGCAGGAACGTCTTTGCCTGGGTGAGCTGCGTGGCCACCTCGGTGGCGGACAGTTTGGTGAGATCCGGGTGGTCCCAGGTGTGATTGCCCAGCTGGATCTGCCCGGCGTCCACCAGCGGCCGCAGCTCGGCCCGGTGCGTGGTCCAGGAGTCGTAATTCGCGGTGACGAAGAAGGTGAACCGCGCGCCGGTGTCCTTGGCGAATTTGATATACGCGCTGACCACGGCCGGATCGGCGCCGTCGTCGACGGTGAGTGCCAAATCGTTGCCGGTGCCGGGCAATCCGGTAATCGTCCCGGCGGGAATGCGGGATTTCTGCGCGGCCGGCGGCGCGGCGAGCACCTTCGGAGTCGGTGCCGTCGACGGCGTTCCGGCGGGTCCGCTGATGCGTGGCGTCACCTTGTGGGAGGGGCCGGACTCCGCGGAGCAGCCGGTCAGCGCCGCCGCAGTGCCCGCGGCGAGCATCACGAGCAGCTGTCGTCTATCCATCTCTGTCGTTCACTCCGAAGATATATATTTCTCTGCCTCGCCTCCCTCGCAGGGCCTACCCGTTATATCTACGCGCCGTGAACTGAGCACCAATTCTGTGCGAAATGATCGAAATTCAGGACGGAATTTAAGGCTGCTCTCAGTGTGGGATGGGGCGCAGCACGATTTCGGTGGGATGCGCGTCACGCGGGGTCTCGACGGCCTGCCGCACAGCGCGGGCAACCGTTTCGGCCCTGAGGAATTCGCCCGGCCGGTACTCGCGGCCCTCCCCCGCGATGATCTCGCGCTGCATGTCGGTGTCGATGCGCCCGGGATGCACCGAGGTCACCCGCAGCGCGGGCTCCTCCAGGCGCAGTGCGTCGCCGAAGGCGCGCAGCCCGAACTTGCTGGCCGCGTACACGCCCCAGCCCGGATTGGCCCGCAGCCCGGCTCCCGAATTGATCAGCACCACATGGCCGTTGGCGGCGCGCAGCGCCGGCAGCAACACCCTGGTCAACTCCGCGACCGCGATCAGGTTGGCTTCCAACGTATTCCGCCACTGCGCCACCGAGGAATCGGCTATCGTTCCCAGGTCGGCGATTCCGGCATTGTGCACCAGTACATCCAGCCGTTCGATGCCCGCTACGGCGCGCGCTACCGCGGCGTAGTCGGTGAGATCCACCGGCCATCCGGCGCTGCCGGGCAGTTCACGCAGTATCGGTTCCAGGGCCCGGGGCGTGCGCGCGCCCAGCAGCAGCCGATGCGTGGGCGCCAGTTCGCGGGCAATGGCCGCGCCGAGCCCCCGGCTGGCTCCGGTGATCAGCGCGGTCGGCTGGTCGGTGCTGGACTTCGCGGAATTCGCCATGTGATGACCGTAACCGCGTTACCTCGGCCTGCGATGCTCCGGTCGGGCACACCACCGCTAGCTGATCCACGAGAAGGCGAACGAAGTGCAATCTGGCGATCAGGACCCACCCGTCCATCGCGCATACCTGCGGGTGGGGGCGCAGAATAGGGCGATGACACACCCGGGATTCACGCCCACCCAGCTCGCGGCCCGCGCCGCCTACCTGCTGCGCGGCAATGACCTGGGCACCATGACCAGCGCCGCGCCCAAGCTGTATCCGCACATGTGGAGCTGGGACGCGGCCTTCGTGGCGGTCGGCCTGGCCCCGCTCAGCGTGGAGCGCGCCGCGCTCGAACTCGACACCCTGCTCTCGGCGCAGTGGCGCAACGGGATGATCCCGCACATCGTCTTCGCCAATGGCGTGGACGGCTACTTCCCCGGACCCGCACGGTGGGAATGCCGCCGCCTGGCCGCCGACGCCCCCGACGGCCCGGACACCTCGGGCATCACCCAGCCGCCCGTGCATGCCATTGCGGTGCAACGGATTCTGGATCACTCGCGCCGGCACGGCCGCAGCACCCGCGCGGTCGCCGAGGACTTCCTGAACCGGCGCTGGCCCGATCTGATGCGCTGGCACCGCTGGCTGGCCTACGCCCGTGACCCCAAGCAGCACGGCCGGATCACGCTGTACCACGGCTGGGAATCCGGCATGGACAATTCGCCGCGCTGGGATCGCGCCTACGAGAACGTGATTCCCGGTCCGGACCTGCCGCCCTACGAGCGCGCCGACACCCAGGTGGTGGGCGATCCCACGCAGCGGCCCTCGGACCGCGAGTACGACCGCTACCTGTGGCTGGTCGAGCAGATGCGCCGGGCCGGCTACGACGACTACCAGCTGGCCTCGACCATGAGCTTCGCGGTCGAGGACGTGTTCGTAACCGCCATCTTCGCGCTGGCCTGCGATGTACTGGCCAATATCGGCGAGGACTACAAGCAGCCGCACGCGGATGTGCGCGAGCTCTACGAGTGGGCCGACTACTTCCGCGCGGGCGTGGTCGCCACCACCGACGCCCGCACCGGCGCGGCGCGCGACTTCGATGTGCGCGCGGACCAGTGGATCGACACCGAGACCCTGGCCCTCTTCGCGCCGCTGCTCAGCGGCGGGCTGCCGCGCGATGCCGAACGACGGCTGCTGCGCCTGTTCGAGGGCCCGCGCTGGTGCGGGCATCCGGATCTGCGCTACGCGCTGCCGCCCTCGACCTCCCCGGTGTCCAGGGACTTTCGCCCACGCGAGTACTGGCGCGGGCCGGTGTGGCCGGTGATCAGCTGGCTGTTCTCCTGGGTCTTCGCCCGCCGCGGCTGGGCGGAACGCTCGTTCATGCTGCGTGCCGAGGGGCTGCGGCAGGCCAGTGACGGCAGTTTCGCGGAGTACTACGAGCCCTTCACCGGCGAGCCGCTGGGCAGCATGCAGCAGTCCTGGACCGCCGCGTCGGTGCTGGACTGGCTGGGCTGATTCGAGTTAACGATTGGCAAACATCACCGCCCTGCCTTCCCGGCCATAGCGGGCGATCGGCCTAGCCTTTCGGGGCATGACCGGACGCAGCCTGATGAAAGCGCTAACAGTCGCAGCTACAAGCATCCTCATGGCAACCCCGGTGGGGGTGGCCGCCGCCGATATCGACGGCCCAGATGTGGCCTCCTGGCAACACCCGGGAGGCGGGGGCATCAACTGGTTCGCGGTGCGCGGAGCCGGATACGAGTTCTCCATGCTCAAGGCCACCGAGGGCCTCAGCTACGTGAACCCGTTCTTCGTGCAGGACAGCCTGGCCATGCGGGTGGCCGGAGTCGCGCGCGGCACTTACCATTTCGCGCGCCCGAACCTGCCGCCGGAGCCCCAGGCCGCCTTCTACTCGACGATGGTGCTCGGCCAGAACGGGATGCTCGACCTACCGCCGGTGCTGGACCTCGAGGACTCCGGCGGGCTGCCGCCCGCCGCGCTCATCGACTGGACCCACCGCTATCTCAACACGGTCCGGGCCCTGACCGGCCGCATGCCGATCATCTACACCTATCCCCGCTTCTGGCAGACGGCCATGGCCGACACCAATCAGTTCACCAACTACCCACTGTGGATCGCCGACTACCGGGGCAATGACAAGCCCGAGGTGCCGGGCGGCTGGCCGACGTGGACGTTCTGGCAGACCACCAGCTCGGGCAATATCCCCGGCATCGGCGGAGCCGTGGACCTCAATGTCTACAGCGGCGCCCAGGGTGATTTCGCCCGCTTCGCGAACATGCCCTTCAGCGGCAGCAGTTAGCCGCACCCGCAGGCGCGGTGATCCCCGCCCTTGGCATCGTTCACAACACCTGCGACAGGAACTGGCGCAGCCGCGGGGTTTCGGCGTTCTCGAAAAGCGCCTCGGGCTTGCCGGTTTCGACCACCTGGCCGTGATCCATGAACACCACCTGGTCGGAAACCGAACGGGCGAAGCTCATCTCGTGGGTCACCACGATCATGGACATCCCGCCCCCGGCGAGCTCGGACATGAGCGCGAGCACGCCCTTGACCAGTTCGGGATCCAGGGCCGAGGTGGCCTCGTCGAAGAACATGATGTCCGGCTTCATGGCCAGCGCCCGCGCGATGGCCACCCGCTGCTGCTGTCCGCCGGACAGGTTGGCCGGGCGCACATCCGCCTTGCCGGCCAGGCCGACCGCCTCCAGCTGCTGGACCGCCAGCGTGCGCGCCTGCTCCTTGGACAGGCCGTGCAGTTTGCGCGGGCCGAGCGCGATATTGTCCGCGACCGTCATGTGCGGGAACAGGTTGAAGTGCTGGAACACCATGCCGATCCGCTGCCGCAGCCGGTCCGGGTTCTCGCCCAGCACCGACTTACCGCCGAGCAGGATGTCGCCGGAATCGGGTTCGTGCAGGCGGTTGAGCACCCGCAGCAGCGTGGATTTGCCGGAGCCGGACGGCCCGATCACCGTGGTGGTCTTGCCGGCATCCACGTGCACGTCCACGCCGCGCAGAATCTCGTTGCGGCCCAGCGTCAATCGCAGGCCGGTGCCGGTGAGGGAGGCACTCATGCTCCACGCCCTTCCGTGATGACGGCCTGTTCGACCGGGTCCGCGGGATCGTGCCCGCCCTGGGGACGGCCCTCACGCATGCGCTTGTCGATGTAGTTGACCAGGTGGGTGAGCGGCACCGTCAGCAGCAGGTACATCAGGCCCGCCGCCACCAGCGGCGACAGATTCCCGGTCTGCGCGTTGAGATCCCGGCCCACCGCGAACAGTTCGCGCTGGGTGGCCAGCAGGCCCAGGAAGTAGATGAGCGAGGAATCCTTGATCAGCGCGATGAACTGGTTCATCAGCGCGGGCAGCACCCGGCGCACGCCCTGCGGGATCACCACCAGCGTCATGGCCTGCCGGTAGCCGAAACCGATGGCGCGGGCGGCCTCCAGCTGTCCGGCTTCCACCGACTGGATGCCGGAGCGGAAGATCTCACCGATGTAGGCGGCGGCCAGCAGCGCCAGCGCGATCGCGCCCAGCCAGTAGGGATTGTTGCCGGTGACGTTCTTGACCACCGGTCCCACGCCCAGGCCGATGATCAGGATGATCACCACGGCGGGCAGGCCGCGGAAGATGTCGGTGTAAACCCGTGCGGGCCAGCGCAACCAGCGGGTGCGGGAGATGCCCGCCACCGCGAGCAGCATGCCGAGCACGCTGCCCAGCAGGCCCGAGACCAGCGCCAGGATCAAGGTATTGGGCAGACCGGTCCTGATCAGGTCCGGGAAGGCCTTGCGGTACAGCGACCAGTCGAAGAAGGTGTCCTTCAGCTGCTGCAGCGTGGATTTCGGTTGCACCGCGCTGTTGTCGGGCCGGTTGCCCGCGTTCTCGGCCGCGATCTTGGCGAAGTCCGGCAGCTGTGGCGCCGCAACGGCTTTGGAGCCCGGCTTCCAGCCCGGCGGCAGCTCCCGCGGCACCCAGTCCTCGTACAGCTTGGCGTAGGTGCCGTCGGCGATCACCGCGTCCAGCCCGGCATCGAGCGCGTCGGTGAGCGGCTGATTGCCCTTGCGCACCGCCCAGGCGGTGAAGTTGTTGACGCTGAAGGTGTTCTGCACGATCGAGGTCGGATCACCCGGCTTGATGGCGCCGATGGCCTGCTGCGACGGCGCGACCCAGGCATCGATCTGGCCGGTCTTCAGATTCGCGTAGGCGGTGTTGTAGTCGGGGAACTTCACCGGGTCCAGGTGCAGTTCGTTGACGACGTACTCGTCCTGCACGGTGCCCTGCACGACGCCGACCCGATTGCCGCGGTGCAGATCCGCGAAACCCTTGATGGCACTGCCGTTCGGCACCACCAGCGAGAAGTAGCCGAAGTCGTAGCCATTGGTGAAGTCGACCAGCTGCCGCCGCGCGTCGGTGGTGGTGATGCTGGAGGAGCCGATGTCGAAGCGGCCGTTGGCGACCTGGGCCAGCAGGCCGGCGAACTCGGTACCGGTGAACTCCACCTGCAGGCCGAGCTTCGCGCCGATGGCCTTCAGCAGCTCGTTGTCGAAGCCGGTGAACACGCCCTTGGAGTTGACGCAGATGCTCGGCGGCGCGTCGGAGAGGGTGCCGACGCTGAGCTTGCCGGGCGTCAGCAGGCCCAGCTTGCTGATATCGATCTTGGCCGGCGGCTCGGTGGTGGCGGTGGTGAACCGGTCCGCGCCCGCGTTCTGCTGCTCGGAGGCCAGATTGGTCGGTGCGGCGCTGGCCGCGGCCTGGCCGGGCGGCGAACACAGATCGCGATCATCGGCACCGGCACTGCCCGCGAGCGTCGCGATGCCGAGCAGACCGACCAGCACAACTCCTGCCAATGCCGGCAAGCGCGGGGGACGATCTGGGCGCTGCCGCAAGGAAACCATGGCAGACCACCCTAGTGGGGGTGGTCTGCCAGGCCAGAGTTAGCCTCGGCCTGATTCGGCGGAAATCACAGTTCAGGCGCGTCCCTACCGCCGGTTGAAGCCGTCCCGCCAGGCCACGGCCTCCTGGATCCGGCTCATGTCGTAGTCCGGCCCGCCCGAGCTCACGGTGAACAGTGTCACGCCCGCGTCCGCGTAGCCCTCCACCTGATCCAGGCCCGGCCAGGCCACGGACTTCTCGATGGCGGTGGGGTCGGTGCCGACCTCGGCACAGTGCTCGCCCAGGATGCCGATCTTGCGCTGCAGCTCGCCGATGTCGGAGAAGCTGTGCCAGATATCGCCGTACTGGGCGACCAGCCGCAGCGTCTTCTTCTCGCCGCCGCCACCGATCAGGATGGGGATGTCGCGCACCGGCTGCGGGTTCAGCTTGGCCAGCCGGTCGGTGAGGCGGGCCATGGAATCCTTCAGCAGCGCCAGCCGGCTTCCGGCCGTGCCGAATTCGTAGCCGTACTGGTCGTAGTCCTTCTGGAACCAGCCCGCGCCGATACCGAGAATGAGGCGCCCGTTGCTGATGTGGTCCACGGTGCGGGCCATATCGGCCAGCAGATCCGGATTCCGGTAACCGCCGCCGGTGACCAGCGCGCCGAGCTCCACCCGCTCGGTCTGCTCGGCGATGGCGCCCAACATGGTCCAGCACTCGAAGTGCGCGCCCTCCGGGTCCCCGTACAGCGGATAGAAGTGGTCCCAGTTGAAGACGATGTCGACGCCGATGTCCTCACACCGCCGCACCGCGTCCCGGATCAATCCGTAGTTGGGCGCGTGCTGCGGCTGCAACTGAACTCCGATACGAACCGGTCGGCTCATGAGGTGCTCCTCCGTCGGTGATCACTGCGCCCCATTCTGCCCCTCGGCTACGCTCTGGGCCGACCCTCTACTACGGATCGTCCGGCACGTTCCTGCCGGTGAAGGGAAGTGTGAAACCGTGGCAACGGTGACTTTCGACCAGGCCACCCGGCTCTACCCGGGCTCGGCCAACCCCGCCGTCGATGCCTTGAACCTGGAGATCGCCGACGGCGAATTCCTGGTTCTCGTCGGCCCTTCCGGCTGCGGCAAATCCACCTCGCTGCGCATGCTCGCGGGGCTCGAGGAGGTGAGCGACGGCCGAATCCTGATCGGGGACAAGGACGTCACGCACGCCGAGCCCAAGGAACGCGATATCGCCATGGTGTTCCAGAACTACGCGCTCTACCCGCACATGAGTGTGGCCGAGAACATGGGCTTCGCGCTGAAGATGGCCAAGGTCGCCAAGGAGGAGCGGCAGCAGCGCGTGCTCGAGGCCGCCAAGCTGCTCGACCTGGAGCCCTACCTGGACCGCAAGCCCAAGGCCCTGTCCGGCGGTCAGCGCCAGCGCGTGGCCATGGGCCGTGCCATCGTGCGCCAGCCGCAGGTCTTCCTCATGGACGAGCCGCTGTCCAACCTGGACGCCAAGCTGCGCGTGCAGACCCGCACCCAGATCGCCCAGCTGCAGCGCCGGCTCGGCACCACCACCGTCTACGTCACCCATGATCAGGTCGAGGCCATGACCATGGGCGACCGGGTGGCGGTGCTCAAGGACGGGCTGCTGCAGCAGTGCGCCTCCCCGCGCGACCTGTACCGCGACCCGGCCAACCTGTTCGTCGCGGGCTTCATGGGCTCGCCCGCCATGAACCTGTTCACGCTGCCGGTCGGCAATGGCTCGGTCACGCTGGGCGGCTGCCCGCTGCCGTTGCCGCGGTCGGTGGCGGCGGCCACCGGCGAGCGGGTGGTGGTCGGCATCCGGCCCGAGCACCTCGACTCGGTCGGCGACGGGGCCGGGATCGCCATGGAGGTGGATGTGGTCGAGGAGCTGGGCTCCGACGCCTACATCTACGGCCGCACCCTCGGTGACGGGGAAACCATTGTGGCGCGCGCGGATTGGCGCAACCCGCCCGCGAAGGGCACCAAGCTCGCGCTGGTCGCGGACTCGGACCACACGTACTTCTTCCACCCCGGGGACGGACGCCGCCTGAACTGACCTTCGGTCAGTTCCAAGGGGTTCCGGGGGCCGAGCCCCCGGGCCCCCTTATTGACGGGCGCGGGGGCTCCGCGTCTGCTTCCGCCGCCATTCGTCGTTCACCCGGATGCGCAGATTCTCCAGGGGGACTTCGTTTCCCGACGCACTGCGCAGTTCCGCGCGCACGGGTTCGCCCGTGGCATCCTCGAGCCGCTCCAGTGGCGCGGTGCCGTCCTGCAGGTACTTGTCACCCCACTGCCACAGCGCCACGACCGCGGGCAGCAGATCCAGACCCATCGGGGTGAGCACGTATTCGTTGCGGGTGCGCTTGCCGTCTTCCTGGTAGGGCCGCTTCTCCAGCAGTCCCGCATCGACCAGTTTGCGCAGCGCGCTGGAAGCCGCCGCGTCGGTGATGCCGATCCGCGCCGCGAAGCCGTCGAAGCGCGTCGTGCCGTAGTACGACTCGCGCAGGATGAGGATCGCCGAGCGCGTCCCGACGATGTCCATCGCCTTCGCGATCGAACAGGCCTCGGGCTTCCACGAGCCCAGATCGCTGAGTTTTCCCTCCAGTACTGCCGACATGACACACATCATACAACGCTGACTTGCCTTCACTATGGTCAGCTCCTACTCTGACTTTAGAGCGATCAAGTCAGACGCCGTTGTCGGACTCGAATCCGGGGCGGCGCGCCTGGAAGGAACGTCATGAGAGACGCAGTCATCGTCGAAGCCGTCCGCACCCCCATCGGCAAGGGCAAGGCCACCGGCGCCCTGCACGGTGTGCACCCCGCCGATCTGCTCGCCCACAGCCTGCGGGAGGTGGTGCGGCGCACCGAGATCGATCCGGCCCTGATCGACGATGTGATCGGCGGCGTGGTCACCCAGGTCGGCGAGCAGGGCTCCAACCTCACCCGCCGCGCGGCCCTGGCCGCCGGCTATCCCGAATCGGTCCCGGCCACCACCGTGGACCGGCAGTGCGGCAGCAGCCAGCAGGCCATCCACTTCGCCGCCCAGGGCGTCATCGCGGGGGCCTACGACATCGTGGTCGCCGCGGGCGTGGAGTCCATGAGCCGGGTTCCCATGGGCGCCAACCTGATCGGGGCCGAGGACATCGCGGGTGCCGGCTTCGCCGAACGCTACCCGGAGGGCCTGGTACCGCAGGGCATCAGCGCCGAACTCATCGCCGCCAAGTGGGGCCTGAGCCGCACCCAGCTCGACGAGTTCGCCCTCGCCAGCCACGAGAAGGCCGCCGCCGCAACCAAGAACGGCTCGTTCGAGGCCCAGCTCGCCCCCTACGCCGGGCTCTCGCACGACGAGGGCATCCGCGTCGGCAGCACGCTGGAGGCGCTGGCCGGGCTGCGACCCGCCTTCTACAGCGAGGAGATGGCGGCCCGTTTCCCGCAGATCGGCTGGAACATCACCGCCGCCAACGCCAGCCAGATCAACGACGGCAGCGCCGCCACCCTCATCATGACGAGTGAACGCGCCGCCCAGCTCGGACTGCGCCCGCTGGCCCGGCTGCACAGCTTCTCCGTCGCCGGCGACGACCCGCTGCTCATGCTCACCGCGGTCATCCCCGCGACCCGGAAGGTCCTGCAGCGCTCCGGACTCGAACTCTCCGACATCGACCTGTTCGAGGTGAACGAGGCCTTTTCCTCGGTGGTCCTGGCCTGGGCGCAGGAGACCGGGGCCGACCTGTCGAAGGTCAATGTGAACGGCGGCGCCATCGCCCTGGGCCACCCCCTGGGCGCCTCCGGCGCGCGGCTGGCCACCACCCTCGTGCACGCCATGCACGAGCGCGGCGCCCGCTACGGCCTGCAAACCATGTGTGAGGCAGGCGGTCTCGCCAACGCCACCATCTACGAGCGCCTCTGACCCGGTCCGGTCGGCCTGGCAATCCGGGGCCGTGATCGGCGGCCGCCGCCACCCGGCCACCCTTCCAGGATGCCGGGTGCTCGGCAGCAGCGCTGGAGATCAGTTGACGGCGGTGGCCACCAGGATGTGCCCCGCCCCGCCCGCGACGAGAATCACGGGCAGCGCCATCGCGGTCCAGATCCAGCCCCGGCGGCCCGTCATGGCTGCCACCGAGGCCAGCACCAGCGCGCCGACCAGGGCCAGGAACATGCCTCCACCACCGATCAGCAGGCCCCACAGCGCCGATGCGGGTGGGCGGATCACCACGCACTGCACCGAGAAGTCCTTCTTCGCGGTGCAGCGATTGTGGATCAGGTCGAACAGCTTCGCGAACAGGTCGTAGGCCCAGCCGAAGGCCATGACGACCCCGGCCAGATACAGCACCGCCGAGATCAGAATATCCTTGCGGCGCAGCGGCTTACGATCCGGCGCGGCACTCGGCGGTGCCGCTGCGGCCGCCTCCGCCGGGGGCAGTGTGGCGGGCATGGTCCGATCGGCCTCACCGGGCGCCTGCGCGGAACCGCCGCCGACCACGTACTGCGGACCCGAAGCCCACGGCTCCGGCAGCACCTCGGTACCAATGGGCGGCGGGACCACTCCGCCGGGCGGCGAGTAGTTCCCGCTCGGCGGGCGGGGGGAATGCTGCTGCGGCCCAAGGGAGCTCACGGGCGCCTGCCCCGGATGACCGGGACCGGCGGGCGATCGTGGTGCGGCGCCCGGCACCGAGTGCGGGCGCGGATCCTGCGGCGAACCGACCGGTCCGCCCGGCCGCGGCGGGGCACCGGCATTCCCGTGAGCCTGGGGCGGCACCGGCGGTGGTGGGCTCTGCCGCCCGGCCTTGGGCACGGTTGGCCCGGCCGGGTCCATCGCGCCGGGCCGCGGCGCACCGGCGGGCGGCTGCGGTGGCGCGGGCGGTGGGGGCGGACCCTGGCGGCTCCCACCGGGCAGGGTCGGTCCCGCCGCATCGATCGGTTCCCCGGACCGCGAGCCCGGCGCGGGTGGCTGCGGACGTCCGGGTCGCTGCGGCGATCCCGGACCCGCGGGATTCCGTGGTCCCCCCGGCGGCGCGGGCGCGTGTGGTTGACCCGGCGCGCGCGGCGGAGCCGGGGAGAAGCCGGGATCGGACGGAGAATGATCGTCGCGGCCCGGACGGCGGGGCTCGTTGGGCGGGTTCATGTTTGCGGTCTCCCCCAAGGCGCAGGTCTATGGAGCCGGGATCGGCTTCATTCGGCATTGTCGCCGGGCCCGGGCCGCGGCGCCACCTCTTACCGGAACGAGGCGGTGAGTAGGGTGCGGTGGATGAGCGACAGCGGCGATGCGGTGGATTTCGAGTCGGCGGTGGTCTACGCGATTCCCATGCGAACCCGGTTCCGCGGGATCACCGTTCGCGAGGGCATGCTGATTCCCGGTCCCGCCGGCTGGGGTGAGTTCTGCGCCTTCCCCGAGTACGACGACCGCGAGGCGGCGGCCTGGCTGGCCACCGCGGTCGAGCAGGCCGCGGCCGGATGGCCGGAACCGGTCCGGGATCGGATTCCGGTGAACTGCATCGTGCCCGCGGTCGGCCCGGAACGGGCGCGGGAGATCGTGACCGGATCGGGCTGCCGCACAGCCAAAGTGAAGGTCGCCGACCATCCGGATTCCCTGGCCGAGGATCTGGAACGGGTGGCGGCGGTCCGCGAAGCGCTCGGGCCGGACGGCGCGGTGCGCGTCGACGCCAATGCGGTCTGGGATGTGGACACCGCGGTCGACCGGATCCGGCTGATCGACCGCGCCGCAGGCGGTTTGGAATACGTCGAGCAGCCCTGCCGGACCGTCGAGGAGCTGGCCGCCGTCCGCAGGCGGGTGGACGTGCGTATCGCCGCCGACGAATCCATCCGCCGCGCCGAGGACCCGCTGCGGGTGGCGGTGGCGGGTGCGGCCGACGTCGCCGTGCTGAAATGCACTCCGCTGGGCGGGGTCCGGCGCGCGCTGGAGGTCGCCGCGGCCGCCGGACTCCCCTGCCTGGTGTCCTCGGCCCTGGAAACCAGTGTGGGCCTGGCCGCCCAGGTCGCCCTCGCCGGCGCCCTCCCCCACCTCGACTTCGCCTGCGGCCTCGACACCCTGTCCCTGCTCACCGGCGATGTGGTGACCGAGCCGCTGCGCCCGGTGAACGGCTACCTGCCCGTCCCGCGCACCGGGCCGGCACCCGATCCGGACCTGCTCGAGCGCTACCGGCACCCCGACCCGGAACGGACCGACTGGTGGCGGCAGCGCCTGGCCCGGGTCCGGAAACTTCTGCCCTGATCAGGCAATTCGCACGCCGCACGAATACATGGTGGTGCGCAGCAGCAGCGCGGCCTCCGGCCCGATGATGCCGTCCGTCAGCTCGAGGTAGCGACCGCAGAATTCGGGCCCGTGCGGCGCGACCCCGGTGCGCTCCGGCTCGAGGTGGTGGGCGAGTTCGTGCAGGATCACCAATTCGCGCAGGGCCCAGGCGGTTCCATGGGCGTGCAGCGGCACCGCGAGCACCGAACCGGCCGTCTCGTAGTGCGCCGCCTGCGTCCCGGCGCGCGCTCGCACCGTGACCGGCCGCGCCGCCCCGTCCCACCGGGCGCGCACCCAGTTCAGCGCGAGTACCCGATCCACGTACGCCTGTACCGATTCCACCGACGCGAACCGCCGCTCGATCGGCAGCGTGAGTTGGGACCCGTGCACTTCGACGGTCCGTGCGCCGAATTCGTCGGCGCGATCGAACATTCCGCGCACCAGCCCCTCGGCGTCGTACACCCGGGACCGCTGCGCATCGCGGACGGCCATGCGCGCGTTCGCTATTCGCCCGCGCCGCGGGGCAGCTGCCCCCGCACGCCGCCCAGCTCCGGCGAATCACCCAGCCGCGCGGCCTTACCCGCCCGGTCACCGGCCCGCCGCGCGGCCGCCGAGTACCCGGCCGAGGCCTGCGGGCCGCGCCAGGTACCGCGCGCCTCGGAGGTCCGGGTGTAGAAGTCGGTGAGCGCGAGCTCCTTGTCGCGCAGGGCGAGCGCCGTTCCGGTGGGCACGGATTCGGCGGCGTCGGCCCGCACCGCCTCGGTCTCCACATCCGCCTTGACCTCGGCCAGGCGGCGGCCGATGCGGGCGGCGAAGGCCATCTGGAAGTTCAGGCGCGCGGTCACCGCGGCCACCGGCACCTCCACCGGCCGGTGGAAGGTGCGGCCGTAGCGGCGCTCGATCACGACCTTCTCGGTAGTGGCCGAACGGTAGGCGCCGGACTTGATGTACTGGTCGGAGGCACGCACCATCTGGATCAGCAGGCTGGTGTAGAGCGCCTCGCAGGTGTCGATATCGGTGTCGAATCCGTAGGCGTACACCGTCGTCGACGATCGGGCCACATCGCAGCGCACGTCATTGGCCGCGGCGATGGCCACGAACAACTGCACATAGGTTCGCAGCCCGCGCTTTCCGGCCGCGCCGATCGGAATCACCCGCTGCGCCGGCGTGGGCCGCCGCTCCCGATTCGCGATATGTGCCCGCGCCACCGCCAGATCCACCGACGAGCTGGTCGCGAGCCGCTGCGCGGCGGCCAGGAAGGCCTCGGCCTCGTGCTCGTTGTCGGTCGATTCGGCCTGCCGCAGCAGTCCCCCGATCCGGGTGAGCATCTTGTCTGTATCCAATGGCCCTCCGCTTCGCTCCGGGCGGGTTCGCGGCCCCGAGGTCTCGATTCTTCCCTCCTCCGCTCCTCCGCTTCGCTCCCCCGCTCCAAGGCGGAGGTCTATTCCAGCCGCAGTCCAGAATCGAGACGGCCGCGAACCTCTGGGATGATCAACAAGGTAGCCCCGGCGGACGATAGCGTCACCATGTATCTTGCCTTGTGCACCCCCGGCTGAGTGTGCCACTGGTCACTCATCAACCCTGGAGTATCCGCGATGGCTTTGAAGAAGGTGTCGTCCCTACGATCGACGCTGGTTCCGCGTGCCGTGCTGGCCGTGACCTCGGCGGCATTGCTGACGGCGACATTCGCCAGCGGTTGCTCCAGCAGCAACAGCGGCAGCAACTCCACCGCCGAAAACCTCACCGGCCGTGGGCCGATCACCTATGTCGAGGGCAAGGACACCACCGAGACCGGCGCCGTCAAGCAGCTCATCGAGCGCTGGAACGCCGCGCACCCGGACGAGAAGGTGACCTTCAAGGAGCAGTCCAACGACGCCTCCCAGCAGTACGACGACCTGGTGCAACACCTGCGCGCCAAGGAATCCGACTACGACGTGGTGGCACTCGACGTGCCGTGGACCGCGGAGTTCGCCGCCAAGGGCTGGATCCAGCCGCTGAAGGACTCCTTCGCCATCGACACCTCCACGCTGCTGTCGCCGCCGGTGGCCTCGGCCACCTACAACGGCACGCTGTACGCGGCCCCGCGCAACACCAACGGCGGCCTGCTGTTCTACCGCAAGGACCTGTTGCCCGAGCCGCCCAAGACCTGGACCGAGCTGCTGGCCGACTGCCCGAAGGCCAAGGACGCCGGAATCGGCTGCTACGCAGGACAGTTCGCGCAGTACGAGGGTCTGACCGTGAACACCGCCGAGGTCATCAACGCCTTCGGCGGCAGCTTCGTCGGCTCCGACGGCAAGACCCCGACCGTGAACAGCCCGCAGGCCAAGCAGGGCCTGCAGACCCTGGTCGACGCCTACAAGAACGGCGACATGCCGAAGGAAGTCATCACCTTCAAGGAGCCGGAGTCGCAGAACGCCTTCGTCACCGGAAAGGTCATGTTCATGCGCGGCTGGCCGTCCTCCTTCGGTGAGGCGGGCTCCGACGCCTCCGCGGTCAAGGACAAGTTCGGGGTCGCACCGCTGCCCGGCAAGGACGGCATCGGCGCGTCCACCCTCGGTGGCTACAACGCCGCCATCAGCGCCTTCTCCAAGAACAAGGCCACCGCGCTGGACTTCCTGCGCTTCCTGATCAGCGAGGACGCCCAGCACATCGTTGCCGCCGGCGCGCTGCCGCCGGTGCGGGCCTCCGTGTACGACGATCCGGCCCTGATCGCCAAGATGCCGTACCTGTCCGCGTTGAAGGACTCCATCGCCTCCGCGGTGCCGCGGCCGGTGACCCCCTTCTACCCGGCGGTGTCGAAGGCCATCCAGGACAACGCCTATGCTGCGATCACCGGAACGGAATCTGTCGACGCCGCAATCGATGCCATGCAGAAGGGCATCGAAACCGCCGGATCCTGAGCCGCGCTCGCACCCGATGCGCACACCACGATCCATCGCGTAGCCCCGTAGGAGAGAAGAAAAGGTGTCACGTCCTTCGGGAGCGACCGATGTCGCGCCGCCACCCGACCTGACGGAACAAACAATGCGAAACGGACAGCCACGACCGAAACGCCGCGGGGCCGCCCTCGGGGTTTCGGCTCGGGCGTGGCTGTTCGTCACGCCGGTGCTGCTCGCACTGACGGTTGTCATCGGGTATCCGGTGGGCCGGGCAGTGTGGATGTCCTTCCAGAAGGACGCGGGCCTGGACAAGTCCACCGGCATGTTCGTCGAAGGCGGCAGCGCCGGATTCGGCAACTACAGCCACTGGCTGCTGCAGCAGTGCACCAACTCGCTCGGCGAGACCGTGTCCTGCCCGCCCGGCAACACCGGCTCCCAGTTCTGGGCCGCCGTCGGGGTCACGCTGCTGTTCACCGTGGTCACGGTGGCGCTCGAGACCACCATCGGCCTGGGCATGGCGGTCATCATGGGCAAGACCTTCAAGGGCCGCGCGCTGCTGCGCGCCGCCGTGCTGATCCCCTGGGCCATCCCGACCGCGGTCACAGCGCGGTTGTGGGAGTTCATGTTCCAGTACAACGGCGTGGTGAACCGGGTGCTCGGCACCCACATCCTGTGGACCGCCGACGCCTGGCCCGCCCGCTTCGCGGTGATCATCGCCGACGTGTGGAAGACCACCCCGTTCATGGCGCTGCTGATTCTGGCCGGCCTGCAGGTGATCCCGGAGGACGTCTACGAGGCCGCCCGGGTCGACGGCGCGTCCGCCTGGCAGCGCTTCGTCAACATCACGCTGCCGCTGCTGAAACCCGCTCTGCTGGTGGCGGTCCTGTTCCGCACCATGGACGCGCTGCGCCTGTACGACCTGCCCGCCATCATGACGCGGAACCTGGCCGCCACCCGCACCGTCTCGATGCTGGTGACGGAATCGAAATCGCTGCCCAACAGCGCCTCCGCGCTGTCGGTCATCACCTTCCTGCTCATCTTCACCGTCGCGTTCTTCCTGGTGAAGGTGCTGGGGGCGAACGCCGTTCGCACCCAGGAAGAGCAGCGGGAGGCGCACTGATGAGCATCGAACTCACGAAGGATGTCGTGGCCGAGCCGAAAAAGCCGATCCGGCAATCGGTTTCGTGGACCAAACGCCTGGCCTCCGGGCGCGTGTACGTGGGCGCGCTGATCGTGCTGGTGTGGGGGCTCGGCCCCTTCTACTGGATGGTCGTCACCGCCCTGCGCGATCCGGCCTACACCTTCGACAACACCCCGTGGCCCACCCACGTCACCCTCGAGAACTTCCGCAACGCCTTCGACACCAGCCGCGGCAACAACTTCGGCCGGGCCCTGGTCAACAGTGTGATCATCGGCAGCGCCACCACGGCGGCCGCGCTGATCCTCGGCGTGATGGCGGCCTACGCGCTGGCGCGGCTGACCTTCAAGGGCAAGTACCTGGTGTCCGGGCTGGTCCTCTCGGCCTCCATGTTCCCGGCCGTCGTGCTGGTGACGCCGCTGTTCCAGCTGTTCACCAATATCGGCTGGATCGGTCAGTACCAGGCCATGATCATCCCGAACATCTCGTTCGTGCTGCCCATGACGGTGTACATCCTGGCCTCGTTCTTCGCCGAACTGCCATGGGAATTGGAGGAGGCCGCCCGCATCGACGGCGCGTCCCGCTTCCAGGCGTTCCGGCTGATCATGCTGCCGCTGGCCGCGCCGGCGGTGTTCACCACCGCGATCCTGGCGTTCATCGCCGCGGTCAACGAGTACCTGCTGGCCTCCCTGCTCTCCAGCGACAAGACCGAACCCGTGACCAAGGCGATCGCCCGCTTCTCCGGCAACGATCCGCTGGTGCCGCCGTACACCGCGATCATGGCCGCGGGCACCATCGTCACCATCCCGCTGGTCATCATGGTGCTGCTGTTCCAGCGCCGCATCATCTCCGGACTCACCGCCGGCGGCGTCAAGAGCTGAGTGTTCGGGTAGGTGGTTCGGGGCCGTTGTCCCCGAATCACTTACCCGCTCCGTCCGGGCGCGTCGATTAGCATTGGTCCCGCCGCGCGGGGTGGTCGCGGCCGGCTCGAAAGCTTTGTCGACGCTCCGGAAGGAGATGCTCGTGAGCTCGTCCCGCAGCAGGCGGCGTGGAAGATCCGCGTCATCGGCCGGCACCGCCGGGGCGTCATCGAGCACCGCCGGGTGGAACGAGCTGGCCACCGCTGCCGCGCATCGGCAGCGTCCCCACCCGCACAGCCGGCCCCGGCGCCGCCCGAAACCGCCCCGGGATCCCGACCAGCCCGAACCCGCGCCGAAACCGCCCCGCACCCGCGGGCAGCGCATCCGGCGACTGCTGCTGGCACTGTTCCTGGTCCTGGTGATCATGCCGACCACCCTGGTGGGCATCGCCTACTGGAGCGCCGAGATCCCGGACCCGGATACGGTGCAGACCAACCAGATCGCCACCATCCTCGGCTCCGACGGCACCACGGTGATCGCGAAGGTCGTTCCGCCGAAAGGCAATCGGGTGCCGGTGCCGCTGACCGACGTACCCCTGCCGGTGCGCCAGGCCGTGCTGTCGGCCGAGGACCGCAACTTCTACCGCAATCCGGGCTTCTCCACCACCGCGTTCCTGCGCGCGGCCCGCGACAACCTGCTCGGCCGCGACGACGCGGGCGGCGGCTCCACCATTACCCAGCAGTATGTGAAGAACGCCTTCCTGACTTCGGAACGCACGCTGAGCCGCAAGATGCGCGAACTCATCATCTCCGCGAAGATGGCCCGCGAATGGAGCAAGGACGACATCCTCGCGGCCTACCTCAACACCATCTACTACGGTCGCGGCGCCTACGGCATCTCGGCCGCGGCCAAGGCGTACTTCGGCAAACCCGCGCCCGAACTGACCCTGGCCGAGGGCGCGGTCCTGGCCTCGGTGATCCGCACCCCCTCGCTGCTGGATCCGGAGACCCACCTCGACCAGCTGCGCGCCCGCTGGGGATACGTCCTCGACGGCATGGTCGAGATGGGGGTACTGGACCGCAATGACCGTGCCGCCACCCAGTTTCCGGCCATCGTCCCGGTCGCCCAGGTGGACGACAGCACCCCGCGCGGCCCCGAGGGGCTGATCCGCGCGCAGGTCCTGCGCGAACTGCGCGCCTCCGGCATCAGCGAACGCGAGCTGAATACCGGTGCGCTGCAGATCATCACGACCATCGACGCGAAAGCACAGCAGGCCACGCTGAACGCGGTCGGCAAGGTACTGGGCGGGCAGCCGGGCGAACTGCGCACCGCAGTGGTGTCGATCGACCCGCGCTCGGGGGCGGTGCGCGCCTACTACGGCGGACCCGACGGCACCGGCTTCGATTTCGCGCAGGCCCCGCTGCAAACCGGTTCGGCCTTCAAGACTTTCGCCGTGCTGGCCGCACTCGAGCAGGGCATTTCCCTGTCGTACCGGCTCGACAGCGCACCCCTGACCGTCAATGGGGAGAAGATCCAGAATGTGGACGGCGAGTCCTGCGGCATCTGCTCGCTCGGCGAAGCGTTCAAGCGCTCCCTCAACACCAGCTTCTACCGGCTGGCCCAATCCCTGTTCGAGGGCCCGAAAGCCATTGCGAACGCGGCACATCAGGCCGGTATCCCCGACCAGATCCCGGGCCTTCGCGGCAACACACTCACCGAGGACGGGGGCGGCCCACCGCTGCCCGCCATCGTGCTGGGCGCCTACTCGGTGCGCCCCATCGACATGGCCTCGGCCTACGCCACCCTCGCCGCCTCCGGCACCTACCGCGCCCCCTATTTCGTCCAGAAGGTGGTGACCGGCGACGGCCGCGTCCTCCTCGACCGCGGCGCCGACCCGAACAAACCCGACCAGCGCATCCAGTCCTCGATCGCCGACACCGTCACCCAGGCCATGCTCCCCATCGCCGCCTACTCCAACGGCCACACCCTGGCGGGCGGCCGCCCCTCGGCCGCCAAGACCGGCACCACCCAGCTCGGCGACACCGGCCAGAACAAGGACGCCTGGATGGTCGGCTACACCCCTACCCTCTCCACCGCCGTCTGGATGGGAACCGAACAGTCCCAGCCCATCCGCACCGCCCGCGGCGCCCCGATCTACGGCGCCGGCCTCCCCGCCGACCTGTGGAAACAAACCATGGACGCCGCCCTCGACGGCACCCCCATCGACCAATTCCCCAACCCCACCCCCAACTCCACCCCCAACAACCTGATCCCCAACCAGCCCCCCGACCCACCCTCCGGAACGCCCCCCGGCAACGGCAATTACGACATTCTCAACCCACCCACCCCGTCCCCCCAACAGCAACCAGTCCTCGTCATCCCCCCAGCCCCCACCCCCAAACAAGTAGAAATCTTCCCCGGCCTCAGCGTCCCCGTCCCCGGCTAAGCCGGGTGGCTCGTCGTCGTATGCCAACGTGCCAACTGATTTCGCAACGGTCGGGGTAACTCACCGGGTACGTCCAAAATGGATTCGGCTCCCACCCGTTGGCACGCGTCCCCAACTCCAACGGCTCTCAACCATGCGCTGAAGTCTCGGGGAGGCGGGGGAGCAGTCCCGGGGAGGCGGCATTGATCATGTTTCGCGCCTCCTTGCCCATCTCCGCGCGGCCGCGGATATTGTGGAAGCCGCCACCGGATTCAGCGACTCCGAATGCCGGTGGCAGGATGCGGGTTGGGAGCAGGGTGGGGTCGGAGACAGCACGAGACATAGGGGCGACGCCGGTGGAATTCAATGTCGTTGAACGCCACGAAACGCTGGTAGCCGGAACGGTGCTACGCAGTCCGGCACTCGCGGTCGAAGGGCCGCGCCGCGCGAAGGTCGAGGAGGCTTGGAAACGTAATCTGGCACGCGATCTGCCCGGCCCGCCGGCGACCGCCTATGTGGATCACGCACCCGAGATCGGTTCGTATCTGACACATATCGTGGGCTACGAATGCAACAAGGCGGACGACCTATTGCCCGGCGATGTACTCGCCCGTATCCCGGCCGGAAAATTCGCCCGCTTCAATCGCACCGGCGACAATCTCGGCGACACCATCGTGTCGATCTGGCGCACGGTCTGGGACCTCGAGGCGGCCGGCACCCTGGTGCGCGCCTACACCGGGGATTTCGAGCACTATCCGGACAACCGGACGGTGGAGGTTTTCGTCGCGCTGGATCTGAGCGCGGAGGGGTAGGGGAGCTGTGGACTTCGAAATCGTCACCCTGGATGAGTTCCTGGTCGGCGGGCTGACCATTCCCCTGGCGGGCCGCGAGGTCACCGCCCGCGACCTGGACCTGGTCAACTTCACCTGGGACCGCTACCTGGCCCGCGAGAAGAGCGTCGAACGCGTCGCGGCCTACATCGGCCAGAACGACCACGCGGTAGCCGTTCTGGGATACGAGCTTTCGAGCATGGCCGACCTCGACACCGGCGATGTGATGACCCGCATCCCGTCGGGCCGCTACGCGAAATTCGTTGTCTCCGACAAGCCTTACGACCTGCTGCGCACCGCGTGGGCGAAGGTCGCCAAGGCCGAGAACGCGGGCACCATCACCCGCTCCCACACCGCGGAGATCGAGCGCTACACCGGCCCCACCTCGGTCGAGGTCTACGTCTCCCTCGACTGACATCGAACGACGAAGGGCGGCATCGCGATTCGCGATGCCGCCCTTTGCGTTGCAGGGTTCCTACTCGGCCCCGATGATGAACGCCTCGAGCTGGGCCCGGGCGACGTCGTCGGCGAGCTGCTTCGGCGGGGACTTCATCAGGTAGGCCGACGCCGGGAGGACCGGGCCGCCGATGCCGCGGTCGCGGGCGATCTTGGCCGCGCGCACGGCGTCGATGATGATGCCGGCCGAGTTCGGCGAGTCCCACACCTCGAGCTTGTACTCCAGGTTCAGCGGCACGTCACCGAAGGCGCGCCCCTCGAGCCGGACGTAGGCCCACTTGCGGTCGTCGAGCCACTCGACGTAGTCCGACGGGCCGATGTGCACGTTGCGGTCGTACACCTTGCCCGAGAGCGGGCCCTCGAGGTTGGAGGTCACGGCCTGGGTCTTGGAGACCTTCTTCGACTCCAGCCGCTCGCGCTCGAGCATGTTCTTGAAGTCCATGTTGCCGCCGACATTGAGCTGGTAGGTGCGGTCCAGCACGACGCCGCGGTCCTCGAACAGCTTGGCCATCACGCGGTGGGTGATGGTCGCGCCGACCTGGGACTTGATGTCGTCACCGACGATCGGCACGCCGGCGTCGACGAACTTCTGGGCCCACACCGGGTCGGAGGCGATGAACACCGGCAGCGCGTTGACGAAGGCCACACCCGCGTCGATGGCGCACTGGGCGTAGAACTTGTCGGCCTCTTCGGAACCGACCGGGAGGTAGGAGACGAGGACGTCGACCTTGGCATCCTTGAGCACCTTGACGACGTCGACCGGCTCGGCCTCGGACAGCTCGATGGTCTGCGCGTAGTACTTGCCGATGCCGTCCAGCGTCGGACCGCGCTGCACGGTGATGCCCGACGGCGGCACGTCGGAGATCTTGATGGTGTTGTTCTCGCTGGCGAAGATCGCGTCGGACAGGTCGAAGCCGACCTTCTTGGCGTCGACATCGAACGCGGCGACGAACTTCACGTCGCGGACGTGGTAGGGACCGAACTTCACATGCATGAGCCCGGGAACGGTCGAATTCTCGTCCGCGTCCTTGTAGTACTGCACGCCCTGAACCAGGGAAGATGCGCAGTTACCCACGCCGACGATGGCCACCCGAACTTCGGTGTTGATCTCACTCATGGCCGATATTTCCCTCTTTCTGTGGTGCCGCCTTCGTCGATTGCTCCGCAGCAATCAACTCGTTGAGCCAGCGCACTTCGCGCTCGCTTGATTCGAGACCGAGTTGATGGAGCTGGCGGGTATAGCGGTCCAGTTGCCCGCTGGCGCGCTTTATCGCTTCCCGCAGTCCTTCTCGGCGCTCCTCGACCTGCCTCCGCCGCCCCTCCAGGATTCGCATCCGCGCTTCCGCGGGGGTGCGGCCGAAGAAGGCCAGATGAACGCCGAAGCCGTCGTCGGTGTAGTTCTGTGGTCCGGTGTCGGCGAGCAGTTCGGCGAACCGCTCCCGCCCGGTGTCGGTCAGGTTGTAGACCCGCCGCGCACGGCGCGTTGCCAAGCCCTGCGGACTCTCCTCGGCGATGAGGCCGTCGGACTGCATGCGCCGCAGGGCCGGATACAGCGACCCGTAGGAGAAGGCCCGGAACGGGCCCAGCAGACCGGTGAGCCGCTTGCGCAACTCGTAGCCGTGCATCGGTGATTCGAGGAGCAGCCCGAGGATTGCCAACTCGAGCACGGGCTTCACCTCCTGACTGTTCTGTTCAGACCTAACCGATGGATGCAGTTCCAAACTATATCGCGCCGATATATTTTGCACGCGCCATGCGGCGTATCCCGACGTGACGACCGATCTCCGCCCGATCGGGGTAACTCGCCGGGTACTCCCCGAGATCGGGTTGGCACCCGACCGCCGGCACGGGTGACCAGTGCCGACGGCTTCCGGCCGCCCGCAAAAGTTCCGGGGAGGCGGAACAGCGCGTGCGGGCTCCGGGGGCCCGCAAGTACTCTGGGTCCCGTGCGAATACAGCGGCAGGTAGTGGACTATGCGCTCCGGCGCCGGTCCCTGCTGGCCGACGTCTACGCGGGCCGGGTGGACGTCGCCGAAGTGTGCGATGCGAATCCGTACCTATTGCGTGCGGCGAAGTTCCACGGGCGGGGGAGCGAGGTCACATGCCCTATCTGCAGGAAAGAGCAGCTGACTCTCGTATCGTGGGTCTACGGCGACGGGCTCGGTCCCGTGGCGGGCTCCGCCCGCACGCCGGAGGAACTGGTCCGGTTGGCCGAGACTCGGGAAGAGTTCTCGGTGCATGTGGTCGAGGTGTGCCGGACCTGTAGTTGGAACCATCTGGTGCAGTCCTACGTGCTGGGGCTGGCCCCGGCGCCGACACGCCGCCGGCGCACCAGCGCCCGGCGCACGGCTGCCGAGTGAGAGGCCACGTCGACTGCTGAACAGCGGGCAGGAGCCTGCCCGTCGCGGTGCACGCGCGTGACCGCATCGAGCCACCCGGACCGTATCGACCTAGTTATTGGAGAGCCAGGCTGTGACATCGCCCTATGACGACGGACCGCACGGCGGCCGCCCCCGTGGCGGTTCGCAACCCGGCCCCGGCGGCTACCCGCCGCAAGCGCAGGGAGGTGGAGCGAGACCGGCAGGACCGCCGCCCGGGGCACGTCAGCCCGCGGGACGTCCCGCACCAGGGAATGGTGTCCCGCAGCGCGGACCCGCGGGCGGTCCGGGTGGTATGCCGCCGCGCGGACCCAATGGGCAGCCGCAGCGCGGACCCGCGCCGCAGGGCGGTCAGCCGCCGCGGCGTCCGGGGCCGCCGCCCCAGCGTCCCGGCAATCCGGATGCGACACGCAAGCTTCCCAATCCCGCCAATTCCGGCCCGAACGAGCGGGTGAATACCGGAGCGCGCCAGGCGGTTCCGAATCACATCTCGCGGGCGGCCACCTCCGACCGCACCCAGCGGATCGACGATCGTGCGGTGCGCTCGGGCGCGGGCACCGGCACCCGGCCGCGCCCGGGCGAAGACCACACCCGTCCGCCGTCGGGCGCGCAGCCCGCGGCCCGGCGCGCGCAGGGCGGCACCCCCGCGGGTCCGCCGCCGCGGCGGCCCGGTGGCGGCTCCGGCGGAGGCGGCGGCAAGGGCGGCAAGGGCTCCCGCAAGACCTCGTATTGGCGGCTGGCCCGGCGCCTGGTCTACATCGGTATGGCGCTGGTGCTCGGGCTGGCGAGTTCGGTATTCCTGTACGCGTATTCGACGGTGAACGTGCCGCAGCCCGGCGACCTGAAGAACAATCAGGTGGCCACCATGTTCATGAGCGACGGCACGTCGGTGCTGGCGAAGGTCATTCCGCCGGAAGGCAATCGCACCGACGTCACGATCGACCAGATCCCGCCGCATGTGCGCAATGCGGTGATCGCCGCGGAGGACCGGTCCTTCTACACCAACCCGGGCTTCTCCATTCAGGGCTTCGGCCGCGCGTTCGTCGGTCAGCTGACCGGCAATACGGACGCCGGTGGTGGTTCGACGATCACCCAGCAGTACGTGAAGAACGCGATGGTCGGTAACGAGCACTCGCTGACCCGAAAACTGCGCGAGCTGGTGATCTCGGCCAAGATGGCCAAGCAGTGGTCCAAGGATCAGATCCTGGCCGCGTACCTGAACACCATCTACTTCGGCCGTGGCGCCTACGGCATCGACGCGGCGTCCAAGGCGTACTTCGACAAGAAGGTCCAGGACCTGTCGGTGGCCGAGGGCGCGGTGCTGGCCGCGACCATCCAGCAGCCGTCGAACCTGGATCCGGAGAAGAATCCGCAAGGGGCGCAGGCGCGCTGGAAGTACGTGCTGGACGGCATGGTCGACGGCGGCAACCTGCCCGCGACGGACCGTGCGAACATGCAGTACCCCACCGTGATTCCGGCGGCGCAGGCGCAGAAGGACAAGACGCTGGACTCCGGGCCGGAGGGCCTGATCAAGACCCAGGTGCTCAAGGAGCTCGAGGCCGCCGGCATCACCGAGCACGATCTGAACACCGAGGGCCTGCAGATCACCACGACCATCGACGCCAAGGCGCAGCAGGCTGCCGTGGACGCGGTCACCAAGGTGATGGACGGCGAACCCGACAAGCTGCGCGCCGCGCTGTCGTCGGTGGATCCGAAGACCGGTGCGGTGCGCGCCTACTACGGCGGCTCCGACGGCCAGGGCCTGGACTACGCGAATCAGGGTCTGCCGCCGGGCTCCTCGTTCAAGGTGTTCGGTCTGGCCGAGAACCTGGAGATGGGCAAGCCGCTCTCGACGCTGTACGACTCCTCGCCGGTCACCGTGCACGGCATCACGATCACCAACGTCGAGGGCGAGCAGTGCGGTATGTGCACCATCGCCGAGGCGCTCAAACGCTCGCTGAACACCAGCTTCTACCGCATGGAGCTGGACATGACGGGCAACGGCCCGCAGAAGATCGCCGATATGGCGCACAAGCTCGGTATCCCGGACACCATTCCGGGCGTGGGCAAGACGCTGGTCGAGCCGGACGGCAGCCCGCCCAACAACGGCATCGTGCTGGGCCAGTACCGGGTGCGCACGCTGGACATGGCCTCCGGGTACGCCACCCTGGCCGCCTCGGGCATGTATCACGCGCCGCACTTCGTGCAGAAGGTCGTCGCCTCCGACGGCACGGTGCTGCTGGATCGCGGCGAGACCGCGGGTGAGCAGCGGGTCTCGGCGGCGGTGGCGGACAACGTGACCGACGCGATGAAGCCCATCGCGGCGTGGTCGCGCAACCACCAGCTCGCCGGCGGCCGCCTCTCGGCCACCAAGACCGGTACCAACCAGAAGGACGGCAGCAACGAGAACCGCGACGCCTGGATGGTGGGCTTCACCCCGTCGCTGTCGACCGCGGTCTGGGTGGGTACCGATCAGGGTGACGCGCTGCGCAATGCCAGCGGCGGCATGATCTACGGCTCGGGTCTGCCGGCCGACATCTGGAAGGCCACCATGGACGGTGCCCTCAAGGGCACGCCCAACGAGAACTTCCCGAAGCCGGCCGTGATCGGCGGTCAGGCCGGTGTGCCGTCGTGGTCGGCGCCGTACACCGCGCCGTCGACCACCGAGCAGCAGGTGGCGCCGCCGGTGATCACCACCAGCCAGATGCCGATCCCGGGTCTGCCGTGGTCGATTCCGGTTCCGGGGCTCGCGCCGAATCCGCAGAACCAGCGGCAATCCCAGCCGGAGACCCAGGATCAGGGCAATGGCAACGGGAACGGCAATGGGACCGGTCCGATGCCGGGTCAGCCGGTGGCGCCGGCCGACGGTTCGACACCGACGACCGCACCGAACGGCGGCTATGGAAACGGCAATGGGACCGGCAACGGCAACGGACGCCAGCAGACTCGGTAGCCTGCTGCCGTGATCGAGCAGGAACTGGTGCACCGGCCGGGCGCCTCGGGCGCGCCGGCCGGTGACGCGCTGAAGCCGGGGGAGGCAGCTGGAGTGGAGGATGCTGGCGCACAGCGCGATACGCCGGTGGTCTACGAGTCGCCGGAACCGCTGGCGGCCGATCTGCGGTCGGCCGACGACCGGGACAAGCCCAGTCGCACCGATACGCTGACCGCGCAGCTCTGCGATCTGATCGGCGGGCCGGTCGGCGACCACGCGGTGATCGGCCGGGTGCGTTTCTGGACCCCCATCCGGGTGCTGATGGCGTTCGCGGTGCTGTTCCTGGCGTTCAGCTGGTTCGGCAAGGCGGGCTGCATCCAGCAGCGGCCCGACGCCAACGGCGTCATGGGCCTGGATTGGAACAACGGCCGCCAGTACATCGCCATGTGCTACTCCGACACCGTGCCGCTGTACGGGGCCGAGCATCTCAACGAGGGCGCCTTCCCGTACAAGAAGCAGTGGGTGGAGTTCCCCGACGGCCGCCCGCAGGTCCGGTACATGGAGTATCCGGTGCTGTCGGGCCTGTACCAGTACGTGTCCATGGGAATCGCCAAGGCGTGGAAGCTGTCTCCGCTGCCGGGACACAAGGCGCTCGAGGTGGTCATCTACTTCGATGTGGTGGCCATCGGGCTGTCGCTGGCCTGGCTGGTGACCATCTGGGCGACGGCGCTGACGGCCGGGCGGCGGGTCTGGGACGCCGCGCTGATTGCGCTGTCGCCGCTGGTGCTGGTGCATGCGTTCACCAATTTCGACACGCTGGCAACGGCTTTCGCGGCGGGCGGGCTGCTGGCCTGGGCGCGACGGCGGCCGGTGCTGGCGGGCATACTGCTGGGCCTGGGCGGGGCGGCGAAGCTGTATCCGCTGCTGCTGCTGGGGCCGATCCTGATCCTGTGCGCCCGCGCCGAGCGACTCGGTGAGGACGAGGCGGCGTGGGGCGGCATCCGCCCGCTGCGCGCGGCGGGCGGGGCCATCGCGGCGGCGGCCATCACCTGGCTGGCGGTGAACGCGCCCATCGCGGCGCTGTATCCGAACGGCTGGTGGGAGTTCTTCCGGCTCAATACCGAACGGCATGCCGACCCGGATTCGGTCTACAACGTGATCACCTCGTTCACCGGCTGGACCGGCTTCGACGGGATACTGAGCGCGCAGCAGGCACCCACGGTGCTGAACGCGGTGTCGCTGCTGCTGTTCCTGGCGGCCTGCGCGGGCATCGGCTGGATCGGCCTGACCGCGGCGCGCCGGCCGCGCCTGGCGCAGTTGGCATTCCTGGTGGTGGCGGCGTTCCTGCTGACCAACAAGGTGTGGAGCCCGCAATATTCGCTGTGGCTGGTGCCGCTGGCGGTGCTGGCCCTGCCGGAGCGGCGAATCCTGTTGGCGTGGATGACGATCGACGCCCTGGTCTGGGTGCCGCGCATGTTCTATTACCTGGGCCAGGACCACAAGGGCCTGCCCGAGCAGTGGTTCACCGGCACGGTGGTGCTGCGCGATCTGGCGGTGATCGGGCTGTGCGTCCTGGTGATCCGGCAGATCTACCGTCCGGATGAGGATCCGGTGCGCCGCGACGGCGCCGACGATCCGGGGGGCGGCATCGTCGACCGCGCCCCGGATCCTTCGCATGCCTGGTTGCCGCCGTTGCTACGGCCCAGGCAGCCGATGCCGGTGCCCTAGAGGAAGCGGGCCAGCTGCGGCACCGCCTCGCCGGGGTGCTTGGCCTGGAATCCCTCACCGAGGGCCTGGAGCTTCCAGTCCGCGCCCGGGGCCGGGCGGTACACCTTGGCCATCGCCATGGCGGTGAAGGACATGCCGCCCGCGAGGGTGAAGCGGGCGAGTTCGGCGTTGGTGGCGCTGTCGACCAGGCGGCAGTAGGCATTGGCGATCTGCTCGAACGTGTGGCCCTTGTAGGAGGTCACCATGAACAGCAGCGTGGTGACCTGGGCCGGGATGCGGGAGAGATCGACCATGATCTCCTCGTCGTCGCCGTCGCCCTCGCCGGTCAGGTTGTCGCCCTGGTGGCGGATGGCCCCGTCCTTGGAGTTGAGGCTGCCGTAGTAGACGACATCGACGGGGCTGTGGTCGGCGAAGAGCACCACCGAGGCGTCCAGGTCCACGTCGACGGACTTGTTGCCGAAGATGCCGCCGCGCTTGACCGGATCCCAGCCCAGGCCCATCTTCACGTAACCCAGTGCGCTGCCGCCTTCTTTGCGCAGGTTGATGCGCTGGCCCTTGACCAGGCTGACGGCGTGGCCGACCGGCAGATCGCGATCCTCCTGCGCCGGCCGCGAGTAACCGCCGACCGGCGGGGGAAAGTCGCCGACGGGCTGCTGGTAGGCGGGCGGCGGCGGATACGACTGTCCCGGAGGCGGATACCCCGTGCCCGTCGGCGGCGGGTAGCCGCCCGTGGGCTGGTACTGCTCGGTCGGTGCGGGCGGCGGGTAGCCGCCGGCGGGCGCGTATTGCGCGGGCGGCGGCGGATAGCCCCCGGCCGGCGGGTACTGGTCGGTGGGCTGTGGATAACCCTGTCCCGGCGCGGGCGGCGGGTAGCCGCCGGTCGGCGTGTAGTTGCCGGTGGGCGCGGGGGCCGGGTATCCGTTCGGCGCGGGCGCGAATTGTTCGGGCGCGGGCGCGAATTGCTGTGGCGGGGAGGTGAATTGCTGCGGCGCGGACGCGAACTGCTCCGGGGCGGGCGGGGACGGCGGGGCGGGGGACGGCGCGGGGGATTGCGGGGCCTCGTTCACCTGGACGCCGTGGTCGGTGACCAGCGCGGCGAATCCGCCCGCGTAGCCCTGTCCGACGGCGCGGGCCTTCCATCCGCCCTGGCGCCGGTACAACTCCAGTGCGATGACGATGGATTCGCTGCTGAGGCCCTCGATCCGATACTCGTACAACGCGTTTCCGGCCGCATCGCTGACCTGCGCGACCGGCACGGGCAGCTGTCCGAAGCTGGCGGTGGCGTCGTCGAGGGTGATGACGGCCCGAAGCTGTTCGATATCAGCGGGAATCGCGTCCAGCGACACGGCGAGGACGGCGGGCCGACCGGGCGGGCCCGGCCGCAGGGTCACACCGGGCCCGGAGGGTTGGTTGAAGAACACGAAATCGGCATCGGAGCGCACCGTGCCTGCGGTGGTGACCAGCAGTGCGGACAGGTCGGCCGGTGCGCCCACCTGCACGCTGATCACCAGATCATGGACGCTCAGAGGGCCGTTCTGGCCCTTCACCAAAACTGCGGACAAGATCGACCCTTCGTTGTCGGTGCTGTCGTTGCCACTCTACGAGAACATGGCGACACGGACCTGCGGCGTGGTTGCGGTGGTGTCCGGGGATGCCCGGACGGCGTGGCAGTATCGGCTGGGTGAGCGACGGTGAGGTCGATCCCGCGGAAGCGCACGAACAGTATCTGCGAGCCTTCCGGCACCCCGCCGTGTCCCGAGACCAGCTGCGCGACCTGCTCGATGCCGTGAACGCCTTCCTGGACACCATCACCCCCAAGCGTGGCGAGTACGTCCCCAGCGGCGGCTGGGCCCCCGAGTCCACCGCCATGGCCTTTCAGATCGGCCGCGCGGTCGAGCAGGTGCTGTCCGAGCGGGAGGACGCCGATCGGGAGCTGGTGCGCCGCCGCGATATTCGCGACCGCCTGGTGGCGGCCCTGGACGCGGTGCTGGATTGCCTGCGCACCCTGCCGGACCTGGCCGACGCCGAGGTGAAGCTGGGCACCATCTGCGTGAACGAGGGCTTCCAGGTCTACGAGGACGGGTCGGTGCGTACCACTCCCATGCAGGAGGCGGGCGCCGATGCCGGGCTGCTGGAGCGCCGCCGCGCCGAATTGGACGAGCAGATGACGGCCGCGGTGGCCGCCCGGGCCGACCTGGTGGACGACACCACCGACCTGATCCGGGAGCGGCTCGGGGTGGCCGAGGTGGGGATTCCCTGGGTGATCCTGGCCGCCACCCATGGCGGGCTGGACGTGTCCGAGCCGTTCGAATTCGCGGCCGAGCACCTGCCCGACTGCGAATTGCGGGATCTGATGGTCCAGCTGGTGACCGATATCGAGCTGGCCCGCACGCTGGAGGAGCCTGCCGAGCCACAGCATTAGCCGGAATCGCCACCAAAGCCGCACCGGCGGTGCGAGTCTGGCTCGCAGGGACCCGAACCGGCCTTCCGAGGGGAGAATTCGGTGAAGAAGCTCATCAATGATCCGGCCGAGGTGGTGGCTGCCGCGCTGGCCGGCCTGGCCGCGGCGCATCCCGAACTGCGGGTGGATGTGAAACAGCGCATCGTGGTGCGTGCAGACGCGCCGGTTCCGGACAAGGTGGGCCTGGTCTCGGGCGGCGGTTCCGGTCACGAGCCGCTGCACGGCGGGTTCGTCGGGCTCGGGATGCTGGACGCGGCCTGTCCGGGGGAGATCTTCACCTCGCCGGTGCCCGATCAGATCCAGGCCGCCACCGCAGCGGTGGACGCCGGGGCGGGTGTGCTGCACATCGTGAAGAACTACACCGGCGATGTCATGAACTTCGAGATGGCGGCCGAGCTGGCGGCCGCCGAGACCGGTACCGAGGTGCGGTCGGTGGTGGTGAACGACGATGTGGCCGTGCAGGACAGCCTGTACACCGCCGGGCGGCGCGGGGTGGGTGCCACGGTGATCCTGGAGAAGATGGCGGGCGCGGCCGCCGAACAGGGCCGGCCGCTGGCGGAGGTGGCGCGCGTCGCGGAGTCGGTGAACGCGCGGTCGCGCAGCATGGGCATGGCGCTGACCTCGTGCACGGTCCCGGCGGTCGGGCATCCGACCTTCGAGCTGGGCGAGCACGAGATGGAGATCGGCATCGGCATTCACGGCGAGCCTGGCCGGGTGCGGGTGCCGCTGGCCCCGGCGCGGGATGTGGCGCAGATGCTGCTGGAGCCGATCCTCGCGGATCTGCCCTTCGCGCAGGGTGATCGGGTGCTGTGCTTCCTCAATGGGATGGGCGGCACGCCGCTCATCGAGCTGTATGTGATGTTCGACGAGGTGTCGCAGATCCTGCGCGGGCACGGGATCCACGTCGAGCGCTCGTTGGTCGGCCCGTACCTCACCTCGCTCGAAATGGCGGGCTGTTCGATCACGCTGACCAGGCTGGACGAGGAGCTGACAGCGCTGTGGGACGCGCCCGTGCGGACTCCGGCGCTGCGGTGGGGGATCTGATGGCGGCGGTGGACGCGGCCGCGTGGGTGCGCGATTTCGCGGCGCTGGTCGACGAGAACGCCACCGAGCTGACCGCGCTGGACGCGGCGATCGGCGATGCCGATCACGGCACGAATATGCAGCGTGGCATGGCGGCAGCCGTTGCGGCGCTGGATGATTCGACTCCGGGCAGTCCCGGGGAGATCTGCAAGCAGACCGCCATGGTGTTGATCCGCACCATCGGCGGTGCCAGCGGTCCCCTGTTCGGGACGTTCTTCCTTCGCTTCGCCGCGGCGATCGAAAATGGTTCCGATATAGCCGATTTCGCGCGCGCGTTCCGGGCCGGGCTGGACGGTGTGATCGCGCGCGGCAAGGCCGAGCCCGGCGACAAGACCATGGTCGATGCGCTGGGACCTGCGGCCGACGTCCTCGAGAAGCAAGTGGCGAGTGGCGGGTCGGCACAGCAGGCTCTCGATGCCGCCGTGATCGCCGCGGAGGCCGGTCGGGACGCCACCACGCCACTGGTCGCGCGCAAGGGGCGGGCCTCGTATCTGGGCGAACGCAGTGCGGGACACCAGGATCCGGGTGCCACCAGTGCGGCGCTGCTGGTCCGGGCCGCCGGACAGGCGCTGCGATGATCGGCCTGGTGGTGGTCTCGCACAGCCGGGCGCTGGCCGAGGCCGCGGTGGCGATGGCCGCCGGGCTGCTGCCCGATCAGGGCGTGCCCGTCCGGATCGCGGCGGGACTGTCCGGCACCGAACTGGGCACGGACGCCGTCGCTGTCGCCGAGGCGATCACCGCCGCCGATTCCGGGGACGGCGTCCTGGTGCTGATGGATCTGGGCAGCGCGGTGCTGTCCGCCGAGACCGCGCGGGATCTGCTCGAATCCCCCGTCGCCGTGCGACTTTCCGCCGGACCGCTGGTCGAGGGCCTGGTGTCGGCGCTGGCCGCGGCCGGTGGTGGCGGCGATCTGGACGCGGTCGCGCGGGAGGCCGGGAACGCCCTGGCCGCCAAACACGCGCAGCTCGGCGACTCCGCCGGCACCGGCCTCCCCGGCGATCCACAGTCATCCACAGCTGTGCAGCCTGTGGATGATTCGGCGATCACCGAAATCATCGAGGTGACGAACGAACACGGCCTGCACGCCCGCCCAGCCGCCGAGCTGGTCTCGGCCCTGCGCGAGGTCGAGGCGGTGGTGGCCCTGCGCAATGCCACCACCGGCGCCGGTCCGGTCCCGGGCGACAGCCTGACCCGGGTGCTCACCCTCGGCGTGCATCCCGGCCAGCGGCTGGAAGTCAGCGCGACCGGACCCGAAGCGGCGCGGGCAGTCGCCAAAGTCCGCGCCCTGACCGAGAATCGAGATCATGACCAGTCTCGCTGAGAAAGCCACGACGTTCCTGTCCCTGCACCAGCCCGGGAATCCGGTGATCCTGCCGACGGTCTGGGATTCCTGGTCCGCGAAACTGGTGCAGGACGCCGGATTCGGGGCGCTCACCATCGGCAGCCACCCGCTCGCCGATTCCATGGGCAAGCCCGACCAGGAGGGCATGACCTTCGCCGAGGTGCTGGGCCGGGTACGGGAGATCACCGCCACCGTCGACATTCCGGTGTCGGTCGACCTGGAGTCCGGTTACGCCGAGAAGCCCTCCCGGATCATCGAGGGCCTGCTCGAGGCGGGCGCGATCGGCTTCAATCTCGAGGACTCCGTGCACAGCGAGGGCGGGCGGCTGCGCACCCCGCAGGAGCATGCCGACCTGGTCGCCGAGCTGCGCGCCGCCGCGGACGCCACCGGCGTGCACGTGGTGATCAACGCCCGCACCGACGTCTTCCTGCGCCCGGACACCGGCGCCCCGGAGGAGCGACTGGAGAGCGCGCTCACCCGGCTGCGGCTGGCCGCCGAGGCGGGCGCGGACGTGCTGTACCCGGTGGGCCGGCACGAGCCGGACGTGCAGCGCACGCTGACCTCGGAACTGCCGTTGCCGGTCAATGCCATCGGCCTGCCCGATCAGGGTTCGCCCGCCTACTTCGCCGAACTCGGCGTGGCGCGAGTCAGTTTCGGCCCGTTCCTGCAGCGCGCCCTCACCGAGGCGGCGAACACCCTGCTGGCCGGCTGGCGCTGATCAGGACCGGACCCGCAGGAAGTAATCGAGGATCTCCTCCGCGGCGCGGATGCCCGACGCCGCGGTGACGGCCACGCGCGGGTGGTTCCAGTTCCGTTGTTCCAGTTCGCCGTGGCGGGGCCGGATGGCGACGTCGGCGGTGCGCAGCATCTCGGCATCGAGCGCACCGTCACCCGCGGCCAGCAGGCGCGATTCGGGATGCAGTTCGCCGGCGTCGAGCAGGCGGCGGCGCACCTCCTGCACCGCGCGGCTCTTACAGACCGGCGCGGGCATGGTGTAGATCTTGCGGCCCTGCTGGGAGACCGTCCAGCCGCGCGGGCGGCACCAGGCGTCCCAGTCGGCGAGGAAGCCGGCGGGCACCCGCTGCGGATCCACCACCAGATAGCAGAACAGGTCGTCGGCCTCGCGCAGGCGCAGGGCGAAGGATTCGTCCACGCGCGCACGCAGTTCGGTGCGCACCTCGACCAGGGTGGCGCATTCGGCGCGCACCCGCGCGTCCAGCGCGGAACGCCAGCGCCGGTCGGGGAGCCCGTTGCGCAGGATGGTGCCGCCATTGCTGGTGACTGCGTAGGGCAGGGGCCCGCCGGGCAGCCGGACCCGGTGGTACTGCTCGATGGTGCGGGTGGTGACCGGAACCACGGCCGCCGCCGACGCGAGCCTGCTCAGCCGCTGCGCCGCGACGACCGTCATGTACGACAGTGGCTGTCCCTCATGGTGTTCCACGCACACCGTGTCCGGTTCGGTGTTCCCGAAGGCCGCCCGCGTGTAGATCACCGTGCGATCCAGATCCGTCGCCACCATCATCCCGTGCTGCCGCACCGGCTACCCCTTCACTTCCTTGATCAAGCCCATACAGGCATACGCCAAATCCGGTACCGTCTCGACCGGCACGCCGCGTGCCGCGGCGAGCAGGCGGATATGGGCGTGTTCCGCCGCGTGCGGATCCCGCACCAGCACCCGCCACGGCACCCGGCGCAACAGCACCCGGGTCGTCTCTCCCACACCGGGTTTCACGAAATTCACGCTGGAGATCCCGTAGGCCGCCCGCACCCGCTCCACCGACTCCCAGCCCGCCCAGGTCGGGGTCCGGTCAGCGGTTTGCAGGTCGCGTACCCCCGCGTCCACCAGCGGCCGCACCCGGTCGAAGCAGGCGCTGACGGTGTCGAGCAGATGGCCGGACACATCCTGGCCCGCGAGCTCGCGATAGAACTTGGCCCCGTGGAACTGTCCCGGCCCGATCAGGCCGGCATTGAGCACGGTGCGCGAAACCAGTCCCGACACAGTGGAATTCAGGCAGGCCGAGGCGATCAGGAAGTCGTCGCGGGTGCCGTAGGTCCGCACACAGCTGCCCGGATCCGCGAGCACCGCGAGGTCGGGGTCGAACCGCGCCCCGCCCGCCGCGTGATGGGCATCCAGTGCGGCGGTCAGTTCCCGGGTGATCGCGCCTTTGCCGGTCCATCCGTCCACGAACACGACCTGCGCCGGATCATGATGCCGGGCAAGATAATCCAGCGCCGTCGCGTCGATCCCCCGATCCCGCACGATCGACACCGCGTAGTGCGGAACCTCGATCCCCCGGCTCCCCAGCCAGCGCCGCATGAGCACCCCCACCGGCGTCCCGGCCCGAGCCAGCGACACCAGCACCACGTCGCGACCCCGCTCGCTGATCACCAACTCCGACACCGTCGCCACCGCCAGCGCCAGCCGCTCGGCGCTCTCCGCCAGCACCCGCTCGAACAACTCCCGATACGCCGCGTCCGGCTGATACTCCACCGGCAGCGACTCCGCGTAATGCGCCACCCCCGCCTGAATCCGCCGTTCTCGCTCCGCCACATCGGCTTCCAGCGCCACCCCGGACAGATCGGTCAACAGCCACGCCACCTCATCCCGCGCATACGACCCGAACTCCGGCCCGTACAACGGTTCCGGCAGCTCCGGCGCATGGCTCGAGCGGGCGGCGGCGAGGGCGCGAGGGTCCGCGTCGGGGAGCACGGCCAGCAGCACGTCTGCGCCCGACGCCGTCAGGACATCGACGAGTCCACCGGCAGCCGTGAGCTTTTCGGTGTCCGCCGGGCTGTCGATGATGACGAGCAGGATCGGGTCGGCGGCGGTCTCGGTGCCCGGCCAGCGCGCGTTGTAGAGGAAGCGCGGGCTTGCCTCACCGAGTTCTGGTGCGGTGAAACGGAATCCACGACGCAGCGGGTAACCCGCCTCGTCCAGGACATAGGCGGGGGAGCGCGTCGTTGTCTGGTATCGGGTGGGGATTCCACGGTCTGCCAGTGCTGCGGCGATACGCAGCGGCAGGTACATGAGTTCCTCGTGGGCGATGACGATCACCGGGCGCCGAGGGTCCGTCGCATCGGTCACTGTCGTGAGGGCACGGGTCAGCTCGGCCACCGCGTGGCTGAGCGCCGCATCGAAGGACGCGGCATCCGAGTCGAGGAAACCGTGGCGGCCGCCCTCGGGAACCTGGTGCGGCCAGGGCAGTTCGACGCGGAGGCAGGCGCCGGTGCGATCCGCGATCGGGTTCAGTACCGGTTCGGGCAGGGCGGTGACGGCGTCGATCAGGCCCGCCGGCAGGCGGGTGCTGCCGCTGGCCAGGCAGACGGTGTCGATGCGGGCGCCGAGTCCAGCGGCCGCCGTGTCGAAGGCGCGGCGGTCTGCCTCGGTGCGCATGTCCACCAGCGAGGCCAGGATGTAGCGGCTGCGGGGAGTGTGCGTATGCAGGGCCCGGATGGCGTCCAGAGCGGTTGCGCCGGTCGAGATCTCGTCGTCGACGAGCACCATGGGCAGGTCGTTGTGGAAGATCGCGGCGGGCATCGGCTGCAGCAGGTGGGAGGTGGCGTGCGAGTGGCCCTCCTCGAAACCGGCGAGGGTCTCGGCGGTGGGCACGTCGCGGCGGGTTGAGTGCAGGTAGCAGCGCGCGCCGAGGCGGGCGGCCACGGTGTGGCCGAGTCCGGTCGCGGTTTCGGCGAAGCCCAGCACCACCGCGGCAGTGACCGGCCGATTCCGCTGCGACGCAACATCTCCCGTGAGCAGCTCGCGCACCAGGTCGCCGAGCCGGTTGCCCGCGTCGAGCACGCGATGCGGGTCGGTCGGGAGGTGTTTCCCCAGCACGGTCGAGACCAGCAGGTGCGCGCGGCGAGGATTGCGGCGCAGGCCGGGTTCGACGAGCGTGTCGATGCGCCAGTCGGGTTCCAGCAGTGCGGAATCGGTGTGGCGGAGGGTGAGCCCGAGGTGCCGGGTGGCCCAGGGTAGGGCGGGATCGGCGGTCACGATTCGACCAGGGCCTTGAGCAGGTCCACGAAGGAGACTCCTTGATTGGCGACGCCGAAGACCTTGGCGCGCAGCATGATCTGGTGCGCCCAGCTGCGGTGCGGGCGCATCTCGTTCATCTTGTTCCGGTACTCGGAGGCGGCGACACCGCCCGCGGCGGTGCTCAGGATGTCGACGGCATCGGCGTATTCCTCGTGGGTGACGATCGAGAGGGCGTGCACGACGGCCACATGCGAGGGGTGGATGACGGTCTTGCCCTGGATCCCGTTGGCGCGGTCCAGGGTGATCTCCCGCAGCAGCCCGTCCAAATCGCGGCTGACCAGCGACTGCCGGAAGGGGACGGCGTCCACCTCGGCGAACGGCGAGGTGCGCAGCAGCGGCCGGAACATGCGGGCGTGGTCGGCGAAGTACTCCCAGACCGGTCCGGTGATGGTGAAGCCGGTGCCGTCGGCGCGACCCAGGTAGTTGACGATGTCGGCGATCACGTCGGCGACCACGCGCACGTCGTAGATGGTGAGGTCGCGGTCGCGGCGAATCCCGAAGGTGGAGCACATGTCCGTGGCCCCGATCCGCACGGCGAGAATCCGTTCGCGGTGCTCGGCGAGCAGCGCGCCGATGCGGCGGAGTTCGCGGTCGCGGGTCTCGCGATGAACCAGTGCGGGGGATTCCAGCACCGGCATCCCGAAGACGGTGCGGCCCAGGCGCTGTGCGGCCAGGCCCAGCGCGTGCAGGTAGTCGGCCGCGCAGGAGCTGTCGAATTTGGGCAGCACGAAGCCGGTGAGCGCCGCCGCCCCGGGCCCGAGCCGGTCGGCGATCTCGCCGATGCTGTGCGGGTCGCGGACCCGCACGAACAGCAGCGGGTAGGCCTCGCCGCTGCCGGCCAGTTCGCCGACGGTCCGGGCGGCCTGCCATTTCGCGGCTTCGACGGCGTGGTCGGCGACCGCGTCCTCGAGGTCGATGACCATCGAGCACACGCCGCGTTCGGCGCGGCGCAGGATGGTGGCGGTCAGATCGGGCCGGGTGGCGGGCACGTACAGGGTCGCGCCCAGCGCCATGGCCAGCAGGTGGCGGTCGACGGAGCCGCCGAAGGGTTCGGGCAGCCGGTGGAACAGCCGCCGCAGCTCCGGGCCCGGCACCTGCCGGAAATGCCGCAGCGGGAAGCGTTTCCGCAGGGAGACCGGGGCGACATCCGGATCGCTGGTGATCATCGCGGTCATCGTCGCGGTCGTCCTCCTGCTGACTTTCTGTCTATCTGTCGGTATTTCGCATGCGCTCGACCACTCCGGCGACGAACGCGGAGATGGCGTCGAGTTCGGACACGTAGGCCCAGTAGTCGGGGTGGCGTCCGGTCAGGCCCGCGCTCGCGCGATCCAGGCGTTCCGCCTGGGCGTCGAGCACCGAACCCCATTGCGGGACCACGCCTTTGTTGACCGCGAGCATCTGCGCGTCGCGCAGCTTGAAGCGGACGGCCTTGGCGCGGTCGGCCGGCTGGTCGCGGACCGCGCGCAGCAGGGCGAGCCGATCGGTCACGGTCTCGGCGCGCTCCTCGGCGGTGGCGAGGTGGGCGCGGGCGGTGGTGGTCAGGTCGAGCGCGTCCTCCGGGTCGTGGTTGGCCAGGGCGGCCCGGGCGCGGGCCAGATCCGCGTCGGCGGCCGCGACGGCCTCCCGGGCTTGTCGCTCATTGTTGGCCAAATCGTTCGACGACGCAGCCGCGAATTCCCGCAGCAGCGCCGACATGGCCGGAGCGATGCGGTCCAGGCGGTTGCGAGCGGCGTCGAGCCGGGTGGCGGCGGAGGCGAGGGCGGTGGTGGCCGAATGCTGTTTGCCGGGTGCGGCTTCCAGGGCGGTGGACAGGTCGCGGTTCAGCGTCTCGAGCCGGGTGGCGGCGTCGCGGGTGGCGCCGCCGGCGCCGGTGGCGACCGCGGCCTCGAGTGTGAGCAGTCCCTCATCCACGGCGGCCGCGCATTGCCGGATCGAGGGGTAGGCGGCGTGGGGTGAGGCGTCGGCGGCCTGTCGCAGCTGTGCCGCCTGCGCCCGCACCTGCGAGACCAGTTGCGGCACCGAGCCGTACACCGCGACCGCATGCTCGAGGTGGGGCTGATTGCCCCGGTAGAACTCGTCGACCCCGCGCGCGGCGTCGGCGAGTCTCCGGATGACGGTGTCGATCTCGGGCTGGGCGACCGGGCCGCCGTCCTCGCGTTCGGCCTGCTCCAGGCGGTCATTGAGGGCGAGGTAGGCGCCGGAGGCGTCATAGCAGCGGGCGCGCACCGGTTCCCAGCGCGCGGCCATGCCGCGCTCGGGGAACAGCGCGGCGGATGCCGTGACGGCGGCCTCGGCAATGGTCTGCCGCTGGTCCATATCCAGGAATGCTGTCGTCAGTACCTGCCGGGCCTGCTGCACCCATTCGTTGTTCCGGGGTGTCCGGAACCATCCGCGTCGACGGCCTGCCACGCCCCCGATGGTAGGAGAAGCGGCTCGTCGGGGCGACAACGACGAGGCGTTGTGAAAATCTGTCAGATGACAGTTGCTTCCGCACGCCAGGGTTGACCCTTCCCTACCCAAGACTTGGGAAAACCATTACTGTCGAGGCGGCGGAACCGACACGCAGGACACGCCGTTAGCCAAGAAACACTTCAAACGCGCTACAACGGAAGGATTCCCGCAATGGGTGTCAGTTTGTCCAAGGGCGGCAACGTTTCACTGACCAAGCAGGCTCCGAACCTGACCCAGGTGGCCGTCGGCCTCGGCTGGGACGTCCGGACCACCACCGGCACCGACTTCGACCTGGACGCCAGCGCCATCGCGACCGGCGCGGAGAAGAAGGCGCTGTCGGACAAGCACTTCATCTTCTTCAACAACCTGCAGTCCCCGGAGGGCACCATCGTGCACACCGGTGACAACCTGACCGGTGAGGGCGAGGGCGACGACGAGGTCATCAATATCGACCTGGCGAACACCCCGCCGGCCATCGAGTCCATCTTCTTCCCGGTGTCGATCTACGACGCCGACTCGCGCGGCCAGAGCTTCGGCCAGGTCCGCAACGCCTACATCCGGGTCGTGGACCGCGCCAACGGCGCCGAACTGGCCCGCTACGACCTCTCCGAGGACGCGTCCACCGAGACCGCCATGGTGTTCGGCGAGCTCTACCGCAACAATGGTGAGTGGAAGTTCCGTGCGATCGGCCAGGGCTATGCCTCCGGCCTCGCGGGCATCGCTCGCGACTTCGGCGTCAATGTCTGAATCGAACAACTAGCGACACGAAGAGGGCTCGGTCGCACGAGCCCTCTTCGTGTGTCCGCCGACCCCATCCACGACCCGGCACAACGAAAGGCCCGCTGCGGTGCGAATATTCGGCCTCTCCATCATCGTCACCGTACTGTCGCTGCTCGCGGCCCTCGTGTACGGCGGTCCCACGGCCCTGCTGCTGTGCGCCATCCTCGGCGTCCTCGAGGTCTCGCTGTCCTTCGACAACGCGGTGATCAACGCCAGCATCCTGCAGCGGATGAGCGAGTTCTGGCAACGGATCTTCCTCACCGTCGGCGTGGTCATCGCGGTTTTCGGTATGCGCCTGGTATTTCCGCTGGCCATCGTGTGGATCACCGCGGGCCTCAACCCGGTTCGCGCCTTCGACCTGGCCATGAACCCGCCCGCCGACGGGGCCCTCACCTTCGCCGACGGCAGCCCCTCCTACGAGAAGCTGCTCACCGACGCGCACCCGCAGATCGCGGCCTTCGGCGGCGCGTTCCTGCTGCTGCTGTTCTTCAACTTCATCCTCGAGGAGCGCGAGGTCACCTGGCTGGGCTGGATCGAACGCCCGCTGGCCAAGCTCGGCAAACTCGACATGCTCGCGGTGGTGCTCACCCTGGGCGGCATCGTTATCGCGGCGGAATTCATCGCGGCCGACGACGACCGGTCCACCGTGCTGCTGGCCGGCATCCTCGGCGTGATGACCTACATCCTGGTCGACGGGCTCGGCTCGCTCTTCCATGCCGAGGAACACGCCGAAGAACAAGCCGCGAGCGGGCCCTCGGCCATCGTGAAGGCGACCGGCAAGGCCGCGTTCTTCCTGTTCCTGTATCTGGAAGTGCTCGACGCCTCGTTCTCCTTCGACGGCGTGATCGGCGCGTTCGCCATCACCTCCGACCCGATCCTGATCGCCCTGGGCCTGGGCCTGATCGGCGCCATGTTCGTCCGGTCCATCACCGTCTACCTGGTGCGCAAGGGCACGCTCTCGGAGTACGTGTACCTCGAGCACGGCGCGTTCTGGGCCATCGGCGCACTGGCGGTCATCCTGCTGATCACCATCGGCGTGCACGTCAACGAGGTGATCAGCGGCCTGGTCGGCGTGGCCTTCATCGGAGCGGCGTTCATCACCAGCGTGATCCGCAACCGGCGCGAGCAGGCCGAGTCCGACGAGGACGAGGACGACGAACCCGCAGGCCTGGAGCCCACCCCCGTCGGCTGATCCACCGAGACAGGAAAGCCCGCCACACCAGCGCGTGTGGCGGGCTTTCCTACGATGGTCACACCCGCGCGGGCTGCGGCATCGAGAGGTGGCGGCGGGCAGTCTCGGGCTCGGCCTGGGTGGGATTCGGTGTGGCGCGACGGGAGGCCAGGACCATGCCGACCAGTCCCACGCCCAGACCCGCAACTGTCAACGGGCGCAACGGCTGATCGATGACGAGCCAGGCCATCACCGCGGTCACCGCCGGGATGGCGAAGAAGAAGCGGCTGACGCGGGTGGTGTCCCAGCGCTGCAGCATGGTGTTCAGCAGCAGGAACGCTCCCATGGAATTCACCAGCACCATCCAGACCATGGAACCCGCGAAACGGGCCGGGTCCGCGATGTGGAAGTCGCCGCCCGCCACGGCCATCGCGCCCGCGAAGGGCACGCTGACCGCCACGTGCAGGGCGGTGCCGGCGCGCGGATCGATCGCGGGGGTGAAGCGCTTCTGGTACACGGTGCCGAGGCTGAGGCCGAGCAGGCCCACCACGCACAGCAGCAGGCCCACCAGCGAGAAGCTGGACTGATCGACCACCGCCAGGCCCACCCCCAGACCGCCGACCCCGAAGCCCAGCCACTGCCGGGCGCTCACGGATTCGCCCAGGCCACCGGCGAATACGGCGATCACCACCGGGCTCAGGCCCTGCACCAGGGAGATGACGGCGGCGGTGACGTGCTCGTGCATGGCGGTGTAGAAGGCCCCGAACTGCACCATCTGCATGAGCAGGCCCGCCACCAGCGTGTGCGCGAGGACCCTGCCGCGCGGCCAGACCGCCCGCGCCAGTAGGGCATACGCGATGAGCAGCAGGCCGGCGATGCCGAAGCGGGCGAACAGCACCAGCATGGGCGGCGCCGCGCCCACGCCGATGATGCCGGCGATGAAGGCGCTGCTCCACATGAGGATGAGGGCCGGCGGGCCCGCCACTTCGAAAAGCCGGTTGTCCATGATTCCTCCACGCCGCTAACCGGTTCAGGTGGTTATACCGTGACACCTTCTTGAATAACCTGTCAAGGGGGTTACTATGAGGACATGTCCACCTTCGCCGATCCGCACCTGTTCGTCAGCGGCAATCTCGCGCTGAACTTCATCGGTACGGCTCAGGAACGACGCACCACCTTCATCGACAGGCTCAGCAGCGACGACGAACTCGCCGAATGGGTAACGGCGGCAGGCATCCTCGACACCGCACCGGACTGCACCGGTGCCCTCGCGCGGGCCGTGAAGCTACGCGAGGCCGCCTGGCGGCTGATGCTGGCCACCCTCGACGGCGAACCCGCCGCCGACGCCGACCGGCGACTCGTCAACCGGCACGCTCACGACACCCCGCCCGAGCTCACCCTGCGCGCCGACGGCAGCGTGCACCGTGGCGGGACACTCGATTCCGCGCTCGCGGCCATCGCACGCTCCGCCATCGAACTGCTCGGCAGCCCCGACCGGGACCGCATCAAGGAATGCGGGCGAGACGCCTGCACCCGCCTCTACATCGACACCTCACGCGGCGGTTCGCGCCGCTGGTGCGATATGGCGGTCTGCGGAAACCGGGCCAAGAGCAAGGCGTTCCGCGCCCGGAACACCGAGCCCGCCGGCTGACCGCGCCCGCGCCGTCACGAACAGGAAGAAGAACACCACCAGCAGCGCGGCCCGGCCCCACACGCCGATCTGCACGATGTTCTGCTCGAATCCGGCATCACGGCCCGCACCCAGGGCATAGAAGTAGCGGAAGACGCCGATCCCGATACACGCGTCCGCCATCAGGTAGGTGACGGTCAAGCTCCACGGCACCTCCAGCAGCACCAGGAACGGGATCAGCCACAGCGTGTACTGCGGCGAATGCACCTTGTGGAACAACAGGAATCCACACAGCATGGCGCCGCTGACACCGATCCACGGATACACCCCCGCCAGCTGATACCGCCGCCAGCCCAGCCAGCAGGCCAGCCCGAAGGACCCCAGCACCAGCAGCGGCGAGGCGGCCGACACCACGGCCTGGAACGTCGACTCGCCCTCGCTGGTCTGGGCGAACAACGGGCGTAAACCCCAGTACCAGATGGAATTCGTGGTGATGTCGGCCTGCCGCAGCTGCTGGAAGGTGATCGACGCCCGCCAGCCGTCATAACCCGCCAGCGCGAACGGCAGATTGATCGCGACCACCGTGCCGACAGCGGTGCCGGCCACCATGAGCGCGCCGCGCACATCGAATCGCCGCTCCCGCAGCGGGTTTTCACCGAGCAGCACGTAGATCAGCAAGGGCAGCACGAAGATTCCGGGATACAGCTTGAAACAGAAGCCGATCGCCAGGAATACCGCCGCGGCTATCGCCCGGTCCCGCAGGGAATATCGCGTCAGCACGGTCATCACGTAGAACGCGGCCACCGCGGTGGCCACCACCGGCAGTTCCCAATTGTGAAAGGCATAGAGCACCAGGGGCGGACCGGCCGCCCACAGCAGCGCCGCCGGACCGGCCATCCGGGCCAGCAGATACGCGGTGAGCAACGCGAACGGGGCCAGCAGCAGCGCCGAGCGCAGCAGGAAGTCCGCATCGGTGTGCGCGCCGATGCCGCCGATCCACATGAGCAGACCGCTCAGCACCGGATACTCGACCGCGCCGCCGGTCAACTGGCCATCGGGTGTGATGCCGCCCGTTATATACGGAAAGACGTGTTCATTGATGCCGCGGCCCAGCCACAGGTACTGAATATCGGAATAGCAGACATTCGAGTCCTTGATGACATCGAAAATGGCGCTGCGACCCGACTCCTCGAACGGCCCACCGGCACACCGCGCCTTGTTCACATACGCGATCAGCAGGGTGACCCCGCACACCAGCGTCGACGTGACCGCGATCATCGACCGGCCCACCTCGCGGCGGTGAGCGACCGCTGCGCTGGCGACAGGTCGGTTCGGCATGCGCACCACCATAGGTCTCTCTTCGGCGTGTCCGCGTGTTCAAGCTCGGGACTGGCCCGATTTCGCAGGCCATGCCTATCTATCGCCCGGCCGCCGCCGACGTGAACACGCGAGCAAGAGCCTCGATACCCCGGCGCGGAGCACCGCGTTCCCTCATGTAGCCTTGTCGGGTTGCTGACGCAACGAACCCTCCTGCCCACGGACAGTCCGTGGGCCGTTCACAGTCCACAGGAGGTGATGAGGTCCGTGCGTCATTATGAAGTGATGGTTATTCTCGATCCGCAAATGGACGAGCGCACCGTCGGCCCGAACCTGAACAACATGTTGGGTGTTGTCGGTGCCGAGGGCGGCAAGGTCGACAACGTCGACATCTGGGGCCGCCGTCGTCTCGCCTACGAGATCGCCAAGCAGGCCGAGGGCATCTACGCGGTCGTCACCCTGACCGCCAAGTCCGAGACCGTCAGCGAACTCGATCGCCAGCTGGGCCTGAACGAGTCGGTGCTGCGCACCAAGGTGCTGCGCCTCGACAAGAAGTAGTCCAGTCCTCCCGCAACGTCGCTCGTAACCGTCGGTGCCTATCTCTAGGCTGACTGGCAAACCGTGCACTGAGCCCATGATCGGGCGTGCACGGGCGAGCGCATTGCGGACTGCACCGGAAAGCAGGAGGAACCATGGCCCAAGGCGACACGGTCATCACCGTCATCGGCAATCTGACGGCTGACCCCGAGCTTCGATTCACGCCCGCGGGAGCGGCCGTCGCGAACTTCACCGTCGCGTCGACTCCCCGCGTGTTCGACCGTAATACCAATGAATGGAAAGACGGCGAAGCGCTTTTCCTGCGCTGCAACATCTGGCGTGAAGCTGCGGAGAATGTGGCCGAGAGTCTGACCCGTGGCTCGCGAGTGATCGTGAGCGGACGACTCAAGCAGCGCTCCTACGAAACCCGCGAGGGTGAGAAGCGCACGGTCGTCGAACTCGAGGTCGACGAGGTGGGTCCCTCCCTGCGGTACGCGACCGCGAAGGTCAACAAGACCACCCGTGGCGGTGGTGGCGGCGGCTTCGGCGGTGGCGGACAGGGCGGCGGCCAGCAAGGCGGCGGCTTCTCCGGTGCTGGCAGTGGTGGGGGTCGTGGCGGCCAGAGCGCCGGCGACGACCCATGGGGCAGTGCCCCCGCGGCCGGCTCCTTCGGGGGCGGCGCGATGGACGACGAACCGCCGTTCTAGACAACGGCTTTCCCCGGAATCCGCCCCGACGGCTGGGTTCCCGAAATTACGGAGTTGAAAGACCATGGCCAAAGCACCGGCACGCGAAAAGGTGCTGAAGAAGAAGGCTTGCACCTTCTGCAAGGAAGACAAGGCTGGCAAGAAGAACAACACGGCCGGCGCCAAGATCGACTACAAGGACACCGCGCTGCTGCGCAAGTACGTGTCCGATCGTGGCAAGATCCGCGCTCGCCGGGTGACCGGCAACTGCGTCCAGCACCAGCGCGATATCGCTGTCGCCGTGAAGAACTCGCGTGAGGTCGCTCTGCTGCCTTACGTGTCCACCGCCCGCTGAGAAAGGAAGGCACAGCAATGAAGCTCATCCTCACCGCTGATGTCGACAACCTCGGTGCGCCCGGCGACACCGTGGAGGTCAAGGACGGCTACGGCCGTAACTTCCTGCTGCCGCGCGGCCTGGCGATTGTCGCCACCCGTGGCGCGCAGAAGCAGGTCGAGGGCATTCGCCGGGCGCAGGATGCCCGCCGCGTGCGCGACCTGGACCACGCCAACGAGCTGAAGCAGGCCATCGAGGGCCTGACCGGCGTGTCGCTCGCGGTCAAGACCGCCGGCACCGGCAAGCTCTTCGGTTCGGTCACCGCCGCCGATGTCGCCGCGGCCATCAAGGCCGCCGGTGGCCCGGTCGTCGACAAGCGCAGCATCGAGCTGCCGAAGGCCCACATCAAGAGCACCGGTAAGCACGGTGTCGTGGTGCACCTGCACCCGGATGTGATCGCCAAGGTCGACCTGCAGGTCACTGCCGCCGAGTAATTCGGTTCGTCGGAGGCCGCCTCAGCTGTGGGGCGGCCTCCGATTTTCTTTGTTCGATTTTTTCTGTTTGCCAGATATTCGCTGATTGCGTGTCGCGTGTACCGGGGCGAGGTGTCGGCATGCAGAATTCACGATGTTCGCCCGGGTTGTGGATTACTCGGCAAACCAACCATTCTCGTTGTGCGACAGGTCACAAACGTGAGACCGTCCGTTCACCCAACACGCCCGGACGTTACCGTCCCGCGACACGCCGCACCCAATTGATCCACAATTACACACAATGCGAATTTCGCCACTACCAGCGTATTGAGTGACCGCATCGACTGTTGTCCCCAAGTTTTCCACAGGGGGTGCACAACAGTTGGTGAACAATACCCACGTTGTCCACAGGTGTGTACACAGCTCGGTTTGGCGGGTCACCGTCCGGTCGCCTAGGTTCGCATTCGATGTCGTGACCACTGCCCGGGACGACACGACTCCGTGTATCCAGCGCCCACCACCACGGGTTTGCCACCGCGCCTGCACAACTCGGCGTGGCGGCGCCGCGTGGCGGACCGAACCTGTCGGTGCGCAGGCGTACAACGGTCATGGACTCGTTCCGGGCGCGAGGAGAGAGGACGGTCGAGCCGATGGCAGTCATCGACGATCGCGGCCACGACGATCACGGGCCCTCCGACTATCCCGACGCCCCCGGCGAGGATTTCGGCCGTCAGCCACCCCACGACATGGCCGCCGAGCAATCCGTCCTGGGCGGCATGCTGCTGTCCAAGGACGCCATCGCCGATGTCGTGGAGGTCATCCGCCCCGGCGACTTCTACCGCCCCGCCCACGCGGCCGTCTACGACGCCATCCTCGACCTCTACGGCCGCGGCGAACCGGCCGACCCGGTGACGGTGGCCGCCAACCTCGACCGCCGAGGCGAGCTCAAGCGCATCGGCGGGGCCCCGTATCTCGTCACGCTGACCCAAACGGTCCCCACCGCGGCCAACGCCGGCTACTACGCCGAAATCGTTGCGGAGAAGGCGATCCTGCGCCGTTTGGTGGAGGCGGGCACCCGAATCGTCCAGTACGGCTACGCCGGCGCCGACGGCCAGGACGTCGCCGAGGTCGTCGACCGCGCCCAGGCCGAGCTCTACGACGTCACCGAACGCCGCTCCAGCGAGGACTTCGCCCCGCTCACCGACATCCTCCAGCCCACGATGGACGAACTCGACTCCATCGCCTCCCGAGGCGGCATCTCCCTCGGCGTCCCAACAGGTTTCACCGAACTCGACGAAATCACCAACGGCCTCCACCCCGGCCAGATGATCATCGTCGCGGCCCGACCCGGTGTCGGAAAGAGCACGCTTGGTATGGATTTCATGCGCAGCTGCTCCATCAAGCATGGTCTGGCCAGCGTCATCTTCTCGCTGGAAATGAGCCGCACCGAAATCGTCATGCGCCTCCTATCCGCGGAAGCGAAAATCAAACTGGGCGATATGCGTTCGGGTCGCATGAGCGACGACGACTGGACCAAGCTGGCGCGGCGCATGAGCGAGATCAGCGAAGCGCCACTGTTCGTCGATGACTCGCCGAACCTGACGATGATGGAAATTCGGGCGAAAGCCCGACGGCTCAAGCAAAGACACGATCTGCGCCTTGTGGTGGTCGACTACCTTCAGCTGATGACATCGGGCAAAAAGGTCGAATCACGTCAGCAGGAAGTTTCCGAATTCTCGCGGAGTCTCAAGCTTCTGGCGAAGGAGCTGGAGGTGCCGGTGATCGCGATTTCGCAGCTCAACCGCGGTCCGGAGCAGCGGACGGATAAGCGGCCTATGGTGTCCGATTTGCGCGAATCGGGATCACTAGAACAGGATGCGGACATGGTCATCCTGCTGCATCGCCCAGATGCCTTCGAGCGGGACGACCCTCGTGGTGGCGAAGCAGATCTCATTCTAGGAAAGCATCGAAACGGTCCGACCGCAACCATTACTGTTGCGCACCAATTGCATTTGAGCCGATTTGTCGATATGGCCCGAGGCTAATCGCAGATTTCGCGCGTTTCGAACGCGGATTCGAGCTACAGTCGGCGCGTGCAGACGAACCAGGCTCCTGATGAAGCAAGAGGTAAGCGCACCAATGCTTTTGGTCACTCCGGACTGGGCGGTCTGACGGCTTCCGCGCAAATCCTGAGGGCCGATAACGGGATCCCCACATCAGTGGAGACCCTGATGCACAGCAACGAACGACCGCTCGTTTGGTCGCTCGACAAGCAGATGCGCTTCGTCGCTCGGCCACTGGAGAACATGCTTTCCAGCGGCACAGGCGAAGTCGTACAGCTTCGTTTGGCCTCCGGCCGCTCAATCGACATGACAGCCAAGACACGTTTGCTGACTGTCGACCGTTGGAAGGAACTGGGAGAACTCGAGGTCGGGGACCGTATAGCCATCCCTCGCTGGACTCCTGCGCCCGTTCATACCGAGGAAATGCCCGACCCTGAGGTAATCCTGTTGGCACACATGATCGGCGACGGATCGTGCGTCAAGCGCCAGCCGATCCGATACGCGAGCATCGACGAAGAGAACCTCGCCGCGGTCACGGAAGCCGCTACCCACTTCGGCATCACGGCGATTCGTGACGAGTACGCGGCGGCGCGCGTCACCACACTCCGTTTGCCCGCGCCCTATCGACTCACCCATGGCAAGCGCAATCCGATCGCCAAATGGCTCGACGATCTCGGACTCTTCGGTTTGCGTAGCTACGAGAAGTTCGTTCCTGAGCGGGTTTTCACCATGCCGACCGAGCAGGTCGCGATCTTCCTCAGGCATCTCTGGGCGACGGACGGCTCCGCCCGCTGGGATGAGAAGGGTCGACAGGCCCGGATCTACTACACCTCTACCAGCCTGAGACTCATCGAGGACGTCGCTGACCTTCTGGTCCGACTGGGAGTCCACGGTCGCATCAGGCTTGTACCGAAGGCCGGTTACCGGGACTGCTGGCATCTCACGATCGACGGTGGGGAGAACCAGATCACCTTTCTGGAAGACATTGGATCCCACGGTGCGCGCGGCGTCATCGGTGAAGCGTGTTTGGCCCAACTCGATATGATGACGTCAAACCCCAACGTGGACACGATTCCCAAAGAAGTCTGGAACACGGTTCGAGCACTCCTCTCGACCCGCAATATGACCCATCGGGAGTTCCAATCTGCGATGGGAACCAAGTTCTGCGGGTCCACCATGTGGAAGCACTCGCCCAGCCGCCTGCGTCTGGCCCGAGCAGCAGACATCCTGGATGCACCCGAACTGGCCATGCTGTGTACCAACGATATCTTCTGGGATCGCATCACGGAGATCAGCGATCTCGGAGAGCAAGAGGTGTTTGCTGCCACAGTCGCTGGCACCGAAAACCTTATCGCACAGGGTGTTTCAGTCTACGCCGGACTCTGACCCAGGCCCGGCTCATCGCGAGCCCTGAAGTCGCTGAGCCGCACCAGGTTTGGTGTGACCGGTTCAGCCGATGTTAGTGGAGAGCGCGGGGAGCATGCGGACGGCCATGCAGACCTGGAAGGCTCGGGTGTTGGCAAGGGCAGGGCTTCTAGAGCCATGCCGTTGACTGTGCCCATGGTGGGGCGGTCCCCGCACCGGGCGCAAGCGGGCGTGACGACGGGGGCAGTTCCCGTCGTCACGCTCGCTCGATGGACCTATCGTCCGACCCGCAGGATTCGTTGCTGAAAATTAGCGACAATCTTGGGGATTGGCGTACACCCGCAGGTCAGGCTCGGAGAATTCGTTGAAAGTTGTCCTCCAGGACCAGGGTTCGCACTGCCGGATCTGCGATGGCGGCCTCGACGGTGTGTCGCGCGGCGACCACGTCTCCGTAGGGTGTGTTCGAGCCGAACAAGCACTGATCGGGGACTTCCTGTGCGGCGGCGGCGACCGCGAACACCTGCAACGCGCTCGACAGATCGATGTGCAGGTTGGGCCGGTCCGCGGCCAGCTCCACCAGGTCCAGGGCGTGGAATCCGCCCAGGGCGCCGACGATCAGGGGAACGGACGGATAGCGGGCGGCCAGTGCCGAATAGGTTCGGAGATCGTCAAGGGTGTTGGGCGCGAAGCCGTGGACCAGTACCGGTATCCCGCCGTGGTCGGCGCTGACGGCCAGCACCGGTTCGATGCGCGCGGCTTGCCCGGGCGGTGGGGTGATCTCACCGATGCCCACGATGCCGGGCCGGGTCAGGTAGGGCTCGAACCATTCGCCGAGGTGCTCGGCGGGCAGTAGTGAGGGCAGGCTCGCGAAGCCGAGCGTGGTGCCGGGGTATGCGTCCAGCGCGCGCAGCACTTCGTCCATGGCCGCCCGCACCTCGTCCGCCGCCGCGTCCGCACCGCCGATAACGGCTGTCAGCCTGGCGAATTCGGCCCGCACCTCGTCGAGGGTGCGGGCGCGTTCGGGGTGGACCCGGGTGGAGAGCAGCACCGTGCGATCCACGCCGGCCTGCTTCGCGCGCGCCAGCTGTGCGGCGGGGTCGATGGTGACGTGGGCGTGGACATCGGTGACCATGGCGTTTCCTCCGGCGGGGAATGGGCGGCAGCGGCTCGACGCTAAACGTTGACACTGGGGTCAAGGTCAAGCCGGAGGACATGGATGCTGATCAGCGAGCTGTCGCAGCGCAGTGGGGTGAGCGCCCGCGCACTGCGGCACTACGACCGCAGCGGCCTGCTGGAGGCCGGGCGGCGGTCCAATGGCTACCGGGATTTCCCGGAGTCGAGTGTCGAACGGGTGCGCCGGATTCGGGCGCTGCTCGAGGTGGGTCTCGATCTGTCGGGGGTCGCGGAGCTGCTGCCGTGCTTCGCCCCGGATGGACAGCTGGGCGGGTGTGAGCGGGCGCAGCGCCGGCTGACCGATCGGATCGCGGATCTGGACCGGTCGCTGGTTGCCATCACGCGGGCGCGGGCCGTGCTGGCCGCGGAGGTCGCGCGGTGGGATCGGCCTGCTTTGCCCGATTGTCGGTGAGTGGATGTGGGACCGGGGTTACGGTCGATCAATGAGCCGTAGTGGGAGCGGGCGCGGTCGTATCGCTCGGGTGGGGGCGGTGGCCGCGGCGATCGCGCTGGTGGTCGCGGGCTGCGGGAGCGGGGGGAACGGGCCGGCGCCGCAGGGGGCGGCGAGCTGGCCGCCGTCGGACGGGCGCGGGTCGTGTGCGGTCGACAAGCAGGAGAATGTTCCCGCGACCATGCGCGACGGCGTGGTGCTGAAAGCGGATGTGTATCGGCCCGAGTCGGCGGATCCGGTGCCGGTGATTCTGATGCGGACGCAGTACGGGAAGACGTCCGCGCAGGTCCAGCCGTTCCGATACCAGACCCCGGACTGGTTCGCTTCGCACTGCTATCTCGTTGTGGTGCAGGACATTCGAGGGCAGGGGCAGTCGGGCGGCACCTTCACCGAGTTCGCGAATGACACCAATGACGGCTACGACTCGGTGGAGTGGGCCGCCACCTTGCCGGGTTCGAATGGCAAGGTCGGGATGTACGGCTCGTCGTATGTCGGTGCGACGCAATGGCTTGCGGCCGTCGGCGCGCCGCCGCATCTGGCGACCATCGTGCCCGCCAATACCGCCTCGGACTATTACGACGGCTGGACCTATGAGGGCGGTGCGTTCCGGCTGGCGTTCGTGGAGCCGTGGGCCATGGAGACCATCGGCGCGAGCGCGGCCCTCAATCGCGGTGACACCGCCACCGCCAAGCAGCTGGGAGTCGATGGCGCAGACTACACGCGCTGGCTGGGTTTCCGCCCGTATCAGCAGTTTCCGCCGCTGCACCCAGGTGATCCGGTGGTCGCGCCGTGGTTCTACGACTGGATCTCGCATTCCACCCGCGACGACTACTGGAAGCAGTGGAGCATTCGCGATCGGTACGCGAACGTGAAGGTCCCGGTGCTGGATGTGGAGGGTTGGTACGACGCCTTTCTCGCGGGCGGGGTGCAGAATTTCTCCGGCATGGTCGCCGGTGGCGGCACGCCGGAGGCCCGGGCGGGGCAGCGCCTGGTGCTGGGCCCGTGGGATCACGTCGGCTGGGGTCGTCCGGGCAGCAAGGTGGAGACCCCGATGCTGGCGGCGAGCGGTGCGGCGGGCGACAGTCCGATCAACGACCTCATGCTGGCCTGGTACGACCATTTCCTGAAGGGCAAGGACAACAAGGTGTCCAGGAAGCCGGTGGTCGACTACTTCCTCATGGGTGCGAACAGGTGGAAGTCGGCCTCGGCCTGGCCGCTGCAGGATACCCGCTGGACCACCTATTACCTGTCCGGCAATGGCGGCAATGGAATTCAGGGCCGGGCCGGGCTGCTCACCACCGATGCCCCGCAGGACGCGCAGCAGCCGGATCGCTACGACTACGACCCGCTCAATCCGGTGCCCAGCGCGGGCGGGCACTCGTGCTGTGGCGCGTCGACGGGACCGCAGGGTCCCGTGGATCAGTTCGTGGTGGAGCAGCGTTCGGATGTGCTGACGTACACGACCGCGCCGATGCCCTCCGATACCGAACTCACCGGGCCGATTCGCGTGACGCTGTGGGCGTCCTCGACCGCGACCGACACCGATTTCACCGCGAAGCTGGTGGCGGTGGCCCCGGACGGCTCGACGGTGAATCTCAACAACGGGATCGTGCGCACCGCGTTCCGCGATTCGCTCGATCATCCGTCGCCGATCGTGTCGGGTCAGCCGTATCGGTTCACGATCGATGTGTGGCCGACCAGCTATCTGGTCAAGGCCGGATCGGCGATCCGGGTGGAGGTGTCGAGCAGCGATTTTCCGCAGTTCGCACCGAATCCGAATACCGGTGACCCGTTCGGGCAGAACATGAATACGCAGGTCGCGACCCAGACCGTGTATCACGACAAGGATCACCCGTCGGCGCTGGTGTTGCCGATCATTCCGGCGGGCGACTCGGGAAGTTCACGTTTCCCGATGGCGCACTGACATATTCGCCCCCGATCATGACCGTGGCCGGGCTTCCCGTGGATTGTCCGCCCCGTGCGGGAAGCACCGGCCGCCTACAGACTAATCGCGATCGCGAAGGCCCCCGGCACGGCCGGGCCGGGTTAGTGTCGCTGGGTGGCTTTCGAGGTGCGTGTCGATACCGCGGGTGCGGTCGAGATCGTGAGAGCGGCAGCGGGGTTCGGCTGGCGCTGGGGCTCCGGCAATGTCTCCGAATTCGCCCGGCTGGTCGGATGGAGTAGTCCGCAGCCGGTGGGAACACTGCGTACCGGCCCGGTCTTCTCCCGGACCGGGCTGTCGGTGTGGTGGGACTCGGCCATGTTCTGGGGCAGCGACCGCGGCCTCGACCATGTGCGCGTGACCATCTCCGACTGCCCGCCCCCCGCGGAGTTCGGCAGCCGGGAACTCCTGGACGCGGCACTGGCCCGCACGACGGCCGTGTTCACCGAGCACTGGGGCGATCCGGAGAGCCCGGCCGCGGGGCCGGCCGAGGGCCCGGCCTGGCGTTTCCCGACCGTATTCGCGGGCCTCACCATCGGTGTGGACACCGTCGATCTGCTGCTGGTGAACCCGACCGCGCAGCGGTACTGGATGGAACGCCGGCACCAGACGGCCCGTCGCCGCGCCGCCGCGGGCGCCTGGACCCGCTTCGCCGAGAACCTGGCGGGCTTCGTGGAGACGCTGCCGGTGGACGCGCGCCTGCTGATCACCGCGCCCGGCAGCCGCTTCGTCCAGTTCGACGCCGGGCCGGAGCAGCTGACCGGCGAGCTGGCCCGCACCGAATTCATCGACCCCACCTGGTATTACGGCCCGGAGACCGAGCAGCGGCTGATCGACCTGGGCTGGACGCCGCCGCGCCAGGCCAACTGGACGCGCACCCTGTCCCGGCGCGCGGGCGCCGTGGCCATGAGCGGGCTGGCGCTGCGCACCGCCGATACGCTGCGCACGGTCGGTGTCACCGCGCCCACCGAGCTGGTGGCCGACGCCTGGGTGGAGGGCGGCGCGGATCTGGACGTGACGCCGCTGGGCATCCCCCCGCATCCCACCTCCCGCAGCCAGCGCGCCGAATTCCTGCGCCGCCACGCCGTCTCCGACTTCGATGCCGGGCCGCTGCGGGTGGACGTGCCCGCCGGCGTCGAGATCGCCCGCGCGGCGCGGGACTTCGACTGGACCTGGACGCGCGCCGACCTGGACGGCTTCGCGGCCACGGTGGGCTGGAAACCGGTGCACGACAGCGATACCGGCGAGCGCACGGTGTGGGCGGACACCGAATTACGCGTGGACGATCCGCGCGCCCGCTTCTGCTTCGACGGTGACCGGCTGGAGGCGGTCTGCGTCACCCTCAGCGACAGCATCGAATCGTTCCTCTACGACGAGGGCCTGCCCGGTGAGGTGCGCGAGCAGCGCACCGCCGCCCAGGCCCGCGCCCTGGACGGTTTCCGCACCGAGTTCGGTGTGCCGCGCCATGCGGTACTGGGGCAGGCGCACGGACCGGCCTGGCCCGGCGACCGGCTCACGGTGGGCCTGGTCACCGAGCCGGACACGGTGGAGCTGTACCTGGTGCGGCCGGGCGAACGCGACCGCCGCCTCATCATCGAGCAGCAGCGCGCCGCCTTCCGCGCCCACGACCGCGAATGGGCGCAGTGCTATGAGGAATTGGCCGCCCTCATCGCCGATCTCACCGAGTCCGGCCAGCTCACCGTGGACGCCGGGGAACCGCATCGCGCCCGGATCAATCTCGACCACGACCAGGACCAGGAGCTGTTGCGGCTGGAACTGGCCAGCGCGACCGCCCGCGAATTGTCCCCGCGCGTCCTGAAATTCATGCTGCGCGACGGCTGGCAGCATCCGGATCACCGATATCCGCTGTGGCACATCGATCTTCCGCTGCCCGCCCTGCCGCGGGACCTGCGCCGGCTGGCCCGGCTGGCGGTGCTGCCGCTGCGCACCCTGATGCCGCCGCAGGCCCGGTTGCGCGTGCTGCTGAACGGCGAGTATCAGGCGGTGCGCGCACCGTCGACGGGCGCGATCGGCGCGCAGGCGGCCGCGCCGGACGCCTAGAGTCGAGGCATGATCGACAGCGAGGACATGCGCGTCACCCGGGCCGCCTACGACGAGGTGGCGGAGCTGTACGCCAAGCTCTTCCACCGGCAGCTGCACACCAATATCTTCGATCGATCGATGCTGGACGCCTTCGCGGAAGCGGTGCGGGAGAACGGGAATGGTCCGGTGGCCGATATCGGCTGCGGGCCGGGCCGGGTCACCTCGTATCTGGCGGCGGCGGGTCTGGAGATGTCCGGTGTCGATCTGTCGCCGGAGATGATCCGCCTGGCCCGGGAGGAGTACCCGGACATTCCGTTCGAGGTCGGTCCCATGGAGCAGCTCCGGTATGGCGACGCCGCCCTGGCCGGGCTGGTGGCCTGGTACTCGATCATTCACATTCCGCCGCAAAGGGTTCCGGCGGTGCTGACCGAGTTCGCGCGGGTGGTGCGGCCCGGCGGGCACGCCGTGTTCGGCTTCCAGGCCGCCGACGAGCCCACGGGCGTGCGGGATTACGCGCACAAGGTCGCCCCCGCCTACCGGTGGGCGCCGGGCACCTTCGCGGAAGCGCTGGCCGCCCATGGTTTCCGGGCCACCGCAACGCTGTCGCGGGAGGCCCGCCCGGACGAGTACACCCCGCACGCCACCGTGCTGGCGGTCAGGGTCTGAGAACGCCGGTGGTCACGTCCGGATCGGTTCCGGTTCCCGTGCCGCCCGCTCGTCGAATTCGGTTCGGGCGGCGGTGATTTCCTCGGCGTGCTGCAGCGCCCACTGTCCCATGGCGTGGGTGATCCGGCCCAGGTCGGCGCCCAGATCGGTGAGCGCGTACTCCACCCGGGGCGGCACGGTCGGATACACCGTGCGCCGGACCAGCCCGTCGCGTTCCAGGTCCCGCAGGGTGCGGGTGAGCACCTTCTGGGTGATGCCGTCGAGGCGGCGGCGCAGTTCGTTGAATCGGATCGGCCCGCCCTCGTTGCGCAGGGTGCCCAGCACCAGCAGCACCCACTTGTCGGCCAGCACCGCGAGGATGTCGCGGGCGGGGCAGCGCCGCAGGTAGCTGTCGACCAGATTTCCGGATGGCTCCCAGTCGGAGACGGTATCCATGAGGTACCTCGGGATCAAAAGAGTGCCTTCTTCCTACGAGATACTATCCGGCGCAGGATCGAGATCATGAAAGCGATCAGTCAGCGCACCCTCGGTGGACCGGACGTTCTGGAGACGGTGGAGGTCGATGTTCCGCGACCCGGCACCGGCGAGGTGCTGGTGCGGGTGGCCGCCACCTCGATCAATGCCGCCGATTGGAAACTCCGCTCGGGCGCGGTCACCAAACTGGGCCCGCCGCCGTTCACGCTGGGCTTCGACCTGTCGGGTGTCATCACCGCGGTCGGCGCGGAGGTCACCGAATTCCGGCCCGGTGACGATGTTTTCGGGAATGTGCTCAGCCGTTCCGGCGCGTACGCCGAATATGCGGTGGCCCCGGCGCAGTTCCTCGCCCACCGGCCCGCCGGGCTCGACCACATCCATGCCGCCGCGCTGCCGACGGCGGTGCTCACGGCGTGGCAGGCGCTCACCGATGTCCAACCGGGACAACGGGTTATGGTGCACGCGGCGGCGGGCGGCGTGGGGCATCTGGCGGTGCAGATCGCCAAGGCGCGCGGTGCGTACGTGATCGGCACCGCCCGCGCGGCCAATCACGAGTTCCTGCGCGGCCTCGGCGTCGACGAGCTGATCGATTACACGGCAACCGATTTCACCACCGTCGTCAGCGCTGTGGACATCGTGTTCGACCTGGTCGGCGGCGACTATGCGGCCCGCTCGCTGCGGGTGCTCACCCCGCACGGCCGGATGATCGACGCCCAGGGCGAGGAGCCGCTCGACGATCCTCGCTATCACCGCCTCTGGTTCACCCCGTCCGGCGCGGACCTGCGCGCGGTCGCGGACCTGGTGGCGGCCGGGCGGCTGCGCGCCGAGATCGATCGGGTGATGTCCCTGGCCGATGCCGCGGAGGCGCACAAGCTCAGCGAATCCGGCCGGGTGCGCGGCAAGATCGTCTTGACCACCTGGCACGACTGATCCGGCTTTCCGGCCATCGGGATACTTGATGCACGGGCCGCTCCCGGCGCATACCGTCGCGGAGAGACCACGTTGATCAGGGAGTAACGGTGACGGACTGGAACGAAGAAGTCGATGTCCTGGTGGCAGGGTCGGGCGGCGGCCTGGCCGGGGCCTATACGGCGGCGCGTGAGGGGCTGACGGTGGCGGTGGTGGAGGCCACCGACAAGTTCGGCGGTACCACCTCGTTCTCGGGCGGCGGCGGGGTCTGGTTCCCGTGCAATCCGGTGCTGCAGCGCGCGGGCGTGGACGACACCATCGAGGACGCGCTCACCTACTTCCGGTCCGTGGTCGGTGACCGTACCCCGGCCGAGCTGCAGGAGACCTACGTCCGCAATGGCGCCAAGGTCATCGAATATCTGGAGCAGGACGAGGCTTTCGAATTCCAGATGTTCCCGTGGCCGGACTATTTCGGCAAGGCGCCCAAGGCGCGGCTGGACGGCAAGCGGCACATCATTCCCGCGCCGCTGCGGGCCGCGAAGCTGGGCGAACTGAGCGACTCGGTGCGCGGACCGCTCGGCACCGACCGCCACGGCGACCCGCAGCCCGACTACCTGATCGGCGGGCGGGCCCTCGTCGGCCGGTTCCTGCTGGGGCTGTCCAAGTACCCCAACGCCAAGCTGTACCTGAACTCCCCGCTGGTCGAGCTGGTGACCGCGGACGCCGCGGTGGTCGGGGCGATCGTCGAGCGCGACGGTGAGCGGGTGGCCATCCGGGCCCGCAAGGGCGTGCTGCTGGCCGCCGGCGGTTTCGAGGGCAACGACGAACTACGGCAGCGCTACGGGGTGCCGGGCGTGGCCCGGGACACCATGGGGCCGTGGGGAAATCAGGGCAGGGCGCACGAGGCGGGCATGGCGGTGGGCGCCGACAGCGACCTGATGGATCAGGCGTGGTGGTCGCCGGGCCTGGTGCACCCGGACGGGCGCGCGGCCTTCGCGCTGTGGTTCACCGGCGGCATCTTCGTCAACCAGGCCGGTGCGCGCTTCGTCAACGAGTCCGCGCCCTACGACCGGCTCGGCCGCGACATCATCGAGCATCTGAACGACGGCTCGGCGACGCTTCCGTTCTGGATCGTCTACGACGACACCGAGGGCATCGTGCCGCCCATCAAGGCCAGCAATGTGCCGATGGTCGACGCGGAACGCTATGTCGAGGCGGGCCTGTGGAAGACCGCCGACACCCTCGAGGGCCTGGCCGCCGAAATCGGCGTTCCCGCCGAGGCACTGGTGGCGACCGTGGCCCGCTTCAACGAATTCGCGGCCCAGGGCGTGGATCCGGACTTCGGCCGCGGCGACGAGGCCTACGACCGCGCCTTCTCCAATGGCGAGCCCCCGCTCACCCCGATCGTGAAGGGCCCGTTCCACGCGGCCGCCTTCGGCATCTCCGATCTGGGCACCAAGGGCGGGCTGCGCACCGACACCGCCGCCCGCGTGCTGAACACCGACGGCGAGCCGATCCCGGGACTGTACGCCGCGGGCAACACCATGGCGGCCGTGAGCGGCACCGTGTACCCCGGTGGCGGCAATCCCATCGGCGCGTCGGTGCTGTTCAGCCACCTGGCGGCGCTCGACATGAGCGGCCGCTAGCCGCTCCCGGCGCCCATAATGTGATGCGATGGGCGCATGACGCGAGCGGGATACGACGTGATCGTGGTGGGTGGCGGCCACAACGGCCTGGTGGCCGCCGCCTACCTGGCCCGGGCCGGACGTTCGGTGCTGGTGCTGGAACGCCAGGCCCACACCGGTGGCGCGGCCGTGTCCGAGCGGGTGTTCCCGGGCTTCGACGCGCGACTGTCGCGCTACTCCTATCTGGTGAGCCTGCTCCCCGAGCGCATCGTGCGGGACCTGGATCTCAGCTTCGAGACCCGCAAGCGGCGCATCTCGTCGTACACGCCGATCGGTGGCACCGGGCTACTGGTGGACAACGGTTCCGAGGCCGCCACCCGCGCCAGCTTCGCGCAGGTCACCGGATCCGAGCGGGATTACGAGGCCTGGCAGCGCTTCTACGCCATGACCGGGCGGCTGGCCGAGCGCGTCTTCCCGACCCTGACCCACCCGCTGCCCACCCGCGCCGAATTGCAGCGCACGGTGGACGATTCCACCGCCTGGGAGACGATTTTCGAACGGCCCCTGGGCGAATCGGTGGAGGCCGCCTTCGCCGACGACACCGTGCGCGGCGTGGTGCTCACCGACGCGCTCATCGGCACCTTCACCCACGCCCACGATCCGGCGCTGCGGCAGAACCGCTGCTTCCTCTACCACGTGATCGGCGGCGGCACCGGCGACTGGAATGTGCCCGTCGGCGGCATGGGCGCGCTCACCGACGCGCTCGCCGGCGCGGCCCGCACCGCCGGGGCCGAGCTGAGCACCGGATGCACCGTCACCAGCATCGAACCCTACGGCGACACCGCCGACGTGCACTACCTGCACGGTGATCACGGGCACGTGGCCAGCGCGCGGCACGTGCTGGTGAACGCCGCGCCCTACGTGCTGGCGGAACTGCTGGGCGAATCGGCCGAGAAACCCGAGGGCGCGCAACTGAAGATCAACATGCTGCTGCGGCGACTACCGAAACTCCGTGACCCGCAGGTGGATCCGCATACCGCCTTCGCCGGCACCTTCCACATCGCCGAATCGGCCGATCAGCTCGAGCGCGCCTACCGGGAGGCGGCCGCGGGCACGCTGCCCTCGGCCCCGCCCTCGGAGATCTACTGCCACACCCTGACCGACCCGTCGATCCTCGCGCCGGAGCTGAACGAGCGCGGCTTCCACACCCTCACCCTGTTCGGGTTGCACACGCCCGCACGGCTTTTCGCCGACGATCCGCACGGCGCCAAGGAGCGGCTGGTGGATGCCACACTGGCGCAACTGGATTCGGTGCTCGCCGAATCGATCCGCGACTGTCTCGCCCTGGACGGCGAGGGCAACCCGTGCCTGGAGGCCCGCACCCCGGTCGAACTCGAACGCGAGATCAGCATGCCCGGCGGCCATATCTTCCACGCGGACTTGTCTTTTCCCTACCGCGCCGACGACGCCGACGACAGCCCCGCCGCCCGATGGGGCGTCGCGACCGGGCACCGCAATGTCCTGCTGTGCGGCGCGGGCGCGGTGCGCGGCGGCGGCGTCAGCGGCATCGGCGGCCACAATGCCGCCATGGCCGTCCTCGAAGCGGGCTGAGCGAATCCGCATGCGGGGCTGAGCGACCGGAATCGGCGCTCAGTCCAATTCGCCGTGCTCCGCGTCCCAGCGGGCGCGGGCCGCGGCCACGGCGTCCATGTGCGCGCGGGACCAGTCGGCCAGGTAGAAGGCGACCCCGGCCAGGCTCTCACCCATCTCGGTGAGCCGGTACTCCACCTGCGGCGGAATGGTCGGGTAGGCCGTGCGCTCCAGGAACCCGTCGCGCAGCAGCCTTTTCGTGGTGAGCGTCAGCATGCGTTGCGAGATACCGGGCACCGCGCGCTGCAGCTCGCCGAACCGGCGCACGCCCTTGCGCAGTTCGACCAGCACCTGCACGGTCCATTTGTCGCCGATCCGGTCCAGGGTGTCGCGGATGCCGCAGTGGTCATCGCCACACGGCCCGGCGGGAACAGCGGCTGCGGCCTGGTCGGTAACAGCGGTGTTCGTGACTGACACCGAAGTGCCTTCTTCCCAGGTCGCCACCGTCGTCGGAAGCTCGGTCAGGTCGTGGTCCACGACCTTCGCAACGCAAGGAGTAGCGCAATGATTCTCGTGACCGGCGTTTCCGGCGCTCTGGGCGGACTGGTACTGGCGGGCTTGCGGGCCCGGCCGGATCTGGAGGTGGTGGCGGGCACCAGCTCCAGAGCCGCGCAGCACAGTGACAATCCCGCCCGGCGCATCGATTTCGACGATCCCGCATCCCTGACCGCCGGCTTCGACGGCGTGGACACGCTGGTGTTCATCTCCGCCGGATACGCCGAGGACGATGTGGTGACGGCCCGCCACGGCGCGGTGATGGCCGCCGCGACGGCCGCCGGGGTGCGGCACGTCATCTACACCAGCCTCTCGGCGTCGGCCGGGCACACCACCATCGCCGTCCCGCACCTGTGGACCGAGAAGCAGCTGGCCGCAGCGCCTTTCGACGTAACCGTGCTGCGCAACGGGTTCTACAGCGAGGTGCCGGTGGGCCTGGCGGCCGGGGCGGCCGAATCCGCCGCCGCCACCGGGGTTTTCGCCGCACCGTTCGGCACCGGCCGCATCTCCGGGGTGTCGCGGGAGGATCTGGCCGAGGTCGCGGTGCGGGTGGCCGCCGAGGTCGAGCGCGACCTGCGCGCCGGAGCGTCCACCGCGCACGCCGGTCGCACCTACGAGCTCGAGGGTGTGACCTCGGTCAGCGGCGCTGAGATCGCCGGGCTGCTGAGCGAATCCCTCGGCCGCCCGGTCGAATACCGGGACGTGCCGCTCACCGAGCTGCGCGACAGCCTGCTGGGCGGGGGCCTCGAACCGTATCGGATCGGGCACACGGTGTCACTGTTCTCCAACCTGAAGGCGGGCTTCCTGCACGCCACCCACAGCGATCTGCCCGCCCTGCTGTCCGGCGCGCCGCGCCCGATCCGTGCCGAGATCGCGGCGGCGGTCAGCGGGCCGGGAGCAGCTGGGTGACGAGCCACAGGCGGCGGGGCAGCTCGCCCTCCTCGAAGGAATGCCGGTCGCGCAGCTCCCATCCGGCGGCGAGGGTCTCGACGAGTTCCGCGGAGAAGAAGTGCACGGCGAAGCCGCCGTGCTCGTAGATGTCGTCGCCGAGGGATTTACCCGTGCCGAAGTGGGCGTCGTCGGTATTTCGGACGGTGTAGACGAACGCGCCACCGGGTTTGAGGACGCGGCGGATCTCGGCGACCAGGTCACGGATCTCCTGGGTGCTGAGGTCCATGCACAGCAGCATGTGCGCGTACACCGCGTCCACGCTGCGATAGGGCAGCGGAATCGGCTGGCGGACATCGTGTTCCAGGGTGCGGACCCGCTCGCCCGCACCTTCGGCGTCCGCCCGCTCCCGTAATTGCGCCAGCGCGACGGCACTGAAATCGGTGGCGGTCACCCGAAAACCCTGGCGCGCCAGGTGGAGTGCGTCCCGGCCGTGGCCCGCGCCCAGTTCCAGCACGTCGCGGGCCCCGCGCTCGCGGAACAGGCGCGCCGCGTACACCGCGGCCTCCGACGGCTCGTCGCCGTACATCTCCGGATGCGTGCGGTAGGTGCGCTGCCAGTGCTCGTGCTGGTCGCTCATGCCCCCAATCATGTCCGACCGGCGGCGGCTAGGAGGTGCGACGGCCGTCCGCGCCGTGCTGGCCCATGATGTCGGAGCAGCAGCGGATGAAATACCGCATGACCGGATCGGTCTCGGAGGCGTCCGGCCACACCACCGCCACCCGGGTGGGGCCGATGCCGTGCACGGGCCGGAACACCACGCCCGGGTACTCGGTGCGGGCGGTGGAGGCGGGGGTGAAGCTCACACCGAAGCCATTGGCGATGGCGCGCAGCCATTCCTCGGTATTGCGGGCGATGGCCCCGATGATGGCGGTGTCCGCGGGCCGTGCGTCCAGGCCCATCCAATAGTCGCGCCACCAGCCGGTTTCCGCGGGCGAGGCGACATACGGCTCGTCCCACAGCTCCCGGAAGGCGATGTCGTCGCGCTGGGCCAGCGGATGGTCCTCGGGCAGCGCGATCCAGCGCGGTTCGGCGAACAGCTCCCGCAGGTGGTATTCGTCCTGGCCCGGAAAGGGCAGGCGCAGCAGGGCGACATCGACGTCGCCCTCGTCCAGCCCGGCGGTCGGGTCGGTCCAGCCGCCCTGGTGCAGATCGACCTGCCAGTCCGGGTGCAGCCGGTGGAAGACCCGGATGATCTCCGGAATGTGGCCGTCGGCAGCACTGTTCACGCAGCCCAGCCGCAGCACCCGGGAGGCGCGGCTGGCATCGCTCTTGGTGTCGCGCAGGATCCGGTCCCAGGACGCCAGCAGCGCCGGCACCTGCTCGGCGAGCACCTTGCCGGCCGCGGTGAGGGTCCAGCCCGCGCGGGAACGAATGAACAGCTCCACACCCAGCTGCTGTTCCAGCTGTTTGATCTGGGTCGCCAGCGCGGGCTGCGCGACATGTAGTCGCTGCGCCGCCCGCGGCAGGTTCTCCGCGTCCGCGACTGCCAGGAAGTAACGCAGCAGTCGCGTATCGATATCCATGCCACCAGGTTAGGAAGAGGGCAACCGGTAGGCATACCCCATGGCTTGGAAGTCGGGATTCGGGCGGGGTGCTATCGGCAGTTCCGCTTCAGAGCGGGGATGCATGGGAGTGATATGGCTCGCGTCCGGCGGATCCGGGCCCGCCGCGCGCTAAGTTTTGATTGCTACAAAGTTGCTCATCTATGGAGGCGAGACCCACGAGTCTGTCGCGGCACCATCCACGGCACCGGCGCACGATGCATGGCCGGGGCGCCCTGTCGCGCAGCCTCTACGGGGCCACCCGCAAGGCCGCCGGATCCATGGATCGCTGGCTGCGGCGGGTCGGCCCCGGCGCGGTCGCCCCGGCGGAGCAGGCCCCGCCGCCGGAGGAACCACCCATCTCCGCCGACCTGCTGGATCTGTTGCGGCACATGGGCGTAGCCCTCATCCGCTCGGGCGAGACCACCGGCCGCGTAAAGGACATCCTCGACGAACTGGCGCGCCGCTACGAGGCCACCGAGGTGCACTTCTTCGTGCTGCCCACGGGAGTGTTCGTGCGCGTACAGGATTCGCGCGGATCGGCGATGGACCTGCTGGAGGCCGACTCCGACACCCTGCGCCTGGATCAGATCGCCGCGCTCTACGAACTCATCGACCGGATCACCAGCGAACTGCCGCCGCCGGCCGAGGCCACCGCGGCACTCGAGCACATCCTCGCCTCGCCGCAGCCGACACCGGTGTGGCGCTTGCTGACCGGCAATGTGGTGCTCACCGTGGGGCTCGGCCTGATGCTCAACCCCACCTCCACCGCCCTGCTCGGCTACATCGTGCTCGGGCTGGCGGTGCAGCTGCTGATCATGGCGGCCGACCGGTTCCGGCTGCTGTACACCAGCCTGCCGGTGCTCGCCGGGGCGGTGGTCACCCTGCTGTCGTTCGGTTTCCCCAATGCGCTCGGCGGCGGAAATCCGTCCCAGCTGCTGATCCCCTCGGTGTCGAGCCTGCTGCCGGGCGCCATGCTCACCAACGGGTCCATCGAGCTGGCCACCGGATCCATGATCGCGGGCGCCAGCCGCACCATCTACGGCTTCAACAAGCTGGTGCTGCTGGCCTTCGGGGTACTGGTCGGGCTGCAACTGCTGGGCACGCTGCCCACCGTGTCACCGCACGCCGGACACGGATTGGGCTGGTGGACACCGATACTCGGGGTGCTGCTGATCGGACTGGGCCACAGCCGGCGGGCCAGCGCCCCGCCGAAATCCCTGGGCTGGCTGCTGATCGTGCTCTACGCGGCGTTCTGCGGGCAGCAGCTGGGCACCCAGCTCGGCGGCGGGCTGCTCGGCTCGTTCCTCGGCGGCATGGTGGCGGTGCCGGTGGCATACCTGGTGCAGCGCTTCAAGGATGCCCCGCCGACACAGGTGGTGTTCCTGCCCGCCTTCTGGATGCTGGTGCCCGGCGGCATGAGCCTGAGCGGGATCTCCGCACTGGTCACCGAGAACGACCCCAACGGCCTGCACATCCTGGTCACCGCGGTGCTCACCGTGCTCGCCATCGCGCTGGGCGTACTGGTCGGCTCGGGCCTGGTGACCTCGACCCGGGAGCCGCGGCTCCAAGGCATGGTCGAGGACTGGCTGGGACCCGCAACCGAAACTCAGCGCACCACCGGCAGTTCCGAGCCCGGATCGGCCAGCCAGAGCAGCCAGTGCGGGGCGAGCAGGGCGGCGAACTCGTCGTAGCCGGTCGCGCCCGGATGGAAGCCGTCGCCGGCCGCGACATCGCGCATCCAGATCTGGTTCTCGCGCAACGGCTGATGTGCCCGCAGGTAGGGCACCTCGGCCTCCTCGCACAGGTCGGCGAAGCGGGCGTCCAGCGCCAGCAGCCGGGCATTGTGCTCGTCGTCGACATTCGGCGGCGGCGCGACCACCATTGTCCGCCAGCCCTTTTCCCGCGCCCGGCGCAGGATGTCGGCCAGATTGCGCTCCGACTCACCGGGATCGACCCGGGGACGGCCGTCCTCGAGCTGGGTGTCGTTGACACCGGTGGAGATCACCACCCGGCAGTCCGCACCCGCGGGTAGCCGGGGCGCGCACTCGGCCTCCCAGCGGGCTCGCAGCTCGGTGCTGTTCTCCCGTCGGATGCCGAGGTTGTAGGAGGTCAGCGGCTGTCCGGCCGCCGTGGCCCGGGCCGCGAGCCGGCCCGCCCAGCCCAGGCACCTCTGATCACCGACTCCCGCGACGAAGGACTCACCGACGAAACAGACACGGAGATCGAGCACCACGGCCCGATCCTCGCACGCCTGTTCGCGATCTATCGAAGACTCGCATTAAGCAGGAATAGCAGGAATAACAGGCAGGTTCGCGGCCGTCTCGATTCTGGACCGACGGAGCGGGGGAGCGAAGCGGAGGAGCGGACGAGCGGAGGAGGGAAGAATCGAGACCCCGGGGGCCGCGAACCCGCCCCGGAGCGGAGCGGAGGGGCGAATCAGACACTGTTACGGTTACCAGCGTGTTGGGTGGTCGGTGATGCCGTCGGCTGCCGCATACTCACACCGAGCCGACCATGGGACCACAGCCGTTCCCACGATCCGAAAGCGCGAATAGGACATGCGAGTCGACGGGCGGGAGATTCCCGTCTCCGGCAGCCTGCTGCAGCCGCGGATCCGCCGGACCAGTGACATTCTGCGCGTCGTGCTGTCCGCGCTGTCGGTGGCCATCGTCATCGCCGGATCGCTGATCACCAGGCCGCAGTGGGAGGCGCTGGAGCGCTCGGTCTCCGGCATCGTGGGGTTCCTGACCCCGGAACAGTCGAACCTGGTCTACATCGTCTACGGCATCGCCATTCTCGCGCTGCCCTTCGCCATTCTGGTGCGGCTGGTGCTGCGCGGGCAGTGGAAACTGCTGGCGGGCTTCGTCTCCGCGGGCCTGATCGCGCTGGGCCTGTTCTCCATCACCGGCACCGGCTTCTCCGCACCGCGCTGGCATCTGTCGGAACCGGGACAGGTCAACACCTTCCTGTCGCAGTTCCTCGACGATCCGCGCTGGATCGCCATGCTGGCGGCGACGCTCACGGTGGCCAGCCCGTGGCTGCCCGCGCGGGCGCGACGCTGGTGGTGGACGCTGCTGCTGGCCTTCGTGCCGATCCACCTGTTCGTGTCGCTGGTGGTGCCCGCCCGGGCCGCGCTGGGCCTGGTGGTGGGCTGGCTGGTGGGCGCGGTCATCGTGCTGGTGGTCGGCACGCCCGCACTCGAGGTGCCGCTCGGCGCGGCGGTGCGGGTGCTGGCCCAGCGCGGCTTCCGGGTGACCGCCTTCAAGGTGCTGCGCCCGGCCGCCCGTGGGCCACTGGTGCTTTCGGCGAGCACGGTGCCGCAGCCGGAACTGGGGGCCTCACCCAATGGCGTGCCCGCCGCGGCCGGGACCGCGGCGGAGTCCGGTGAATCCCGTTCACCGGACAATGAATTGATCATCGAGATGTACGGCGCGAACCAGCGCAGCCGCGGCATGCTGCAGCAGCTCAAGCGCTGGCTCACGATTCGCAGCGGCGAGTACCCGGCGCCGTTCGCCTCCATGCGCCGCGCGGTCGAGCATCGCGCCCTGATGGGATTCGCCATCGCCGATCTGGGCCTGGCCAGCAACAAGCCGCTCACCGTGGCGGCGCTGGACCGCGGCTGGATGGTGTACGCGCACACCGTGCCCCAGGGCCGGCCGCTGGCCGCCGCCGACGGGGAGCCGGTGCTGACCCGGGTGTGGCAGGCGCTGCACAGCATGCATCAGGCCCAGATCTCGCACGGCGAACTGCACGCCGAGGAGATCCGGGTCCTCGACGACGGCACCGTGCTGTTCGGCGGGTTCGTGCAATCCGAATTCGGCGCGTACCAGGTGCGTTTCGACTCCGATGTGGCCCAGCTGCTGCTGTCCTCCGCGCATCTGTTCGGTGTCGGCCCGGCCGTGCGCACCGCGCTCGAAGTACTGGACAAGCAGGCGGTGCTGGACGCCTCGGCCCGGCTCACCAAGACCGCGGTGCCCACCCACCTCCGCAAGGCGGTGCCGGACGCGGGCGAGCTGATGAAGGACATCCGCGCGGAGGTGGCCGCGCAGACCGGGCAGGACAAGATCGAGGCCGCGCAGATCACCCGCTTCTCGCGCAACCAGATCATCCAGCTGGTGCTGCTCATCGGCCTGGTGTACGTGGCCTACCCGTACATCAGCGCGGTGCCCACCTTCGCCTCGGAGCTGCGCAATCTGAACTGGGGCTGGGCGCTGCTGGGGCTGACCGTGTCCGCCCTGACCTATGTGGGTGCGGCAATGGCGTTGTGGGCGTGCGCCTCCGAGGCCGTCAGGTTCGGCAACCTGCTGCTCATGCAGATCGCCAACACCTTCGCCGCGACCACCACCCCGGCCGGCGTGGGCGGGCTGGCGTTGAGCGTGCGGTTCCTGCAGAAGGGCGGCCTGGGCGCGGTGCGGGCCACCGCGGTGGTCGCCCTGCAGCAGACGGTGCAGGTGGTGACCCACGTGGTGCTGCTGCTGATCTTCGGCGCGCTGGCCGGAACCTCCACCAACCTGTCGCATTTCGTGCCCAGTGCCACCGTGCTGTACCTGGTGGCGGGCGCCCTGCTGGGCCTGCTGGGTGTGACCATGTTCGTCCCCAAGGTCCGCAAGTGGCTGCTCAACGAGGTGCGCCCGCAGCTGGCGGAGGTGGTGGGCCAGCTGAAGGATCTGGCCCGGCGGCCCGGCCGGCTGGCCATGATCGTGGGCGGCTGTGCCACCACCACCCTGGGCATGGCGCTGGCGCTGTGGGCCAGCATCGAAGCCTTCGGCGGCAGTACGACTTTCGTGACCGTCACCATCGTCACCATGATCGGCGGCACCCTGGCCTCGGCCGCCCCGACCCCCGGCGGGGTGGGCGCGGTGGAGGCCGCCCTCATCGGTGGTCTGGCCGCCTTCGGTGTCTCGGCGGGGATCGCGGTCCCCGCCGTCCTGCTCTACCGGGTGCTGACCTGCTGGCTGCCGGTGTTCTGCGGCTGGCCGATCATGCGCTGGCTCACCGCCAAGGACATGATCTAGGCCGAATACGCCTTGCGCAGTTCGACCTTTACGACCTTGCCGCTGGCATTGCGGGGCAGCTCGGGCACGACCACCAGGTGCTTGGGGTGCTTGTAGCGGGCCAGGGACTCGTTCAGGAACGGTTCCAGCTCTGCGAGGGTCAGGTCGTCGACGCCGTCGATGAGCGCGACCACCGCGACCGGCACCTCGCCCCACTTCTCGTGCGCGCGGCCCACCACGGCGGCCTCGTGGATCTTGGGGTGCGCGAAGAGCACGTTCTCGATCTCGGCGCAGTAGATGTTCTCGCCGCCGGAAATGATCATGTCCTTCTTGCGGTCCACCACGTAGATGAAGCCCTCCTCGTCCTGGCGGACCAGGTCCCCGGAGTGGAACCAGCCGCCGTGGAAGGCCTCCGCGGTGGCCTCGGGCTTGTTCCAGTAGCCCTGCATGAGAGTCGGTCCGCGATAGACGATCTCGCCGACCGTACCGGGTGCGACATCGTTCATCTCGTCGTCGACCACGCGGGCCTGGATGGTGGGGATGGGCAGGCCGACCGAGCCGATCTTGCGCAGCGCGTCCCTGCCCTCGAGCACACAGGTGATGGGTGACATCTCGGTCTGGCCGAACACCGCCACATTGAAGGCGTTCGGGAAGCAGTCGGCCATGGCGCGCAGCACCGTGTCCGACGCGGGGGCCGCACCCCAGCACAGCGCCTGCAGCGCGAGTTTGCGCTGCTTGACCGTCGGCTCCTCGCAGATCAGCTGCCACTGGACCGGCACGCAGAAGGCGGCGGTGGCCTGCTCGGCCTCGACGGCGTCGAGGAATTCGGTGGCATCGAACGCGCCCAGCGGGTGCAGCACGGTCTTGCCGCCGAGCATGAAATACGGGGTGAGCGAGCCCAATCCGGCGATGTGGAACAGCGGTGAGCTGCAGAAGCCGATGGAGTCCGGGGTGATCTCCATGGCCCGGATACAGGTCAGCGCCTGCGCGTTCATGTTCGCGTGGGTGAGTACCGCGCCCTTGGGGCTGCCGGTGGTGCCCGAGGTGTACATGATCAGGCAGGGGGTCTCTTCCGGAATGTCCAGTGGCGCATGCGGTTCGCCCGGCTCGGCCAGGAAGTCGTCGTAGCCGATGACGCCCGCGCCGGTCTGCCCGTTGATGACCACGACCGTGGACAGGTCCGGGGCCTGCCCGGCGACGCCCACGGCCAGCGGCTGCAGCACCGAGTCGGTGACGATGGCCTTGGCGCCGGAGTCGGCCACGATGTAGGCGACCTCGGGCGGGGTGAGCCGGAAGTTCACCGGCACCGCGATGGCCCCGAGCGCATTGATGCCCATGACGGCCTCGATGTACTCGGTGTAGTTCAGCGCCAGGATGAGCACACGATCGCCGAACCCGACCCCTCGACGGGACAGCGCGTCGGCGAACCGCTCCGACCGCTCGTGCAGCTGCTTCCAGGTGGTGTCCACGCCCTTGCACTTGAAGGCGACCTGACCGGGCCGCATGGCCGCGTGGGTCGCGACCTGGTTCACCCAGTGGTTGCGACGCGACCGAATCGGCTCGTCTAGCGGCTGGAAGGTCATGCGTTGTCCTTTCACGCTGATCGACTGTGAGAATAGCGCTTAACTTTCTGACGTGACAAGGGTTACAGAGAAGGTTTCACCGAGAAGTTCTCACGGCTTCATTCAGCAGCTCAGGGCACGTATAAGAGCCTGGTAGACACTCGAACCCAGGAGTGGCCATTCCCGGGTTCACTGGTCACAGCCCTGGTCAGATGCAAACTCCGACTCACATCAGGGTTGTCGCTCCATATGCAACTATGCGAGTATCGGGGCAGTTTGCGAGAGGCAGGGAGAGGACAGCGCCCATGGCACTGAAGACCAGATTCACCGAGACCTTCGGGGTCGAGCACCCCATCGTCCAGGGCGGCATGATGTGGGTCGGCCGCGCCGAACTGGCCGCCGCCGTCTCCGAGGCGGGTGGTCTCGGCATCATCACCGCGCTCACCCAGCCCACCCCCGACGATCTGCGCCGCGAGATCGACCGCGCGCGTGAGCTCACCGACAAGCCCTTCGGCGTGAACGTCACCATCCTGCCGTCGATCAACCCGCCGCCGTACCAGGAGTACGTGCAGGCGATCATCGAGTCCGGCGTGAAGATCGTGGAGACCGCCGGGTCCAATCCGGAGCCGTTCCTGCCGTACTACAAGGAAGCCGGCATCAAGGTGCTACACAAGTGCACCAGCGTGCGGCACGCGCTCAAGGCGCAGAAGATCGGCGTGGACGGCGTGTCCATCGACGGCTTCGAATGCGCCGGGCACCCGGGCGAAGACGACGTGCCGGGTCTGATCCTGATTCCGGCCGCCACCCGGGCCCTCGACATCCCGGTCATCGCCTCCGGCGGTATCGCCGACGCCCGCGGCCTGGTCGCGGCGCTGGCGCTGGGCGCGGACGGCGTGAACATGGGCACCCGCTTCATGTGCACCCAGGAATCGGCGATCCACCAGACGGTCAAGGAGCAGATCGTCGCCAACTCGGAGCGGGCCACCCAGCTCATCTTCCGCACCATGCACAACACCGCCCGCGTGGCGGACAACGAGATCAGCCGCAAGGTCGTCGAGATCGAGAAGGCCGGCGGCAAGTTCGAGGACGTCAAGGATCTGGTGGCGGGCGCGCGCGGCCGCCGGGTGTTCGAGGACGGCGACCTGGACGCCGGCATCTGGTCGGCCGGTCAGGTGCAGGGCCTCATCGACGACATTCCGACCTGCGGTGAGCTGGTCTCCCGGATGGTCACCGAGGCGGAGGCGCTGATCCAGCAGCGGCTCGCGGGCATGATCGGATAATTCGGGCGAAAGTCCGTACGTCCCAGACAATTACGACAGAGCCCTTGGCATTTCCTGCCAAGGGCTCTGGCCATTCCGGCTATCGGCGCCTGCTGGATCCGTCATGCTTTGAGAACACGACGGATGCGGCGGAGGTGCCTGAAATGGCCATCACTCGAATCTATCTCGACGACGACGCGCTGCGCCGGACCATGGCCATCTCTGGTGTGAACACCGAACAGGACGCGGTGAACCTAGCACTGCGGTTCTTCAGTTCCCATGCCACCGCAGAGGATTTCGACCATCCCTTCCAGGGGCGGACGGCCACGGCCTCGTAATCGTGCGGAACGATGACCCGATGTCTTCGGGGCGGTCGGGTAGGCGCTGACCTGCACAGCGCCGGGTGACGAATTCGCCTGCGCGAAAGCTCTTCTAGCCGCGGCGAAAACTTGGCAGAATCGCCGGTGGTACCTCGACGGCCGACAGCGCGCGGACACGGGAGGGCATTCCTGTGCGGCACAGTACGAGAGCATCGACCGATCCCACCCCGTTCCCCCGGGTGTCGATCGTCGGCGTCGGCTGCCGGTCGACGGGTCTGGAGTTCGATCACGAGTGGTTCGGCATGGATCGCCTCGCGGCCGCCGGGCTCACCCCGCGCCAGCGCACCAACCTCGAGGTCGCCGTGGAAGCACTGGACGACTCCGGATTGGGCTGTCTGGCACCGGCGTCCAATGCGGCGGTGGTCTTCGGCGCGGTCGGCGGCACCAATAGCGCCCACCACCTGTCGCGCGCCCTGGACCTGCGCGGTCCCAGCCTCACCGTGGACAGCCGGCGCGCCTCGCCACTGGTCGCCGTGGACATGGGCGTGCGCCTGCTGGCCGACGAAGCCGTGCCCTTCGTCATCGCGGGCGGTGTGGATCTCGCTCTGCTACCGGACATTTCGGACCTCCGGATACCGGTGCCCAGGAACGGCGGCACCGGTGTGGCCACGGGAGCGGGCGGCGGCAATGGCATCTGCACCGTCCTGGTGCTGCAGCGCACGACCGACGCGCTACGGACCCGAACCCGCCGCTACGCCGATATCGGCGGGCCCGCCATCGGCTTCCCCGAGGCGGACAGCCCCGACGCGCACATCGCCCTGGACGATCCCGCACGCCCGGGCGGGACCCCTACACGCGACGGCGGCGACGAACCCCCGGTTCTCCTGCCCCTCACCGGACGCGACCCGGCCGCCATCCACGCCCTCGCGCTGCGCTGGGCCGTCGCGATCGGGTCCTATCGCTCGCTGCGCGAATTCGCCTCCGCCACTGCCCGGCTCATACCCGAACCCACCCGCGCCGGGGTCCTCGCCCGCGACACCGCCGAGGCCGCGGCCCACCTGCGCACCCTGGCCCGCCGGATCGCCACCACGCCCGCGATCGCCCGCGCCACGGGAACGGTCACGGCCGCACCCCTCCCACGCGCGGCCACCGGCATCTTCGACCCGGTCCGCACCGATCACGACGGCGGCACGCTCTTCCTCTTCCCCGGAACCGGCGGCCACCCGCGCATGGGACGCGCGCTCGCGGCCCGGTACCCGGTCTTCGCGGCGGCATTGACCACGGCCGTGGACGCCGTGGCGGCGGCCGGCGGCCCACGAGTCTGGACGCCGCGCAATGGATTCCACCGAACGACCCCTGCGGGTCGAGGCGGCGACCACGGGCCCGATCGCGCGCGCGAATTCGGCTGCGATGGCGACACTTCGGGCGAATCCGGCGCGGGCGACATCGTATTCGAGCATTCGGCATTGTTCGCCTTTCAGGTCGCACTGGCCGAATTGCTCGAGTCGGTGGGGTTGCACGCGGATGCGGTGGCCGGGCACGGCGCCGGTGAGGTGGCCGCCGCGGTCGCCAGCGGCGCGCTGTCGATGGACGACGGGGCCCGGGTGGTGGTGGCGCGGGCGCGGCTGCTCGAGCGGGCCGGTAGGGGTGGAGCCGCGGCCGTGCTCGAGGCGACTCTCGCCGAGGTGACCAGGCTGGTCGAGCCCATGCGCGCCGATGTCGCGGTCGCCGCGGTGGACGGTCCGACCGCCATCACCGTGGCGGGCGAGCCCCGCTATATCGACGCTCTGGTGCGGCGGGCCCATCGCCGCACCATCTTCGCCCAGCGCCTCCCGGCCGACGCAATACCCGCCGCCGCGCACCTGCCCGCGATCCGCGACCGCGCCGCCGAATTGCACGGTGAACTCACCGATCTCGTGGCGAACCTGCCGCAGCTGCCGTTCTACTCGACCACCCGGCCCGGCCGGGTGCCGCGAATGCCGGACACCCGGGCCACCGAGGACGAGACCACCCGCACCGCGGCACCGCCGGCCACGGCGGAGGACCTGCGCACGGACGCCGCCTACTGGGCCGCCAACGCGTGGCGTCCGGTCCACTTGGCCATGGCGTTGGAATCCGCTGCCGCCGACGGGATTTCGATGATCCTCGAGATCGGTCCGGAGCCGGTGCTGACCCCGGGATTGCGGGAGCGCGCCCCGTTCCGGGAGGGCGCGCAGGCCGTGCTGTCCCGCGACGACGAGGCGGAGAGTTTTCTGCACACCATCGCGCGGCGCTATCTGGACGGGTGCGCCGTGGACTGGACAGCCCTCGGCTCACTGACGGCCGCTCCACCGCAACGGCAATGGCGCAGACCGGATTCCGGTGCGCGGCGCCGGTGGCGTGACGGCGGCTCCGGCGCGGCGTACCCGGCCGGGCAGCCGCCGGCACCGGCCTTTCCGGCCGTCGAGATCCGGCCGGACGGGACATATGTGGTCGCGGGCGGGCTGGGCCCGCAGGGCGAGGTCGCGGTGCGCTGGCTGCTGGAGGCGGGGGCGCGGGACGTGGTGGTGCTGACCCGCACGCCGCGGCCGCTGCCGACGGGGTTGACCGGGATGGAGGAGCGGATCGTGGTGATGCGGTGCGACTGCGCCGATCGCACCGATCTGGCGACGGCGCTGCAGGACATTCGCGAGTGCGGGCCGGCCGTCCGGGGCGTGGTGCACGCATCGGGGGAGACGCGGTTGGTGGCGGCGGCGAATCTGCTGGAGTTGACGGCGGCGGATCCCACCGATTTCACCGTGCTCCTCACCTGCGTACCCAGTGCGGCCGAGCCGGGTGCGGTGCGGGAACTGGCGGCGGCGCAGGTGGATCGGCGGGTCATCTGCGTGGAGTGGGTGGTCGGCCCCGCAGCCTGACAGCCGGTCAAAACGGTCAATTGGGACCGAATCAGCGTGTCCATATGCGACCGGTCGGTCGCACGGGAATGATGACTCCATGGCGGACCCCGAGATCACGGTCAAGTGGAAGAAGGAGCCGGACGAGCACGACTACCCGGCCGCCGCGGACTACCTCGACATGCTGGCGGAGCCGGACATCGTCGACAAGGTCGTCCAGAAGCTGCGCGACGCCCCCGTGGTGCACAAGAAGGCGAAGGACCTGCTGCGCGCCTCGCAGCTGGAGATCCTGCCGACCTACAACCCCTTTGTCCGCCGCGACCTCGCCAAGATCACGGCCGGCCTGGCGCTCTCGCCGATCCTGGTGGTGCGCGGGGACTTCCGCAAGGCCGTGCCCATGCAGATCGTGGACGGCTATCACCGGGTCTGCGCCATCTACTACACCGACGAGAACATCGCGATCCCGGTGAAGATCGCCTCCCTGCCCTGACCGCGTGAATGCCGAGACGACGACGCCGTGACCTTCCAGACCCTCACCCTCATCACCCTGCTCGGCCTGGCCGGGCCCTGGCTGGCCTGGCGGCAGTCCTGGCACCTGCCGGTCATCCTGGGTGAACTGCTGGCCGGAATCGTCTTCGGCACCACCGGCTTCGGCCTGCTGCATCCGGAGGACCCGACCTTCGCCTTCATCGCCGACGTCGGCTTCGCGGTGGTCATGTTCGTGGCCGGCACCCACGTGCCGGTGCGGAACGCGGCCATTCGCTCGGCGCTGGGGCGGGGCGTGCTGCGCGCGGTGCTGGTGGGCGTGCTCTCGGTGATCGCCGGGCAGGGCATCGCGGCGTGGTTCGGCACCGGGCACGGACTGCTCTACGCCGTACTGCTCGCCTCCTCCTCGGCGGCCATCGTGCTGCCCATCATCGATTCCCAGGGGCTGAGCGGAAAACCCGTGCTGGAGATGACTGCTCAGGTCGCCCTCGCCGACGCGGCCGCGGTGGTGGCGCTGCCGCTGGTGATCGATCCGCACAATGCGAGCCGGGCCGCGCTCGGGGCGCTCCTGGTGGCCGGGGCGGCGGTGGTCGCGTACTTCTTCCTGCGCTGGCTCGAGGACTCCGGCATCCGGCATCGGCTGCACAAGATCTCCGAGGATCGGCAGTTCGCGCTCGAACTGCGGGTCAGCCTCGCCCTGCTGTTCGCCCTCGGCGCGCTCGCCACTCGCAGTCACGTCTCGATCATGCTGGCGGGCTTCGCACTCGGCCTGGTGGTGGCGGCCATCGGGGAACCGCGCCGAGTCGCCAAGCAGCTCTTCGCCATCAGCGACGGCTTCCTCGCGCCGCTGTTCTTCGTCTGGCTCGGCGCACGGCTGAACCTGCGCGAATTCGGCGACCACCCGCACCTGATCCTGCTGGGCCTGGCACTGGGCGCGGGCGCGGTACTGGCCCATGTGCTCATGCGGTTCCTGGGTCAGCCGATTCCGCTCGGGGCCATCGCTTCCGCGCAGATCGGCGTGCCGGTCGCGGCGGTCACGGTCGGCACCCAGCTGCACGTGCTGAAGCCGGGCGAACCAGCCGCGCTCATGCTCGGCGCGCTGGTCACCATCGCCGCCGCCGCGTGGGGAGCGCGGGCGGCGTCCACGGGCACGCCGGGCGATGCCGCAATATCCCAGCGAGACAACTGATTTCGTGAGTGGAGGGTAACTCGTCGGGCACGTCCGAAATCGGGTTGGCACCCAACCTTCGGCACGGGTGCAAGGCTGTCGACGGCTCCTAGCCGTCCGCCGAAGTCCCGGGGAGGCGGGGGAGGTCGCGGCCCAGCAACCGGTCCGTCTCGCGGCGCTCGCGCTTGGTCGGGCGGCCCGCGCCGCGATCACGGCGCGGCAGGAGGGCGGTCAGCTGCGGGTCGGGCGGGGGCGGGCTCTTGTCGATCATGCACTGCACGGCCACGGCCGCGCCGACGCGCTTGGTGATGAGCTGCTCGACGATGACGATGCGTTCGGAACCATGGACGCGGACGCGGATCTCGTCACCGGGCTTCAGATGGTGCGCGGGCTTGACCGGTACGCCATTGACCCGCACATGCCCGGACCGGCAGGCCGCGGCGGCCGCGGAGCGGGTCTTGAAAATGCGGACGGCCCAGGTCCAAGAATCAATTCGGGCCTGAGCCGTGGTGCTCAGTGGAGCAGTGGTCACACGTCGACGATACTGCGTCAGGCGTTGACGACGATATGTGCGTCAGGCGTTGACGATGCGGCGCGCGGTGACGACCTGGCTCGCGTGCAGGTTGGTGTAGGAGACCGGGGTGCCGGTCTGCACGGCGTTCAACAGCTTGCCGTCGCCGGCGTAGATGCCGACGTGGCCGCCACCGTTGGTGATGACGATGTCGCCGGGCTGCAGGTCCTCGAAGGCGACCGGGGCGCCGACGTTGGACTGCTCGAAGCTGGTGCGGGGCAGCTCGACTCCGGCCTGCTTGTAGGCCCACTGCACGAGGCCGGAGCAGTCGAAGCTGTAGGGACCGGTCGCGCCCCAGGAGTACTGGGCGCCGACCTTGGTCTCGGCGGCGTGCAGCGCGATGTCGCCGACGGAGCTGGACTTCTGGAAGATGCTGGGCAGCTGGAACTGCGGAGCGGGTGCAGCCGGGACGCCGACCTGAGCGCCGCCGCCCAGTCCGCCCGGGGTCTGCAGCGCCGTCTCGGCGTCCTTGACCGTCTGGTTGAACTGCTGCACCTGGGGCGCGAAATCGTCCGGCACGTCGAAGTTTCCGATGCCCGGGATCTCGACGGTGGCGGCGGTGGCGGTGATCGCCGGGAACACGCCGGTAGTCGTCGCGGCCATCGCACCCATGACGATGGCGCCCTTCACGGAATTCGGAAGCCGAGATTCCTGCTGCAAGCTGTGCTTACCCACTGAGCCGCATCTCCGATCTTGCTGCTGTAACGTCGCGGGCTGCCTCTCCGATGAAGCAACAGACTCCGCTAAGTCACGAGAAGATTACGACTAGGCCGCCGCGTTGTCCACCCGACACGATAAGCGCGTCGCATCTTTACGAAAACGCCCCGCTGAACAAGTAATTCGGTGTATAGGGCCGCAGATCACGAGACGATATACGTGGTCGATACGCCCGTTATCAATCCTTCGCCTCGATCGCCCGCTCCAGCTCGGCAATCCGCCGGCGAGCGTCCGCGAGATCGACTTCCAGCTGCCCCAGCGCCATGACCAGCGGACCCACCGCGAGATCGGCCACCAGCTGCGGATCGTCGTACCCGCGCTCGATGGCCACCAGGATGTTGTTGCGGATGCGCGCGGCCACGATCGCCTCGGCGGGCACGTTCCAGGATTCGACCACCTCCGCGACGGTGGGCGTGGGTACGGCTTCTTCCGACATGAACCCTCCTGCGCTGGATCCCAACGAATCAGGCATAAGGGTAGAGACCCCCGGGGACACCGCGGACTCGCTGTATCGACTTCCGCTGATCGCGAATCGGCCGAGCCGGTATGCCGGTCGATAGCTGTCTCTAGCGTCCCCGATAGATGCCCGGATAATCCGCGACGACCGCGCTACGGTTGGGCCGCATGGACCCTGTCAGGAATCCCTACGCACCCGGCGCGGGGCAGCGACCGCCCGAGCTCGCGGGCCGGGACCGGCAGCTCGACGCCTTCGACATCGTGCTGGAGCGGGTGGCGCGCGGACGGCCGGAACGCAGCGTCATGCTCACCGGTTTGCGTGGCGTCGGAAAGACGGTGCTGCTCAACCAGCTTCGCTCGGCCGCCCGCTCGCGCGGCTGGGGCACCGGGAAGCTGGAGGCCCGCCCCGATCAGGAACTGCGGCGGCCGCTGGCCTCGGCGCTGCACATGGCGGTGCGTTCGATCGCTGTGACCCACCGCAATCCGGAGCAGGTGGACGATTTCCTGGGGATTCTCAAGGCTTTCGCACTGCGCTCCACCGACGGCAAGAGCATGCGGGAACGCTGGAACCCGGGCATCGATGTGCCCGCGGTGACCGGGCGGGCCGACTCCGGCGATATCGAGATCGATCTGGTGGAGCTGCTCATGGAGGCGGCGGCGCTGGTGCGCGATCTGGACATCGGCATCGCGGTGTTCATCGACGAGATGCAGGATCTCGGGGCGGCCGACATCTCGGCCATCTGCGGGGCCTGCCACGAATTGAGCCAGGACGCCGCGCCTTTGATCGTGGTCGGGGCGGGTCTGCCGCATCTGCCCGCGGTGCTGACCGCGTCCAAGAGCTACTCCGAGCGCCTGTTCTCCTACCACCGCATCGATCGGCTGGATCGGGAGTCGGCCGACCAGGCGCTCATCGCACCGGCCGAGCGGGAGAACGTGAAGTACTCCGAGGAGGCGCTGGACGCGCTGTACCGGAAGGCCGACGGGTACCCGTATTTCGTGCAGGCATACGGCAAGGCCGTCTGGGACGCGGCGGCGCAGAGCCCGATCTCGGCCGAGGATGTGGCGGTGGCGGCACCCGCGGCCGAAGAAGAGCTGGCGGTCGGTTTCTTTGGCTCCCGCTACGAGCGAGCGACACCGGCCGAGCGCGAATACATGCGCGCCATGGCCGACCTGTCCGGCGACGACGGGCCGGTGGCCACCTCGGCGGTGGCGCACGAGCTGGGACGCAAACCCGCCTCGTTGTCCCCGGCGCGCGACGGTTTGATCAAGAAGGGTCTGATCTACTCGGCCGAGCGCGGAACCATCGGTTTCACGGTGCCGCATTTCGGCCGATACCTGCGTGGCGTTCAATAACCAAAGATTAGCCAGCTGATCAAGATCATCTCGTGACTAGGCTTTTCGATCTTTGCCAGCCCCTACCGGCGGGTAACAAAGGCTCCTACACTCGAATGTGATTCTCATCACGGTCGAGGAGGACATCATGGCGACTGCCGCCAAGTTCGACGCCACTGAAGAACAAGCCCGGGCACTGGTCGAGGAATCCCGCGAAACCACCTGGGCCAAGCCGTCCTTCGCCAAGGAGATGTTCCTCGGCCGGTTCCGGCTCGACCTCATCCATCCATTCCCGCGCCCCGACGCCGCGGACGCCGCCAAGACCGAGGCGTACCTGACCCGGCTGCGGGCATTCTGCGAGACCATCGACGGCCAGCGCATCGAGGCCGAGGGCCGCATCCCCGACGAATACGTGCGCGGTCTGGCCGAACTCGGCTGCTTCGGCCTCAAGATTCCCGAGGAGTACGGCGGGGTCGGGCTGTCGCAGGTGGGCTACAACAAGTCCCTCATGATGGTCGGCTCCGCGCACGCCAGCCTCGGGGTGCTGCTCTCCGCGCACCAGTCCATCGGCGTGCCCGAGCCGCTCAAGCTGGCCGGCACCCCGGACCAGAAGCGAGAGTTCCTGCCGCGCTGCGCCAAGGGCGCGGTGAGCGCGTTCCTGCTCACCGAACCCGATGTGGGCTCCGACCCCGCACGCATGGCCTCCACCGCGACCCCGACCGCGGACGGGGAGGCCTACGAGATCAGCGGCGTGAAGCTGTGGACCACCAATGGCGTTGTCGCCGAACTGCTCGTGGTCATGGCGCGGGTGCCCAAGAGCGAGGGCCATCGCGGCGGCATCTCCGCGTTCATCGTGGAGGCCGACAGCCCCGGCATCACGGTGGAGCGGCGCAATGCGTTCATGGGCCTGCGCGGCATCGAGAACGGTGTCACCCGGATGGACAAGGTGCGCGTACCCAAGCGGAATCTGGTGGGCCGCGAGGGCGACGGGCTCAAGATCGCGCTCACCACCCTCAATGCCGGTCGCCTCGCCATCCCGGCCATGTGCACGGCCGCGGCCAAGTGGTCGCTCAAGATCGCGCGGGAATGGTCGGCCACCCGCGTGCAGTGGGGCCGTCCGGTCGGCGAGCACGGCGCGGTCGGCGCGAAGCTCTCCTACATCGCCGCAACGACTTTCGCGCTGGAATCGGTGCTCGATCTGTCGGGCACCATGTGCGACGAGAATCGCAACGACATTCGCATCGAGGCCGCGCTGGCCAAGCTGTGGGCCTCGGAGATGGCGTGCCGGATCGCCGACGAACTGGTGCAGATCCGCGGCGGCCGCGGCTACGAGACCGCGGCCTCGCTGCGGGCCCGCGGCGAAAGAGCCGTCGGCGCCGAGCAATTGGTGCGCGATCTGCGCATCAACCGCATCTTCGAGGGTTCCAGCGAGATCATGCGGCTGCTCATCGCCCGTGAGATGGCCGATGCCCACATGGCCGCGGCCGGGGCGCTGGTGGATCGCAATGCCGAGCTCAAGGACAAGGCCAAGGCGGCGGTCGGGGCGAGCGGGTTCTATGCCAAATGGTTCCCGCAGCTGACCGTCGGCGCCGGCACCGCACCGGTCGGCTACGGCGAATTCGGCCCGCTGGCCCGGCACATGCGCTTCGTCGAGCGGATGTCGCGCAAGCAGGCCCGCGCCCTGATGTACGGCATGGCGCGCTGGCAGGCCAAGCTCGAGTACAAGCAGGGCTTCCTGGGCCGCATCGTCGACATCGGCGCGGAACTGTTCGCCATGGCCGCGACCTGCGTGCGTGCCCAGTCCCTGCGGGTGGACGGCAATCCCGACGGCGTGGCCGCCGAGGAACTCGCCGAGGTCTTCTGCCGCCAGGCCCGCCGGCGGGTCGAGAAGCTCTTCGACGATCTCTGGTCCAACACCGATGACGCCGACACCGACCTCACCCGCGGCATCCTCGACGGGCGCTACCGCTGGCTCGAGGGCGGCGCACTGGATCCGAGCGAGGGCACCGGCCCCTGGATCGCCGAATGGCAGTTCGGGCCGTCGGTGGAACAGAACCTGTTGCGCCCGTTCCTCCCATCCACGAAGACGGGGGCGGCCACGTAGCCAAGGTCCGCACAGAAATCTGCCGCTCTCTAGTCCAATTGCTAGAGAGAGGCAGATTGTCATGACAGCCGGAAGGTGACGATGCGGCATGGGATGACGGTCACTCTCGATGCGATATGAAGCTAATTTTGTCTAGATCATTTGCTAGATGTAAGTAGAAATTACGGACGCCGGCCGGACGTACAGGGATTTCTACACGGGTCCAGCAATGTGACGAGACTCCGATAGATCCCCCGACAGTCGTGCATAGATCAGCGGAGACAGTTGGACAACTTGTCTATAACGCCTGGTGTGGGGGGTTAACGCAGGGGTTATTTCTACCGACAACCGGGCAAGAAGGCGCACTCTTCAGGAGGACGTCATGTCCACGATCGACCCCCGCGCAGCCGATTTCGACGGCCACCACATCACCGTGTCCGCCGATGACGGCGTGCCACTCGCGGTGCGTGAGTTCGGCACCACCGACGCCCCCGTCACCGTCGTGTTCGTCCACGGGCACTGCCTGCGCGCCGAATCGTGGGCGTTCATGCGCGGGCACCTGCTGCAGACCTGGGACGACGACACCCACATGGTGTTCTACGACCATCGCGGACACGGGGATTCCGGCAATGCCGACCCTTCCACGTACACCATCGAGCAGCTGGCCCGGGATCTGGACGCGGTGCTGCGGGTCGTGGTGCCGACCGGACCCGTTGTCCTGGTGGGTCATTCGATGGGCGCCATGACCGTGCTGGCCTACGCCCGGCTGTATCCGGAGACGATCGGGACCCGGGTGGTCGGCGTCGGACTGCTCTCCAGCGCCGCCAACGGGGTGACCCGGGTGGGGCTGGGTCGGCTGCTGAGCGCACCGGCGGTGAACTCGCTGCGGGTGGCCGTGCGGCGCGCGCCGCGGGCCATGCAGGCCTCGAAACACCTGAGCCGCCGCATCTTCGAGCCCATCATGCGGGACGCCACCCTGGGCACCCGCAAGGTGAGCCCGCGCATGCTGGCGGTGGCGACGACCATGCTCAACGACACCTCGCTGCTGACCATGGCCAGCTTCCTGGAGTCGCTGATCCGCTTCGACGAGACCGCGACCCTGCACCGCCTGGGCTCGATTCCGGTGCTGGTGCTGGCCGGGTCCGCGGACATCATGATTCCGTTCGCGCACTCCGTGGTGCTGGCCTCCCAGGTCGCCGACGCCGAGCTGGTGCGGCTGGACGGCGCCGGGCACAGCGTGATCCTGGAGCGGGCCGAGGAGGTGGCCGCCGCGGTGGTGGCGCTGGTGGCCCGGGCGACCGCGGCAGCGCGCGATGCGGACCCGGACTGCGGTCCCGACTGCGGGCCGGAGTACGCCATCGCGGGGTAGCCGGAAGATCATCCGCGGCGGGCGGATCGGAAGATCTGAAACGTCCGCCGCCCCAATTCCGCATCCGGTGACAGGCCCTCTAGCTGCGAATATTCATCGCCGACGAGACGAATCCCGCATGATCACGTACTGTGTTGTAGATCACGATGTGTGGTCTGTCACACGGCTCGAGGAGGGTTTCGATGACACGCAGCGAGATTGCGGAACTCCGCTACGCGGTCGGCCAGCTCCGCCAGTGCGTCACCGCACTGCGTTCGCACTACGGAGACGCGGGCACCGTCCGCCGGCTGGAGAACGATCTGGAAAGGCTCGTCATCGACACCGACGAGTTCGAACAGGCGCCGCCGCCGGAAGCACCGCGGGCCAAGCAGGAGACGATCTACGTCCCCGACGCCAAGCACGATGAGGCGGCCTGGATGGGCGCGCAGGACGAGGGCCTGGGCTTCCACTCCCGCCCCCGCACCAAGTAACTAATCCTTCGTTTCGAACAGCGGGAGGGCCACCTCGACAATGGCGTCGGGGCTGGGCAATTCGACGAGCGCATCGGGTGGGCTCAGCTGCCGCTGCAGCGCGCGCTGATGAGCCGCGCCGACCAGCAGCAGAGCCGGGGTGCGCAGATCGTCGGCCTCGATGCCCCGGGCCGACAGGTAGGCGACCACGGCGTCCACCGCGCGATGCGGGCCCAGGTCGAGATCGCGGCTGCGTTCCCGGTAGACCGCGCCCAGCTCGGCATCCGATTGCACCGCCGCCATCACCGGCAGGGCGGAGACGAAGAATTCCTCCAGGGTCGCGAGCAGCGACCGCAGCGCCGTGCGCAGATCCGCGGCGGGCGCGTCGGCGAGCAGGTCCTTGAGCGGGCGCAGCTGATGCTGGATCACGGCCTGTAGCAGGCCCATTCGATCGCCGAAGTGATAGAAGATGCTGGATTCGGCGACGCCGGCCCGGGCCGCGATCTCCTTGGTGGACAGCCGGGCGAGGCCGGATTCCGCGAGCACCTGTTGCGCGCTGGCGATCACGGCCTCGCGCACACCGGTACTGGGCCGCCCTCGGGAACGGGTCCCCACATCGCCTCCTGTCACGTTTCGACTGTCGTTTTCCGGCACGACCCTTGCAGTATGCCGCACCTGGTCGTATTTTCTGAGTATTCACTCAGTAAATAGGGAACCGGAGGACGCACCGATGTCCCAGCCAGCAACGACAACCCCGAACCCGGCCGCTACCCGCAAACAGGAGCGGCTCAACGCCGTCATGCGCCGGGTCCTGCGCTCACCGCTGCACCGGGTGGTCAGCGGGAAACTGCTCATCGTCACCGTGGTCGGCCGCAAGAGCGGGCGGGTGTACGAGCACCCCGTCGCCTACGCCGAACACGACGGCACGCTGCTGATCGGCACCGCGGCCAAGTGGCGTCACAACCTGCGCGCCGGCGAGCCGGTGCGAATCGGCCTGCGGCGCCGGGAGATCGACGCCGACTGGGAGGTCGTCACCGACGTGGACGCGGCGGCCGAGCCGTATCGGATCATCCTCGAGCAGAACCCGACCCACGGGAAATACGCTGGCATCAGCCTGAATTCGGACGGCAGCGTCAACCGCGCGGAGCTGGCGGCCGCCTTCGCCCGGGGCACGGCGGTCGTCCGGCTCCGCCCGCGCGACTAGTCCTCGGTGGCGGTGGACCAGTCCTCAGTGGCGGTGCCGGCCCCGGCCGGAGCGCCGGCCGCCGACGCCGCGGAAGCGGGCGCCGCGCGGGGCCTGCGAAACCGGTTCCAGATCGGGGGATTCGAAGATCGCGGCCAGGGCGCTGCCGGGGCCGACGGGGGTCACGGCCAGGCCGAGACCGCCGTCGCGGCGGGCCAGTTCGTGCAGCATGGTGGTGACCATGCGCAGACCCGCCGCGCCGCCCGGATCACCGAGGGCGATCGCGCCGCCGTGCACATTCAGGCGCTCCGCGGTGTCGTCCTCGAGGCCCAGGGTGCGGGCCAGCGCCAGCACCTCGACAGCGGAGGTCTCCTCCACCTCCAGCAGCTCCAGGTCCGACAGTTCGAAACCGGCGCGCCACAGCGCCTTCGCGACCGCGGAGGTGGCGGCGGGCACCGGGACGCCGAGGGGAGCGGTGGTGCTGACCCAGTCGAGCAGATAGCCCATCGGCTCCAGGCCGAGATCCACCAGCCGGTCCTCTGCCACCACCAGGCAGGCCGCGGCGGCCAGGCCGCGGCTGCTGCTGTTTCCGGCCGTGGTCACGCCATCGGGCCGGAAGGGGGACAGCGCCGCGAAGGCGCGGTGTGAGACATCATCGCGCAACCCCTCGTCGCGGTCGACCAGGCGCACCACCTCGGAATTGGGATTGTCCGGGCGCGCGCACACCACCACGGGCGCGGTCTCCGCACCGAACACACCCTGGCGATGGGCGCGGGCGGCACGGCGGTGACTGACCGCGGCGAAGTCGTCGGCCGCGGCCCGGCCCAGCTCGTGGGCGCGGGCCAGCTGTTCGGCGCGGTCCGAATCCGCTTGTCCGCGTTCAGGTTCGGCGGACCAGATCGCGATCTGCTGGTCGGTGGTGGGTCCGTCGTCGGCCGCGGGCCCCGGGCGGATGCCGGGCAGCGGCGGGACGCTGGCGGATTGCGCGTCGAATCCCCCTGCGGCGCTGGAGCATTCGGCGCCCACCGCCAGCACCACGTCGGCCGCGCCGGTGCGCACCATCATGGCGGCGGTGATCAGGGCGCGCAGTCCGCTGCCGGGACCCTCGCCCAGCGCGAAGTCACCCAGCTCCGGCGACAGTCCGCACTGCGGCAGGGCCGAGCGGATGGCCTCGGCATCGGGGACGGCGGTGACCAGCTGTTCGACCCGCGCGGGATCGATGCCCGAGCGCCCGAGCACCGCCGCGATGACAGTGCCGGCCAGCCGGTTCGGCGGCACCGCGGCGAGTGCTCCGCCGGGCAGACCCACGGGCGTGCGCATCGGCATGACGATGGCGGCGCGTCTCATTACCGGCTCCCTTCGAACCCTCAGCAGACCGACAGGCCACCACACCGTTGTTGCTGTCATATGACGGCCGGTAACCGCTGCGGACGAGCCGCCCTACCTGCGCGCGGGCCGGAATCCGAAACACTCTGACAGCCCGGCGAGTTCGCGAGATTGCCGTTTGTTCACCAAGCAAACGAATCACTGACGGCCACAGGAAATGTGGCGCAAATCACGGGATCACGAAATAGCTGTTGCGAGCTCGAGTGATAGCGACACTGTCGTAAGGTGCTCACCATCACATTCGATGCCGGAGGTAACGATGACGTTCCACGGGGTAGAGCAGCGAGGCATCCAGCAGTGAGCGCCGCACCAGTCAAGGCTTCTGAATCGAGCACTACCGGGGTTTTCAGTAGGGGACGGGCTGCCATTTCGGCACGCACGCTCCGCACCGACCGGTGGTGGGTGCCGCCGGCCGCGACGGTGCTGGGGCTCGCGGCCTTCGTCATCTACGCGACCATCAGATCCTTTGTGCGCAGCGCGTATTGGGTGCCCGACTTCCACTATCTGACACCGTTCTATTCGCCCTGCCTGAGCGCCTCGTGCGTCGAGGGCTCCAGCCATTTCGGCACGCCGGTCGGCCACCTGCCCATGTGGATTCCGCTGGGCTTCCTGGTGCTGCCGTTCCTGCTGCTGTTCCGGCTCACCTGCTACTACTACCGCAAGGCCTACTACCGGTCGGTGTGGATGTCGCCGCCGGCCTGCGCGGTGGCCGAGCCGCACGCGAAATACTCGGGGGAGACGCGGCTTCCGCTGATCATCCAGAACGCGCACCGCTACTTCTTCTACGTAGCGATCATCATCTCGGTGATCAACACCTATGACGCGGTGATCTCCTTCCACGCCAAGGGCGGCGGCTTCGGCATCGGCCTGGGGACGCTGATCATCACCGGCAACGCGCTGCTGCTGTGGGCGTACACGCTGTCGTGCCACTCCTGCCGCCACATCGCGGGCGGCCGGCTCAAACACTTCTCACAGCACCCCGTGCGCTACCGCTTCTGGACCGTGGTGTCGAAGCTGAACACCCGGCACATGCAGCTGGCCTGGACCACGCTGGGCACGCTGGTCCTCACCGATTTCTACGTCATGCTGGTGGCGAGCGGAACCATCTCCGATCCTCGCCTCATCGGCTGACAGTCCTCTATTCCTCTGTCTCCCAGGAGTATTCGGTTCCATGCCTGAAGTCGAGCGGCACAAGTACGACGTCGTCGTGATCGGTGCCGGCGGTGCCGGCCTGCGTGCGGTCATCGAGGCCCGTGAGCACGGTCTGTCCGTGGCGGTGGTCTGCAAGTCCCTGTTCGGCAAGGCGCACACCGTCATGGCCGAGGGCGGCTGCGCGGCCGCCATGGGCAATGCCAATGAGAAGGACAACTGGCAGACCCATTTCAAGGACACCATGCGCGGGGGCAAGTTCCTCAACAACTGGCGCATGGCCGAACTGCACGCCCAGGAAGCTCCCGACCGGGTGTGGGAGCTGGAAACCTATGGGGCGCTGTTCGATCGGACCAAGGACGGCCGGATCAGCCAGCGCAACTTCGGCGGCCACACCTATCCGCGGCTGGCGCACGTCGGCGACCGCACCGGGCTCGAGATCATCCGCACCATGCAGCAGAAGATCGTCTCGCTGCAGCAGGAGGATTACGCGCAGACCGGTGACTACGAGGCGCGCATCAAGATCTTCGCCGAATGCACAATCACCGAGCTGCTCAAGGACGGCGACCGGATCGCCGGGGCCTTCGGGTACTGGCGGGAGTCCGGGCGCTTCATTCTGTTCGAGACGCCCGCGGTGGTGATCGCCACCGGTGGCGTCGGCAAGTCGTACAAGGTGACCTCGAACTCCTGGGAGTACACCGGCGACGGGCACGCGCTCGCGCTGCGGGCCGGGGCGTCGCTGATCAATATGGAGTTCCTGCAGTTCCATCCGACCGGCATGGTCTGGCCGCCGTCGGTGAAGGGCATCCTGGTCACCGAGGGCGTGCGCGGTGACGGCGGGGTGCTCCAGAACTCCGAGGGCAAGCGGTTCATGTTCGATTACATCCCGCCGGTGTTCAAGGGCCAGTACGCCGAAACCATCGAGGAGGCGGACCAGTGGCTGAAGGACAACGATTCCGCCCGGCGCACACCGGATCTGCTGCCGCGTGACGAGGTCGCGCGGGCCATCAACGAAGAGGTGAAGGCCGGGCGCGGCACCCCGCACGGCGGCGTCTATCTGGATATCTCCTCCCGCCTGCCCGCCGACCAGATCGTCAAGCGGCTGCCGTCCATGCACCACCAGTTCAAAGAGCTGGCGGACGTGGACATTACGAAGGAGCCGATGGAGGTCGGGCCGACCTGCCACTACGTGATGGGCGGCATCGAGGTCGATCCGGACACCCAGGCGGCCACGGTGCCCGGCCTGTTCGCGGCCGGCGAATGCGCCGGCGGCCTGCACGGCTCCAACCGGCTGGGCGGCAACTCGCTGTCGGACCTGCTGGTCTTCGGCCGGCGCGCCGGATTGGGCGCGGCCACCTATGTCGAGCAGCTGGCCGCACGGCCCAAGATCGCCGACACCGATATCGCCGTGGCCGCGAAATCGGCTGTGACGCCGTTCGATCCGCCCGCCGAGGGCGGCCCGGGCGAGAACCCGTACACGCTGCACATGGACCTGCAGCAGACCATGAACGATCTGGTCGGCATCATCCGCAAGGAACACGAACTGAAGCAGGCCGTCGAGCATCTCTCCGAGCTGCGCGACCGCTACGACCACGTCACCGTGGAGGGGCACCGGCAGTTCAATCCGGGCTGGCATCTGGCCCTGGATATGCGCAACATGCTGCTCATCAGCGAATGCGTCGCCCAGGCCGCACTGCTGCGCACCGAGAGCCGCGGCGGCCACACCCGCGACGACCACCCGGGCATGGATCCGGTGTGGCGCAACAAGCTGCTGGTCTGCACCATCGACCCGGACGAGGTCGGGTTCTCGGTGCCGTCGGTGACCGTCACGCCCGAGGCCCAGGTGCCCATGCGCACGGATCTGCTCCGGTTGTTCGACCTGGCGGAGCTCGAAAAGTACTACACCCCCGCCGATCTCGCAGAGTTGCGGGACGACGCCGGAAAGGCGGAATAGCCATGGGTTACGAGGCGAAGTTCAAGGTGTGGCGCGGTGACACCGAGGGCGGCGGCCTGCAGGACTTCACCGTCGAGGTGAACGAGGGCGAGGTGGTGCTCGACATCATCCACCGGCTGCAGGCCACCCAGGCACCGGATCTGGCGGTGCGCTGGAACTGCAAGGCGGGCAAGTGCGGTTCGTGCTCGGCCGAGGTGAACGGGCGGCCGCGGCTGCTGTGCATGACCCGCATGTCGACGTTCACCCAGGAAGAAGTGGTGACGGTGACGCCCATGCGCACCTTCCCGGTTATTCGCGACCTGGTCACGGATGTGTCGTTCAACTACCAGAAGGCCCGCGAAGTACCGTCTTTCACGCCGCCGGTGGATCTGAAGCCGGGCGAGTACCGGATGCAGCAGACCGATGTGGAACGGTCGCAGGAATTCCGCAAGTGCATCGAATGCTTCCTGTGCCAGAACACCTGTCACGTGGTCCGTGATCACGAGGACAACAAGCACGCATTCTCCGGTCCGCGATACCTGATGCGTATTGCCGAACTCGAAATGCATCCCTTGGATGTGGCCGACCGCCGGGAACTGGCGCAAGAGGATGCGGGCCTGGGCTTCTGCAACATCACCAAGTGCTGCACGGAAGTGTGCCCGGAACACATCAAGATCACCGATAACGCGCTGATCCCGCTCAAGGAACGCGTGGTGGACAGACAGTACGACCCGATCGTCTGGCTGGGAAACAAGCTCTTCCGGCGCTGACGTCCGAGCTGGTTGTTGATCACGAAACGGCTGCCGTTTGGCAACGGAAGTATGTTTGCGACGGCTAAGCATGGGTATCCAACTATTCGTGGACCGAGGACTCAAGAATGCACGTCCCCGGTACCGGAAAATGGGTCCCGATGACTGGGTCGAACGGCTGATCGTAGGGATGCTCTTCGCGGTATCGGCGATGGGCGTATACGTACTCACCGGCGCACTGATGCCCGCCGTCGCGATCGGCGTGCTGGTCGCCGCCGTCGCCATGGGTGTGGTCGCAATCCTCTGATACCGGGGGTTCACGGGTCGGGGCCCGTGAACCCTCGTTCAGCGAATCACCGGTCGAAGACCCCGTTTTCGAGGCCCGCGGTGAAGGATCCCCATTCCGCCGCGCCGAACACCAGCGCCGGCCCCTGCGGATTCTTGCTGTCCCGCACGCCCACTCGGCCCGCGGGCAGGAACGCCACTTCGACGCACTCCTTACCGGCCCCGCTGCGGCTGCTCTTGAACCAGCGGGCCCCGGAAAGATCCACACTCATGCCGCATACTCCTTCGCCACCTGCCGGAGCAGGTTTCTGCTGTCCTGAACGTCCAGCGCGCAGCGTTCCAGGCCCGCTTGTGCCCGGCGATAACGCTGAACGTCGCCCTGTCTCTCGAGATACAGATCGCCGGTGAACCCCTCCACGTAGACCACCGGGGGCTCCACCGGTTGCCCCTTGCTGTCGCATCCGAATTCCAGAATCACGAATGGTCCGGTCGAAAGTCCCAGGGGGACACCGGCGGCGAAGGGCAGGATACGCAGCGCGACATTGGACCGGGTGCTCAGTTCCGCCAAGTGTCGCACTTGCGCCGCCATCACCCTTGCACCTCCCACCAGGCGGCGCAATACCGATTCGTGCAACACCATGGCGATGGTCGCCGGATGCATGCGACGGGTGATCATGGCCTGCCGCTGCATACGCAGCTGAACGCGCCGATCCACCTCCACCACAGTCTCTTCCGGGTATCCCAGCCGGTTCAGGGCCCTTGCGTACTCGGCCGTCTGCAGCAGGCCCGGCACCAATTCCGATTGGTAGCAGGACAACTGCTGCGCGGATGCCTCCAGGCCGACGTAGACGTCGAAGTTCTCGGGAATCAGGTCGCCGTAGGAGTGCCACCAGCTCTTGACCGCCGCCTGCTGCGCCAAACCCTTGAGCCCCTCCGCGATTTCGGCGGGGATCCCGTAGATGCGGCACAGCTCCTGGATGTCGATGGTGCGGATGCGGTCCGCGTTGCCCTTCTCGAGCCGCTGCAAGGTGCTGGCGCCCCACTCCATCAGCTTGGCGGCTTCGGCGATGGTCAATCCTGCCTGGATGCGCCAGTCCCGTAGATAGCGACCGAGCTGACGGCGGGGCAGGGTGGATGACGCGGGACCTTCGGACACAACACGCTCCATTCGCGGTCGCGGGCATGGATCGGGGCTCGACGGCGGGCGAGGGCTTCGTCCACTTTGGAGAATCGTCCTCCCCCAAGTGGATTCACTGCTGGGAATTCGCGCAATTTTGCGTTCTCCTGCTCGAAATTCGCCCGCCTGGCGTCTGCTCGTGGTGTGCTGGAGATGTGCCCGGAGCGGTGTAGCTAGGCCCCTTTCCTTTCCTGAACCTCCGGGCACTTCAGGAACCAGCGGGAACGAGGAGTGGTCTGGACATGCAACTGTCGTCCCTCAATATGCACATTGCCGGTCTGTCGCGCTGCCGCCGTGATCCGGGTGTGATGACCGTCGAACAAGCGCACGCCGCAATGCAATTGCACCTCGATTGCACGGTGCAGACCTGCAAGGTACGCCGACGAGCACGGGCAACGCTGGTCGAGGAGGGACGGTGCGTGCTCGACGAGCGGGCACTGCCATGACCGGCCCCGCACCGGCCCAGGCCGGCCCCGATCCCGTACCGACCGGCTACGACCGGTTCGTCCACCGGATGCTGTGGCTGCTGCTCGACGCCCGGACAGCACAGCTCCGCCACCAGAAGGCACAGTTCTACACCAGGATTTCGCGGCCCGGGGAGTACCGGGGAAGGCCCCAGGCCGCGATGAACGCTGCCGCACAGCGCTTTCGAGCGCCCCGCGCCTAACCTCCGGGCAGCGGTGGCGCAGTCCCCACCGCGTGCTGCAGCGCGGTTCGGCCGCCGGCTCCACAGACGGCGGGCGGCCGAACCGCACCCAAGATTCGGTGTGACGCTTACCCTGGAATCCATCGCACTTGTGCCCGGGGTGGAGGGGAACACCGTTGTCGGCCTTCGAACAGCCGGACGATCCGGCGTGCCGGATCGCGTCACTGTCGGATCTGGACGCGATCCGCGCACTCGAGGTGGTCGAATTCGAGCATCTCGCGTATCCGTATTTCGTACTCCGGCAACTCTTCGAGCTACACGGAGCAAACTGGACGGTTGCTGAGGATGCGGGGGAGCTCTGCGGCTACGTGCTCACCGCCCTCGATGGAGAGCGCACGGCCTGGTTTCTCGGCTTCGCGGTGGCATCCGAATGCCGGGGTCGCGGCCACGGCCGGGCACTGCTGGAAGCCGCTCTGGCCCAATGCCGTCAGGCCCGCGCCGAACAGGTCTTCGTCACGGTGAAACCGGGCAATCGGGTCGCCTACCACCTCTACAAGGAGGTCGGCTTCGTGTGGGCCGATCATGAGGCCACCTACTTCGGCGCAGACGAGCCGCGAGATGTGCTGGTGCACAGGATTTATCATTGATCATGCTCGAGAAAAGCGCACCGTCGTCGCCGTTCGTGACGGATATGAGCATGCGCATCGAGCGCCACGCCGACACCTATGCCGACAACGTCACCGAATTCCTGGAGCAGCCGCACGGCCTGCGCCGCCGCGCCACCGAACAGCCGCTGCTGGACCTGTTCACCCGGCACACCGAGGCGGTGGTGGCGACCTACGATCCGCCCGGAATCCGCAGGGCCGGTGACAGTCTCGTCTTCGGCCACCTCTACGCGCCGGTCCTCGAACACACCGCCACCGCGGCGCCGCAGCCGATGGCGGTCAACCAGCTGCTCGCGGCCCTGATCGCCGCGGAGGTGGAGTTCCGCGGGCCACTGCGCCTGAGCCGCACCCAGAATCGGCTGCTGGCCGAGGCCTACGAGCGGCTGGGCCGCCCACTGGTGCAGGCCGGACTGCCCGCGCACGCCGCCCTGGCCTACCGCCGGGCCGGGAGTCTCTACCGCATCGACGAGGACACCGATGCCGAGGATCGCTGCGGCCTGGCCCTGGCCCGGGCGCGGCGGCTGGCGCAGCCGGCGGCCTGGCGGCGCGCCGGCGGCCTGGTCCCGGATCTCATCTGCGGCTACGGATACCGGCCCTTCCGCATGCTGTGGTTCGTGGCGTTCCAGCTGCTGGTCTTCGTGGTGGCGGTCACGTTGCGGTCGGATCAGCCGCCGGCCATCACCGTGTTCCAGGTGTTCATGAACTACCTGAATCCGCTGGGCGTCGGGGATACCGACAACCTGCGGGTCGGCGGGCGCGCGGTGTTCGTGCTCGAGAGTTATCTGGGCGCGGTCACCATGTCGGTGTTCTTCGCGCTGCTGGTGCGCCGCTGGTTCCGGCTCTGATCCGGTCGCGCCGCCGGTCGGATCCGCCGGTCACCACTGGACGGTGCTGATCTTGGCGCTGCGCAGCGCCGCCAGGGTCGCCACCGCCAGCCGGTCGCGCAGATGTCCGACCTGCGCGGTCCACTGCCGGGTGAAGCCCGGATCGGACTCCAACCGCGTCCACAGTTCGCGCAGCCGGGGCGGCGTGTGGGCGCCCGGCATCCACAGGTGCACCAGCTGTTCGAGCAGCGGCGCCAGCTCGGCGGACGGATCGCGTTCGGGCATGGGACGATCCGCCTCGGACAGTGCCGCGCCCAGGGTGGACAGCAGCCAGTCGTGAACGGCCAGGTCCTCGCAGAAGCGTTGCACCGCACCCAGATCCCGGGCGGTCGGCACCATGATCCGCACCGACCGGGTGTGCTCGTCCTCGAGCCGGAACGCGAACAGGGTGCGCCCGCGCACGGCGCCGCCCACCGGCGGCGCGACCCGCGCGGCCCAGCGCAGCCGGGTGGCGCTGGAGCGCACCGGCGGCTCCTGATCCAGGCGGGGATCGGTGCGCACGCGGGTGAGCAGCCGGTCGCTGACCGAGCCCAGGTCCAGGGTGGTGGCGCCGGAGCCCTCCAGGAACCCCTCGGTGAGATCGACCGCGGCCGCGGCGTCGTCGGCGATGCGGTGCCACACCTCCAGCGTCCCGACCTGATCGAGGTAGTGCGACCAGGGCCGCCGGTTCTTGTCGGCCGTCCGCACCACGGTGGAACAGGCCGAACTCTGCATCACCCGGCCGCCCACCAGGATCGCGTGCGCCGCCACCGTCCCGATGGCGCGGCTGTCCGATCCGGACACCGTGGCCAGCTTGCAGTCCACCCCGACGGCGGAACCCGGCGAAATCGCCAGGGCCAGCGGCCGTTCCCGCATCAGTACCCGCTGCCCGGGCAGCAGTGACAGCAGCGCCGTCGCCTCCCGCGCCGCCAGTCCCCCCGCATTGGGCAGCAGTGCCGTGCGTACCTCCCCCAGCAGCACCAGCGGCTCGTTCACCGGGCGGCCACCTCAGACGTCACCCAGGAAGATGTGGTTCAACCGGTGGGTGGCCCGGCGCGGCACCTGCACCGGAATCCGTTCGCCCGCACCGCGTTCGGCGAGCTTCGCCTGCACATCGTCATCGAGTTGCAGGTGGTCGAGGATGACCCGCACGGCGTGCTCGATGCCCAGGTAGCTGTAGGGCAGCACCGACAGCGCCCGATAGGCCGCGAAGGGTTTGGCCTTCGGATTCAGTTTCACCACCGCGGGCAGCCGGGACCAGTCGCTGGGCCACGGCTCCTCCCAGGGCACCGGGGCCGCCACCATGGCGCCCTCGTTGCGAATCAGGCCCAGCCGCAGCAACTGCCAGATGGCGGCCAGGAAGGGGCAGGACCAGAGCATGCGCTCCACCTGCTGATCGCCCTCTTCCTCCAGGCGGCGGCTCCACAGCTGCACATCCAGGAAGATGGAGTGATTGCGCGCGCCGAATTCCTCCGGCGGCCGATACCGCGAGATGCGCATGGCCTGTCCCGCATCGAATTCCGAGGATCGGCGGCCATTGCAGAGCCAGCCGGACTCGACGGTGGGCGGGCGGCGGCCGGTGCTGTCGCGCTCGGGTTCGGCGACGATGCGGGCGGCCATCATCTCCGCCAGCCGCACCGGCTCGCCGACCGGTTCACCGTCCTGGAACGACGGCACCTCGGCGCAGCCCGCCTCGCGCGCCAGATAGTCGATGCGCACGCCGCATTCCTCCGCGGCGGCCAGCAGCTTCTCCAGCACGTGGCGCGGGTCGGCGGTGCGCCGGGCATCGCGCGGCCGGTTGGCGGTGCGGGTCCAGAAGTAGTCGTCGACCAGGAAGCAGGTGCTGACCCGGGCGCCCGCCCCGAATTCCGCTTCGGCAGCGGCGATCTGGGTCTGGACGATGGGCGCCACCTTGCGCAGCTGGGCGTGGATCCGGTCGACGCCGTCGACCAGCTCGTCCATATAGAAGTGCCCGACCTCGATGGACAGATGCGAGAGCGGCTGGCCGGCCACGCGATTGCGTTCGCCCGCCTCGCTGTAGTCGGTCGCGGAGCTCATCGGCGCACCTCCACCTGTTCCCAGACGGCGTCGTTCATGAGTTTCTCGGTGAGCAGGCGGAATGCGTCCACGGTCTCGGCATTGGCGACGTGAGCGGCCACATCCACATCCAGGATCACCTGTTCCCGGCACTGCAGCATTGGTTCCACCGGGATCTTGCCCAGTATCCCGCTCTCGCCCATGCCGTGCCGGTTGGCCGCGCGGGTCAGGGTGTTGTGTTGTTCCTGCAGCCAGGCGGCCTGAGCCGGGCGGAGGCCGGCGGTCAGGTTGAGTTCGGGCACCGCGGTACGGACGAAGCGCAGCGAATTCAGCAGCTCGGCCCGGTCGTGTCCCCAGGCCTCGCCGACGGCCAGCACGCCGTGCTCGTCGTGCACCAGGCCGCGGGCGGCCGCGATGTGCTGGCGGGTCCAGCGGTGGAAGATGAGCCAGCGGCACACCGCGCGGGACAGCTGCGGGTGCCGGGTCGCGCTGAGCGCGAGGGCCAGGGCGATGGATCGGCCCGCGCTCAGATCGACGAAGGTGACATTGAATTCCTGCTCGCAGGTGGCGAACAGCGCGGCGCAGCGATCGATCATGCGTTCGTCGAGCGTGGTGAATTCGGAGCCGCCGAGATCGCCGGGGAACAGCACCAGGCGGCCGGAGGGATGCCGGGACCGGCTCAGTTCCATCCGGTCGGTCTCGGAGCGCACACTGAGCCGCGCGGGCGTCCCGTTCTCGTCGAGCAGATAGGCGTGCAGGCCGGTCCCGTCCCGGACCCCGTTGTCGATCCGGCTGATCTCGAAAGTGCCGCCCGCGGTGGGGGATCCGAAATCGAAGTCCAGATAGGCGACCTTGTACCCCTTCATGCTCAGCCAGTAGGCCATATTGCAGCTGGTGACCGAGCGGCCGGTGCCGCCCTTGTCCGAAGAGGAGAACACGAGCACGGTCACACGCTCCTGGTGGCGTCGAACCGGGCGTAGGCGAGCTCGTCCAGTTCCAAGAGGGCCTGCGAGGCGAGGCTGACTGCGGTGCCGGGGCGCTCGTCGATGAGCGTGCGGGCCCGTTCCAGGCGCTGCTCGGCCAGGGCCAGGGCGGTGCGGCCGGCCGACACGTCGGTCTCGCTCAGCTCCAGCATCTCCCGGTTGAGCAGGTGTTCGGCCTCGGTCAGCAGCTCCATGGCCCGGGTCACCGAGGTCGGCGCCCGCAGCGGCGGTTCGCGGTACAGGCGGGCGGCGGTCACCATGCACTCGACCACGCGCTCGGTGAGATACCAGGAGGGCAGGTGGTTTTCGGGGCCGCCGAAGATGCGGCTGGGATCGTCCCACAGGCCGGTGGCCGGTCCTTCGCGGAAGGCGCGCAGGTCGAGGTGGTCCATGGTGGCCTGGGCCAGCGTCATCAGCTGGTCGCGGGTCTCGATGGTGCCGGAGAGCCGCGCGGCCTGCAGGGTGCGTTTCAAAAGGACGGTGGCGTAATCGGAGACCGTCCACAGCAGCAGCGGGCCGTCCAGCGCCTCACTGCCCAGCAGGCGCAGACTCACGCCCGGCGTGTGCATGGTGCGGGCCGGATCGTCGGCGGTGAAGCGGCGCACGATGCGGCCGCGGCGGGCCAGCTCGTCGAAAATCGTTGCGGCGCGGTCCAGATCGTCGTCATTGGCCTCACGATTGAGCAGATCCTGCATGAGCACCGCGGAGACGATGAGACTGAAGTAGTCCGATTCCTCGCCGTCGGAGGTACGCCACGGAATGTCCTCGAGCGGCCAGCGCCCGGTGCCGAAGCGCGCCACCGCCGCCCAGTAGCGCTGGGCCAGATCCCAGCGCAGCTGCAGGGCCTCGGCCAGGCGGCGCTGCTCGCCGTTGAGCAGGTCGAGTTCACGAGTGCGCACCGAGGTGAGGTCGTTGATGCCGTCCAGCGCCACCACGGTGAAGTGCAGATAGGGCCGGGCGACGGCATGACCGGGCTGATCCGCGATGGGCATGTCCACGAAGTCGATCGACGCGGCCTTGCGCACAATGGCCCAGCTCCAGCCACATTCGAACAGCATGTCGCCGCTGTCCAGGTCGACCCCCTCCACCTGGCTGAGGGTGGCGTCGTTGCGCAGCCGGATCCGCACCCGGTCCAGGCGCTGCTGCACGGCGTGCACCACCGCGTCGGGGGAACCGCCGGTCTGGTTGAGCATCGACAGCATGGCCTGCCCGGCGGCGGATTTGGGCGAGACCGTATTCACGACGAAGCTGCGGATCAGGCCCACCATGGCGGCGGTGAGCCGGACATTGATGAGCGCGTCGAGCGCCTCGATGCGCGGGCCCAGATCCACGGCGAGCTTGATCCGCCGGCCCACGGCCAGTTCGGCGACCGGGCCGCTGAATCCGCGCAGGAATTTCAGCGCGGCCAGGCACAGGGTCAGTGACATGGAATAGGAGTCGACGACCTCGAGCGTGCGCTGCGCCGGGGTCGGCTCGGCGCCGTCGGAGGAGGCCAGGTAGCTGCCCGCGGCGAAATTCGGCAGGGCGGCGGTGGAGTCGGGGTCGCGGTCGGTGTGGCGGTCGATGTACTGCTCGAGCAGCCAGACCACGCGCTCGCCGATGCGCAGGCCATTGTCGCCGAGAGGGGAGAGCACCTCGCGGATGTCGTCGGCGATCTCGTCGGGATGCTCCAGCCCGAAGCCGTCGATCTCGGTCGCCGGGTACAGCAGGCACAGCAGCTGTTCGGCGTCGCTGATGGAGTTGGAGCCGTTGCGGCCACCCCACACCCACTCGCCATCCTGATAACAGGCGGTCAGCAGCGACCGCCAGACTCCGAGGATCTGTTCCCGTGGCTTGATTCTCATCGACGCCGTCCCCTGCACTGTCGTGGCCAGCCTCGCCGTCATAGCTATGAACGAGCGCGGCACAAACTATCATGCGCCGCCGCCCGGCACCGGGTGGGACGCCGTCTCGAAATCGCATCGCGCACAGGGCAATATCGGGCAGATCGGGCGTGGGAGGGCGCGGTCGCCGGGAGCGGGCCGGTAGCGTCGCTGATCATGGATCGGACGGTTCGCCGCGGTTCGGCCCGGCGCAGACAGGCGGCGGTGGGTTATGCGCTGCTGCTGCCGAGCCTGATCGGGGTCGGGTGTTTCCTGCTGGTGCCGATCGCGGTCGTGTTGTGGCTGAGTGTGCACAGCTGGAATCTGCTGGGGCCCATCGAATTCACCGGGGCGAGCAACTGGCGGTCGGTGCTGGCGGACCGGCAGTTCGGGCATTCGCTGCTGGTGACGCTGGCGTTGACGGCGCTGGTGGTGCCGGTGCAGACGGCGCTGGGGTTCGCGGTGGCGGCCGTGCTGGCGCGGCGCGGGCGGGGTGGGACCGTGCTGCGGGTGGTCTACGCGCTGCCGTGGATGTGTGCGCCGGTCGCGGTGGGGGTGGTGTGGCAGTGGATCTTCGCACCCACCGGCGGGGCGTTGAACGCGCTGCTGGGACGGCGGGTGGAGTGGCTGAGCTCGACGACGCTGGCGCTACCGGCGGTGGCCACGGTGATCGTGTGGATGAATGTCGGTTATGTGGCCTTGTTTTTCGTGGCCGGGATCAGGGCCATACCCGGGGAGATCCTGGACGCGGGCGCGCTGGACGGGGCCACCGGCTGGCGGCGCATCCGCTGGCTGATCCTGCCGCTGCTGCGCCCGACCATGTTCTTCGTGCTGGTCACCGGGGTGCTGAGCGTCTTCCAGACCTTCGATGCGGTGTACGCGCTCACCCGGGGCGGGCCCGACCACCACACCGATGTGGTTGCCATGCGGATGTATTCGGAAGCCTTCGAGGCCGCGCATCCGGGGCGGGCCGCGGTCATGGCGGTGGTGGTGTTCGCGGTCATGTTCGTGATCACGGTGGTGCAGCACCGATACTTCCGGAATCGGACCAGTTATGAGTACTGAACGACGGGCGGCGGCCCGGGCCGCCGCGGCGTACGCGGTGCTGATCCTCGGGGCGCTGCTGACGGTGGCTCCGCTGGTGCTCAGCGCCCTGACCGCGGTCAAGACGCCGAGGCAGTTCGCGAGCGAATCCGCCCTGGCCACACCGCATCCCGCGACGCTGGACAACTTCCGCACGGTGCTGGACCAGGGGCTGGGGCGGGCGGTCGCGGTCACCGCCCTGATGACGGTCTGCATCACCTGCGGGCAGCTGGTCACCTCGACCATGGCGGCATATGCCTTCGCGCGCACCAGTTTTCCCGGTCGTGACGTGCTGTTCTGGGTGTATCTCGGGACCATGATGGTGCCCAGCGCGGTCACCCTGGTGCCGCTGTACCTGATGTTCGCGAAGCTGGGCTGGCTCAACAGTTTCTGGGCGCTGGTGCTGCCGTTCCTGTTCGGGTCGCCGTACGCGATCTTCCTGCTGCGCCAGTACTTCCGGGCCATTCCGGGGGAGCTCATCGACGCGGCGCGGATGGACGGGGCCTCGACCCTCGACATCCTGGTGAGCGTCGTGGTCCCGATGAGCAGGCCGATCCTGGCCACGCTCGCCGTCATCACCGTGGTCTCGCAGTGGAACAGCTTCATGTGGCCGCTGGTCGCCGCGTCCGGCCCGAAATGGCAGGTGCTGACCGTGGCCACGGCGACCATGCAGACCCGGTACAACGCGCAGTGGACGCTGATCATGGCCGCCACCACGCTGGCGATCGCTCCACTGGTGCTGTTGTTCGTGGTGTTCCAGCGGCAGGTCCTGGCCTCCATCGCGGTGACGGGAATCAAATGACAGGGATCCGGATCAAAGAGTCGACCCGGGCCGTACTCGGGCTGATCGTGGTCGCCGTGCTGCTGGTGGCCGCGGCCCTGTGGCTGGGCCGCGACACCGCGAGCGACGGGCGCACTGTGGTGCGGCTGCGGATCTGGGATCAGAGTTTCGTCTCCGCCTATCGGGCCTCGCTGGACGAGTTCCAGCGCGCCAATCCCGACGTCGAGGTGCGAATCACGCTGGTGCCGTGGGCTTCCTACGCACAGAAGCTACGGCTGGATGTGGCGGGCGGGATCGCCGACGATCTGTTCTGGACCAACCTCTACGAGGACTACGCCGACAGCGGGCACCTGATGGATATCGGTGCGGCGCTGGGACCGCAGGCGGCCCGAGCCTGGGACCCGCAGGCCGTCGCCCAGTACACACGCGCCGGAAAGCTGTGGGCGGTACCGCAATTCGTGGACGGCGGGACCGCCGTGTACGTCAACCGGGACCTGCTGGCACAGGCCGGGGTCGACCCGGACGAGGTCACGGCGGCGCGCTGGAGCCCCGACCCGGCGCGGGATACCTTCCGGCCGCTGCTGCGGCGGTTGGCCCCGGCATCGGAGTGGCCGTACAACGCCGCCAACGACTTTCAATCCATCACCCTGCCGTATCTGGGTTCGGCCGGTGGGCAGCTCCAGCGCGACGGCCGGTTCGCCTTCGATTCCCCGCAGGGACGGGACGCCTTCGGCTATACGGTGGGGCTGGTCGCCGACCGGCTCTCCCCCTCGGCCGCGGACACCAATACCAGCGGCGACTTCGCCAAGAACGCCTTCCTCCAGGGCCGGATGGCGCTGTTCCAGTCGGGCACCTTCAATCTGGCCACGATTGCCCAGAATGCCGGATTCCACTGGGGATTGGCCATGATTCCCGAGGGCCCGGCCGGGCGGGTGAGCGCCAACAATGCCATCGGCCTCGCGGGCAATGCCGCCACCCCGCACCCCGCGGCGGTGCGGCGGGTGCTGGCCTGGCTGGGGAGTGCGGCGGGCAACCGCTACCTGGGCATCGACGGGGCGACGATTCCGGCCGTGGTATCCGAACAACAGGTATACCGGGACTACTGGGCCCGGCACGGGGTCGACGTTTCACCGTTCTTCGATGTGTTGCGCGACAAGGAGATCGCGGCGGGCGGGGGCGCGGGATTCCCGGCCGCCCTGGAGGCGATGACGCCGATCTTCGACGAGATGTACCTGGGCCGCATCCCCGTCCCGGACGCGCTGGCCCGGGCGCAGCGGGAGGCCGACGCGGCGGCCGCCCAGCGGTGATCGGCGCTCAGATGCGACTGTGATCGGTGTAGGGCGTGCGCGGGCCGAACTTCGGTTTGCGCGCGAACCCGGCCAGGCCGAGCAGCCGCACGGCGCGATATCGGTGCGGGCGCAGGGGTTCCAGGTATTCGACCATCTCGTCGTCGTCGATCGGCCGATCGAGCAGCGTCCAGCCGACGGTGGCCGCGAGATGAAAATCGCCCACCGAGAGGGCATCCGGATCACCGAAGGCACGCTGGGCGATCTCGGCAGCCGTCCACACCCCGATCCCGGGCACGGTGCGCAGCCGCTGCGCGGCGTCGGCGTGGCTCAGCCCGGCCGCCTGCTCCAGCTTCGGCGCGATACGCGCAGCCAGCACAATGGTTTTCGAACGCTGCGGGCCGACATTGGCACGGTGGTAGACCCAGGACGGGATGTGCCGCCAGGTCTCGGCGTCGGGCATGACCCGCAGGCCCTCCGGGGCCGGACCGGGGGCGGGAGTTCCGTAGCGCCACACCAGTTTCCGCCAGGAGTCGTGGGCGGTCCTGGTGTGCACCTTCTGCTCCAGCACCGCCGGGACCAGCGCCTCCCACACCAGGCCGGTGCGCAGCATGCGCAGACCCGGATTGCGGCGGTGCGCCTCGGCGATCTTGGGGTGCTCGGGGGCGAAGTCGCTGAGGTCCTCGTCCAGACAGAGCATGCCGGGCAGCCCCGCCAGGAACTCCTCTGCGCCCGGACCCCACGCGCGGGCGTCGACCGTCTGCCGATCGAGTTGCCGCAGCCGGTAGGTGACCTCCCCCGAGGGCAGCCGGGAGGCGTGCCAGTGCGAGCCGTCGGGGGTCTCGCGATGACAGGGATCGCCGAAGCCGCGGCGCAGCGGGGAGATGGTGGCGGCCAGATCCAGCGGCCGATCCGAGCGGAGGGTGCGGGCGCGCTCGACCGTCATCCGATCGATTCCGGGCGGCGCTGAAGTCACCGCGCCATTCTATTGTTAACGCGAAGATCGACGGCGGCGATGGTCATTCCGATTGTCTTGGTTGCTCAGCAAACAAATGGCATCCGGCACTGGAGGTACTCGGCGTGATCACCAATCTGATCAATTTCCTGCTCGGCGTCTGGGGAAACATTTTCGCCGGTAGTAGCGGTTACCAGATTGCGCCCGGCACGCTGCCGTTCGGCAGCTGACGATGAGGGAAGGGGCACCCGCCAACTGCGGGTGCCCCTTCAGCTGTGCCGATTACGGCCGTTCCGTGCCGATTACGGCCGGTCCAGGAGGAACTGGGCCAGGTGACGGGACGGGCGGCCGGCCAGCTGTGCGGCCTGGGTCCGGCAGGAGAAGCCGTCGGCTATCAAGATCGAATTCACGGGCGCCGCACGCAGTGCCGGGAGCAGGCCGTTCTCGGCGACCGCGACCGATACGTCGTAGTGGCCTCGCTGCATTCCGAAATTTCCAGCAAGCCCACAGCATCCGGTGATCTCGATCACTTTCGCACCGGTGCCGCGCAGTATTCGGCGATCGGCCGCGAACCCCAGCACGGCATGCTGATGGCAGTGCGGCTGCACCAGCACAGTGTGGCCACTGCGGTCCGGCGGCCGCCAGCCGGGCTCGCCCTCCAGGAATTCCGACAGGGTGCGCACCGCGCCCGCCACGGCGGCCGCCCGCGGATCCTCGGGCAGCAGGCGCGGGAGATCGTCGCGCAGCGCGGCCGTGCACGACGGTTCCAGCCCGACCACCACCCCACCCGCGCCGACATGCGCGGCCAGGGCATCGACGGTGGCGCGCAGCCGCTTCCGCGCGCCGTCCAGCTGGCCGGTGCTGATCCAGGTGAGACCGCAGCAGACCCGGGAGTCGGGGATGCGCACGCGATGACCCAGTGACTCGATCAATTCCACGGCGGCACCGGCGATCTCGGGATCGAAGGCGTCGGTGAAGGTGTCGATCCACAGCATCACCCCGGGTGCGGAGTCGCCGGTGCGCACCGGCTGCCGCCAGGAACGCCGAAAACTCCTGTGCGCCACCGTGGGCACCTCGCGACGCGGATCCATTCCGGACAACCGCAGGCCGAGCCGGCGCAGCGGTCCCGCCGCGCCGAGCGCGTTCACCAGCCGCGGGAGCCGCGTCGCCGGTCCGAGCCAGCGCGGCAGGCGGCCCAGGGTGTAGTGGTCGATCGGGCGCGGCCTGCGCCGATAGCGGCGGTACAGGGTCTCCGACTTGTAGGTCGCCACGTCGACGCCGGCGGGGCAGTCGGAATGGCATGCCTTGCAGGACAGGCAAAGATCCAGCGACTCGGCGACGGCGTCCGACCGCCAATCCAGCGCGCCCCGGACCACCTCCTGCAGCACCCGGGCCCGGCCGCGGGTGCTGTCCTTCTCGTCGGCGGTGGCCAGATACGACGGGCACATGAACCCGCCCGCGGCGTGGGTGTCGGCCCGGCACTTGCCGACTCCGACGCAGCGATGCACGGCCGTGGCCAGATCGCCGTCGGCGGGAAAAGTGAAACCACCGGTCGTGGGCAGCGGGCGCAGCCCGGCCAGGCGCAGGTCGGCATCGATCGGGCGGGGATGCACGAGCACACCGGGATTCAGCACGGCGTCGGGGTCGAACAGCGCCTTGAAGCCCGCGAAGGCGTCGAGGGCCTCCCGGGAGTACATGAACCGCAACAGATCCGAGCGCGCCCGGCCGTCGCCGTGCTCACCCGAGAGCGAGCCGCCGAACCGCACCACCTGCCGGGCCGCGTCCTCGAGGAAGCTCCGGAAGCGTTGCGGCGCATCGGCTATCGGCAGATCCAGGCGCACATGGATGCAGCCGTCGCCGAAATGGCCGTAGAGCAGGCCGTCCAGGCCGTGGTCCCGGAGGAGCGCCTCGAACTCGCGCAGGTAGTCGCCGAGGCGGTCGGGCGGCACGGCGGCGTCCTCCCAGCCCGGCCAGGCCGGACGGCCGTCCGGCGTGCGGCCGGCCAGGCCGGCGCCGTCGGCACGGATGCCCCACAGCGCCTGCGCTTCGGCCGGCTCGGTGACCACGCGGGAATCCAGCGCGTGCGCGCTCCCGCGCAGCAGCTCCGCCTTGTCCCGCGCCTGTTCCTTCGTCTCACCGTCGATTTCGATCAACAGCCAGCCGCCGCCGCGCGGCAGATCGGGCACCCCACCGCGATGGGCACGCACCACGTCGACCAGGCGTGCGTCCATGCCCTCCACGGCAATGGGCCGCACCGCCATGATCGCGGCGATATCGTCCGCGGCCGCCGGCATGTCCGGGTAGCCGAGCGCCACCAGCACGGTCGCCGCGGGCACCGGAACCAGCCCGACGGTGGCGTCCAGCAGCAGCCCGCAGGTGCCCTCGGTGCCGACGAAGGCCCTGGCCACCGACGAACCGCGTTCGGGCAGTAGATGTTCCAGCGCGTATCCGGACGCCTGCCGCTCGAACCGGCCCAGCTCGGTGCGGATGAGCGCCAGCTGGGTGCGGGTGAATTCGGGCAGGCCCGCGAGCACCGACAGGTCCGCGCCCAGGGTGCGCTCGATGCCCATCCCGTCGAGAATCCGCAACTCGCGCACCGTATCCGAGGTGCGGCCCCAGGCCACCGCGCGCGGACCGCAGGCATTGTTGCCGATCATCCCGCCCAGCGTGCACCGGTTCTGGGTGGACGGGTCCGGGCCGAAACGCAGCCTGTGCGCGCCCGCACGCCGCTGCAGCGCGGCCAGCACCACCCCGGGCTGCACCCGTGCGGTGCGACGCTCGGGATCGAGGTCGAGGATGGCGTTCATATGGCGGCTGAAGTCCAGCACCAGACCCGGTCCGATGGCATTGCCCGCCACCGAGGTGCCCGCCCCGCGCGCGGTCACGGTCAGCCCCTCCGCGCGCGCCACATCCAGGGCCGCCCGCACATCGGCCGCATCGCGCGGGAAGACCACGCCGCGCGGGACGATCCGGTAGTTCGAGGCGTCCGAGGAGTACTCGGCCCGCCGCCGCGGGCCGGTGTCGACCTCACCGGTGATCACCGCGCGCAACGCTCGCTCCCACGCCTCGCTCACGCCCCAACCCTATGCGCGCCATCGCGAGGCTGCGCCGATCCGGCCCGGTGGCGGGCGGTGGATTTCGCTCAGCGCGAACCCCTGGGCTGGGCGGATGGACTTGATCTCAACCTTTGTTGAGGTATTAGTGTCGGTGGTGCGGGGTTCGATGAACCCCGGACCGGTGAGGAGCGGGGATGAGTATCGAATCCGTGGCGTGGAATCAGCTGTATCGGCAGATGAACGCGCCCACAGAGCAGCGACCGCTGCGGTTGGCCACTGCCCGGCGGATCCTCGCCTTCGCCCGGCCACACCATCGGCAGCTGGTGGCGTTCCTGGTATTCAGCATCGTGTCGGCGCTGCTGGCGGTGGCCACCCCGGTCCTGGCCGGGCGAGTGGTCGACGCCATCGTCGGGCACGGCGCGCCGCGCACGGTGATCACGCTGGCCGCGATCATCGCGGCGGTTGCGGTGCTGGATGCCGGCTTGGGGTTGGTGATCAGGTGGTTGTCGGCGCGCATCGGAGAGGGGCTCATCTTCGATCTGCGCACCGCGGTGTTCGATCACGTACAGAAGATGCCGATCGCGTTCTTCACGCGCACCCGGACCGGCGCACTGGTGAGCCGGCTCAACAATGACGTTATCGGGGCGCAACGCGCGTTCAGCACCACCCTGTCCGGGGTCGTCACCAACCTGGTCACCCTCGCGCTCACGCTGGCCGTGATGCTGCGGCTGTCGTGGCAGATCACCCTGCTCGCCCTGGTGCTGCTGCCGGTCTTCGTCGTCCCCGCCCGGCGCATGGGCGAGCGGCTGGCCGGCATCCAGCGCGAGGCGGCCGGGCTGAACGCCTCCATGAGCACCCAGATGACCGAGCGGTTCTCCGCGCCGGGCGCGACGCTGGTCAAACTGTTCGGCCGGCCGCGGCAGGAGTCCGCGGAGTTCGGGCTGCGGGCCGGGCGGGTGCGCGATATCGGGGTGCGCACGGCCATGCTGCAGACGGTGTTCGTCACCGCGCTCACCCTGGTCTCGGCGCTGGCGCTGGCCCTGGTCTACGGGCTGGGCGGCTATCTGGCGCTGAAGGGTGAGCTGGAACCCGGTGCGGTGGTGGCCCTTTCGCTGCTGCTGACCCGGCTGTACTCGCCGCTCACCGCGCTGGCCAGCGCCCGGGTGGATGTGATGTCGGCGCTGGTGAGCTTCGAGCGGGTCTTCGAGGTGCTGGATCTGAAACCGCTGATCGAGGATTCGCCGCTGGCGGTGCCGGTGCCCGCGGGCCCGGTGGCGGTGGAGCTGGACGGCGTCACCTTCGGCTACCCGTCGGCCGACAAGGTCTCGCTGGCCTCGCTGGAGGATGTGGCCACGCTCGACACCCGCGGCGGTGAGGAGGTGCTGCACGATGTCTCGCTGCGAGCCGAGCCCGGGAAGATGGTGGCGCTGGTCGGCTCCTCCGGGGCCGGGAAATCCACCATCGCGCAATTGGTCTCGCGGCTCTACGACGTGGACTCCGGTGCGGTGCTGCTGGGCGGCATGGATGTGCGCGAGCTGACCGGGCAGTCGATTCAGGACACCGTCGGCCTGGTCACCCAGGACGGGCACCTGTTCCACGACACCATTCGCGCCAATCTGCTGCTCGCCCGCCCCGCGGCCACCGAGGACGAGCTGTGGGATGCGCTGCAGCGCGCCCGGTTACGCGAGCTGATCGAGTCGCTGCCCGACGGCCTGGACACCGTGGTCGGTGAGCGCGGCTATCGGCTCTCCGGCGGGGAACGCCAGCGCCTGACCATTGCCCGGCTGCTGCTCAAGCAGCCCCGCGTGGTGATCCTGGACGAGGCCACCGCCTCGCTGGACTCCACCTCCGAGGCCGCGGTGCAGGAGGCGCTGGCCGAGGCCCTCGACGGCCGCACCGCCCTGGTCATCGCGCACCGGCTGTCCACCATCCGCAATGCCGACCAGATCCTCGTGCTCGAGCACGGCCGCATCGTGGAGCGCGGTACGCACACCGAACTGCTCGCCGCGGACGGCCGCTACACCGAGCTCTACCGCACCCAGTTCGCCGATTCCGGTGCCGCGGCGACAGTCTGATCGGACCCGGCGCTCGGCAGTCCGATCGGACCGGACACCTTGCCGGATCGGCAAAAGGATTCGAGCCGTCCGGGTGCGCGCCGATAGCGTCGGAGTATGAGCGCTCACTCGCACGAACAGGCAGGCACGCACGGACATCCGCATTCCCACGGTCACGGACATGGGCATGGGCACGGCCACACCCACGACGGGATCGACTGGGCGGCCATGGTCGACGATCTCCGGCGCGATGACGCCATGTCGGCCGACGCCAATGCCGAGATCGCGCGGCGGCTGGTCGCCCTGATTCCGGCCGGCGCGGAAGCGACCGTGCTGGACATCGGCGCGGGAGCGGGCGGCCAGAGTGTCGCGTTCGCGCGGGAACTGCTGGCCCGCGGCGGCGGGAGTCTGGTGATCGTGGACGCGGTGCCGGAGCTGCTCGACGCGGCCCAGCAGGCCGTGAAGGTCGCGCTGGACGGGGACGATCGGGTGCGGGTGCGGACCGTGCACGCCGACGCCGCGGCCGCGGACTTCGGCGCCGGGATCCCGGCCGCGGATCTGGTGTGGGCCTCGCGCATGGTGCACCACCTGCCCGATCAGCAGGCCGGCACCGCGCGCCTGGCCGGGCTGCTGCGGCCGGGGGGCTGGCTGGCGCTGGCCGAGGGCGGGCTGTCGATGCGCTGCCTGCCTTGGGAACTCGGCGTCGGCGCGCCCGGACTCCAGGACCGGCTGCTGGCCCTGCGCGACGCGGGCTTCGCCCAGATGCGGGCCGACATCACCGCCGCGACGCCCATGCCCTACGGCTGGAATGTGGCGCTGAGCCGGGCCGGGCTGGCGGACGCGACCTCCTTCAGCGTGCTGATCGATCACCCCGCGCCGCCCGCGCCGGCCGTGCGCGAGAGCGTCGTCGCCTGGCTGGGCGGCTTGAGCGAGCGGGTCGGCGAACGCATCGGCGATGATGATCGGGCCACCCTGGCGGCGCTGCAGGATCCGGCCGCCGACACGTTCATCGGTGCGCGCGAGGACATTTACATTCTCGGCGCCACCACGGTCTTCCTCGGCCGCCGCTAGCCGTCACCGCGCCCGCGCGCGGGGCGGGACCGCGTTCGGGCACGATCGTGATCTGGCCGTGCCCGAACCGACACCGTGTTGTGGCCGCAGCGGCCGCTCCGACCTCCCGGAATGCCCTGCTATGCGGCATAATTCGAGCTCCCATGGCATAACCCACAAGATCGTTTCACATGCCGGGGGAGGAGTTTCGGTGACCCGTACCAAGGAGCAGCGGCACACGCCCGCGACCCGTGTCGACGATATCGAGCGCAGGTTCGGCGCCCGCCGATATCAGCCCACCGCCGACACCCCTGCCATGGAACTACAGGTGACGAGCGGCACCAAACGTACCGACGACGACTGGATCGTCCCCAAACAGCTGGTGGCCGACTGTGTTTCGGGCAAGCTGGTACTGGACTTCACCCGGGCCCGGTGCTCACGGCGGGAAATCGACATCCGGGTCGAGGCCGATGCCGGGACGATCGTGCTGATCGTGCCGCGCGGCTGGCGGGTCGACACGGACGGCGTGCAGCCAGGCGCCGGCTCGGTGGCCAACCGGGTCAAGCTGCCGCGATTCCCGGGCGCGCCGCTGATCCGGGTCACGGGTGAGGTGGATACCGGTGCGGTGAGGGCGCGTTACGCCTACCGCTCGCCGCTCAGGTGGTTGCGCCGCTCCCGCTGACCGTTTCCGCAGTTCCCGGCATTTCGGGAGACCATGCGGTATGACGGAGGAGTGACGCGCTGGCTGCTGCACGTCGACCTCGACCAATTCCAGGCCGCGGTCGAGTTCCGGCGGCATCCGGAGCTGCGCGGGCAGCCGATCATCGTGGGCGGCAACGGCGATCCGGCCGAACCCCGCAAGGTGGTGTCCTGCGCGTCCTATCCCGCCCGGGCCTTCGGGGTGCGGGCGGGCATGCCGCTGCGCACGGCCGCGCGGGTCTGCCCCGACGCCGTCTTCCTGCCCCAGGACCTGGCCGGCTACGCCGAGGCGTCCGAGGAGATCATGGCGCTGCTGCGCACCTTCCCCGGCCGGGTCGAGGTGCTCGGTTTCGACGAGGCGTTCCTGGCGGTGGACACCGAGGATCCCGGGGAACTGGCGCGTGAGATCCGGTCCGCCATCGCGGAATTGGAGCTGACCTGCGCGGTCGGCATCGGGGACAACAAGACCCGGGCCAAGCTGGCCACCGGCTTCGCCAAGGCGGTCGGCAAGTCGGCGCGGTCGGCCGACGAGCCGCCGGCGGCGGACACCGGAACCGGAATCTTCCGGCTGACCGGGGACAACTGGGTCGAGCTGATGGCGCACCGGCCCACCTCCGCGCTCTGGGGCATCGGCGCGCGCATCGCGAAACGCCTGAGCGGCTTGGGGATCGAGACCGTGGCCGACCTGGCCGCCGCCGACCGGAAGGCGCTCGCGGCGGAGTTCGGTCCCAATACCGGGCCGTATCTGTGGGTGCTCGGGCACGGCGCAGGCGACACGGACATCGCCGAGCCGCGAGAACCGGTGGGCCACAGCCGATCCGAGACCTTCCCGCAGGATCTCACCGAACGCGCCGAGATCGATGCCGCGGTGGTGCGGCTGGCCACCCAGGTGGCCGAGGAGACCCTCGCGGCCGGGCGGGCCGTCGGGCGGGTCAGTGTCACGGTGCGTACCAAGACCTTCTTCACCCGGAGCAAGCAGCGGAAACTATCCACACCGACCACCGATGTCGACGAGATCGTGCAGACGGCGCTGGAAGTGCTGCACACCTTCGAGCTGGATCGGCCCATCCGGCTGCTCGGGGTCCGGGTCGAATACGCCATGCTGTGATCAGGTTCCACCCGACGGAAGGCACTCAAATGAACTCAGCATCGCGCAGCGATTCCCACAGGGGTGGCGGCGGGGCGACGGGCGGGCGCGACTACGAGAACATCCTGTTCGAGCACGACGGCCCGATCGCCCGCATCACGCTGAACCGGCCCAATGCCGCCAACGGCATCGATCAGGCGCTCGCGGACGAGCTGGAGCGCGCGGCCACCTACTGCTCGGAGGATCCCACGGTGAAGGTCGTGGTGCTGACCGCGGCCGGACGGTTCTTCTCCGCGGGCGGCGACGTGCGGGCCATGGCCGCCAGCGCGGACACCGGAGCATTCATCGAGCAGCTGGCCGGGACCCTGCACCGGGCGGTGTCGGCGCTGGCGCGGATGGACGCGCTGCTCATCGTGGGCGTGAACGGCACCGCGGCGGGCGCGGGCATGAGCCTCGCGGTGGCCGGCGATCTGGTGGTCGCCGCCGAATCCGCCGCCTTCACCATGGCGTACACCAAGGTCGGCCTGAGCCCCGACGGCGGCGCGTCCTACTACCTGCCGCGGATCATCGGCCTGCGCAAGACCCAGGAGCTGATGCTCACCAACCGCACCCTGTCCGCCGCGGAGGCGCTGGAGTGGGGTCTGCTGCACCGGGTGGTGCCCGATGCCGAGCTGACCGGCGCCGTCGAGGCTCTGGCGCAGGAATTCGCCACCGGCCCCAAGGGATCCAACGCCAATGTGAAGAAGCTGCTGCTGGTGTCCTCGCGGCACACCCTCGAGGAGCAGCTGGACACCGAGGCGGCCTTCATCACCCGCTGCGCCGATTCCGCCGACGGGCAGGAGGGCATCGCCGCGTTCACCGGCAAGCGCGCACCGAAGTTCGCATGAGGACAACGGGTTTCGCCCCCGGCCGAGGTCGGGGGCGAGTCATGCCTGGGCTCTCGGTCCTCGAGTTCGCCGTCAGCCCTTGATGAAGTCGAGGATCTCGGCATTCACCTCGGCCGCGTGGGTGATGTAGAGACCGTGCCCGGCATCCGGGTACTCCTTCAGCACCGCGTGCGGGGCCAGCTTCACGACCTGGCGGCTCGCGACATCGATCAGGATGGACTGGTCCGGAATGCCGTGCAGCAGCAGCGTCGGGACCGTCAGCGCGGCCACATCGGGGCGGTGATCGGTGGTGAACGCTTCGCGCTGCATGACCTGGATCGCGTACGGCGAGGCCGACAGGCAGCGCCTGATCTCCTCGTCGATGACCGCCTGCGTGACGCCCGGACGCAGGTGCGTGGCGAAATAGCCCTGGGACCGCTCGACGAACCACTTGGGCCGGTCGGTACGCAGCTGTTCCAGCAGGCCCTCCAGCGCCTCGATCGGAATGCCGATCGGATTGTCGTCGGTGTGCATCATGAACGGAATCGCCGGGGCCAGCAGCGCGATTCGCGCCACCCGATCGGAACCGTGCCGGCTCAGGTAGCGCACCGTCTCGCCGCCACCCGCCGAGTGCGCCACGATGGTGAGATCCCGCAGGTCGAGGTGCTCGATCAGGGCGGCGACATCGTCGGCGCGGGTATCGACGTCGTAGCCGGTGGCCGGGGTGTCCGAGCGGCCGTGGCCGCGCCGGTCCATCATGACGCAGCGGTAACCCTGCGCCAGGAAGTAGTGCATCTGGTATTCCCACTGGTCGCTGTTCAGCGTCCAGCCCGACACGAACAGGATCGGGGTGCCGGAGCCGAAGTCCTGGTAGTAGAGGGTGGTGCCGTCGGTGGTGGTCTGGAAAGTCGGCATATCTGCTGCGCTCCTTCGCAATTCGATCGCTGATTCGACAATCGCAAAGCGCGGGAACGAAAGCGATTACCTGCCGGGTAATGGGTGCGATCGGTCCGGAAGGTGACGCGTCCGCGCAGGTGGCGACCTATGCTCTGGACATGGAGTTCCAGGCGATGGTGGCACACGAAACGGACAGTGGGATCGCCCTCATCCGGGAGGAGGTCGCCGACGACTTCCTCATGCCGGGCGACGTGACGATCAAGGTGCACTTCTCGAGCGCCAACTACAAGGACGGGCTGGCCATCACCCCGCGCGGCGGCGTGGTGCGGCAGTATCCGCTCATCCCCGGCATCGACCTCAGCGGTGAGGTGGTGGCCTCCACCGATCCGGAATTCGCGCCCGGCGACCTGGTCGTCGCGCACGGCTACGACATCGGCGTGGCCCACCACGGCGGTTTCGCCGAGTACGCACGGATTCCGGCCGGGTGGGTGGTGAAGCTGGACGGACTGACCCCGCGCGAGGCGGCGGCCATCGGCACCGCGGGCTACACCGCGGCCATGAGTGTGCAGGCGCTGCTCGACCGCGGTCTCACCCCCGACTCCGGCCCGGTGCTGGTCACCGGCGCGACCGGCGGCGTCGGCAGTGTGGCGGTGGACATCCTGGCCGGGCTCGGATTCGAGGTGGTGGCCTCCACCGGCAAACTCGGTGCGGGCGAACTGCTCTCGGCGCTCGGCGCCGCCTCGGTCATCGGCCGGCAGCCCGGCGAGGGGGAGAAGCTGCGCGCGCTCGGCAAGGCGCAGTGGGCGGGCGCCGTCGACAGCGTGGGCGGTACCTCACTGGCCCACATTCTGAGCACCGTCGAATACGGTGGGGCGGTGGCGGTCTCGGGCCTGACCGGCGGCTCCGACCTGCCCACCACGGTCATGCCCTTCATCCTGCGCGGCGTGTCCCTGATCGGTATCGACTCCGCGCACTTCCCGATCGCCCAGCGCCGTGAACTGTGGGCGCGGCTGGCCAAGGACCTGAAGCCCCGGCATCTGTCGCTGCTGGAGAATTTCGCACCCATCACCGAGGCGGAGTCGGTGCTGCGCTCCATCCTGGACGGAACCCACTCCGGCCGAACGATTCTCGGGGTCGTGGGCGAGTTCTAGCCGACAATCGCGCGCACGAGGTTGTGGTCGGACGCCCCGGCCACATCCTCGACCGCGACACCGCGCACCGGCACACCGCGCGCGACCACATGATCGATGAACTGGGATTTCGAACCGGCCGTCCGGGGCCGGGTGGGAACGGAATCCGGCGGGAATCCGGGGATGGCGAAGCCGGCGCCGAGCGCGGCGGCGAGATCGTCCCGGCCGATATTGAAGTCACCGAGCAGAACTGCCGGGCCGTCGCCGGCGACGGCGGCCAGGCGGTCGAGCTGGCCGGCCCGGCGCCGGTCCCCGCTCACATGGGTGGCGATGATCAGAATGCCGTCGATCTCGGCCGCCAGCAGGCCTTTTCCCGGATCGACCGCGTGCGGCTCCGCGGTGACGAACCGGCTCGGCCCGCGCACGATCAGCACGAGATGCTCGGAGCGATCCGCCAGGGTGTTCGGCACCCGGCGCGGGCTCGGAATGCGCGGGTAGTCGAGGACGTGAAAAGTCCGGTCGGGCAGCGCCTCCCGCAGGCTCGCCAGCTGATCGCCGCTGACCTCCTGGAGCGCGATGACCGCTTCGGGCCGGTCCGCGACGGTGGCGGTCACGACCGCGATCCGCTTCGCCTCCTGCGGCCAGCGCACGGCCATCTCGCTGTCCCAGTTGTCGGCGTGAACGCGGTGCAGGACGTTCCAGGTGGCAATGGTGATCACCTACGCACCCTACGAGAAACCAACTGACCGTGCGGGTTTCGTTTCATGTGAAACAAAGGATATTCGCCGGTTGGTTGCCAACCGGCCCGCTCTCGATGGTCGGCTCGGCGCTTGTTCGACATTCGGCTCAGCCCGGACCCGCGAGAACGTCCAGCGCCGCCGAGAGGTGGGGCAGCGCGGTCGGACCGTACGAGGCGGCGATCTCGGCGAGCGCCCGGGCCAGGTGCGGGGCGATGGTGGCGGCCGGCAGCAGCTCCTCGGCCAGCACGATGCCGCCTACCACGTGGGCCGCGCGAATCCGCTCGTCCGAGGTGACCTCGTAACGCCACGAACCGATCTGGACCCGCTCCGGCTCGGAGCGGAACAGAGATTTGCGGGGCGGTGTCCGGGTCACCCCGGGGACGCCCGCGAAGACGGTGAAGACCAGTCCGAGGCCGCCCGGGCCGCCGAGCGCGGCATCGATGGCGCGGGTGGCGGCCCCGGTATCGAAATCGCTCACGAGTTCATGCCGAGGGTGAACTGCGGAATGATCGGGTCGCCGTCGCCGATGCGGCGGATGGCCGTGCCGGAGGCGTAGAACTCGACCGTGTGATATCCCCACGCGTAGTTGGAGATATCGACGCTGACGCCGGTGACGCCGTTCGCGCCGTCCCGTTCGGCCTCGGCCTGCATGCGGGACATGGCCAGCTCCCGGGCCTGATAGTTGCCCTGGGTCCACTGCGGCATCTCCATATTGCGGCCCATCTGGCTGAGCATCTGCCGGAAGCCCTGCACCGCCACGTGGAACACGCAGTTGCCCATGACGAAGGCGATCGGGGCGTAGCCGGTGCGCATCAGCGTCACCATGTCCTGCCCCGAGAGGTGACTGGTGAAGGCCTGCCCGTTCGGCCGCCGATAGCTGCCGGGCGATTTCGCGAACCGCACCGCGGTTCCCACCGCGATGAACTCCAGATGCTCCATCGACTCCCCGTGCTGCCGCCACTCCAGCCGGACCCCCACCACCCCGTCGGCCTGGAGCGAGTCCGCCTCGGCCTGCATGCGCGACATGGCATTCCACCGCGCCCGATAGGTGGCCTCGGTCAGCACCGGCAGCTCCTGCTGCTGCCGGATCCCGGTGAACTGGAACCCGACGTGATAGACGGACACGCCCATCACCAGGTCGATGGGTTCGAAGCCCGCCCCGTGCAGCAGCGCGAACTCGTTGACCGACAGATCCGAGGTGAAGATCCGGTTCGCGTGCGAAAGCCGCTCACCCGCGACCTGATCGAGCTGGTTCGGTTGATTCGGCTGACTGGGCTGGTTCGGTTGCATGTCGTTCGCCCTCCGTCGGATCCCCGGTGGATCCCTAACGAGGGTACGACCCGGTCTGGTTCGGGGACTGCCGAAATGGCCGGGAGCCGTGCGTGTTTACACAACACGCACGGCTCCCGTTCTCGCGACCTCAGGCGGTGGCGCTCAGCGCACGGCCGTCGTAGGCCGGTTCGGCGACCGGCTCGATGGCGTAGGCCAGGATCTCGGCCACGTCGGCGACGGGGCGGACATCCAGGGCGGCCAGCACCTCGGCGGGGATCTCGTCCAGATCCGGCTCGTTACGGGCCGGGATGAACACGGTCTTCAGGCCGGCGCGCTGGGCGGCGAGCAGCTTCTGCTTCACGCCGCCGATCGGCAGCACCCGTCCGTTCAGCGTGACCTCACCGGTCATGCCGACATCCGCGCGGACCTGGCGGCCCAGGGCCAGCGACACCAGGGCGGTGACCATGGTGACGCCCGCCGACGGACCGTCCTTCGGGACCGCGCCCGCCGGGAAGTGGATGTGGATATTGCGATCCAGCACCCTCGGCTCGATGCCGATCTCCTCCAGGTGGGAGCGGACGTAGGTCAGGGCGATCTGCGCGGACTCCTTCATGACGTCGCCCAGCTGACCGGTCAGGGTCAGCGAGCGGTCGCCCTCGGCGGCATTGGCCTCGATGTAGAGGACGTCGCCGCCCGCGCCGGTCACGGCCAGACCCGTCGCGACACCGGGGACCGCGGTGCGCTCGACCCCGTCGGGGGTGAAGCGCGGACGGCCCAGGTAGTCCTTCAGATCACCCAGTCCGATCACCAGCTTGCCGGAACCGACTGCGGCCGGACCGGATTCGGCGTCGTAGCCCAGCTCGCGGTCGTAGCCCAGGCCCTCCGGCACGAATTCGCCCTTGCTGACCAGGCTTTCGGTCGCGGCGATGTCCGCCGACTCCGACAGCTTGGTCGCCGCCTTGCGCAGCGCCTTGGCGATCAGCCGCTCCATCTGCCGCACCCCGGCTTCCCGGGTGTAGTTCGCGGCGACCTCACGCAGCGCCTCGTCCGTGATCGAGACCTCCTCGGCGGTCAGGGCATTGCGCTCCAGCTGCCGGGGGATCAGGAAGTCGCGGGCGATGGCCACCTTGTCGGCCTCGGTGTAGCCGTCCACGGTGATCAGTTCCATGCGGTCCAGCAGCGGGCCGGGAATCGTCTCCATGACGTTCGCGGTCGCGATGAACAGCACGTCCGACAGGTCCAGATCCAGGTCCAGGTAGTGGTCGCGGAAGGTGTGGTTCTGCGCCGGGTCCAGGACCTCCAGCAGGGCCGCCGCGGGATCGCCGCGGAAGTCCGAGCCGACCTTGTCGATCTCGTCCAGCAGGACAACGGGATTCATCGATCCCGCCTCCTTCATGGCGCGCACGATGCGGCCGGGCAGCGCGCCCACGTAGGTGCGCCGGTGACCGCGGATCTCGGCCTCGTCGCGCACGCCGCCCAGGGCGACGCGAACGAACTTGCGGCCCAGGGCCCGTGCCACCGATTCACCCAGCGAGGTCTTGCCGACGCCGGGCGGACCGACCAGCACCAGCACCGCGCCGGAACCGCGACCGCCGACGACCTCCAGGCCGCGCGCGGCCCGCCGGGAACGGACGGCCAGGTACTCGACCATGCGGTCCTTGACCTCGTCCAGGCCGTGGTGGTCGGCGTCCAGCACCGCGCGAGCGGCCGAAACATCGGTGGAGTCAGTGGTTTTCACGCTCCACGGCAGTTCCAGGACGGTGTCCAGCCAGGTGCGGATCCAGCCCGTCTCCGGGCTCTGATCGCTGGAACGCTCCAGACGCCCCACCTCGCGGAGGGCGGCTTCCTTCACGTCCGCGGGCAGGTCGGCGTTCTCGACGCGGGTGCGGTAGTCCTCCGCGCCGTCCGGCTCGTCTTCGCCCAGCTCCTTGCGAATGGCGTTGAGCTGCTGGCGCAGCAGGAATTCCCGCTGCTGCTTCTCCACGCCCTCGCGGACATCCTCGCTGATCTTCTCGGTGATCTCGGTCTCGGCGATGTGCTGAGTGGTCCACTCGATCAGCTTGCGCAGCCGCGCGGTGGTATCCGGGGTGTCCAGGATCTCGCGCTTCTGCTCATTGCTGAGGTACGACGCCCAGCCGGCCGCGTCGGCCAGGGTGGACGGATCGTTCATCTGATTGACCGCGTCGATGACCTGCCAGGCCTCACGGCGCTGCAGGACCGACACGACCAGCTTCTTGTATTCGGCCGCAAGCTCTTTGGTGCGTCCGTCGGCGGCCGGAATCTCGACCGGTTCGGCCTCGACCCAGAGCGCCGCACCCGGCCCGGTCACGCCGTGGCCGATCTTGGCCCGGCTCTCCGCCTTCAGCACCGCCGCGGGAGCGCCGCCGCGCATCCGGCCGACCTGTTCGATGGTGGCCACGACGCCGTAGGTGGCGTACCCCTCATCGAGGCGCGGCGCGACCAGCACCTGGTTGACCTTGCCCGCGCGGGCGGCATCGATGGCGGCCTGCGACGACTCGTCCAGCTCGATCGGCACGACCATGCCGGGGAGCACGATCGGATCGGTCAGGAACAGGACCGGCAGGTTCGTTGGTGTAGTCACGTCTTCGACCCCTTCCAAGGTTGAGCGTTACCTACTCAACCCGGGGGGTATACCGATTGTTCCGGACCGATGTTCGCCGGGGGCGAACATGCGTCGAGTTGCGGATCGAAATCAGGAACGGCGGCATATGAGCTGTTCAGAGCGTCATCCCCTGCTCGGGATCGCCCTCACCGCCGGAATCGGTTGCGCCATAGTGGCGCCCGCGCTCGCCGATGGACCTGCGGCGGATACCTCACCGCTGACCTGCGCGGGGCAGAGCATCGATACCGCCGCGCCGATCCACTACCGCACCGAGGCGCTGATCAAGGCACCGCTGGACACCATCTGGAATCTGCAGACCGACGTCGAGGGGTGGCCGTCCTGGCAGCAGCCCGTGACCAGCATGCGGCGCCTAAATTCGGGAGCGCTGCAGCCGGGCTCGCAATTCCGTTGGACCACACCGGCTCCCGCCACCGCCACCACCCCCGCGACCACGCTGACCATCACCTCCACGGTCCAGCAGATGCAGGCCGGCCGGTGCATCCGCTGGAGCGGGCCGGCGGTCGGCGACGGGATGAGCATCGACGGCGGCATTCACGTCTGGACCTTCACCCCGGTCGACGGCGGCGTGCTGGTGCGCACCGAGGAGAACTGGAACGGGACCCAGGTCGAGACGGATGTGCCGACCTCGACCCGATTCCTGGGCGCCGGACTGGAGGCCTGACTGGCCGACCTGAGGACCGCGGCCGAACGCTAGAACGCGGTGCGCCACGCCGGTCGGACCGATTTTCCGGAAAGGGGTTGACGGCTCCAGCTAAAGCTATTAGCTTTATGGCTATCGCAGTTAGCTACTCCCAGAGAGTGAAAGACCATGACGCAGTACGTGGACATCGACGGTGGCCGGATCGCTTACGACGAGATGGGCGAGGGTCCGCTGGTCGTGCTGTCGCACGGCATGGGGGTCGATCGCAATGCCTACCGGCACCTGATGCCGCTGCTGGCGGCGGCGGGGTACCGGGTCGTCAACACCGATATGCGCGGCCACGGCGAGTCGAGCATGGGCTGGGCGTCGGTTACCGGCAAGGAGGCCATCAGCCGCACCGATGTCGCCAATGATCTGCTGGCGGTCATCGAGAAGCTGGGCGGCGGACCGGCCATCGTGGTGGGCCACTCGCTCTCGGGCGGGTCGGCCACCATCGCGGCGGCGCAGCGGCCGGACCTGGTGCGGGCCATTGTCGAGATCAACCCGTTCACGCTGACCCAGAAGGTCGACATCGCAGCGCTTTTCACCAACTCCCGCCACCGCAGCGGCATGATCCCGCTGATGGCCACCATGATGTTCAAGAGCCTCGGCCAGTGGCTGAAGTACCTGAAGGTGGCCATCCCGACCAAGCCCGCCGACCTCGACGAGTACCTGGCCGAGGTCGCGGCCAAGCTGCGCGAGCCCGGCCGGTTCGCCGAATTCATGAAAACCGGGCAGTCGACCCCCGCGGACGCGGAAGCCCAGGTGCCCAACGTGACCCAGCCCGCGCTCATCATCATGGGCACCGCCGACCCGGACTTCCCGAGCCCCGAGGCCGAGGGCCAGCGCATCGTCGCCGCCCTGCCGGCCGGACTGGGCAGCCTGGGCCTGGTCGAGGGCACCGGCCACTACCCGCAGTTCGAGGCCGCCGACCGGGTGGCCGAGCTGATCCTGCCGTTCCTGAAGGAACATCATGCCTAGGGTGGGCTTGAGCCGGACCGACGTCGTCGCCGCGGGGGCCGCCCTCGCCGACGAGGTCGGTTTCGGCAATCTGGCGCTCGGGGCCCTCGCGCAGCGACTCGGGGTGCGAACCCCCTCGCTGTACAAGCACATCGAGAGCCTGGCCGACCTGCAGCACGGCATCGCCGCGCTCGCCATGGCCGAAGTCGACCACCGGGTCCGCGACGCCATGCACGGGCTCTCCGGCAGTGCGGCCCTGGCCGCCTTCGCGAACGCCTTCCGCGACTACGTGGTCGAGCATCCGGGCCGGTACACCGCGACCGTCGGCGCCACCTTCACCGGGCCGGATGATCCACTGCTGCAGTCGGGTGCACGGGTGCTGGAATCCATGGCGGCGGTGCTGCGCGGCTACGGGGTCGGCGAGCAGGAGATGGTGCACGCCCAGCGCACGCTGCGCTGCCTCTTCCACGGCTTCGCCACCCTGCAGGCGTCGGACGGCTTCCAATGGAGCAACGACTCCGAGGACAGTTTCGAGTGGATGATCCGCTTCCTCGACCGCGGGCTCACCGAAATCGGCTCGCACTGAACCGGTTTGCGGGACCATGAATCCAACACTGGCAACGAAGGTGTTGGAGTGTCATGGAAGACTTCACATTCGAGGGCACCCGGATGGCGTATGTGCGGCAGGGGGAATCCGGTCCGCCGGTGGTGATGCTGCACAGCGCGGGGTCCTCCCATCTAATCTGGACGCCCCAGATCGCGGCGCTGTCCCGTGCATACCGGGTCTACGCGGTCGATCTGCCCGGTTACGGCGCCTCCTCCCGGCCCGCCGACGGCTACACGCTCGAGCGCTACACCGAACTGATCCGCGCGTTCATCGAACACCACGAGCTCACCGAGGTCGGACTGGTCGGCAACTGCGTCGGTTCGGCGGTCGGCCTGACGCTGGCCCGGCGGCATCCCGAGCTGATCCGGGCGGTGGTGGCGATCAACCCGCTCACCGAATCCACTGCCATGCACGGTGATTGGCGGCAGGCGGCACGCCTGGCCCGAGCGCTGCCGGACGACCCCGCCCGGAAGCTGAGCGGCTGGCACACCCCGCGCTGGGTCGCCCGCCGCACCGCCCGATCCTGGTTCACCACCCGGCGCGCCTACCGCGAATGCCCGTACGTGGCGCCCCTGTCCTCCGGTTTCCCGGCGCGGGCACTGATCTACCTGGTCCGCGACCTGTCTTCCTTTGCGACACTGGACGATTGGCCCGATCGCGACGGCTTGCCACCGATCTGCGTCATCTGGGGCAACCAGAACCGCGTCCTCTCCGCCGCGGCCGGGCGCACCGTCAATGCGCAACTGCGCCCCGACCGCGCCGAATACCTCGACGGCTGCGGCCACGTCCCCATGCTCGAACGCGCCCCCGACGTCACCGCCATCATCACCGAATTCCTCACCGCCCACCTGCCCGCCGACAGCGTGCACTGAGCACCACACCGACTCGGCGGTTCGGGCAAACCGCCCGAGCAGGCGCGGGTGCGGCCTACCATGGCGCCGGGGAGGGGCCGCCCGAATCGGATACCGCGAGGAGTCATCGATGACCATGCTGGCCGCACGACTACACCTGGGGCCGAACCGCCGACTGGAGCTCGAGGAGGTGCCGATTCCGGAGCCGGGACCGGACCATGTGCTGGTCAAGGTGGAGGCAGCGGGAGTGTGCCTCTCCGACGTGCACCTCATCGACGGCACGCTGACGCCGCTGTTCCTGCGCGACGATGCGGTGACGCTCGGGCACGAGGTCGCCGGGACCGTGCACACGCTCGGGCCGGGAGTGACCACCGCGAAGGTGGGAGATCGCGTAGTGCTGCAGGCCGGGGAGCTTCGCAACGGGGCCACCTTCACCCGCGGCGTGGACTACGACGGCGGCTGGGCCGAATACACCCTGGCGCGGGTCGACACCCTGGTGCCGATTCCGGACGACCTGCCGTTCGAGCAGGCCTGTTTCATTCCCGACGCGGTGTCCACGCCGTGGGCGGCCATCACCGCCACCGCCGAGGTGAAACCCGGTGAGGCCGTGGGCGTCTGGGGCGTCGGCGGGCTGGGCGCGCACGGGGTGCAGCTGCTGCGCCTGGTTGGCGCCGCACCGATCATCGCGGTGGATCCGCTGCCCGCCGCCCGGGAGCGGGCGCTGTCCTTCGGCGCGGACCTGGCCTTCGATCCGGCCGATCCGGACCTGCGGCGCAAGGTGTTCGAGGCCACCGGCACCGGGCTGAACGCCGCCTTCGACTTCGCGGGCGTGGCGCCGGTGCGCGAGCAGGCGGTGGTCTGCCTGGCGCCGCAGGGCCGCCTGGTGCTGGTCGGCCTCACCGACAAGCCGATCACCATCACCGGCGGCACCGCCTTCAGCTTCTTCCAGCAGCAGTTGCGCGGGCACTACGGGTCCACGCCCGAGCACGTCACCCAGCTGGTGAAACTGCAAGGGCTGCACCGGGTCGACTTCTCCCGCTCCGTGAGTGCCGTGGTCCCGCTGGCCGATGCCGCCAAGGCCGTGCACTCCCTGGAATCCAAGGAAGGCAACCCGATTCGGATCGTCCTGAAGCCCTAGGTCGCTCACGCACCCGGCACGGTTCGCGGATTACGCGAGCCGGCGCTGGAAGACGTTGGCGGACCGGCCGTTCGAGAGATCGACCGTGTAGACCCCCAGGTCGGCGGACGTGGGGGTCAGGTCCAGGACCATGAAACCGAGGTCGGTGTAGTTCTCGTACAGCGCACCGTTGGCGGTGTGCCTGCCGCCGGTGGACGGTTCGCCGTGCACCGATTTCGCGGCCGCACCGGAGATGATCTGCCGGGTGCCCTTGGCAGCCACATTGGGTTCCAGCACCTGCAGCGAGTGGTCGTGGCCCGACAGCAGGAACTGGCACCGGCCCAGCACGTGCGCCTCGAAGAAGTCCTTCACATAGCGGCCGTCGATCGGCTCGATGCTCAATCCCTCGTATTCCCCGGCGTTTCCGTGCGGCCCGTTGTTGAGGTACGGGTGGTGGGTGCAGGCGATCTTCCACTTCGCCGGCGACTCGTCGATGGCCCGGTCCAGCCAGGCGGCCTGTTCGGTCATGAACTGGCCGTCGGCCGCCCAGTAGGGCTGGAAGAGCGGCGGCAGGTAGGCGGCGATGGGATTGAGGTCCAGCACGAAGAATTCGACGATCGGCTGCTCCTGCGGAATCCGCACCGAGTAATAGCGGGACGGCATGAACCAGCGGGCCGAGCGCGCGTGATAGGCCACCTCGTGATCGCCGCGCAGCAGCCAGCCGCCGTCGCCGGGCAGGATCGAGGAGTTGTCGTGATTGCCCTGCACCATGAGCCAGGGGAAGTCGAGGTCGTGGTTGGGGTCCTCGAACTTGGCGGCGAACTGGGCGTCGTCATCGGACCACGGGCCCTGTTCGTAGACATTGTCGCCGAGGCCGAGGGCGAAGGAGAACGGCTCGCGCGCATGCAGTTCCCGCATGGCGTCGGCGACCTGCCACTGCGGCCGCGCACCGGTGCCCGCGTCGCCGGTGACGAGAATGCGCAGGCGGTCGGCGTCGGGAAGCGGGAATTTGCCGGTGGCCGGGGCATTCTCGGCGCGGGCGGGCGCACCGGTGGCCGCGAGCGCGGCGACGCCGGCGGTAGTGGCGGCCGTGCCGGTCAGAAACCCACGACGGTCGAGCGACATGCTGATCTCCTGCCTGTATCTGCTGGTCGATTGACCAGTATTCCCACTTCCGCACCCCACCGCAGACCACGTCGGCATGACCTTGCCAACAGCCCCGCGACACGACGCGTTCTTCCAGGCCAGGACCTTTTGACAGCGCCTCGGACCGATGAGAGTGTTGGGAGTCCGTTTTCTCACCATCAGCTAGGCCACAGGGGGAAGCTGCTATGACGACACTGGCCTCGGGTCTGTTCCTCGACTGGGAACAGCTGACCGGCCAGCCCAAACTCGTCGTCGATCTGATCAGCTTCCCGATCTTCAGCGCCATCGCCGGCTGGCTCACCAACTGGACCGGCGTGCTGATGTTGTTCTGGCCGGTCTACTTCCAGGGCTTCCGGGTGCCCGGCCTGGAGATCCTCTACCCCTACCTCCCGCGCCGCGTGCAGGTGCTGCCCACCTTCTCGGGCGACGGAAAGCGGCTCGGCTTCCAGGGTTTCATCCCGGCGCGCGCCGAGAAGATGGCCAGCATCTGCGTGGACGTGGCCATCATGCGAATCGGCAGTCCCAAGGACTTCATTCGCGAACTCGACCTCGAGGGCATTGCCGACTACATCGCCGAGGTGGGCCGCAAACAGGTGCCGGACATGGTCGACGAGATCATGAGCAAGGAGAACCCGGACCTGTGGGGCGCGGTGCCCAAGTCGGTGCGCAATGTGCTCTACCAGCGCATCGAACGCGAACTGCCGACGCTGGCCCGGCGCGCCTTCGAACAGCTCGGCGACAATGTCGACCAGCTCATCGACATCAAGGACTTCGTCATCCGGTATCTGCGGGACAACCCGGAGATCCTCAAGGACCTGACCACCACCATCGCCGCGCCGGAGCTGAAGTTCATGGTGCGCGTCGGCCTGCTGGGCGCGCCCTTCGGCCTGCTGCTGGCGCTGTACATGCATGTGCACCAGAGCATTCCGGTGCTGGGCTGGATTCCGCCGTGGCTGATCATCCTGGCCGCGGCCGCGGCCATCGGTGTGACCGTCAATGTCATCGCCATCAAGATGGTGTTCGAGCCGGGCGACCCGCAGCCGCGCTACCGGTACCTGTGGAAGCAGGCGCTGCTGGCCAAGCGGCAGCCGGAGGCCGCGGCCGATCTCGCCAATATCCTGGCCTACCAGGTGCTGACGCTGCCCAACCTGGCCCGTGAACTGCTCGACGGCCCGAACGGCGACAAGACCCGGCAGCTGCTGGAACGGCTCATCTCGCAGGAGATCCACCGCCAGCTCGGGCCCACCCACTCGGTGGTGCGGACGGTCTTCGGCAAGCGGCAGTTCGACAATCTGACGGTCGGCGCGACCACCGCCGCGGTGGGCCTGGCCCCGAGCCTGGCCGACGATCCGGAATTCGCGGCCGCCCAGGCCAAGAAGATCGACGAGTTCGCGGCCCGCAAGCTGCAGCAGCTCACGCCCGGTGAGTTCATGGAGATGTTCTACGCCTCGGTCGAGCAGGACGCGTGGCTGCTGTACCTGCACGGCGCGGCGCTGGGCCTGGTGGTCGGGGCCGTGCATCTGATCCTTTTCGGCTGGTAGACGGCACTTTTTCAGGCAGGAACGAGAGCCGCCAGAAATCAAGCACGCATGCTTGCATTTTTTCGGCGGGGCTGCGATGCTGGCCCGGTGGCCGACCTCGAGGCATTGCTCGCCGACTTCACCGCCGAATGCGCCGATCTCGATCGGCTGATCGCGGACCTGGATCCGGACGGCTGGCAGCGCGACACCCCCGCCGCCGGCTGGACCATCGCCCACCAGATCGCCCACCTGAACTGGACCGATCAGGTCGCCACGGTGTCCGCGACCGACCCGGTCGAGTTCGACAAGCTGGTGCAGGCGGCGCTGCCCAAGGCCCTCACCTTCGTCGACGAGGCCGCCGAGGAGGGCGCGAAAACCCCTGCGCCGCAACTGCTCGCGACCTGGCGGCAGGATCGCGCGGCCCTGGTCGAGGCGCTGCGCACGGTTCCGGCGGGCACCAAACTGCCCTGGTTCGGGCCGCCCATGAGCCCAGCCTCCATGGTCACCGCCCGCCTGATGGAGACCTGGGCGCACGGGCACGACGTGGCCGACACGCTCGGCGTCACCCGCGAACCCACGGCACGCCTGCGGCACATCGCGCACATCGGCGTGCGGACCCGCAACTTCGCCTACCTGACGCATGGCAGGACCGTGCCCGCCGAGGAGTTCCGGATCGAACTGACCGCGCCCGACGGCAGCGCCTGGACCTGGGGCCCGGCCGAGGCCGCGCAGCGAATCAGCGGTCCCGCCCTGGACTTCTGCCAGCTGGTCACCCAGCGGCGGCATCTCGACGATCTCGGGCTGGACGTGGTGGGCGCCGATGCTCGCGAATGGCTGGGCCTGGCACAGGCTTTCGCCGGTCCCCCCGGAAGCGGCCGAACGGCGGGTCAGTTCGACTGACCCGCCGCCTATCCCGGCCTCCGACCAGAAATCCCCAATTCCCACAGGGGCTTCGTTCTCGGCGGAACGGGTTTCCGAGGGTTCGACCCTTGGGATCACCACTGCTCCCCGAGGAGGAGCGAGCGAGCGCCAGCCTGGGTGCGCCGTGCCTGGTGCCGACCGGACGCCGTTGGCCGGAGGTCTCTTCGATGGCAGTCGAGTTGGCGCTCGCCGCTACCAGGTTTTTACCCAGTCTTTCGGCGGGGAAAACCTGTTGATGCCCAACCTTTCCCCGATGTGATCCTGCTCTCACCCGGGCCGGGTGTTACCCGCCGCCACCGTAACCTGGACGCGCGTACGACTTTCAATGGTGCGGGTCGTCGCGCCGTCCATACACAAGGGACGGACGGGCGCAGGGGGCCAGGGGAGAGGGAAAGGAACGCACCAGTCATGTCGCATGAACTCGCGACACAGGCCGCCCGGTCGACCCGGCGTACGGCCCAGGTGTTCCGCTACAGCGCCATTGTCACTGCCAGCATGGCCAGCATCGGGCTGACCGTCGCCGCCGGTTCGTACATCACCAATGAAATGGCCCAGCAGCCGGGCAGACTCGCCACGGCCGCGCCGGGCAACCATCCGGCGCTCGTCGAGCTCGGCCCGCGCCGAGCCGATCAGCCGGGCGTCCAGTCCGCTGAGCCGATTGCCGAGAAGGTCGCCCTGACTTCACTTTTCACCAACCGGGGCACGGAACCCGCGTTCGTGCAGGTGATTCCGGCCCGCACCCCGGGTACCGGCGCCGCCACCGCGGCCGAGGCGCCCCGCCCGCTGGGCGGTCAGTTCCGGCTCGGCACCGCCTACGTGGGCGCGCAGGTGGCCGCGGCCCAGCACACGGCGACGCTCACCGTCGACACCAATGTCTTCGCCACGTTCGCCGATATCCTGCTGAACACGCCGCTGGGGCACCAGCTGGGCATCAACGGCGATCCGGGCGCCACCACCCGGCTGCGCACCGATGTGGACAGTCGCGGCGACGTGACGCTGACCCTGTCGGACCCCGCGATCGGCAACTACGGCCTGCAGATCGCGCGCCATCCGGTCCCGGCCGCCGCGACCGGCACTCCCGTGCACGACACCACCGACACGCACGCACACGAGAAGGACGGCCGCACGGCAGGGGAAGACTCGGCCACCGTCGCTGTGTGAGACTTCCGGTGTGTACGACTACTGCGTGATCGGCGGCGGCATCGTCGGGGTGGCCACCGCGCATCGCATGCTCGAACGCCATCCGGGGGCGAGCCTGCTGCTGCTGGAGAAGGCCGGGCAGCTGGGCCTGCACCAGACCGGGCACAACAGCGGGGTCATCCACTCGGGCATCTACTACGAACCCGGCAGCCTGAAGGCGCGGCTGTGCGTGCGCGGCGCGCAGCTCACCAAGGAATTCGCCGCGGCGCACGACATTCCGTTCCGGGTGTGCGGAAAACTGCTGGTGGCCACCGATACCGCCGAGCACGCGCGGATGCTCGCGCTCTACGAGCGGTCCGTCGCCAATGGCGTCGAGGTGGAGTTGCTCGACGCCGCCGAGCTGATGCGGCGGGAGCCGCGCATCACCGGGGTCGGGGCGCTGTTCGTGGCGAGCACCGGCATCATCGACTACGGCCGGGTGACCCGGGCGCTGGCGCAGGAGGTGCGCACGGCCGGTGGTGAGATCGTGCTCGGCGCGGAGGTCACTGCCATTACCGAAACCGACTCGGCGGTAACCGTTTCCGGTCCGGCCGGCACCTGGCAGGCCCGGCGGCTGGTGGTGTGCGCGGGCCTGCAGGCGGACCGGATGGCCCGGCTGGCGGGCCTGGACATCGATCTGCGCATCGTGCCCTTCCGCGGCGAGTACTACCAGCTGCCGCCCGAGCGCAACGATCTGGTGAACACCCTGATCTATCCGATCCCCGATCCCGAACTGCCGTTCCTGGGCGTCCATCTCAGTCCGACCATCGACGGCGCGCTGACCGTCGGGCCCAATGCCGTGCTGGGCCTGGCCCGCGAGGGCTACAGCAAGGGCAGCGTGAATATCCGCGACGCCCGGGAGATCCTGGGCTACCGCGGTTTTCACCGGGTGGCCGCCGCCAATGTCCGGACCGGGCTGCGGGAAATGCGCAACTCCCTGTTCAAGCGCGGCTACCTGGCCGAATGCCGTCGCTACTGCCCCGAGCTAACCGTCGCCGATCTGTTGCCGCGGGAGGCGGGCATTCGCGCCCAGGCGGTACTGCGCGACGGCGCGCTTGCCCACGATTTCCTGCTCGAGCACACGCCGCGCTCGGTTCACGTGCTCAATGCCCCCTCCCCGGCGGCCACCTCCGCCCTGCCCATCGCCGAGTACATCGCGGACCGATTGGACGAGTTCGCTCAATAAATAGGATTGCTGTAGTACTTTTAAGGCAGCCGTGGGACAGGGAGCAGCCTATGGGCCATTTCAAGTACGCGAGTGATGTCGGCGCACCGGTGGAAGTCGCGTTCACATACACGGACAACCATCAGTTCGTGCCGGACTGGGCATTCGGCGTGGTCGCCTTCGAACCGATCGGGGATTCCGATCACGGTGCCGGAGCCGTCTTCGCCGCGACCCTCCGGGTCGGCCTGTGGCATCCCACGATCGAGTGTGAGATCACCGACTACCGCCGCAACGCGGTCATCGAATACACACTCCGCCGACGCCGGAAGGGGAAGCCGGCGTCGGCGTGCTCCAACTTCTGTGTCATCACCCTGCGTTTCGACCCCCTCGGGTACGGCCGCGCGGTGCTGACCTCGGAAACCGAGTATTGGGCCCCGCGCGGGCTCACCGGCAAGTTGCTCTCGAAGATGCTGGCCGCGATGGTGCAGGCCACCGTCCGCCGGACCGAATCGCAATTGCGTAGGGAGATAGAGGAATTCCACGGCACCGATCTTGTCGGCCGGATCGCGTAGGGTAGGCCGCATGATCATCGTGAGCACCGACGGATCATGCCTGCGCAACCCGGGCGGCGCGATCGGCTGGGCCTGGGTCAATCATGCGGGCGGCGCGGCCAGCGGCGGTGCGCCCTCGGGCACCAATCAGATCGCGGAGCTACGCGCCCTCCTCGAGGCCGTCCGGGCCCATCCGGACGCCGAACCCCTGCTCATCGAGAGCGATTCGCTCTATGCCATCAAGTGCGCCTCCGAGTGGATCCATGGCTGGCGCACCAATGGCTGGAAGACCTCCACCGGCGGCGCGGTCAAGAATCTCGAGCTGATCCAGCAGATCGACCGCGCCATCGCCACCCGGCCCGGCCCGGTCCGGTTCCGCTGGGTGCGCGGGCACGTCGGCAACTACTTCAACGAGCAGGCGGACGCGCTGGCCGGCCAGGCCGCGCGGAAGGTGGCCGCCACCGGTGTCGCCACCGAGCCCGACGGCAACGAACCGGTGCCCTTCGATCCGCCCACCGCGCCGATCCCGATCGTGGAACCCAAGACCGAGCCGCTCCCGGTGACCGCACCCAGCGGGTTGGAACGAGCCGAGCCGGAACAGGCCGAGAAGGTCGGCGCCACCATGCATTCCGCGACCGCGACCCCGCGCCGCCGGGCGACGGCCGCCAAAGCGGCTGCCGCCGAGGCACTCACGTTGTTCTGAGCGCCCCCGCACAGGCCCTTTCACCTGCGAAGACATGAAAAAGGGCCCGCCTCCGGAAGTACCGGAGGGGGGCCCTTTTTCGTGCTCGGGATATCCCGATCAGTTACCCGGCTTGGGCGCCGCGGTGGTGGCGGGCGCGGGCTGACCGGACGGGGCGGGCTGACCCGAGGGAGCCGGCTGACCGGAGGGCTGGGCGCCCTGCTGATCGCCGCCGCCGGTTCCGCCCGGGAACAGCGGGTTCTCGTCACCGGCGTAGACCGGCTGGAACTTCGACACCAGCCACTTGCCGTCGTGCTTCTCCAGCTCGACGTACGTCGGGATGGTGAGCACGATCGGCTTGGCGTGGAAGTCGTTGGTGGAGGTCTGGGTCAGGCTCACCAGGACCGAAGCCTTGTTGGCATCGCCGGACTCCCAGCCGCAGCGCAGCACGTTCAGCGAGGACTTGGCGTGCGCGCTGGACAGGATGTCCTTCACGTCGCCGGCCATCGGGTCGAACATCTGCTTGAACTCACCGGTGATGAGCGCCTGCACGCGCGGGGCGAAATCGTTCCACGAGGACTGGTCGTAGACCGAGACCGCGCGCGCGAAATCGCAGGCGGCCTTGGCCGCGGAGTCACGGTCGGCGAGTTCGTTGCTCTTGGTGTGCGATTGCCACCAGAAGGCGCCCAGACCCGCCAGCGAGGCGACCAGCAGCACGCCGAGCGCGATGAGCGCGACCATCGGCACCGCGACCTTGGAGACCAGCGCGGACTCGGACTTCGCCAGCGGCGCAGCGGCCGCCGGTTCCGGCTTCGCGGCCGGTGCGGCCGAATCCGCTTCCGGCTCGGCAGCCTTGGCTTCCGGCTCGGCCTTCGCTTCCGGCTCGGGCTGTGCCGCCTCGGCGTCCTTCGTCAACTCCGGCTTCTCGGCGGCCTGTTCGGCGCTGCTCTGGGCATCGGCCTCGGCGATGGAATCGTCTTCGGTTTTCTTGTCCTGGGCAGCGTCGTCCGACATGTATTCGATCACTTTCCCGGTGCGCTGCGGACGCACCGTCTAGGTTTCGTCAGCGAGTATGCCCGCTGCTCCTGAGAGCGGCGGGCGGCACTCACTTGACCGGCGGCAGAGTCCGCTCGTTCGGATCCGAACCCGCGGGCGGGAGCGCGCCATTGTTGGGCACGTCCGGTCGCGGTGCGTTGCCCGAACCGCGGATCTGCTGGTCCTGGGGTGGGTTCTGGCAGTAGCTCGCCCATTTCGGGAAGGTGTTCTCGGTCGCTACGGCGGGGTTCACCTTCTTGGTGACGTAGTCGCAGAAGGACCGCGGCCAGATGTCGACGATGGTGTAGAACTCACCGTCGTGTGCCGGCACGCCCATGGCGGAGGTGCCGACCGCCAGCGACGGGAACAGTGCCCGCAGCGCCGGGGTGCGCAGCTGCGCGGCCTTGGTGATGGCCGCGAAGTTGGTGGCCAGGCTGGTCATCGGGTCGGCGGTCTTGTCCAGCACCGCGCCGAGGGCCTGCATCTGGCCGGGCGCCTGCTCCAGGATCTTCTGGAGTTCGGCATTCGCGTCGTTGAACTGATTGAACAACACACTCGAATTACGGGTCAGCGTACCCAGATCCGGCTGCGCCAGCGATGTGGTGCCGGAAAGGACCTGGAGGTTCTTGATCAGGTTGGTGGTCTGGGGGAGCAGGTTGTCCAGGCCGTTGGTGGCCAGGCTGATGCCGTCGACGAGCGAGCGCAGCTGGTCCGGGCCGCCGGACAGGGCGGTGTCCAGCTCGGTCAGGATGACGCTGAACTTGTCCGGATCCACCTGGGCGATGAGCGCGCTGGCATTGTCGAGCACCGACCACACGGGGGTCGGGGTCTTGACCTTGTTGGCGTCGAACTGGATCACCGAACCGCTGCGCAGGAACGGGCCCTGATCGGTGTTCGGGCGGAAGTCGATGTACTGCTCGCCCGCGCCCGACAGCGCGCCCACCGACACCTGGGTGTCGGCCGGGATCGAGTACTTCTTGTCGATCTCGGCGGTGGCCGCGATGGCCGCGCCGTTGTCGATGAGCTTGATGTCGAGCACCTTGCCGACGCGGTAGCCGCGCAGGGTCACGTCATTGCCGCTCTGCAGCCCGCCGGATCGGTCCAGATTGACCGTCACCGTGTAGGTTTCGCGCAGCGGATTCACCCGCATCACGCTGATCAGCAGGTAGGACGCGCCCACCAGCAGGATCAGCACCAGCGCGGAATTGGACACCAGGTTCTTGTGTCGCGATACCCAGTTCATCGGTGTCCCCCGTTGATCCGGCCGTAGATGATCTGCAGCACCTGGATCAGGCTGCCCCCGAAGTCGTTGAGGTCCTTGAGATCCGGGAACTTGCTGTTGGCCGGATCAGTGAGCAGGCCGATGTCGAGCATGGAAAGGGTCGCGGCCACGGCCAGGGTGTCGCCCTTGAACGAGGCGTCGGCCTTGGGCCGGATGTCGTGCAGGGCGTCCAGGGCGGGACCGAGGGTTTGATCGGTCCGGGACAGCGCGGTCATCAGCTGGTTCACATTGTCGAGCAGGCTGCTGAGCGAGTCCGAGGTGGTGTTGGCGTAATCGCCCAGTGCCGCACTGGTTGTCGAGATCTTGGTGAGCAGATCACCGAGGGCCTGGTTGTTCTCGGCGATGGCGCCGATCATGCCCGGCAGGCTGTCGGCCACCTGGCCCAGCTGCTGGTGGTTGGCCTCGATGGTGTTGGCCAGCGCGCTGAATCCGGCCAGCACATTGTCGATGCGCGAGCTGTTGGTGTTGAGGCTGGTCATCACGCTGGTCAGCTGGGTGATGACGTGACCCACCTGGTCGCCGCGTCCGCCGACGATGGAGTCCAGCTCCGAGGTCAGCTTGGACAGGCTGGCGATGCCACCGCCGTTGAACAGCAACGAAACCGACATCAGCAGTTCTTCGACGGTCGCGCCGGCCGAGGTGTTGGTGAGCCGGTCACCGTTCTTCAGCAGCTGCATGCCGGGCTCGGCCTTGGGGATGGACACCGCCACGAAGACGTCGCCGAGCGGAGTGGCCTGGCGCAGTTCCGCGGTGCTGCCGGCCGGCAGCTCGATGTCCTGGCGGATGGCCAGGTCCACATTGGCCTTGAAGTCCTTGGTCGTGATCTTGGTGACCACGCCGACGTCGGAGCCGCCGACCTTGACCTTGGCCTGGTCGGGCAGGTTCAGCGCATTGTCGAAGGTCGCGTGAATGGTGTAGGTGTTGGCACCCGGACCGGGTTTGGGCAGCGGCAGGCTCTCCACCGTGATGCCGCAGCCGGAGGCGACGACGGCGGTCGCGGAGACCGCGATGGCGACGACCGCCCGCCGGGCCGAGCGGCCCGCGCGCTGATCCTTCCAGAAGCGATTACTCATTTGGTCATCCCCAGCATCGCCGCCATCAGACCGAAGTCGGGTCCGAAGTCCTCCATTTTCCCGGTGCGGCAGCCATCCGATTTCATCTGGATGCGTTCGCAGAACAGGCTCACGATCTCCCCGGAGAGCGCGGTACCGATCAGGCCGTGCAGGCGAATGAAGTTGCCCTGCCGGTTGACCGAGCGGTCCAGGTTCTGCATGAGCAGCGGGGCCACGTCGACCACTTCGGTCACGCCGGCCGCGTTGGCGCGTAGCTGGTTGGTGACATTGGTGAGCCCGGTGAGGGTGCCGTTGAGCTGATCGGAGTACTGCGAGAACGCGCCACTGGTGTTGGCCAGGAACGCATTCAGCTGATCGAGTGTGCCCTGCAGACCGGGCGCCTGATCGGCCAGCAGACCGGTCATCTGGGTGATCTTGTTGCTGAATCCGCGCACCGAGTCGTCGTTGTCGGCCAGCATGGTGGTCAGCTCGTTGAGCTTGATGATGATGGTGGAGATGGCGTCCTTGTTGTCGACGCCGGTCTTCAACGCGCCCGAGAGCGCGTTGAGCACATCGCGCATCTTCTCGCCGTTGCCGTTCATCATCGGGTACAGCACGCGACCCGAGAGCGGGCCGATGCCTTCCTGTCCCGGCTCCGGCTCGAGCGCGGCCGCGAAGCTGTCGATGGTCTTGATCATGGTGTCCAGCTCGACCGGGGTCTTGGTCTGCTGGGTGGTCAGGTGCGAGCCGTCGGCCAGGGTGTCACCGCCGGTGTAGCGCGGGGTGAGCTCGATGTGCCGGTCGGTCACGATGGACGGCGAAACCAGCGCGGCCTGAACGTTCTTCGGGATCTTGACGCCCTTGTCCACGGTCATGTGGACCTCGACGTACTGACCCTTCGGAATGATCTTGTCGACCCGGCCCACCTCGAGCCCGAGCACGGTGATCGGGTTGCCCTCGAACATGCCCGCGATATTGAGGAAGTCCGCGGTGAAGTGCTGGGTCTGCCCCGCGGCGTCCTTCACCCCGAGCGGCACGATGGAGCAGGAGCCCACGGCCCACGCCGCGGCGCCGATCATGGCCGCCTTGGCGATTCGGCCGAGCAGGCGCTTCTTTTGTTCTGCAACAGTCGATGTCATTGGTGGCACCCCTCGTTCACCTGCGCGAAGCACAACCAGTTGTCCGGGAACAGCCACGGCAGCGCGACCTCACCGTAGTTACCGTTGCCGAAGGCATTGTTGAACTGCCGGATGGCCGGCGGCATGATCGACAGCAGCCGATCCAGGTTGTCCTTGTTCTTCTGCAGACCGTCGGCCATGGTGTTGAGCTGCTGCAGGGTCGGGCCGAACTTGTTGTCGTTGTCCGCGCCGATCTGCTGCAGCTGCCCGGTGAGCGTTGCGATGTTGTCCAGCAACGTCTTCAACAGGTTCTGACGCTGCATCACCCGGTCGGCGATGGCCTGGCCCTGGGTGATGACCAGCAGCACGCTGTTGCGGTTGTCGCCGAGGATCCTGGTGACCTTGTCCAGATCCTTGAGCAGCTGGTCGACCTGATCCTTGCGGTTGTTCATGGTCTTGGCCAGCGCGCCGATGGCGTCGAGCGCCTGCACCGTCATCTGCGGGGTGTCGCCCATCTGCTGGTTGATCAGATTCAGCGAATCCGCCAGCTTCTTGGTGTCGAGCTCCTCGAACTTGGGCGTGCCCTCCTGCACCACGTCGGCCAGGTTGTAGGGAACCACGGTGTTGGACTTGGGAATCCGGTTGTCCTTCAACCCGGAACCGTCGCCGGGCATCAGGTCGACGTAGCGCGCGCCCAGCAGGGTCGCCATCTTGATCGACGCCTTGGCATCGGGGCCGAGCTTCACGTCCTTGTCGACATTCAGGGTCAGCAGCACGTGGTCGCCCTCGAGCTCGGCGCCCGAGATGGTGCCGACCGGAACGCCCGAGACGTCCACCTTGTCACCGACTTTGACGCCGGCGGTCTGCACGAACTCGGCCTTGATGCTCTGTGTGCCGACACCCACCGTCTTGTAGAGAGTGGAGCCCAGCAGCAGCGCGACGATGACCGCCACGCCGAGCACGCCGAGCCAGAAATTGCGATTGGTACTGAAGCGGTTCCTGAGTTTCGAGATCATGGCCGGCACACCGCCGAGTGGGAGTTGCCGCCGACCTGCGAGAACAGACCGCGCGGGAAGAGGATGCCGTACAGCGAGACGTCCAAGCTGCACAGGTAGGCATTGGCGTAGGCGCCGTTCTGGGTGAACTTGCCGACGTCGGAGAGGATGCCGGGCAGGTCCACCGCCGCCTGGTCGAGCTTGGCGCCATTGGACAGCAGCAGCGCCAGCGCGTCGTGGGTGGCGTTCTGCGCCAGCACCAGCTTGGGCTGGATGGAACCGAACATCCCCACCAGAGCCGTTGTGGCATCGGCGATCTGGACCGTCGACGCCTGCAGCGACTGGCCCTGCGCGTACAGGCCGCCGATCAGGGCGCGGGTCTGGGTGACCAGCGTCTCCAGCTCGTCGCCCCGCTTGGCCAGCCCCGACATCACGCCGGAGAGGTTGGTGATCACGTCGGAGAGGATGCCGTCGCGGCGTTGGAAGTCCGAGGCCACCGACGCGGCCTGGGTGATGAAGGCGCTCAGCGACACATTGTCACCCTGCAGCGCCTGGATGAAGGTGTTGGACAGGTTGTTCACCTGCTCGGGCTGCAGCACCTGGAACAGCGGCTGGAAACCGTTGAGCAGCGCCGAGATATCGAACGACGGCTCGGTCCGCTCCAGTGGGATGGCGCCGTTGTTCTTCAGCACCACATGGTCACCGGTGTGCGGCTTGCCCGCGGCGGGCGGGTTCAGCGCGACATACCGCTGCCCGATCAGGTTCTGGTACCGGACCAGCGCCTTGGTGTCCCCGAACAGCGTCTGATCACGCTGCACGATGAAGGTCACCACGGCCTGGTTCTTCTTGTCCAGCTCGATCTTCTCGACCTTGCCGACCCGCACACCGGCCATCCGGACGTCATCGCCCGCACGCAGGCCCAGGACATCGCTGAAGGTCGCGGTGTAGGTGTTGGTATCGCCTTTCACGGTGCGCGCGAGCGTATTCCAGATGACCGCGGTCACCAGGATGGACACGATCGCGAAGATGCCGAAACCGATCAGCGGCTTACGAACGCTCATCGGCCGGCCTCGCTCTGGCTCAGTTGCAAGGTCGCACCCTTCAGGATCGGGCTCAACAGCAGGTACTCGGCCGCGGTCGGACGCCGGCCCAGCAGGGCGGTGATGGCGTCGTCACCGGCCAGGGCGATGTTCCCACCGGTGGGCACCGAACCCGGCTGGCTCGCCGGGGCGGCCGAAGCCGGAGCGGCCGGCGCCAGGTTCGGGAACAGCCCCTGCAGCGGTGTGCCCGCGAGCGGGTCGGTACCCGGCTTCGCAGCACCGTCGCTCGGTGTGTCGGTGGGTGTGCCGGTGGCGGTGAGACCCGGGATCAGCGGGAAGCCCGGCGGCGGCGCCGTGACCGGCAGGTCCTTGGCGGCGTCGATGGCCCTGGGCCGCATGGCTTCCGGCAGCGTGCCCGGATCCGAGGTGAGCGGCGCGGTGCCACAGCTCGGAGCGGCCAGGTCGCCGTAGCGCGGGCAGTCGTCGCGGGTGTAGGGCTTGTAGGGCGTGAAGGTGATGCCCATGTTCCAGATCATCTGGTTCTGCGGACCCCAGTGGAACGTCGAACCCAGCTTGCGCACCGAATCGTTCAGGTTCGCGATGGCCTGCGGAATGGCGTCCGGGTTGTCCGACAGCGCGCCGAACATGGCGCTGGTCCCCGTGGTCAGATCCTTACCGACATTGGGGTTGCGGGCGAAGAGCCCGTTCACCTTGTCGATGGTGTTCTCACTGCCGGAGATGAGCGCGGTGAGCTCGGCCCGGCGGTCGGAGATGGTCTGCGCGGTCTTCACCGAATCCGACAGCACGCCCATCAGTTCCGGCGCGGACTGGTTGAGCGCGTGGAAGGAGGAGGAGAAGTCGTCGAGGAAGCCGCCGACATTCGGCACCGCCCCGCGCACCCCCTCGAGCCAGCGGTCGACGCGCTCGATGGTGGAGCCGGGCATGCGGCTGCTGCCGTCCAGCGCGTAGGACAGCGTGCCCAGCACGCGGCCCAGCTGTACCGGATCGATCTTGCTCAGGATATTGCGGACCGTGGTGAGGGTGTCCTGCAGCGCGATCGTGCCCTTGGAGGTGTCCTCCGCGATCTGCGAACCCTCCTTCAGATGCGTGGAATCCGGTCCGTTGTAGACGAGTTCGACCGAGGTGACGGCGAACAGGTTGGAGGGCACCACGCGCGCGGTGACATTGGCCGGGACGCCGCCGGCGTACTCCGGCTTCATCTCGATGTGCACCTCCTGCTTCGTCCCCTTGGCCGCGACCGACACGTCCTTGACGGCGCCGACCAGCACGCCGCGGAACTTCACGTCGGCATTGGCCGGCAGGCCGTCACCGGTGGTGGTCAGATTCGCTGTGACATTGACCTTTTCGACGAAATAACCGCGGTACCGGGCGAACAGGAAGCCCAGCACGATCGCGATGACGGTGAGGCCGCAGGCACCGGCGATGAGCAACTGCCGCATCGTCGGTCCGCGCCCGCTCGGATCGATGATCATCGTGTGCGCCCCCTATCCCGAGATCCGGATGCCAGGGTTCACGCCCCAGATCGCCAACGTCATGAACAGGTCGGCGAAGACGACCGCGATGATGCACAGCTTGATCGCGCGACCGGCCGCCACACCCACGCCCTCCGGGCCGCCGGAGGCGAAATACCCGTAGTAGCACTGGATGAACGTGGTGATCGCGACGAAGAGGATCGCCTTCAGCAGTGAGTACAGCACATCGTGCGGCACCAGGAATTGATAGAAGTAGTGCTGGAAGGTGCCTGTCGCGGTGCCGCCGACCAGGGACACGGTCAGCGAGCAGGAGATGTAGGCCAGCGGCAGCGCCACGCAGTACAGCGGCACGATGGCGATCATGGCCGCGATCATGCGGGTGCTGACCAGATACGGAAGCGGCCGGATGGCAACCGATTCAAGCGCGTCGATCTCCTCGGAGATGCGCATGGCGCCCAGCTGCGCGGTGAACCGGCAGCCCGCCTGCGCCGCGAAGGCGACCGTCGCCAGCATGGGCCCGAGCTCACGCGTGGTGGCGAAGGCCGAGATGGCGCCGGTGAGCGGGCTAAGGCCGAGCAGGTTCAGCGAGGTGTAGCCCTGGATGGCGACGGTCATGCCGCCGAACGCCGACAGGATCAGCACCACGCCGATGGTGCCGCCACCGACGATGAGATTGCCGTTGCCCCAGGTGACGTCGGACAGCAGCCGCCACACCTCTTTGGGGTAGTGCTTGAATGCGAGCGGCATGGAGCCGACCGAGCGCAGGAAGAAGAACACCTGGTGGCCGATGCGCGCCAGCCAGTCACGCGGCGAGTTGGCCGCGCCCTTGATCCGTTGGAACGGCCGCAGCAGCGGCGGTACGTACGTAGCTGACACGACTCAGACCACCTGCGGGGGGAAAAGGGTGTTGTACAGCTGCGTCATCATCAGGTTGACGCCGAAGAGCATGACCGCGGACATGACCACGGCGGTGTTCACCGCGTTCGCCACGCCACCGGGACCGCCCTTGGCGTTGAGCCCCGAGTCACAGGCGATGACGGCCGCGAACAGGCCGTAGATGAGCGACTTCAGCAGGGCCACAGCCAGATCCGCCGTGATCGCGAACGACGAGAACGTACTGATGTAGGAGCCCGGCGTGCCGTTCTGGACGAAGATGTTGAACATGTAGCCGGTCAGGAAGCCGACGAAAACCACGAAACCACACAGCAATACCGAAACCAGCATGGCCGCGCCGAGACGCGGAGCGACCAGACGCCGCATGGGATCGACGCCCATGACCTTCATGGCGTCGATCTCCTCGCGGATGGTGCGGGAGCCGAGGTCGGCACAGATGGCGGAACCGACAGCGCCGGAGATCATGAGCGCGGTGACCAGCGGCGCGCCCTGCTGAATGATGCCCAGACCGTTGGCCGCGCCGATGAAGGACGTTGCGCCGACCTGCCCGGCCACCGATCCGACCTGAATCGAAACGATGACGGCGATCGGAATGGCGACCAGCAGGGTGGGCGCCGCGGCGACATTCGCCATGAACGCGCACTGCCGGATGAACTCACGGTAGGGGAAGCGCCGGCGGAAGATCGCGATGAAAAGCTCGGCGACCGCGGCGACACCCATCGACATCATCCGGCCACCGGTTTCCAGCGACCGTTTCGGATGATCCTGCCAGTACGCCTTGGCCCAATCCACGGCCACATTCATCCGTGATGGTGACGGTGGGCTTCCCTGGTCCCCCGGGCTCTTGGTCAACTGCACTGACTACCCCTCTCGACGCCGGAGTTACCCGTCTCCGGCGACTGTTGCTGGACGCACCCTACTACGGAGTTAGGAAAAACACACCACCGATTGTGGTTCCGGTCATAGAGGCGGATCACTTTCGATGTATTGCTGTGAACAGCCACATCAGGGTCGGTTTACGGGGCAAAAAACCTGGCAGAGATCTAGAACTTGTTCTAGTTTTGAACTATCCACCGGTGTATGCAGACATCGACCGGGTAACAATTTGTAGGAACAAATTTATCGGAATTCGATAGCTATTGCGTATTGTCCCGTAATCCACATCCAACTAGGTATCGGCCGCGAACCGCGGCAGGACACGGCTACGCAACATGTGGCAGTACAACGAGCAACCGGGCTCGAATACTGACAGGATGAGTAACCGCAGGTTGAGATTCGTGCGGCTTCCGACGTCTGGAGGGACATGATCAAGAAACTCGCCGGGGCGACCGGCGCATTCGCCATTGCCCTGAGCACCGCGCTCTTCGGAATCGGAGCCGCTCACGCCGATGCAGCGCCCGCCGTCATCGGTGGCGGCTCCGGGATCATCATCGATGATCAGTACGAGTGCACGGTGACCACCATCGGTCACGACGGCGCCGGACGGCTGGTCGGCCTGACCGCCGGCCACTGCGGCGACGCCGGGTCCCGGGTCTGGGCCGAAAAGGATCGCGCCGCAGGACAGATCGGTCAGTTCGTCTACTCCAACCACGATCTCGACTACGCCGTCATCCAGTTCGATCCGGACCGTGTCATCCCGGTCAACCACATCGGCAATGTCACCATCACCGGGATCGGCGGCCCGCCCGGATTCCCCATGATCGTCTGCAAGGAGGGCCGCACCACCGGCAATACCTGCGGCATCGCCTGGGGCGACGTCTTCGACACCAACGTCGAGACCTGGAGTCAGATGTGCGTGGTGGAGGGCGATTCCGGCGCGCCGGTCGTCGTCGGCACCACCCTCGTCGGCATGGTCAACGCCTACCTGGCGGTGGCCTGCTTCGGCCCCGAGGTCGGCACCAACATGAGCTCGATCATGGCCGACCTCAACGGCCGGGGCAGCATCGGCTCCGGCTACATGGTGATCTGATCCCCGAACAATGCTGACCGGGGCGGTGATTCGGGAATCACCGCCCCGGTTGCTATTTGAGGGTGTTGACGCAGACGACGAAATTGCGTTCGTCGTAGACGTAGCCCTGGTCGCCGTCGGGACAGTCGTCGACGCTGCTGCTGTTCTGCACGATCGACACCACCTTCACACCCTCGGTGGCCGTGGTGGCGGTGCAGGGGATGCGGTGGGCCGCGTCGTTGCCGACGTCCATGCAGTCGCTGACCACCCAGTCGATGGTCAGGCAGAGGGCGCCGGTCTCCATACCATTGAGGGTTTCGTAGTAGACCTGGTCGGAATCCTTGCCGCACTGGGCATTGCGCGGGGCCTTGCCGGTCACCTTGTAGTTGGAGTCCTGGCTGCCGCAGCTCGCCTTCTGGATGCTGGCATTGTCGGTGGTGCCACCGAGCTGCACGCAGTCGCCGATCGAGGCCTGGAAGTCGGTGTTGCCGCCGCGGTCCGCGCGCGGGGTGGTGGTGGGCGCACCCGAACCGGGCTTGCCGGAGGGTTTGCCTGGGGTGGCGCCGGGGGCCTTGGTGGGGAGCACGATGTCGCCGGGGGCGGCCTGGGGATGGCCGGAAACGGTGGTCCCGCAGCCGGCGAGCAGCAGGGCGGCGGCGGAGATCGCGGGCAGGGCGATCCGGGCGGAAAGCTGCTGACGCAACACGGGCGAGTCCTATATTTCGAAACAAACAGATTTGACTTCTGTGCCCATGCATACACCACGGACACCGGGAAGATCGAACCGAGGCGGTCCGGCATTTCGTATAGGAAGCCATGAGCACCGACATCCTGGAGCGCTATCTCTCCTGGCGGCGCGGGCGCTACGGTGACCCCTTCCGGGTGCGGATGCCGGCCCTGGGACCGGTGCTCTTCACCGGCACTCCCGAGGGAGCGCGCGAGTTCTTCCGGGCCCCGGTGGACCTGCTGGAACCGCCGCTGCCCAATCCCATCGAGCCCATGGTGGGCGCGGCCTCGCTCATCCTGGCCCGCGACGGCCGGCACCGGCGCGAGCGGGCGCTGCTCGCGCCGGCATTGCACCGCAATCGAATCAGCGCCTACGGCAACACCATTCGCGAGGCGGCCCGGGCCGAGCTGAGCGGGGAGCGGACCGGAACCCCGTGGCGGCCCGGCACCCGCATCGATGCCCGGGCGGCGGCGCGGGCACTGACGCTGCGGGTCATCCTGGCGGCGGTGTTCGGCATCGACGATGCGGCGCGCCGAGCCGAATACACCACCGTCACAAAGGAATTCCTGGAGTCCTTCGGCAGCACGCTGTTCATGGTTCCGGCATTGCGGCGCAAGCTGTTCGGGCTGTCCGGCTGGGAGCGGTTCAGCACGGCGCGAGATCGGCTCGACGAACTCATCGACGCCGAGGTGGCGCGGCGGCGCGCGGACGGGGGCGGCGGGGCGGATCTGCTGGCGCTCATGCTGGACACTCGCTACGAGGACGGCAGTGCCATCACCGACACCGACCTGCGCGAGCAATTGCGCACCCTGCTGGTGGCGGGGCACGAGACCACGGCGACCGCGCTGGTGTGGGCGCTGTACCGGCTGCACCGGGAACCGGAGGCGCTGGCCCGGCTGCGCACCGAATTAGCCGCCGCCGGAAGCGATCCCGGCCCGGCCGAACTGATGGCGCTGCCCTACCTGGATGCGGTATGCCAGGAGACGCTGCGGTTGCATCCGCCGGTGCCGATCGTATTGCGCAGGCTCACCGGTGATTTCACGCTGCGCGGGGTGCCGCTGTCGGCGGGGGACACCATGGGGATCTCGGTGCACCTGCTGCACACCGATCCCGCGGTGTGGCCGCAGCCGCGGCGGTTCCGGCCCGAGCGGTTTCTGGAGCGCCGCTACAGCCCGTTCGAGTACGCCCCGTTCGGCGGCGGGCACCGGCGTTGCGTCGGTGCGGCGCTGGCCGATTACGAACTTCGCATTGTGCTGGCTACTGTATTGACCGATGTGCGGCTGCGGTTGTCGCCGCGGTTCGCGCGCGGGCCCGCGCCGATGTCGGTGCCGCACACCATCACGGTCGGGCCGCGCAGCGCCATCACGTTCGAGGTCGCCGGGTCCTGAAGGGACCTCAGTGATTTCGATCACAAGCAGGTTTCGGGAAGTGAGCACTCCGAATGCGGCCGCGCCGGTGTCACTTTCGGGGAATCGCCGATGTCATCGGCGCATTCGCGCCAGTCGAGTAACCAACCCGCAGACCCGTGACGCAGTGCACACCAGTTAGCCGGTATGCATAACTGGCAGAAGCCAATTGGCTTGCCGGACGGATCGCTGTAGTAATGGACGCGGGTTGGGACCTGCGCGGGTGAAGTGTGCCCGCAATCTGCGTGTGAACGAGGATCTGAGAGGACCGAGCTGTGCGCCATACCCGGTATCGGAAAACGGGACTGATCGCCCTCGCCGCCGTCGCGGCGACCGGAGCAGTGGTGGCAGCACCCGCCTCAGCGACTCCGCTATGGCCGGGCGGACCGGACGTACCTGGCGTGCCCTCCGCGGTCATGCCGCAGCCCGAGCCGGGCTCGCTGCCCACCGACCCGAATGCCAAGGCGCCGATTCCGCCCGCCAACTTCGCGGCCCCGAACGTCAGCCCGGGTGACGGGGATGTGGTCGGCGTGGCCATGCCGATCATCATCAACTTCAAGGACCCGGTCGGCGATCACGCGGCCGCCGAGAAGTCGATTCGCATCACCTCCACCAACAAGGTGAGCGGCCACTTCTACTGGATGGGCGACAAGCAGGTGCGCTGGCGGCCCGAGGACTTCTGGCCGGCCGGCTCCAAGGTGACCGTCCAGGCGGGCGGCACCGACGTCGCCTACCAGATCGGCGACGAGTTCATCACCACTGCCGACGACACCACCCACGAGATCACCGTGACCCACAACGGCGAGGTCGTGAAGACCATGCCGACCTCCATGGGCAAGAAGGATCACGAGACCCCGAACGGCACCTACATCATCAGCGAGAAGAACCGCAAGATGATCATGGATTCCTCCACCTACGGTGTGCCGGTGACCGATCCGCAGGGCTACAAGCTCGAGGTCGAGTACGCCACCCGCATGTCCAACAGCGGCATCTTCGTGCACGCCGCCCCGTGGAGCGTTGCGCAGCAGGGCGTTTCGGACACCTCGCACGGCTGCCTGAACGTCTCCACCGAGGACGCCAAGTGGTTCCAGGAGAACGTGAAGAAGGGTGACCCGGTGATCGTCAAGAACACCAACGGCGGCACCTTCTCCACCAGCGACGGCTGGGGCGACTGGAACTGACGCCCCCGCCTCTCCGAGCCTTCAGCGCACGGCAGAGAGCCGCTAACTCTCATGCACGCGTGCCGGCGGTTGAGAAGCGAACCGATTTCGGGGGTACCCGGTGAGTTACCCGGACACTTGCGAAATCAGTTGTCACCTTCATGGCGAGCGTCCCGCCCATTTGGGCGCGACGCTCGCCCGTTCTTGCTGTTGGCCGACCGTTCACATGAATTCGGTCTCGAAACAAGTTGGGCGGTCGTACGATTCGGCGCATGTCCGCGCCGCTCGAGGGTGTGACCGGTGAACAGTCGGTGGCGCGCGCCGATCGACAGTTCAGCGATCTTCCATCCGGAATTAACCAGTCAGTAGCCCCGAACCGCAAGGCTGCGCGGGTGCGATCTTGGCCCGAACGAGTACTCCCGACGCCCCCGGGGCGCGGGTGGCGAAGCAGACCCTGGCAGGACCATGCGCTCTTCGTGGTCCTGGTCGCGCCGAACCTGATTCTGCTGGGGCTGTTCGTCTATCGGCCGCTGGTCGACAATATCCGCCTGTCGTTCACCGACTGGAACATCTCGGCGACCAGCCTGAACTGGGTCGGTTTCGACAACTACACCGAGTGGTTCGGCCGCGACGACTCCTGGCAGATCGTCGGCAATACGGTGATCTTCACCGTCGCCGCCGTACTCGGCAGCATGGTGCTGGGCCTGGCGCTGGCCCTGCTGCTGGATCGCAAACTGTTCGGGCGCAATGTGGTCCGATCCGCCATCTTCGCGCCCTACGTCATCTCCGGCGCGGCCATCGGCGTCGGCTTCCAGTTCATCTTCGACCCCGGCTTCGGCCTGGTCCCGGATCTGCTGGAGCGAATGGGGATGCACTCACCCGACTTCGCGCAGAACCCGCACTGGGCACTGTTCATGATCACGGTCACCTATATCTGGAAGAACCTGGGCTACAGCTTCGTCATCTATCTGGCAGCGCTGCAAGGGGTTCGGGCCGACCTCATGGAGGCCGCCGAGATCGACGGCGCGAGCCGCTGGACCACCTTCACCCGGGTGTTGCTGCCGCAGCTGCGACCCACCACCTACTTCCTGTCGATCACGGTGCTGCTCAACTCACTTCAGGTCTTCGACCTCATCAATGTGATGACCCGTGGCGGGCCCATCGGCACCGGCACCACCACCATGATCTATCAGGTCTATCGCGAATCCTGGGTGAACCAGCGGGCCGGATACGGGGCGGCCGTCGCCACCATCATGTTCCTGGTGCTGCTCATCGTGACGCTGGTGCAGGTGCGCATCATGGACCGAGGGGACGAGAAGTGAACCGGCTCAACGCGCTGAGCGCTTTCCGCGACCGGGAACTGTGGGCCAAGGTGTTCGGCTACGCCGCCATGGTGTGCGTGCTGATCATCGTCGGCGTCCCGCTGTACTACATCCTCACCCGCTCCTTCATGGCGCACGGGGAGGTCTACTCCCAGCCGGTCAGCTACTGGCCCGAGCGCTGGCTGGCGTCGAACTACCACGACGCCACCACCACGCTGCCGTTCTGGCAGTTCCTGCGGAACTCGATCATCGTGACCGGCATCGTCTCGGCGGTGAAGTTCGTGCTGGGCGTGCTCAGCGCCTACGGGCTGGTGTTCCTGCGCTTCCCCGGCAAGAACATCGTGTTCCTGGTGATCATCGCGGCGCTCATGGTGCCCAACCAGATCACCATCATCTCCAACTACGCGCTCATCGCCCAGCTGGGCTGGCGAAACACCTTCCAGGGCATCATCGTTCCGCTCTGCGGCGTCGCGTTCGGCACCTTCCTGATGCGCAATCACTTCCTGTCGCTGCCGAGCGAGGTCATCGAGGCCGCGCGGATGGACGGCGCGGGCTGGTGGCGGCTGCTGACCCGGGTGGTGCTGCCCATGTCCGGACCCACCATGGTGGCGTTCGCGGTGGTCACGCTGGTGAACGAGTGGAACGAATACCTGTGGCCGTTCCTGATGGCCGACGACGCGCGGGTGGCCACGCTGCCGGTCGGCCTGACCCTGCTGCAGAACACCGAGAACCCGAGCGTCACCAACTGGGGTCCGGTCATGGCCGGGGTCATCCTGACCATGCTCCCCATCCTCATCGTCTTCCTGGTGCTCCAGCGCCAGATGATCAAGGGCCTCACCTCAGGTGCGGTCAAGGGTTAAGTCCCAGAAGGAGATTCCTGTGTCGGATTCACGTTTTCCCGCTCTCTCACGACGCGGGTTTCTCGGCTTGGCGGGCGCGGCCGCGGGTGCGGCGGCGCTGACCGCGTGCGCCGGATCCGGTGGCGGCGGCACGCAGGGCGGTGACTCGAAGACCATCACCTTCTGGTCCAACCACCCCGGCACCTCCAAGGACCAGGAGACCGAGCTGATCAACCGGTTCCAGGCCAAGTACCCGGACCTGAAGGTCAATCTGGTGGACGCGGGCAAGAACTACGAGGAGGTCGCGACCAAGTTCAACGCCGCGCTCTCCGGTGGTGAACTGCCCGACGTGGTCATCCTGTCCGACGTATGGTGGTTCAACTACGCGCTCAACGGCACCATCGAGCCGCTGGACAGCCACTTCTCCGCGGCCGGGGTGAACGTGTCCGACTACGTGGACACCTTCGTCGGCGACTACAAGTTCAACGGCAAGACCTGGGCGCTGCCGTACTCGCGCTCGACGCAGATCTTCTACTACAACAAGGACGTCTGGGCCAAGGCCGGACTGCCCGACCGCACGCCGAACAGCTGGGACGAGTTCGACGAGTGGGGCCCGAAGATCCAGAGCGTGATGGGCGACGGCAAGTGGGCGCACGGCTGGGGCGACGCCAAGAACTACCTGGCCTGGACCTTCCAGGGTCCGTGCTGGACCTTCGGCGGCGCGTACTCGGACGAGTGGAAGCTGAAGTTCAACGACCCGGCCACCATCAAGGCCGGAAACTACCTGCGCGACTCCATCAATACCAAGAAGTACGCCAGCATCCGGCCCACCTACGCCGTGGACTTCGGCAACGGCATCATCGCCTCGGCCATCGGCTCCACCGGAGACCTGAAGAGCATCAACACCAATGCGGCGGGCAAGACCCAGTTCGGCACCGGCTTCCTGCCGCACCCGAACGGGCTGGCGGGCTGCACCACCGGCGGCGCCGGCCTGGCGATCCCGTCGCGGATCAGTGACGCCCGCAAGGAGAATGCGCTGAAGTTCATCGAGTTCATCACCAATGCGGCCAACACCTCGTACTTCTCGCAGGCCACCGGCTATGTGCCGGTGCGCAAGTCGGCGCAGCAGGATCCGGGCATGCAGGACTTCCTGGCCAAGAACCCGAACTTCAAGACCGCGATCGACCAGCTGCCGCTGACCAAGCCGCAGAACTACGCGCGCGTGTTCGTGCCCGGCGGCGACCAGATCATCGGCACCGGGCTCGAGCAGATCGGCCTGCAGAACCGGGACACCGCAGCGGCTTTCGGCGACATCGCCAACCAGCTACAGACGATCATCGACCGGCAGATCACGCCCAAGCTGCCCAAGTAGAGACGCACCCGCACGCTGACGTCGGGGGCCGGAGGCCGCAGCGCCTGCGTAACCACGGCGGCCCCGGCAGCGTGAGCATTGGACAAGGAGAGACGCCGGCATGGCGACTGTGCAGTTCGAGGGAGTTTCCCTCACCTATCCGGGTGCGCCCGGCCCCGCGGTCGACGACCTGAATCTGGACATCGCCGACGGCGAATTCCTGGCGCTGGTCGGGCCTTCGGGCTGCGGCAAGTCCACCAGTCTGCGCATGCTGGCGGGTCTCGAAGCGGTGACCGCCGGGCGCATTCGGATCGGCGGACTCGACGTGACCGCCCTGCCGCCGCGTTCGCGCGACGTGGCCATGGTGTTCCAGAGCTACGCGCTCTATCCGAATATGACCGTGGCCGAGAACATGGGATTCGCACTGCGCAATGCGGGTATGAGCAAGGCCGACACCAGGGTTCGCGTCACCGAGGCGGCGGACATGCTGGAGCTGGAGGATCTGCTCGACCGCAAGCCCGCACGGCTGTCGGGCGGCCAGCGCCAGCGCGTCGCCATGGGCCGGGCCATCGTGCGGCGGCCGCAGGTGTTCTGCATGGACGAGCCGCTGTCGAATCTCGATGCCAAGCTGCGGGTTTCGACCCGCTCGCAGATCGCGGCCCTGCAGAAGCGGCTGGGCACCACCACCGTGTACGTGACCCATGATCAGGTCGAGGCCATGACCATGGGGCACCGGGTCGCGGTGATGAAGGACGGGAAGCTGCAGCAGATCGCCGCTCCCCGTGAGCTTTACGACGATCCGGTCAATACCTTCGTCGCCGGATTCATCGGCTCGCCCGGCATGAACCTGCTGACCGCGCCGGTCCGCGACGGTGCGGCTGTATTGAACGACCTGCGAATTCCCCTGCCGCACAATATCGACGGCAAGAACGTGATCGTCGGCATCCGGCCCGAATCCTGGGAGGTAACCACCGATGCGGGCAATACGCTCGCAGTCGAGGTGGAACTGCTCGAGGAGCTCGGCTCGGAGTCGTTCGTCTACTCGCACGGCGTGGCCGACGAATGGTCCAGCCGCTCCGGCCGGGTGGTCGCGCGGGTGGATCGGCGCTTCCAGGTCGCGCTGGGCGACCGTCTGCTCCTGACGCCCAAGCAGGACGAACTCTTCTTCTTCGACGCGGAAACCGAAGAGCGCCTGCGCTAGCCGGCCGGGCCCCCGCCGCCTCGGCGAGGGCCCGGTCCGGGCTACCAGATCTTCACGCGCTCAGCGGGATCCAGATAGAGCTCGTCACCCGGCCGCACACCGAAGGCCTGGTGGAAGCTGTCGAGGTTGCGGACCACGCCATTGCAACGGAACTCCGGCGGCGAGTGCGGGTCCACGGCGAGGCGGCGGATGGCCTCCTCGGTGCGCGCCTTGGTGCGCCACACCTGCGCCCAGCCGAAGAACACCCGCTGCAGGCCGGTGAGTTCGTCGAGGACGGGGGAGTCCTGGCCCTCGATGGCGATCCGGTACGCCTCCAGGGCGATCGAGAGACCGCCCAGGTCGCCGATGTTCTCACCGATGGTGAACTCGCCATTGACCTTGTGGTCCGCCGACAGGTCCTTGGGGGAGAACTGGTTGTACTGGTCGATCAAAGCCTTGGTGCGCTTGCCGAATTCGGTGCGGTCCGACTCGGTCCACCAGTCGACCATATTGCCGTCGCCGTCGTACTTGGAGCCCTGATCGTCGAAGCCGTGGCCGATCTCGTGCCCGATGACCGCGCCGATACCGCCGTAGTTGGCGGCGTCGTCGGCATTCATGTCGAAGAACGGGGGCTGCAGAATGGCCGCCGGGAAGACGATCTCGTTCATGCCCGGGTTGTAGTAGGCGTTCACCGTCTGCGGGGTCATGAACCATTCGCCGCGGTCCACCGGGCCACCCAGCTTGTTCAGGTCGCGGTCGTGCTCAGCGGCGTAGCCGCTGCGGTAGTTGCCCACCACGTCGGCCGGATCCACGGTGACCGCGGCGTAGTCACGCCACTCCTCCGGGTAGCCGATCTTGGGGGTGAACTTCTCCAGCTTGGCCAGTGCGGCCTGCCGGGTGTCCGGGCCCATCCACTCCAGCTCGGAGATATTGCGGCGGTAGGCCTCCTGCAGGTTCGCCACCAGCTCGACCATGCGGGCCTTGGCCTCCGGCGGGAAGTGCCGGGCCACATAGAGCTTGCCCACGGCCTCGCCCAGCAGGTCCTGCACCAGGGAGACGCCGCGCTTCCAGCGCTCCCGATTCTCCTGCGCGCCGGTCAGGGTGCGGCCGTAGAAGTCGAAGTTGGCCTCCACCAGATCCGCGGTCAGGTACGGCGCGCGGGCTTTCACCACCCGCCAGGCCGCCCAGGCCTTCCAGTCCGCCAGCGATTCCGAGGCCCACAGCTGGGCGAAGGTGCGCACGTAATCGGGCTGGCGCACGACGAGTTCCGCGAAAAGCTCCGCACCGGAGCGATCCAGTCCCGCGGCCAGCGCGGAAGTCCAGGCGGTCCAGTCGAATTCCGGGTTCTCGGCGGCCAGCGCGTCGAAAGTGGTGAGGTTGTAGCTCAATTCGGCATCGCGGCGGCGCACCACGTCCCAGTGACCCGCGGCCAGCTTGGTCTCCAACTCGAAAACCCGCTGGGCGTCATGGTCCAACCCGGCCAGCTCGAACATGCGGCGGATGTGGGCGACGTACTTCTCGCGGATCTCCGCGTATTCGTCCTTGTGGTAGTACGACTCGTCGGGCAGGCCGATGCCCGACTGGGTGGCGTGCACCAGATACCGGGCGGAGTTCTTGTCATCGGTGTCGACGTAGAAGGCCAGCGCGCCGCCCACGCCGGTGCGCTGCAGGCGGCCGATGAGCGCGGCGAAGTCCGAACGGTCGGCGACGCCGGCCACGGCGGCCAGCTCCTCGGCGATCGGGGTCAGGCCCGCCGCCTCGATGGCCTCGTCGGCCATGAAGCTGTTGTAGAGATCGCCGATCTTGCGCTCTTCGGTGCCGGGCGCGGCGTCGGCCGCCGAGGCGTCCTGGATGATCTTCTGCACATCCAGTTCCGCCTGGTCGTAGAGCGTGCGGAAGGCACCGTCCACCGCCCGGTCGGCCGGTATCTCGTAGTTCTCCAGCCATTTGCCGTTGACGTGCGCGAACAGGTCGTCCTGCACCCGTACGTCCGCGTCACGGAAGGACAGGTCGATACCGGAGGGAGGCGTCAGCTGCGAAGTCACGCAAACCAGTATGCACAGATCCGCCTCCCCGCGACTTGGGCGCAGGCAGCTCAAGCGGGCACTGGTATCCGGTCGAACTCCCCGTCGCGGGCCCCGGCGACGAAGGCGCGCCATTCGCCGGGGGTGTAGACCAGGGTGGTGTCGCGGTGCCGGAGGGTGGTGTGGCCGTCCGCACCGGTCTCCGCGCTGAGCGCGGTGCGGAGGGAGTGGCGGCCCAGCACAGCGGCCAGGAATGTCATCCATTCGGTCGCGGCGACGGTGATGATGGGCTCGTCTTCAAGGCGATGTTCCGGATTGCGCCGGTACTTGCTGTCGCGGATGAGCACCGCATCACCGTCGAATCGAACCTCCACGCACTGATTTCCGTTATTGGTACGGGACGACGTGAACCAGCCGCAGGTTACCGGCTGATAGTTCGCGGTGTTTAGCATGGGCAGCATTTTACCGTTACGCATGCGTATCCTACCCTTGCGAATAGCGTTTGATGAGCTCCAAAGATTCTGCGCGACCGAGAGATTGGTCGAGCGCACGCACAAATGCGAACCGCAGATCGCGAATCTGCGACGAATCCTCCACCGCCCCACCGAAAACCGCGCTCTCCACCCAGGTGAACGTCGGAAGATTCTCGGAAGCGAAATCCAGCAGATGGAAACTCGACCCGCCCAGCAGTGCGCCGCGGGTCGCGGTGAACGGAATCACCCGCACCGAAATGGAATCCAGCTCGTCCAGCAGTGTTGCCAGATGTTCCAGTTGCCCGCGCAATACTTTCGGGCCGCCGATCTGCTGTAGCAGCGTGGCCTCGCCGATCACCGCGGTGAGTTCCACCCGGTCGTCGCCGCGTAACCGTTCCTGCCGCTTCAGCCGCACCGCCACCAGCTGTTCCACCTGGACGGGACGGATCATGACGTCGGCGCTGATGAGCGCCCGCGCGTATTCCTCGGTCTGCAACAACCCGGGCACCACTAGGCTGTCGTAGCTGCGGATGCTCTCCGCGCCCAGCTCCATGCCGTAATACCGTTGCAGCTCCGGCCCGATCAGCGCCGAGGACCTGGCCCACCAGCCGCGCTCCTTGCTCAGCGCCAGCAGTTCCAGCAGTTCCGCGCGCTCCTCGCCCTCCACCTCGAGCAGCTCCAGCACCGGGCCGATGGTGGTCGCCGTGAGAACGCGCCGGCCCTTCTCCACGTGCGACCAGTTGGCGGGGGTGAAGCCGACACGCTTGGCGAAGGTCGCCGAATCGAAGCCGCACTGCTCACGCAGTTCGCGCAATCGCAGGACCAGCTCCCACCGGGCGACGGTGGGCGAGACGGGAGCCATGAGCAGTGATGCTACGCTGGGGAACTCGCTGGCGTGTGACTATTGTCATACCGATAGCCCGGACCTAAGGTCGGTAGCAGGAGGTTCGCCATGAGCGCGCTGGACCCGTCCTCGTATACCGCCACCCAGGAAGCGCTGGCCCGGTGCCGGCACTATCGCAAGGAGCACGGCCTCTACGGCGTGGTGGACTCGACACTGAGCCGAATCATGTTGGAGGTCGGGGCCGTCGGGGCCGTGACCATGCCCGCCGACCTGGGCCACCGGGTCCGCGACCACCTGGTCGCCCGCCGCCGCTGCGGGCCCGTCATCGCCCACCCGCGCTCGGGCCGCTGGACCTTCCTGACGGGCCCCACGGACGACTCGTATCACGACACCGCTTTGTTCTCAGACCTATTCCGCGATTGCGCGTCCGTAGCGCAGCCGGGCAGCACCATCGTGCTGCCGTCTCCCGCGGACGAGCACAGCGCCTACCGGACGTGGATTCACCCACCGGAAGGGGACTTTCGCCCCGAACTGGCCGAGGTGCTGGCCGCCACCCGCGAGTGCCATCCGGTCAGCGGGTAGGCGCGGGCGTCAGCGTGACGCTGAACTTGTCCTCGACCCGCTTGTTGAATTCCTCCTGGCACTGCTGAACCTTGGAGCTGTCGCCGCCGGCCTTGTTCAGGCAGTCGATCAGGTCGGTGCCGCCGGTGTCCTTGAAGACGACCCACACCAGCACGCCGACCAGAATGCCGCCGATCAGGCTGATGGCTCCCATGATCGCGCCCGCCAGCGCCATTCCGAAGCCGCCGGACGTACCGCGGCGCGCCTTCGTCGCGGCGATCACGCCGAGAATGATCGCGAGCACGCCGCACAGGACGCCGACGATGGTGAGCAGCACCGTCCAGAAGGTGAGCAGGCCCAGGATGCCGAAGACCATCGCGGTGATCGCCATGCCCTTGCGCTGCGGCGATTCCTGCCAGTACTGCGGTCCGCCGGGCGGCGGATAGTTTCCGGGCGGAGGCGGCGGGTACTGGCCGTACTGCCCCGGTGGCGGGTACTGGTTCATGCGTCGATGCTATTGCCCGCCGAGTCGGGCATGCATTTCCCACACCAGAATCTCCGACGGCATGTTCGCGGTGACCCGCTGGCCTCCGCTGCGCGTCAACCGCACCGCGTCGCCCTCGTACAGGGTGCCCGCCCCCTCCATCTCGACCTCGCCGCGCGCGATGAAGACATGCAGGTAGGGGGCTTCCGGCAGGCGGATCTCTGCGGCGTCGCCGGACATCCGGGCCACGTGCAGGGCGGAGTGGCTGCTGGCGATGGCGATGGCGGTGCGGTCGCGGTAGCGGGGCAGGCCCGAGGCCACCGTGATCAGGCCGCCGCCGGCCAGCTCGTCGTCGATCTCCAGCTGCTGATAGCCGGGGGTCAGCCCGGAATCGTCGGGCACCACCCACATCTGGACGAAATGCACCGGCTCCTGGTGTTCGGGCGCATTGCTGAACCGCCAGGAATCGTTCTTCTCCGAATGCAGGATGCCGGTACCGGCGCTCATGCGCTGGGCCAGGCCGGGATAGATGACCCCGCTGTGTCCCAGCGAATCCTGATGGACCAGGCTGCCGCTCAGCACCCAGGTGACGATTTCCATGTCCCGGTGCGGATGGGTCTCGAAGCCCTCGCCGGGCAGGACGATGTCCTCATTGTTGACCAGCAGCAGGCCATGGTGGGTGTTGTCGGGATCGTAGTGTTCCCCGAACGAGAACGAATGCTTCGAATCCAGCCACGACACACGGGTTTTCATGCGGTCGCCGCCACGATGGATATCGATGTGTGGTGTCGTGAGGGTGGACACCGCCGTACTCCTCTCACCGGCGAGCACCGATCGGATTCCAGGGTAGGGGCCGATACGGCGGCCCAACCTGAATTCCGGGTTAAATTCTAGCGTGAGAGCAGCGCTGCTCCGCACGCCGCCGACCAGGTACTACGCTCTCGGCAACCGGTCCGGGCAAATGCCCGGCGATTGTGAGTGCGCGGCGGTGACGCCCGCCCGCACGCCGTCGTACCCGCCAGCGGGTTTCGGTCGGCGACCGTATCATGATGTGCCGCAAGCGAAACGGGAGGGAGAGCAGGGGGATGCGACCCGAGGCACTCGCGGGCATCGAACGCGAGCTCCGACAACAGGCCGAGAGCGAGGGGATCGCTCATTTCGTGGTGGGCGTGGCCGTATTCCGGGACGGCAAACTGCTGGTCGTGCGGCGTGTCGCCGAAGGTTCGCACGGGGGGATGTGGGAACTGCCCGGCGGCGGCGTGGAATCCGGCGAGTCCTTCGCCGACTGCGTGGCCCGCGAACTGTTCGAGGAGACCGGGCTGAGCGTCGTGCGGATCACCGACGTGCTGGGCGGATTCGACTACGCCACCCGCACCAAGTCCCGGGTACGCAAATACAGCTTCGTGGTCGAGACCGAGGCCGCCGAGATCCGGCTCGACCCCCTCGAGCACGACCGCTTCCAGTGGATCGACGCCGACACCGTCGACAACCTGCCCATGGCCGACGATATGCGCGCTGCCGTCTTCGCGCTGGTGACCACGCACCCGTCCCGGTGACCGCGCCGCCGCCGGCCACCCTGCGCGCCCGGCTGGCCGCGGTCGCGACCGGGCTCCGCGAGAATCCCGGCACCCTGCGGCTGACGCTGGTCCGGCTGTCCGGACAGTTCGGCGACGGCATGTTCCAGGCCGCGCTCTCGGGCGCGATTCTGTTCAACCCCGAACGGCAAACCGATCCGCTGGCCATCGCCGGCGGCTTCGCGGCCCTGCTGCTGCCGTACTCGATCATCGGCCCGTACGCGGGCGCGCTGCTCGACCGATGGGATCGCCGCCGGGTGCTGCTCTACGCGAACGTGCTGCGCGGGCTGCTCATCGTGGCGACCGCGGCGGGCCTGCTGGCCGGGGTGCACGCCACCCCGCTGCTGCTGGGCGCGCTGTCCGTGGTCGGGGTGAGCCGGTTCGTGGGCGCCGGTGTGTCCGCGTCGCTGCCCAAGGTGCTGGCCCAGCGCTGGCTGGTCCCGATGAATTCGGTGCTGGCGACGGTGGCCTCGGGGTGCGCGATCCTGGGCGCGGGCCTGGCCTTCTCGATCATCGGGCTGATCGGGGCGGGCGACTTCGCCTCGGCGGTGGCGGCGGCCGGCAGCGCCTCCGGTTCGATCGCCGGCGGGCTGGTGGTGGCCGGATTCCAGCCCCGCGCACTGGGACCCGACCGTGGCGAGCAGGGCGCGGCGCGGGGCGGGTGGAGCACGGTGCGGGCCATCGCCGCCGGACTGCGCGAGGGCGCCACCGCGGCCTGGCGGTCCCGGGAGGTGACCACGACCTTCCTGGGGATCGGCGCGCACCGCATCGTCTTCGGCGCGGACACCCTGCTGATGGTGCTGGTGCTGCGCCGCGGCGACGAGGCCGCGGTGGGGACCCACCTCGCGAAATTCAGTGCGGCCATCACCGCGACCGGGGCGGGCATGCTCACGGCGGCCGTGGTCGCGCCGGTGCTGATTCCACGGCTCGGCCGGCCGCGGACGGTGGTGACCGGCCTGGTGACGGCGATCGCGGTACAGCTGGGCCTGGTCACGCCGATCACCGTCGCCACCGGGGACGCCGAGCGGCGGGCGGAGCTGCTGTTGCTGGCGGCGGCCTACCTGCTCGGGCTGGTGGGCCAGGTCATCAAGCTGACCGGCGACGCGGCCATGCAGATCGATATCGACGACGCGCACCGCGGGCAGGTCTTCGCCCTGCAGGACACGGTCTTCAACATCACCTTCGTGCTGGCGCTGGCGGGTACTGCGGTGCTGATTCCGGCGGACGGCCGCTCACCGGCGGTGGTGGTGGCCGCGGCGGCGGTCTACGCGGGCGGCGTCCTGGCCATTGCGGCCAATTCACGCCGACGGGTCGGTGCGTAGCCGAAGTAGGTATCGGCTCGGTCACACCCCTCCGGCGACACGGCGAGACGGCTCCGCGGATGCGGCCCGGACGACTACGGTGAGGTGGATCCGATCACGGACGAGGAGACGCACCACGGATGACTGCGCGGCGCTCCGAAGCACCTGCGGCCCTGGCGCTCTCGAGCCTGGCGATGGCCGCGGTCATGCTGCTGCCCGCCACACCCGCCACCGCCGGCCCCTCGGCCCCGTGGGCCCCGCCGCCGTTGAACGCCTGCGGCGAAACGGGATTCGATCCGCTGGCCCGCGAACCCGACCCGGATGTGCCACTGCCGCAACCGCAGCCGCCCGACAACACCATCCACATTCAGGTTCCGGTCCCGCAGTTCACGCCGGTCCCCATTCCGGGTCCGCGGCAGGACAACACCCGCATCGATCCCGCGCCATTGCCCGCGGACCCGTGCGTCAATCCGTGCCCGGACCTGCGCAACGACCAGAGTCCCAAGCCGGAAAACCTTGCGCCCGAAAGTGATCCGGCCGACCCGCCGGGCGACCCGGCCGACACCTCCGGAGATCCCGGCACCGGCGATGACCAGCCTGCCCCGGAAGCGGCGCCCGAGCCCACCCCCGCACCGCAGGCCGGCAGCGGCTCCGGCGGGATTCAGCTGCCGCACATCCAGATAGACCAGATTCCGGAGACCGTCCCGATCCCGGTGCCCGGCGGCGATCCCGAGCCACCGCAGCCCCGGCCCGCGCCGGCCGTGCCGCCCCTGGTTCCCGCGCCGGTCGCCGCACCCGTGACCCCGGCCGAACTCGGCTCGCTGGCGCTGGTGAACCAGGTGACCGGGCACGGCTCCACCAATCGCACCGATATGCGCTGGTCGGTGGACGGCACCGACCTCGGCATCATGTGGGAGTCCGAACCCGGGCAGATCGCCGTCGCCTTCGGCGACACCTTCGGCAAGGGCTGGGGACCGATCGGCGCGGGCACCGGGGACCAGGACTGGCGCAGCAACTCCATCGCGTTCAGCAGCAACCACGATCTTTCCCAGGGCCTGCGGCTGGACACCTTCGCCCAGGACAGCCGCTGTCACGCCGCCGAGATCCTGAGCAGCCGCAAGGTCGACAACTTCGAGATCACCACCATCCCGACCTCCGGCTTCGCGCTGAACGGGCGGCAGTACCTGACGTACATGTCGGTGGCCCGGTGGAGTCGCCACAAGCCGGGCATGTGGTGGACCAATCTGGGCGGGCTGGCCTGGTCCGACGACAACGGCGCGACCTGGACCAAGTCCGATTGGGCGCGCTGGGACAACTTCTTCGGGCTGGGACGGTTCCAGGTCATGGGCATGGCGCCGCACGACGGGTACGTGTACATGTTCGGCACGCCCAATGGGCGGTTCGGCACCATCGGGCTGGCCCGGGTGCCCACCGACCAGGTGCTCAACAAGTCGGCCTACCAGTACTGGATCGCCGATACCTGGGTGCCCGCCCTGGGGCCCGACGAACAGCTGGCCACGCCGATCCTGTCCGGGACCGCCGGTGAGCTGTCGGTGCGCTACGACGAGTCGACCGGGCAGTGGCAGATGGTCTACCTGGATCTGGACCGCCACGCCATTGTGCTGCGCACCGCCGCCGAACCGCAGGGCACCTGGACCGATCCGGTGACCCTGGTCGACACCGACGACTATCCGACGACCTACGGCGGGTACATCCATCCGTGGTCGAGCGGGAAGGACCTGTACTTCACCATGTCGGCGTGGAACAGCTACAACGTGTACCTCATGCACGCGACGCTGAAGTAGCGACTCCGGCTATCCTCCGGCAGCGCAACGGAATCCGCGTCAGTCGATCTTCCGGAAGCGCAGGGCCTGACCCGGGCGGGCCTGCGCCACGCAGTCCACATCGGCGTCCACCACCACCGCGATCACCGGATAACCACCGGTGATCGGATGATCCGCCAGGAAGACGACGGGCTGACCACTGGGCGGCACCTGCACGGAGCCCAAAGCCATGCCCTCCGTGGGTAATTCGCTCGGTACGCTACGCCGCAGGGCGGGACCGCTGCGCCGGTCCAGCCGCGCGCCGATCCGGTCGGTGTCCGGGGAGACCGTCCACTCGCCCGCGAAGAGAGCGGTGGCGTCGGTGAACCAGTCGGCCCGCGGACCGGGCACGGCCCGCACCGTGAGCAGGTCGTTGCCCAGCGCCGGCACCGGCGCGACATCAACGATGGGCAGCGCCCGCGGCGGCTTTCCCACCGGGAGCAGATCGCCCGGATGCAGCGGGTCGGGGCCGATGCCGGAGAGGGTGTCGCGGCTGCGGGAGCCCAGCACCGGCGCAACCTCGATGCCGCCGCGCACCGCCACATAGGTGCGCAGACCCGTGTCGGCGATACCGAGCCGCAGCCGTTGCCCCTCCTCGATCTCCAGCACGCTGGCCGCGCCCATGCGGCGATCGTCGACGGTGACCGGGGCCGGGGCGCCGGTCACCGCCACCGTGACGTGCTGATCGGCGAGCAGTTCCAGACCGCCCAGCAGCACCTCGATGCCCGCCGCGCCCTCCGGATTCCCGACCAGGCGATTGGCCAGCCGCAGCGAAGCGCGGTCCGCCGCGCCCGCGGTGCCCACCCCGGAGTCGAACCAGCCCGGGCGGCCCAGGTCCTGAATGGTGGCCAGGGGGCCGACCCGGACGACACGTAATCCGCTCATGAGCCTGTCCCCACATCCACGAATCGGACCCGGGCACCGGCGCGCACCAGGGCGGGCGGTTCCCGATCCACATCCCACATCGAGAGGTCGGTGGTCCCGATCAGCTGCCAGCCGCCCGGACTGCGGCGGGGGTAGACGGCCGAATAGCCGCCCGCCAGCGCCACCGCGCCCGCGGGGATGGCGGTGCGGGCTCGCGCGCGCCGCGGCACGGTCATACGGCCGTCCGGCGATTCGAGATAGCCGAAGCCGGGCGCGAAACCCACGAAGGCACAACGCCATACGGTGCCGGTGTGCTGGGCGACGACCTCGGCCGCGGTCAGGCCGAGCAGGCGCGCGACCTCGGGCAGGTCCTCGCCGTCGTAGCGGACCGGAATCACGAGGGGTTCGACGGGGGCGCCGTTGCCGGCCACCTCATCGAACGGATGGCCGGTCCGGCCCGGCCACCCACCGGGCCGGCCGCGGTCACCGGCGGTGACCCGGGCGGCCGCGTCGAGCCGGACCAGCAAGACCCGCAGTTGCTTTCGCACCGAGATCGCCGACCGCGGCGAATCCAGCGTCACCAGTACGGTTTCCGCGGCGGGCAGGACATCGACCACCCCCGTCGGACGCGGCTGCAGGGCGGACACCAGATCGGCCACCATGGCGCGCAGCGGTGGAATCACCAGCAGCGCACGGTCACCCGCCGCCCGCACCTCGCCGACGTCGTCGAATTCCCCGGGACCGGTCATGGTCATCCACCCCGGATCACGCGAAAGCCCGGACAGGCATACCGGATTCGTCGAGCGCGGCGCGAATCCGGCGCGCCATCTCGACCGCCGCCGGCGTATCGCCGTGCACGCAGATGCTGGCCGCCCTCACCGCCACCGTGCCGCCATCCACGCTGGTCGCCTTGCCGTCCCGCGCGATCGACAGCGCCTGCGTCACCGCCGCATCCGCACCGAGCACCGCACCCGGCAGTCCGCGCGGCGCGAGCAGACCCTCCGGGGTATAGGCGCGATCGGCGAAACCCTCACCGACGAACGGGGTTCCGGCGGCCAGCGCCGCTCGCTCGAGCTCGGTGCCGGCCGGGCCCAGCAGGGCCAGCCGCGCATCGAACTCCCGCAGGGCCAGGACGATGGCGTCGGCGAGCGCACGGTCGGCGGCGGCCTGGTGATACAGCGCGCCATGGGGTTTCACGTAGCGCACCCGGTCTCCGGCAGCGCGGGCGAAGGCGTCGAGGCTGCCGATCTGATACAGCGTCTCGTCGCGCAGCGCGGCCGGGGCGATCGCGATGGCGCGGCGACCGAACCCGGGCAGATCACGATGGCCGACGTGCGCGCCGATGCGGACGTCCTTCTCGACGGCCAGCGCGCAGGTGCGGCGCATGATGGCCGGATCCCCGGCGTGGAATCCGCACGCGATATTGGCGCTGGTGACCACGTCCAGCATGGCGGCGTCGTCACCCATGGTGTAGTCGCCGAAACCCTCGCCGAGGTCGCTGTTCAGATCCAGCGTCATATGCGTCCTCCAGCTGTTCGTCGTGATCCGATTGTGGGCGCGCCCGCATCCGGCGACAAGGATGTCACGCCAGAAACTGTGTCATGGATCACAGATGTGTGCTGTCACTTCCGGCGGGCATTCCTTGTCCCATGGACATGAACGACACCAAGACCATCCTCCTGGCCGGTGCGAGCGGCGTCCTCGGCGGGCACATCACCCGCGCCCTGCACGAGCACGGCTACACGGTCCTGTCCCTCGGACGGGGCGCCGGCAACGACGTGGTCGCCGACCTGATGAACCGCGACCAGCTGCTGCGCGCGGTCGAGGGGTTGACCGTCGACACGGTCGTGCACGCGGCCACCGCGCTGCGCAAGGCGCCCATGCGGCACCGGGACATGTACGCCACCGACGACCTGCGCGTCGCCGGCACCGCCAACCTGGTGGCGGCCGCACAGCTGGTCGGGGCCCGGCGCATGATCGCCGAATCGATGGTCTTCGGCTACGGCTACCGCGACTTCGGCGACCATGTCCGCACCGAGACCGACGAATTCGGCCGGGGCGGAAAGGGATCGGACGTCCGGCATCTGGAGGGCATGCGCGTGAAGGAGGAGCTCATGCTGAACACCCCTGGCATCGAGGGGATTTCACTGCGCTACGGCTTGTTCTACGGGCAGGGCGGCACCGAATCGATCGTGGAGATGCTGCGCAAGCGGCAGCTACCCGCGGTGAACGACCACGGGCGCGTGCTGCCCTGGATCAACCTCGCCGACGCGGGCGCGGCCATGGCGTACGCCGTCGAGGGCGGGACCCCCGGCTCGGCCTACAACATCGTCGACGACGGCCCGCTCGGCTTCGGGGCGCACGTGCGGCTGGTGGCCGAAACCTTCGGCACGCCCAGGCCGTTCACCGTGCCCGGCGCGCTGCTGCGGCCCATGGCCTACCTGTACGAGATGACACGGGCGAGCATGCGGGTCTCGAATGCCAAGGCCGAGGCCGAACTCGGCTGGAAGCCGCGGTATTCGAACTGCGCCGAGGGCCTGCTCGCCCTGGCTGCCGCCTGAATGCCCGCGGCGACAGGTCAATACGGGTAGACCTCTACTTCGGTCGCCTTCACCGCGAAGTACACCTCCATCCCGGGGACCACACCGAGCTGGGCCACCGCGGCCGGAGTCAGATCCGCCGCCAGGCCCGCGGCCGCCCCCGGACCGTCCACCCCGCGCACCCGCACCAGACCGCCGCGATCCTCCAGCTCCGCCACCCGCACCCGGAACACATTGCGGGGACTGCCCTCCGGATGCTCCAGGTGCACCGCCACGGCCACCGGCGAGAACACCGCCGCCGCCCGCCCGGCGGCCGTCCACTCGCCCTCGGACCTGCCGAAGACCTCGACCGTCCCGTCCGTGACCGCACCCAGCCCGGCGCTGCCGCCGCTCACGGCCGCACCCATGATCAGGTTGACTCCGGCGATCCGGGCAGCGAACCGGCTGCGGGGCCGCGCCAATACCGCAGCCACCGAACCGGACTCGATCACCCGCCCGGCCTCGAGGACCGCGACCCGATCGGCCAGGGTCACCGCGTCGATGATGTCGTGCGTCACCAGAATCGTGGCGCTGGGCCGGGCATCCGGCAGCGTCACGGGATGCGCGGCTATATCCCGTGCAGTGGCCATCAACTCGCCATTTTCATCCTCCGCACTGCCGGAGGCAGGTTCCCGCAGGACTCTCCGCAGCAGCGCCCGCATGGCGGGCGCCGCGGTCACATCCAACGCGGCCATCGGCTCGTCCAGCAGCAGTACCCGCGGGTGCACGGCCAGCGCGCGGGCCAGGGCCACGCGCTGCGCCTGACCGCCGGACAATGACCCGGGCGACCGGTCCGCGAATTCCTCGGCATCGACGGCCCGCAGCCATTCCCGCGCGAGAGCGGCGGCGGCCCGGCCACGTACACCCCGGCTGCGCGGCCCGAAGGCCACATTCCCGGCCACCGACAGATGCGGGAAGAGCAGGGCATCCTGCGCCAGCAACGAGACGGCCCGCCGATGCGGCTCCACCGCAATGCCTTTCGCGACATCCGTCAGCACCCGCTCGCCCAGCCGGACCTGCCCCTCGTCCGGAATCACCAGTCCGGCAACCACATCCAGCAGTGTCGACTTTCCCGCACCGTTCGGTCCCAGCACGGCCAGCACTTCCCCGGCCGGAATGTCCAGCCGCACCTCGAAATCCCGGTCCGCCAGGCGCGCGGAGACCGCCAGCCCGCTGGTCATCGAATCAGCTCCCGTCGATCCCGAGCAGGGTGCGCAGATGGCGCGGGGCGGGGGAGCCGTGGGAAAGCATGGCGTCGTGCCAGTCACGCAGGGGAGTGGCGGCCGGGCGAGCCGCGGCCACGGCGGCGACCTCGGTATAACCGACGAAATAGGTCGAGAGCTGGGTGGAGCTGAGCAGGGTGCGGCGCCACTTGCCGGCGGCCTCGCCCTCCTCCTGGAGGCCGAGGTCCCGCATCAGCCGCAGGGCCTCGGCTTCGGTCATGCCGTCGCAATGCACCGACTGGTCGAGGATGGCGTTGATGGTCATGCGCAGGTGGGACTTCAGCTGCTGCAACCGCACCGGCAGGCCGCCGAAACCGGTGTCGGCCATGAGCTTCTCGGTGTAGACCGCCCAGCCTTCGATGAAGGTGCCGCTCCAGCACAGCGCGCGCACGGGGGTGGAGCCGCGGAAGCGGCGCGACCGGGCGAGTTGCAGGTAGTGGCCGGGCATGGCCTCGTGCACGGTCAGATTGCGCATCATGTGGTTGTTGTATTCGCGATAGAACGAGGTCACCCGCTCGGGCGACCAGTCCGCCGGGGTCGGTGCGATGGCGAAAAAGGTCGGCAGCTCGGCGGTTTCGAGCGGGCCGACCGGATCGCAGTACGCCACCGCCACCCCGCGCGCGAACTCCGGCATCTTCTGGATGACCAGCGGATCCTCGACCAGGGTGGCCAGGTCGTGGTCGCGGACGAAGGCGGTGGCCTCCGCCAGCGCCTCGGCCGCCACCGCGACCACCGTGTCATCGGCCGGTCGGTCCGCCGACAATTGCGCCAGCGCCCGGCGGACGGTCTCCGCATCCGGATTCGCGACACCGAGCAGTTCGCCTGCCGCGGAGCGGATCTCGCCGGTCAGCTGATCCAGGTGCCGGTGCGCGCGGTCCAGGATCTCCCGCGCGCCCAGCTCGGTGTCGAGGGTGTGCCAGAGCTTGGCCTCCCACAGCCTGCGGCCCAGACGCGGATCGCGGTCCGCGCTCTCGACCTGGCCGGTGAGCCACGCGGTGAAGTCGGTCAGCGCCGACATCGCCGCGGTGGCAGCGGGTTCGATCGCGAAGCCGGGCACCTCGGCGGCCAGCGCGGGCACCTGGTCGCGCACCAGCGCGGTCACGCCGCCGAACTGCCCGATGGCGGTCTCGACGTGCACGCGCGGCATCTCGCCGAGCAGCGCGCGGGCGGTGGCCAGCGCGTCGGGCACCGCCGTCAGCCGGTCGCGCAGCGCCGCCAGCCGCACCTCGGCGGGCGCGAACGGGCGCGCCAGCAGGTGGTGGAGCAGCGGTCCGGGATTGTGCACCAGCGGATTCCACTCGTGCTCGCGGATTTCGGTGAGCTCGAACAACAGGCCGTCGACCCGCTGCTGCAGGAGCGCGAGATCGACGCCGTCCGCGGGGGCCAGGTCGTCCGGATCGACCTCGGCCAGGGTATGCGAGGCCTCGCGCAGCAGCTCGGCGTGCCCGCGCACCGCCTCCGCCGACCAGTCGGGGAGCCGATGATCGGCGCGGTGGTCGCCCACCGAGGCGGCCAGCTGCGGGCCGGCGGTCAGCAGCGCTTCGACGATGCGCTCGGCACGGGAGACGAATATCGGCGACATGGCAGCCACGCTAGCGCGCCTCCGGCCGCCGGTAGGCCACCAGCACGATCACCGCCGCGACCAGCACCAGCAGCAGCGAAAGCGCCACGGCGGCATCCGGATCGGACTCGCGCTGGAGATAGATCTCCAGCGGCAGCGTGCGGGTCTTCCCCTGCAGGCTGCCCGCGAAGGTGAGCGTCGCGCCGAACTCGCCCAGGGCGCGGGCGAAGGCCAGGATCGTGCCCGACACCAGAGCGGGGCGCAGCAGCGGCAATGTCACCCGCCACCACACCAGCGACGGCCGCGCACCCAGGGTGGCGGCGATCCGTTCGTAGCGGTCGCCCGCGGTGCGCATCGCACCCTCCAGCGTGATCACCAGGAACGGCAGCGCCACGAAGGTCTGCGCCAGCACCACCGCGGTCGTGCTGAAGGCGATGCGGATGCCGAGCGACTCCAGCTGGTGGCCCACCAGCCCGTTCCGCCCGAACAGATACAGCAGCGCCAGACCACCCACCACCGGCGGTAATACCAAGGGCAGCAACACCAGTGCGCGCAGCACCGGCAGCGCCCGCCAGCGCGAGCGGGCCAGCACCGCGGCCATCGGCACACCCAGCAGCACGCACAGCAGCGCGGCCGCCACGGAGGTGCGCAGGCTCAGCAGCAGCGCCACCCGCGAGGACTCCGAGGTGATCAGATCCAGGAAATGCGACCAGTCCACCGCCCCGGTCAGCGCCACCAGCGGACCGGCCACCAGCACGAAGCCGATGGCCGCCGGCAGCAGCAGCCAGACCGGGGGCTTGATCACGGCCGCCCGAAACCGGCCTGCTGCAGCGCCTGCCGGCCATCGGGCCCGGTGACCAGCGTGACGAAGTCCTTGGCGGCCGCGGCGTTCTTCGAATCCGCCACGGTGGCAATCGGATAGGTGTTCACGGCGGTCGCGGACTCCGGGAAGTTCACCGTCGTCACCTTGTTACCCGCGCCGGCCGCGTCGGTGACGTAGACCAGGCCCGCGTCGGCCTGCCCCGAGGTCACCTTGGCCAGCACGTCGGTCACCGAGGACTCCTCACTGACCGGCGAAATCGACACGCCCGCACCGGTGGTCACCTTCTTGGTGGCCGAACCGCACGGCACCTGCGGCGCGCACACCACCAGGCGCAGCCCGGACTTGGACAGATCCGCCAGCGAACCGATGTGCGCCGGATTGCCCGGCGGCGTCACGATGGTGAGGACATTGGTGGCGAAAGTCTGGGGCTTGTCGGTGATCCGGCCGCCCTTCACCGCCTTGTCCATGTTCGCCTGATCGGCGGAGGCGAAGACGTCGGCGGGCGCGCCCTGATTCAACTGCGCCACCAGATCCGAGGAACCGGCGAAGGAGAAGGTCACCTTCGTGCCGTGGTGCGCGCTCTCGTACCGAGTGCCCAGCTGGGTGAACACCTGCTTGAGCGAGGCGGCCGCGAAGACCGTGATCGTCGTGGTGTCACTGCTGTCCGAGGAGGAACCGCAGCCCGACAGCAGACCCGCGCCCAGCACCGCGGTCGCGGCCAGCACGGCTCCGGACCTGGAACCTAGGCCGCGCCACCGGTTTCCGTGGCGGTCTCCACCACCACCGTGGTGGCCTTCACGCTCGCCCACGCCACGCTGCCGGGTTGCAGCCCCAGCTCGCGCACCGACTCGCTGCTCATCAACGACACGACTGTGAACGGTCCGCATTGCATCTCCACCTGTGCCATCACGGTATCGGCCACCACCCTGGTGACCAATCCGGGAAAACGATTGCGCGCCGAACTGGCACTAGCCATCCGGGTCTGTGGAGTGCGAGCCTGCTCGACGGCCAATTCCGCGAGCTCGCTGCCATCCACCACCAGGCGACCGGATTCGTCCTTGCGTGCGGACAGCACGCCACCGTCGATCCAGCGGCGCACGGTGTCGTCGCTGACGCCCAGCAGCTGGGCGGCGTCACGAATCCGAATTTCGGGCATGACAAGCAGAATAGATCCGCAAATACGGAAGTACCAATCGAATCGAACCGTAGATGCGGACAACAACGGCCGGCAAGGTGTTCCAGTTCACTGTCGCGCCGCTGGCGCCCGCACCGGCGGCCAGTACGCTCGAAGCAATCATGGCCACGTATTTCGATCCGAAGGCCTGGTCACCCCTGCGCGCGGTGGACCTGGGTATGGACCTCGGAAGACGCTTGTTCGACCAGAGCTGGCTGGACCAGTGGACCAGTTTCACCACCGCCTGGCTCGAACCAGCCGCCGACTTCGGAGCCGGGACAGTCACCGCGCTCATGCCCGACGTCCTCATGACGCTGCTGTCGGAAGGCATCCTGAGCCAGTTCGGCGGGCAGGAGGTCAGCGCCACCCTGCTCGGACACGACCTGCGAGCCACCCTCCACACGCTCAAGGTGCGCCGGCGCGGGGCGCACTTCCAGACCAAAACCGTGCTCACCGGGCTGATCTGGAACACCCACCCCATCGAGGAACTCACCGTCATCGCCCACGGCGTGCGGCTGATCCCCGGCGTCCCCACCAAACTGCGGACCTCACAGCTCGACCTCACCGGTGTGATAACCCTTGCGGCACTGCTGGAGTGGATCAACACCTGGCAGCCCGACTGGGAACTGCAGCCCGCCGACGACGGGCTCATCCTGGCCCGCCACCGGCGCCGCAGTATCCGGGCGCTGGCCGCGGCCGAGATCACCGACAACGTCCTGTCCATCACCGTGCACCGGGCCCACTGGCGAAAGGTGCGCGCGCCCAGGCGATTCACGACGCTGAACCCGATTCCGCTGTCGGGGCTGCCCAGCGAGGCGCGCATCAGCCGAGCCGAACACGTCGGGGAGCACGTGTTCTTCAGCGTCGACCTGCCCGCGATCAGCGGCTCGTTCGATCTCGCGCAGATCCGCTCGGCCATCGTCGCGGGGACGACGCTGATCATCTTCTAGGGAACCCCGACTCCCGGGGCTATCGAACCTGCTGCGTCGGCCACCATTCGAGCAGGGCCGCCTCGGCCTCTTCACGCGTCATCGGACCACGGTCCAGGCGCAGTTCCCTCAGGAAACGCCACGCCTTGCCGACATCCGGGCCCGGCTTCAGGTCCAGCAACTCCATGATCGAATTGCCGTCCAGATCCGGGCGCACCCGCTCCAGATCCTCCCGCTCCCGCAGGCGTTCGATCCGGGTCTCCAGATCGTCGTAGGTCGAACGCAGGGCGGCGGCGCGGCGCTTGTTGCGAGTGGTGCAGTCGGCGCGGACCAGCTTGTGCAGACGGGGGAGCAGCTCACCGCCGTCGGTCACGTAGCGGCGCACCGCCGAATCGGTCCACTGCCCCTTGCCGTAGCCGTGGAAACGCAGGTGCAGATACACCAGCCGCGCCACGTCCTCGGTGAACTGCTTCGGATACTTCAAGGCGCGCATGCGCTTTCGCACCATCTTCGCGCCCACCACCTCGTGATGGTGGAAGCTGACCCCGCCGCCGGGCTCATTGCGCTTGGTCGGCGGCTTGCCGATGTCGTGCAGCAGGGCGGCCCAGCGCAGCACCAGATCCGGATCGCCCTGCTCCTGATCGATGGCCTGGCGCAGCACGGTCAGCGAATGCTGGTAGACGTCCTTGTGCTGATGGTGCTCGTCGATCTCCAGCTGCATGGCCGGGACCTCCGGCAGCACCCGTTCGGCCAGCCCGGTCTCGACCATCACATCGATGCCCTCGGTCGGGTATTCGCCGCCGATCAGCTTGTCCAGCTCCGCCCGCACCCGCTCGGCCGTGATGCGCTCGATCTCCGGGGCCATCTCGATGATCGCCGCCCGCACCCGCGGCGCCAGCCGGAAACCCAGCTGCGCGACGAAGCGCGCGGCGCGCAGCATGCGCAGCGGGTCGTCCTGGAACGAATCATGCGGCAGCGCAGGCGTATCCAGCACCCCGGACAGCAGCGCCTCGACGCCGTTCAGCGGATCCACGAACTCCAGCTCGCCCAGCGCGCCGATGCGCACCGCCATCGCGTTCACCGTGAAATCGCGGCGCACCAGATCACCCTCGAGGGTGTCGCCGAAGGTGACCGCCGGATTGCGCGAGACCCGGTCGTAGGCGTCGCTGCGGAAGGTGGTGATCTCCAGCTGCTGCCCGGACTTGGACGCGCTCACCGTGCCGAAGGCCAGACCACCGGTGTCCCACAGATGATCGGCCCAGCCGCGCATCAGCTCCTGCACCACCTCGGGGCGGGCGTCGGTGGTGAAGTCCAGGTCGGTGCCCAACCGGCCGAGCACCGCGTCGCGCACGCTACCGCCGACCAGATACAGCTGATGACCGTGCACGGCGAACAGTTCACCCAGCGGAATCAGCACATCCGAGAGCCGTCCCAGCGTTATCGCGGCCGCCGCCAGCAGGCGAGTACGACGATCCTCCACAGCTGCTTCCTCGGACTTCGGCGAAACCACGAAAAAGCAGCTTAGTCGGTCGGGGTCGCGATCCCCGAAAAGTGTCCTGCCGCTCCCGCCGGTCACCCGGCGTGCCGCGCCACGACCGGTGTCTACCTGCTATGAGAGCTCTGTATATATAGGAGCTACTCCGCTGGGGCGGGCGGAGCCGCCGTCCCCTATAGACTGACGCAGTGTCCCCGGCCGATCGCGCGAACAGTCGACGCCGCCAGCCCCGGCGGCGTGGTTCGGCCGGTACCGCGGCGAAATCCACCGGTGCGGCCAAGCCTCGCATGCGCACGGTCCGCGAAACCTCCGCGGGCGGACTGGTGGTGGACGGCCTCGACGGCCCCAGCGATAAACGCTGCGCCGCCCTCATCGGGCGCACCGACCGGCGCGGACGACTGCTCTGGTCGCTGCCCAAGGGCCACATCGAAGAGGGCGAGACCGCCGAGCAGACGGCCATTCGGGAGGTGCAGGAGGAGACCGGCATCCACGGCACCGTGGTCGCCGAACTCGGCAGCATCGATTACTGGTTCGTCACCGAGGGCCGGCGGGTACACAAGACCGTGCACCACTATCTGATGCGCTCACTCGGCGGTGAGCTCTCCGATGCCGACGTCGAGGTCACCAAGGTGGCCTGGGTTCCCTTGAGCGAACTAGACTCCCGGCTCGCTTACGCTGACGAACGCAGGCTGGCCGAGGTCGCCAACCGGCTGATCGACCGGATGGAGAACGGCAGACAATGACGCGTGCGGGATCGCAGCGCACGCTGCTTTCACTCGTCGCGGTAATGCTGGCGGTGCTCACGACGCTGGGAATCGGACCCGGAATCGGCACACCCATTGCCGCCGCCGAACCCACCGGCAGCGGCAGCGGACAGCCGAGCGGACCGAAATTCCTGAAGCTTTCCCTGGATTCGGTGACGCCCACCGCCATCACCGCCGCCAGCGACCCCTACTTCGTGGTGTCGGGCACCGTCACCAATATCGGTGACCGGCCGGTGGACGATGTCAGCATCCGCATCCAGCGCGGCGCGGCCGTCACCAGCCCCAGCGGCCTGCGCTCCACCCTGCGCCTGGACCAGGTCAACTACGACATCAACGGCGAATTCCAGGACGTCTCGGACCAATTGACCCCGGGACAGCGCAAACAGTTCAGCCTTACCGTCGCCCTGCGCGCGGGAACCGATCTGCCCAGCGACATCTCGTCACTCGACATCGCCGCGCCCGGCGTCTATCCGCTGCTGCTCAATGTGAACGGCCAGCCCGCGTACGGCGGGCAGGCCCGCCTCGACGACGCCCGCTTCCTGCTGCCCGTCCTCGGCGTCCCCGGCACCGACGCCAAACGCGCGCTCGCACCGGCCGCTCCGCCCGCCGTCGACGCCCCGCCGGTGGCCACCACCATGCTGTGGCCGCTGGCCGACCGGCCCCGCCTGGTCGCCGGACAGCCCGGCACCCCAGACGGGCAGGCGCTGCTCACCGACGACGACCTGGCCGCCTCACTCGCGCAGGGCGGACGACTCGACCAGCTGCTGTCGGCCCTGGAGAGCGTGGTCAAACCCGACAGCGGGCGCGACCGCAACCTCGTCAGCGCGCTCTGCCTGGCCGTCGACCCGGACCTGCTCATCACCGTGTCCGACATGACCAGGGACTACCGGGTGCTGGCCAGCCCCTCGGATCCGGACGGGCCCACCCGCTCCGGCACCGGTAGCCACGCCGCCAAGGCGTGGCTGGAACGGCTGCGCGCCCTCGCACCTGGAATGTGCGTGGTGGCACTGCCGTTCGCGCAGGTCGACCCGAGCGCGCTGGCCGCCGCCGGCGACGTCACGCTGGCCGACCGCGCGCTCAACGCGCCCGCCGACCTGATCGACTCCCTGCTCGCGGTGAAATCGGTACGCGGCGTGGCCGTTCCGGATGCCGGCACCGTCGACACCGACGGCGCCACCCTGTTCGCGCACCACGGCTTCACCACCACCGTGCTCGCCGACAACGCCGTGACCACCGGCGACAACCGCGCCAACTTCACCGCCGCCAAGACCCCACCGGGCGGCGCCGCCCCCGAACCCGGCACCCCCGACCTGGTGAACCTCGCCGACATCACCCTGCCGCCCGCCGCCGGCGCGGCCCCGCCGCCCGCGCCCGCCACCCTGCACGCCGCCACCTTCGACATCTGGGCCGCGACCGCCCTGGCCGCCATCGGGTCCAATCCGCCCACGCCGCCTTTCACCCCCGACAAGGTCCGCTACGAGGTCACCAACGACTCCCGCGCCGCCCGACTGCAGGACGCGCTCGGGGCCATGGCCTGGACCGCGCTCAACCCGGAACCCGGCCGCCCGCGCTCGGCGCTGCTGATGCCGCCGCAGCAGTGGGGCGCCAACCGGGACGAAGCCTCCACTGTGCTGGGACAACTGGACCTGCTGGTGAAGACCGGCCTGGCCACGCCGCGGCCGTTCACCGATCTGGTTGCGCAGCAGCCGGATCCGCAGGGCTACCAGCTCGACTACCCGGGCGAGGCCGCCGACGACGCGGTACCCGCCCACTTCGCCGAACCGGTGCACCAGCAGGCCCAGCGCATCACCGAGCTGATGAGCGCGCTGGTGGACGTGCCGCAGCAGGAACTCAGCCCCCGCGCCTTCCTCACCCCGCTGCGCGACGACCTGATCCGGGTGCTCTCGCTGTCCGACCGGCGGGCCGGGGCCGCCGCCGCGGACACCAACGCCCAGCGCCGACTCGACCAGACCACCAAAACCATGGACAACCTCTACGGTTCGGTGACAGTGCTGCCGCCCGGCGGCGTCTACACCCTCGCCTCCGAGCAGAGTCCGCTGCTGCTGGTGGCCCGCAACGACCTGCCGGTGGCCATCCGGGTGCGCTTCAAGATCGACGCGCCGGCCGAGACGAACATCACTGATATCGGCGAACAGCAGCTGCCCGCCAAGGGGAATCGATCCTTCCAGATCCCCACCGAGGTATCCGACAGCCGAAACCTGGTCATTCCCATCGCGCTTACCACATCCGACGGGGTGACGCTCGGCAATGCGGTATCGGTATCCGTGCGGTCCAACGCTTACGGTCAGGTGTTGGCAATAATTACTGCGTGCGCCTGTGCGCTGCTGCTCCTGCTGGTCGGCCGCCGGCTCTGGCACCGCTTCCGCGGACAGGCCGACCCGGCCGACGAAGGGTTCGAACCCGAACCCCGAGGCGGAGACGACAGTGCGGGGCGCGCGGGTAAGCGGGACAAGAAACGACAGGAGGCACGGTGAGCGAGTACGGCGGGCCGCGCTCATCCGGCCGACCAGAGGGACCCGACGGGCCGCCACCGCGGCGCACACCATCGGCGCCGTGGGAACGCGGCGCTCCCCGCCCCGGCCCGCGCGGGCCGCAGGGCCCAGCCTCCGGACAGCAGCGGGCGGTTCCCGGTAATCCACAGGGATATCCGGGCCAGCCGTATCCGGGACAGCCGTCCGGTCCACAGCGGCAGGTGCCGCCGCCCGGCGAATCCGGGCCCATCATGCACCGCCCCCGCCCCCAGCAGGGACGACCCGATCCCATGGCGGGCGGGCGCGTCCCGGCCGAAGAGCGCTACCACTGGGGACACCCCGGCGGCGAAGGCAACCGCCCGCAGGGCCCCGGCCCACGCCCCATACCGCCCAACGAGCAGCGATACCCGACACCGCCGATGTCGAACCCGCGCCCGAGTCCGTCGACCGGCCCACAGCGCCGGGCTCCCTCGACCGGTCCGCAGCGGCAGACAATGCCGCGCACCGCGACCGTCCCCGCCGCACAGGTGGAGGAGAAGGCCGACAACTCGAACGCCAAACTGGTCCGGGACACCGGGTCTCTGGCCATCGCGACCCTGATCAGCCGCATCACCGGTTTCGCCAAACAGGCGCTACTGCTGACCGTGCTCGGCCCCGCCATCGCCAGTGCCTTCACGATCGGCAGCTCCATCCCGAACATGATCTCGGAGCTGCTACTCGGCGCGGTGCTGACCGCGATCGTGGTTCCGACCCTGGTTCGTGCCGAGCGTGAGGACGCGGACGGCGGCGCGGCCTTCGTGCGTCGCCTGTTCACCACGGCGTTGACCATCCTCGGCACCGGCACGGTACTCGCGTTGATCCTCACGCCGGTCCTGACCAGGCACGTCTTCCTCTCCGCCGACAGCAAGGTCAATTCCGGGCTCACCACCGCGCTGACCTTCATGCTGGTCCCCGCGGTGCTGCTGTACGGAATGTCCGCACTACTCATGGCGATTCTGAACACCCATCAGGTGTTCAAGCCCGGCGCCTGGGCGCCCGTCCTCAACAACTGTGTCGCTCTGGTGGTTCTGAGCCTGTACGCGGTGACACCGGGTGAGATCACTCTGGATCCGGTTCGAATGGGCGAACCGAAGCTGCTGCTACTCGGTATCGGCACCACGCTCGGCGTAGCGGTCCAGGTAGCGGCGCTGCTGCCCGCGATTCGCCGGGAGGGCATCGATCTACGGCCGCTGTGGGGTATGGATGCCCGCCTCAAGCAGTTCGGCGGGATGGCCGCGGCCATCGTCCTCTATGTCCTGATCAGCCAGATCGGTTTCAGTTTCACGCTGCGAGTCTCTTCGCACGCCGATGTCGCGGGTCCGACCATCTACCAGAACGCCTGGCTGCTGTTGCAACTGCCATGGGGTGTGCTCGGCGTGACCCTGCTGACCGCGATCATGCCGCGGCTGAGCCGCAACGCGGCCGCCGACGACACTCCAGCGGTGGTGGACGATCTGGGCGCAGCAACCCGACTGACCATGATCGCGCTGGTCCCCATCGTCACGTTCCTTACCTTCGCCGGACCACAGATCGGCGAGGCGATCTACGGCTACGGTCGCTTCGGCGGCGACGCCGCGCGACTCGGCGAGGCGGTGTCCTGGTCGGCGTTCAACCTGATTCCGTACGCGCTGGTGCTGATTCACCTGCGCGTCTTCTACGCGCGTGAACAGGCGTGGACACCCACCTGGATCATTCTCGGCATCACCAGCGTGCAGATCACCCTGTCCGCGCTCGCACCTGTCCTCGTCTCCGCGGACCACGTGGTCATCGCGCTCGGCGTGGCCCGCGGCCTCGGCTTCGTCACCGGCGCGATCATCGGCGGCTGGCTGCTGCACCGCAGCCTCGGCGATCTGCGCATGGCGAATGTCGGCCAGACCATCACCCGCGTGGTGCTGGCTTCACTGGCCGGTGGCGCTGTCCTGCTCATCGTGGACAAGGTGCTGGGCCTGCACCGGCTTTCGGACAGCTTCGGCGGATTCGGCTCGCTGGTGCGGGTCGGCCTCACCGCCATCGTCATGTTCGGCGTGGCCTTCGGCCTGATGCGCCTGCTCGGCATTCCCGAGATCGTGGCCATCACCGTCGCGGTCTCGCGCCGGCTCGGCATCACCCCGCCCGCACCGGATCTCGACCTCGACGGCACCCCGCTCGAGGACATCCACGAGACCACGCTGCTGCCCAAACCGGACCTGCGGGCGGCGCCGTACTACTACCGCTTCGATCCGTACCTCGACGCGCAGACCATGGTGCTGCCCGTCATCCGGCCCGATGCGGTTGAACTCACCGAAAAGACCGAGTTCCCGTACCCTGTTCGGCAGGCAAGCGCAACTGCCCAGACCGGCATGTCCGCGGACAGCTCCCGCGGCACGCCGGACAGTGCACGGACACCGGACGGCGGCTTCCGCACGACTTCGGATGCCGGCGCAGCGGTTCCGGCTCCGATACATCGGTCTTCGACATACCAGGGCGAAGGAGGAACGAGGGTGAGCGACGATGCGGCGGGCGGTGTCCCGGCCGCCGAATCCGCAACGGCCGCGGGCGGCGGGCTCTCCACGGACACCCCACCCTCCGGCGCAGCCGGCGGAAAGCCCGGTGGCCGAGCCGAATCCGCGGCCCACTCCGGCGGTCCCGGCGACCACGAGGAACCCGAGCACCTACCGGAGGCGGAGGACCACGCCGGTCCCGAAACCGGTGTGTACGAGGCCATCTCGCCGCAGATGCCGCCCATGCGGGTGGAATCGCCGAGCAAGCGCATCCAGCGCGGCCCCAAGCTGACGCCCGGCGCGTCGGTGGCGGGCGGCCGGTACCGGCTGCTGGCCGGCCACGGCGGCGCGCGCGGGCTCAAGTTCTGGCAGGCCCTCGATGTGAAACTGGACCGCGAGGTCGCGCTCACCTTCGTCGACGCCGATCAGCAGGCCACCGACAACTCCGGACACGATGGGCCGCAGGCCATCCTGTCCCGCACGCTGCGCCTGGGCCGGATCAACTCGCCCGGTCTGGCCCGCGTGCTGGACGTGGTGCGCGGCTCCTCCGGCGGCATCGTGGTGGCCGAGTGGACCCCCGGCCGCTCGCTCAAGGAGATGGCCGAGACCGTGCCGTCGCCGATCGGCGCCGCGCGCGCCGTCCGGGCGCTGGCGGCCGCGGCCGAAATGGCTCACCGCGGTGGCGGTTCGCTGTCCATCGACCATCCGGACCGGGTGCGCATCAGCGCCACGGGCGACGCCGTGCTGGCCTTCCCCGGCACGCTGTCCGACTCGGACGCCCAGTCCGACGTGCGGGGCCTGGGCGCCATGCTCTACGCGCTCATGACCGCGCACTGGCCGATCCGGGTCGGCGGCATCTCCGGCAGCGCGGCCACCGTCGGCGGCCTGCCGCTGGCCGACTTCGGCCCGGATGGAACGCCGGTGGAGCCCAGGACCATTCGGCCCGAGGTGCCCTTCGAGATCTCCGCGGTCGCGGTGCGGTCGCTGGAGTCCAACAAGGGTGTGCGCACCGCCGCCACCGTCCAGCACGTGCTGGAGCAGGCGTCGGTGGTGGACCAGAAGACCGACTTCATCCCGGTGCTGCGCCTGGGTCAGAAGCCGCCCAGCGCACCCGACGAGACCCTCGCCGATCCGGAACTGCTCGCCGCCGAGAAGGAACGCTCGCAGCGGATGATGTGGATCCTGGTCGGTCTGGGCGTGCTGGCCGCGCTGGTGGTCGGCGTCATCATCTGGTGGCTGCTGAGCGTCTTCGCGCCCGGCTCCTCCAACGCGCCGCTCAACGAACAGCGCAATATCGGCCTCACCACCTCGGCGACGGCGCCGCCCAGCCCCGGCGCGTCCCAGGCTCCGGCCAGCGCGCCGGCCAGCGGCGGGGTGCCGGTGCCGGTCACCGGCGCCACGGTGTTCTCCCCGGAGGGCACCCCGGACAATGTCGGCAGCGTCGCGGCGGTGCTGGACAACAACCCGGCCACCACCTGGCGCACCGACGCCTACTTCCAGCAGTTCCCGGCCCTGAAGAAGGGCGTAGGCGTGCTGACCACCCTGGGCAGCCCCAGCAAGCTGACCAAGGTGATCATCGAATCGCCCTCGCCCGGAACGCAGGTCGAGATCCGCACCTCGCCGACCGCCTCGCCGACCCTGGATCAGACCCAGCTGATCGGGTCGGCGGTGCTCGGCGACGGCACCACCGAGATTCCGGTGCGGGCCGATCAGCCGGCCCGCTACGTGCTGGTGTGGATCACCCAGCTCGCCAACAACGGGGGTCAGTTCCAGTCTTCGATCGCCGAGATCCGGTTCGAAGCCAGCGTCTAATTTGCCCTCCGCTTCGCTCCGGGCTGGTTGAACAACACTGAGCGCTGATTACAAGTAGATCGCGCAATTCAGACCAAGCGCCTGCTACCTGCGCTTTTTCTCGATTTTCGTTGCTACCGAATCGTTATCTTCGATATGATCTTGCGTACTCTCGGCAAGGGGAGCTCCCGGGGGCCGACTTCTACGGTCCCGGATGACAGCCACACATCTCGGTGACGCCCGGCCCGTGAACAGGCCGTGCCGCCGGTCTGAGGGGAAGCATTGTCGTCAGCGCACGAACTCGTGGAAGCACCGCAGGTCAGCGATCGCGACCTGCTCACCGCCCACGCCGGTGGGGCACCCTACGCCTTCGCCGAACTGCTCCGCCGCCACCGCGACCATCTCTGGCAGACCGCGCTACGCGCCTCCTACGGCCCCGAGGACGCCGCCGACTCGCTCCAGGACGCCCTGCTGTCCGCGCACAAGGCCGCGGGTGCCTTCCGCGGCGACGCCGAGGTACGCAGCTGGCTGCACCGCATCGTGGTCAATGCCTGCCTGGACCGCATCCGCCGCAACAAGCTGCGCCGGACCGAACCCCTGTCCGAGGACACGGCCGACGAACCACGCTGCCCGCGAGACGATTTCGCGGCCCTGGAGGCCACCCTGATGGTCGACGCGGCGCTGTTCACCCTGCCCGCCGACCAGCGCACCGCCCTGGTCGCCATCGAGCTCGAGGGCTACTCCATCGCGGATGCCGCTGCGCTGCTGGGCATTCCGGAGGGCACCGTCAAGAGCCGGTGCGCCCGCGGGCGGCGGCGGCTCGCGGCGCACTTTCAGGAAGCAAACACCGGACCTGCGATGAACACCTGAATTCCACTCGAACACCGCGATATTGGGGGAACCTTGAACGGTTCCGCTGCGTCGGATACAAAGACAGGTCTGCGTTTCCTACTCGAGGCCCTGGAGGGGCAATGGAGGACACCGGAGGAGCAATGGCGGGTACCGCGGTACCCACGCCGCCCTTCTCCACCGAACTGCTCGCCGATCTGCACGGCGGCAGTCTGCCGCCGGAAGAATCCGAGCGGCTCTGGCCCGCGGTCCGGCGCGACCCGGAGGCCATGCGCTATCTGCACTCACTCGACCGCGTCGACGATCGCCTGCACGACCTCGGCCAGGACGAACACATCGCCCACCCCATGCCCGCCGAGGTGGCCGCCCGTCTGGAACGCATGATCGAAGACCTCGCCACCGGCGACGAGGACCCGGCCACCGCCGACCGGCCTGCCGCCGTGACCCGGCTGCCCGTCGCGCCGCCGCCCGTCACCCGCTCCACCCATCCGGCCCCGCCCTCCACCACCCCCATGCCGGTGCTCGACGGCTCCGTCTTCGATACCGGCCGGCTCGATCCCCGGGAGCTCGAGGATCCCGAACCTCCGGCCGCGTTCGAGCACGATACGGATCCCGGCGAGCCCGTCCCGTTCGAGACCCCCTCCCGCCGCCTGCGCTGGCTCACCGTCGCCGCGGCCGCCGCGGCGGTGGTCGCGGGCGCCGTGGTGGCCGTGGACGCCGTCAGCACCCGCACCGTGACCCCGGCCGCCCAACCGGCCGCCGACGCCAACCTGGACCCGGGTCTGGCGCCGACAGCCGTCCTCACCGCCATGGGCCGCCACGACATCACCGGCCCACTGGCGGCCGGCAATGCGCTCGCCGCGTGCCTGCAGGCGGCCGGGCTGGACCGCCAGGTGCTCGGCTCCCGCAGCGTCGTGTTCTCCGGCACACCCGGGGTACTGGTCCTGCTGGCCGGACCCAAACCTCCGCAGATCACCGCCGCCGTCCTCGGAACAGCCTGCGGCCCAGGCAATCCCCAGGTGCTCGGACGCGCCGACATCGGCTAGCGCTCGCGGCCCGGCTCGATTCTGGACTGCGCTCCGCCTCCCCGCGCTTGGAGCGGGGGAGCGAAGCGGAGGAGCGGAGGAGGGAAGAATCGAGCTTCCGGCTCCATAGACCTGCGCCTTGGCCGCGAACCGCCCGGAGCGAAGCGGAGGGCAAACAGGCACGGGAACAACAGCGTTTAGGCTGTTGTTGACCGACACGCTCACGCTCGAGCGATCGAGATTCTGCACAACAGCTTCGGAGGGCCACCTTGAGCACGCCTGTTCGCGACCTGATCATCGTCGGTTCCGGTCCGGCCGGCTACACCGCCGCGGTGTACGCCGCCCGGGCGGAACTGGAACCGCTGCTCTTCGAGGGCACCCAGTTCGGCGGCGCGCTCATGACCACCACCGAGGTCGAGAACTTCCCCGGCTTCCGCGAGGGCATCATGGGCCCCGACCTGATGGAGGAGATGCGGGAGCAGGCCAAGCGCTTCGGCACCGACATCCGCACCGAGGACGTCGACGCCCTCGACCTGACCGGTCCCATCAAGAAGGTGACCGTCGGCGGTGAGGTCCACGAGGCCTACGCTGTGATCCTCGCCATGGGCTCCGCGGCCCGCTACCTGAACGTCCCGGGCGAGCAGGAGCTGCTCGGCCGCGGCGTCAGCGCCTGCGCCACCTGTGACGGCTTCTTCTTCAAGGGCCAGGACATCGTGGTGATCGGCGGCGGCGACTCGGCGATGGAGGAGGCTACCTTCCTCACCAAGTTCGCCAGCTCGGTGACCATCATCCACCGCCGCGAGGAGTTCCGCGCCTCCCGCATCATGCTGGAGCGGGCCAAGAACAACGACAAGATCCGCTTCGTCCTGAACTCGGAAGTCGTTGCGGTGCACGGGGATACCGCGGTCACCAGCCTGACCCTGCGCGACACCCGCACCGGCGAGACCTCCGAGCTGGCCGCCACCGGCCTGTTCGTCGCCATCGGCCACGACCCGCGCAGCGAACTGGTGCGCGGCCAGGTCGATCTGGACGACGAGGGCTACGTGCTGGTCCAGGGCCAGAGCACCTACACCTCGCTGCCGGGCGTCTTCGCCGCCGGCGACCTGGTCGACCACACCTACCGGCAGGCCATCACCGCCGCCGGTACCGGCTGCCGCGCGTCCATCGACGCCGAGCGCTGGCTCGCCGAGCAGGGTGACATCACCACCAACACCCTCGATCACGCCGGTCAGCCGGTGGAAGTGAACAACTAAAAGGAGCTAGGCATGTCCGACGCCAAGACCGGTGCCACCAAGACGGTGACCGACGCCACGTTCGCCGACGAGGTGTTGCTCAGCGAGAAGCCCGTTCTCGTCGACTTCTGGGCCGCGTGGTGCGGCCCGTGCAAGATGGTCGCACCGGTGCTGGATGAGATCGCGGCCGCCAACACGGACAAGATCACCATCGCCAAGGTGGACGCCGACAACAACCCCGAGACCGCGGCCCACTACGGCATCATGTCGTTGCCTACTATGGTCCTGTTCCAAGGGGGCAAGGAAACCAAGCGGATCGTCGGTGCGAAGGGCAAAGCTGCCCTCTTGCGCGAACTGGAAGAAGTTCTTTAACGACTCGCCGTAGGATGCCTGCACTCGACAGTTGCCGAAATTCGGTCCGGGTCTGAAACAATCGTTCGACGCTCCGGTCGTGCGTAGGTGTGAACCGCCGCATGAATGGGTACCCGGGTTGGCGGAAGGAAAGGGCTCTCACGCATGCACCGACTTCGTCACGGCGATACAGGACCAGCCGTAGCAGAGGTTCGGAGCACCCTGGCAAGCCTCGGGTTCCTGCATTCCCGCCCCAACAGCGACCCCTCGGGTCCGATCGGGGAGTACTGGAAGGACGCCGACGCGATCTTCGACCATGATCTGGACTCCGCGGTGCGTGCCTTCCAGCAGCACCGCGGACTCCTGGTCGACGGCGTGGTCGGTCCGGCGACCTACCGCGCGCTGAAAGAGGCGTCCTACCGCCTCGGCGCGCGGACCCTCATCTACCAGCTGTCCGCACCGCTGTACGGCGACGATGTCGCCACCCTGCAGCGGCGACTGCAGGATCTGGGCTTCTATGTGCACCGGGTGGACGGCTACTTCGGCCCGCACACCCACGACGCGCTCACCTCGTTCCAGCGCGAGATCGGGCTGTCCTCGGACGGCATCTGCGGTCCCGACACCCTGCGCTCGCTGGATCTGCTGGGCGCCCGCGTCACCGGCGGCAACCCGCACCGCATCGCCGAGGAAGAGGTGGTGCACCGGGCCGGGCCGCAGCTCACCGGTAAGCGCATCGTCATCGATCCGGGCCTGGGCGGACCCGACAAGGGCTCCCCGGTGCCGACCGAATTCGGTGACGTCTACGAATCGGAGATCCTCTGGGATCTGGCCAGCCGGCTCGAAGGACGGATGGCCGCAACCGGTATGGAGACCTTCCTGTCCCGGCCGTGGGGGGCCAACCCCTCCGACGCCGAGCGGGCCGAGACCTCCAACACCTTCGACGCCGACCTGATGATCTCGCTGCGCTGCGCCAGCAATGACAGCGGCGCCGCCAGCGGCGTGGCCAGCTTCCACTTCGGCAACTCGCACGGCTCCACGTCCATGATCGGACAGGTGCTGGCCGGGTTCATCCAGCGCGAGATCGTGGCGCGAACCTCGTTGCAGGACTGCCGGACCCACGCCCGCACCTGGGATCTGCTGCGGCTCACCAAGATGCCGACCGTCCAGGTCGATATCGGCTACCTGACCAGTGATTACGACTCCTCGGTGCTGACCAACCCGCGCATGCGCGACGTGATCGCCGAGGCCATCCTGATCTCCGTGAAGCGGCTGTACCTGCTGGGCCAGGACGACCAGCCCACGGGGACATACACATTCGCCGAACTGCTCGCCGAGGAACTGGCGGCCGCAGACCGGCTCTGATGTTTCACATGAAACAAACCCCTCCAACCCATTCGGGCTGGAGGGGTTTTTCGTTGGCGATGCGGTGGGCTACCGCGTGGCGATGCGGGTGGGCATCGTCAGCGCGGCCGCCGCGAGGAGCTGATCGAGCGCCCGCTCGACGTCTTCCTTCCACAGATGCTCGTGATCCAATTCCAGACGCAGGCGCGGGAATCGATGATGCGAGGCGACCACCTTGAAACCGACGTCCTCCAGGAAGTCGGCCTCGATCATGCACTGCTCCGGCGAACACCCGGACGGAGCAGGCGCTGGGGAGCGGCGCGGCGTGCCGATCCGTTCGCGCAGGGTCATGGAACCGACGGCCGGCATCGCGGTGGTCGGCGGATCCTTGCGAATGCCGAACGCCTCGATGGCCCGCACGCCGCGGCGCACCAGATCGCTCACCACGGCCTGAATCAGCTGCAGGGCTATGTCGGTGTCGCGGTAGGGCATTTCGGCGCTCAGCGTGGTCAGCAGGACCGCATCCGGGCTAACCGGGGAGGTGGGGAAGAGACCGGCACGCGGCACCGCGCTGGGCGGCGCATAGAGCGCGCAGCCCGCCGAGCGGTCATCCACCACGGCGACCTGTCCGCACGACCCCCACTGCAACATGACGGTGGAGAGCCAGGCCTCCTTCTCGAAGGTCGGGTCGCTGAAGCTATGGGAATCCGCTGCCACGGCCGGATCGATCTCCCAGAACACGCACCGCCGCGCATGTACCGGAAGTTTGTCGAGTCCGCCGAGGGTAAGTGCGGTCACGCTGGTCGACACCGCTCTGCTCAGCCTCCAGCTGTCTGATTCATCCACACTCACGCCGCATCACACAGTGCTCGCCAAAAAGAATAAGCGATCAACGCTTTACGCCTCTCCAGGGCCATGAACCCGAACGTCACAGTGACGTTTCCACTGTGACCCTCGGGGTGGACCCACTCTAGGGCTTCGACTGCTCCATGAGACTGACAATTCGCTCGAGATCATCGATGGAGCCGAACTCGACCGTGATCTTGCCCTTACGCTTGCCCAGACTGACCGTCACGCGGGTGTCGAAGGACTCCGACAACCGCTCCGCCACGTCCTGCAGACCCGGCATCTGAATCGGCTTGCGCTTGGGCGCCGGGGGAGTGACCGCATCCGGATTCCGGTTGGCCAGGGTGACGGCTTCCTCGGTCGCCCGGACCGACATGCCCTCCGCCACGATCCGCGCGGCCAGGGCCTCCTGCGCATCGGCCCCCGCCTCCAAGGCCAGCACGGCACGGGCATGCCCGGCCGACAGCACGCCGGCCGCGACCCGGCGCTGCACCGGAATCGGAAGCTTCAGCAGGCGAATCATATTGGTGACGACCGGACGCGAACGGCCGATGCGCGCGGCCAGTTCCTCGTGGGTCACGCCGAACTCCTCCAGCAGCTGCTGATAGGCGGCCGCCTCCTCGAGCGGGTTCAGCTGCACCCGATGGATGTTCTCCAGCAACGCGTCTCGCAGCATGGAGTCGTCCGCGGTCTCACGCACGATGGCCGGGATGGCGGGCAGGCCCGCCTCCTGGCCGGCCCGCCATCGCCGCTCACCCATGATGAGCTGATAGCGGGGGACCGGCGCGGACTCGACCTGACGCACCACGATGGGCTGCATCAGACCGAATTCCTTGATGGAGTGCACCAGTTCGGCGAGCGCCTCTTCTTCGAAGACGGTGCGCGGCTGCTTGGGGTTCGGCTCGATCTGCTCCGGCGGGATCTCCCGGTAGACCGCACCCGCGTCGGTGGCGTCGACGGCCGACTCGACCGGATCGGGAACCCGATGCAGGTACGCCGACGCCGGCTGCGGACCAACCGGATCCAGGCCGATGACAACATTGGCGGCGGCACTGCCGAGCCCGCCGGGCGTGGTCACCGGGCCGGTCGGGATCAGTGCCGCGAGGCCGCGCCCCAGTCCACCCTTCTTCGCCTGACTCATCGGCCTACTGACCCCTTCCGTTGTTCACCGTTCACCGCCACCGAGATTCACCTACACACCGGATTGTGCGTCCGAAACGGGCACCGGCGCAGTCTGGCGCGCCGAGTTGCGCGCCGCGATCTCACGTCCGGCATCGAGGTAGCTCATCGCACCCCGCGAGCCCGGATCGTAATCGAGGACGGTCATGCCGTAGCCGGGAGCCTCCGACACCTTCACGCTGCGCGGGATGACCGAGCGCAGCACCGCATCTCCGAAGTGCGAGCGCACCTCCTCGGCCACCTGATCGGCGAGCTTGGTACGGCCGTCGTACATGGTGAGAACGACGGTGGAGACATGCAATCCGGGATTCAGGTGTGCCTGCACCAGACCGATATTGCGGAGCAACTGACCCACGCCCTCGAGTGCGTAGTACTCGCACTGGATGGGGATCAGCACCTCCTTGGCGGCGACCATCGCATTGACGGTGAGCAGACCCAGCGACGGCGGGCAGTCGATCATGACGTAGTCGATGTCGTACCCGGCGAGGTTGGCCTCCTGGATGGCGGCCTTGAGCCGGCCCTCGCGGGCGACCATGGAGACGAGTTCGATCTCCGCGCCGGCCAGGTCGATGGTGGCCGGGATGCACAGCAGCCGTTCATTGTGCGGGCTCTGCTGGATGGCGTCGCTGACCGAGCACTCGCCGATGAGGAGTTCGTAGCTGGAGGGGATGCCCGAGTGGTGTGCGATGCCGAGGGCGGTGCTGGCATTGCCCTGCGGGTCGAGGTCGATGACGAGCACCCGCATGCCCTGAATGGCGAGCGCGGCAGCCAGATTCACGGCCGTCGTGGTCTTGCCCACGCCGCCCTTCTGATTGGCGATGGTGATGACGCGCTGTTCCCGGGGACGCGGAATCTGGGCATTGGTGCCCGACAGCACCTGACTCGCGCGCTGCGCCTCGGCGGCAATCGGGGTGTCAGCGGAGATGTTCCCGAACGGGGTACGGCTGAACTCGTCGGTATCGAAGGGACCGCTATCGAGCATGCCGGGAACCCGGGACGTTGTTTCCCGTGAAACATTCGCCGGACCGTTGGACATACAGGCTCCTAACCCGAAGAACTCAAAGACACATGGCCGAGCAGAATTTCGCGCACCCGGCAGCAACGGCCGCGACGCTGCGTTGTCACCGAGGGCTGGCTCGAATCGGCTGGAAGTCGTTCACGCTCGACGTTCATTAGCTTGCCAGTAGAGGACACAATACGGAAGTTGAACGGACAGCTTCGCACCGCGACACGCCTCGAGTCGGGGAAACTCACCCGCGAAACCACTCAAAGATCGCAACCGGCTTCATGTTTCACATGAAACATCGCGACCCCAGTCGCCCGAGCTTCGTCAGTGACGCTTCGGGCGACTGGTCCCACGACCCCCACCCTTGCGCTCCGCGCGGCGATCCGCGCGCGCCAACCGCTCGGCACTGATGACATAGGTCGGCGTCTCGAGCACTCCCGCACCACATTCCAGGACCTCGGCGTGCCCCGCGCCCGCCTTGGTCAGGTCGTCGCGATCGCGCTCGAGTTCCTCGGCAGCGCTGATTCCCTTGAGCGCCAGCATCCGTCCGTGTTCGTGGACCAGCGGCATGGACCACCCCGCCAGCTTCGCCAGGGGAGCGACCGCGCGGGAGGTGACGATGTCCGCGCCGCCCGCCTCCTTCTTCACGCCGGCCTGCTCGGCCCGGCCGCGCACAATGAGGACATTGTCGAGTCCGGCCTCGGCCACGAACTCGGCCAGGAAGACGGTCCGGCGAAGCAGCGGCTCCACCAAGGTGATTCGGAGATCGGGCCGGGCAATGGCGAGCGGGATGCCGGGCAGGCCCGCCCCGCTGCCGATGTCGACCACGCGCACGCCGTGGGGGATCAGGTCACCGATCACCGCGCAGTTGAGAATGTGGCGATCCCACAGCCGGGGGACCTCACGCGGGCCGATCAGTCCGCGCTCCACGCCCGCGGTGGCGAGGGCGGTGTAGTAGAGCCGGGCCTTGTCGAGCCGATCGCCGAAAACGACCGCGGCTGCGGCCGGGGGATCGACCGGACCCGGAGCGGTCATCTCGGTGTCAGGTTCCACGTGAAACATCCTTCCGAACGAACTTGCCCAACCCGTGGGGGACTCTCGGGGATCGTGCCCCCGAACCCCCTCGCACGGTGGCGAATTGCGACGGGGGACGACTTCAGATAAGCGTAGGGCCCCCGGGTCTCTGCAACCCGGGGGCCCTGCCCTACGTGTCCGCGTGTCAGGCGGGGAGTACCACCACGCGACGGTTCGGCTCCACGCCTTCACTCTCGCTCACCACACCGTCGAGGGCGGCCACGGCGTCGTGGACGATCTTGCGCTCGAACGGGGTCATGGGGGCGAGGGCCTCACGCTCACCGGTTTCCAGCACGCGCTTGGCCGCCTCGGTGCCGAGCTCGCTCAGCTCCGAACGACGATTGGCGCGCCAGCCGGCGACGTCCAGCATGAGCCGGCTGCGCACGCCGGTCGCCTGCTGCACGGCCAGCCGGGTCAGCTCCTGGAGCGCGTCCAGCACCTCACCCCGGCGACCGACCAGCTTCGCCAGATCCTTGCCGCCGTCGATGCTCACGACGGCGCGGTCCCCCTCGACATCGAGGTCGATATCGCCGTCGAAGTCGAGCACGTCCAGCAGCTGCTCGAGGTAATCGCCAGCGATCTCACCCTCTTCGATGAGCGCTTCCTCGGCGTCGGTCGCGGCGTCCGGTGCCGCAGTCGCTGCCGTCACAGTGGGTTCCCCTCCGTCGGTTTCAACAGTCATGGTTGTTTCCTTCATCTGGAGTTGCAAGTCTCAGCGACGCCGCTTCTGGTTGGCGCGGCCACGATTACCGGAGCGCTTCTTGCCGGTGCTCGGCCGGGCGCCGGGCGCGGGCTTGGCACCATTCTGGGACGCCTGCGGCGCATCGGAGACGGCGTCCTCGACGGCATCGGCGGGGGCGTCCTCGACCTTGGCGGCCGCCTGCTTCTTGCGAACGTCGACCGGCTTGGCGCCCGGCTTCGGGGCGTTCTGCGCGCGACGCTCCAGGGCCGCCTGCTTCTTCTCTTCTTCTTCCTTCTCGATGCGGCCGAAGACGAGGTGCTGCTGCCCGTAGGTCCAGATGTTGTTGGAGACCCAGTAGATCAGGATGGCGACCGGGAGGAACGGGCCACCCACGAGCACACCGAGCGGGAAGACGTACAGCGCCATCTTGTTCATCATGGCGGCCTGCGGGTTGGCCGCGGCCTCCGCGGACTGCCGGGCCACCGAGGCGCGAGCGTTCATATGGGTCGCGACACCGGCGATCACCATGAGCGGAATGGAGACCAGCGCGATGGCCAGCTTGGTCGGCACGCCGCCGTAGTCGGCGAAGGACTGCAGCACGGTGGCGGGCTCGGTGATGTAGGCCGAGAGGGGAGCGCCGAAGAGCCGGGCGGACAGGAAGGACTGAACGTCGGCCGCGGAGAAGATGTAGTTCGGGGTGTGGGCATTGTCGTAGGGCGTCATGCCCAGCTGCCCGATCCCGTGGCCGGTGCGGTTGAACGACCGCAGCACGTGGAACAGACCCAGGAACACCGGAACCTGCAGCAGCACCGGCAGACAGCCCATGAGCGGGTTGAAGCCGTGTTCCTTCTGCAGCTTCTGCATCTGGACCGTCATCTCCTGACGGTCGTTCTTGTACTTCTTCTGCAGCTCCTTGATCTGGGGCTGCAACTCTTGCATCTGCCGGGTGGTGCGCACCTGCTTCACGAACGGCTTGTAGAGCACGAGCCGCAACGTGAACACCAGGAACACCACGGCCAGTGCCCAGGCGAATCCGCTGTTCTTGCCCAGCACATACCCGAATGCCTGGTGCCAGAACCACAGAATGGCCGACACCGGGTAATAAATGAAGTCGAGCACGGCGCTATGCACTCCCGTCGTTCGTATCGCCGGTCACCGCGGGCGATGACCCTTCGTAAGCTGATGCCGCGTGCCGGTGCTTGCGCTCCGGTACGGGGTCCCACCCACCAGGGTGCCAGGGCGCACATTTCGCCAATCGGACGGCCGTCAGTCCGAGCCCGACGAACAGTCCGCGGGTGCGCAGCGCCGTCACCGCGTACTCACTGCACGAGGGAGTGAATCGGCACACCGGCATGCGGGTGGGGGAGATATAGGTCCGATACAGCTCGATGAGGAATATCAGAGCTTTGGCCGGTATCCGGGCAGCGGCGCGCAGGGCGTTCATGAGAGAGCGCCGAGCTTGCGCAAACCGCTGTGCAATTGACGCAGCAGTTCGTCGGAGGGCGCGCCGGCCGCACCCGGCAGGGCGCGAATGACAATGTCTGCGCCGCCGGGCAATTCGGCCGTCAAGCTTGCGCAGATATGACGCAGGCGGCGGGCCACCCGGTGGCGTACCACCGCCGGACCCACCGCCTTGCTGACGATCAAGCCGAAACGCGGACCGCCCACCCGGATGGCCGGGGTCGATCCGCTCGACTGATCATCGTGTAGCAGTACGTGCACAACTAGGTCCCGTCTCCCGATCCGCCGGCCCTGGCGCACCGTCCGGGAAAAGTCGATGCGCCGGTGCAGCCGGTAGGGCTCAGGCAGCACCTGAGCATCCAGCGGAGTGCGGGCGGATGGGGGACCGGAGACCGGACGGCGAGTCGCACATACGACGCCGCATCCGGGGGTTACCGAATCAGGCCGTGAGCTTGGCGCGGCCCTTGCCACGGCGCGCCGAGACGATGGCACGACCCGCACGGGTCCGCATCCGAAGACGGAAGCCGTGGACGCGCGCCCGACGACGGTTGTTCGGCTGGAACGTCCGCTTGCCCTTGGCCACGGTCAACACTCCTCTAGGTGGTGGGCATCCGGTGACGCCCGAAGCTTTGTCGGTGAAACAGTGCTCTCGAGGGACCTGGGTCTCTCGGCGCAATACCCTTGTCGGCACGGGCAGCAGACAGCCGCCACCGCACCATAGGGTGACTGTAGAAGGGTACTTACCCCCTGGACGAGGGTCAAACTCGGGGGTAGAGGCCCGATTTCCGCACTGGATCGATCGTTCCGCGTGGCGTTTGCTGCGGGTTCGTGTCGCGGCGCGGGCGTCGTGTACGGTCCTTTCCAGTCCTTCGCTGCGACTGCGGTTGACTTTGCCAGCTGATTGCTGTGAACCCGCAGGTACGCGCCTGATTCGGGGAATCAGACACGCGGTTGCGTGTATCCCCAGGTTGTCCACATCTGTGGATAATTGTGTGGAAAGACCCCTGGAGTGGCATATTCGTAGGGCCGACGGTGACTCGCCGACGCCCGGTGACTGGGGGAGCCGAGCAGCGCAGACCGTCTGCTCCTATCGACCTACATCCGGGGAGGACTACGTTCGTGGACGACGAGCAGAATGTGCTGACGGCTGTCTGGCCCGAGGTGATCGCCGAGTTGGCGAGTGGTTCCGCGGACGGGGAGATCCAGCCGGTCAGCAAGGCCCACAAGGCGTGGCTCAACACTATCGAACCGATCACCTTCGCGCAGGGCTTCGCCCTGCTCTCGGTGCCGGGCACGATGGCGCAGGTGACGGTCGAGCGGGACCTGCGGGAGCTCATCCTGCGATCCCTGGCCCGCCGCGGTCTGCAGGTCGAGGGCCTGGGCGTGCGCATTCGCGCGCAGCAGCATCCGCCCGCCGGTCGCTCGGGGAATGCCCCGCGGCACGCGCGCATGACCTCCCGGCCCGAGCGCCCGCGCGAACCCGAACCCGTGCCTCCCGCGTATCCGGCCGAGCCGCCGCTGGGCGAGCGTCCACAGCCCATGTATCCGAGTCCGCAGGAGTACGCGGCGCCGCGCTACCTCCCTCCCCAGGACTACCCGGCCGAGTACGACGAGCGCGATGCTTATCCACCTGTGGAATTCGGGCAGCCGCCGATGGCCGAAGAGTTGCCGATGTCGGCGCCGGACCGTCCGATGCCGGTCGGGGAGCCGCCCGCGCCGCCCCGGCGCCGTGACAACCATCGCAGCGCGCCCATGCCGCCCGGGCAGGAGTCGCTGTTCTCGCCGGACCCCGACGACGAACCCGTCCGTCCCGCCTCGCAGCGGTATTCCGACGAACCCCAGCGGTATGCCGATGAACCCGCCCCGCAGCGGTACTCGGACGAGCCCGCACCCCAGCGTTATTCGGACGAACCCGCGCCGCGTTATTCGGACGAACCGGCCGCGCGCCGGCCGGTGGACGAGGCGCACGACGACGAGCCGGTGGTCAATGTCCGTAATTCGTGGCCGACCTATTTCAACCGGACGCCCGAACGCGAGCCCGCGCCCGCGCAGTCCTCGGCCAGCCTGAACGCGAAGTACACCTTCGACACCTTCGTCATCGGCGCCTCGAACCGCTTCGCGCACGCCGCGGCGGTGGCCATCGCGGAGGCGCCGGCGCGCGCCTACAATCCGCTGTTCGTCTGGGGCGCTTCGGGTTTGGGCAAGACGCACCTGCTGCACGCGGCCGGCCACTACGCCCAGCGGCTGTTCCCGGGCATGCGGGTGAAGTACGTGTCCACCGAGGAATTCACCAACGACTTCATCAACTCGCTGCGTGACGACCGGAAGGTGGCGTTCAAGCGCCGCTACCGGGAGACCGACATCCTGCTGGTCGACGACATCCAGTTCATCGAGGGCAAGGAAGGTATCCAGGAGGAGTTCTTCCACACCTTCAACACCCTGCACAACGCCAACAAGCAGATCGTGGTGTCCTCCGACCGGCCGCCCAAGCAGCTGGCGACGCTGGAGGAGCGGCTGCGCACCCGGTTCGAGTGGGGGCTCATCACCGATGTGCAGCCGCCGGAGCTGGAGACCCGCATCGCGATCCTGCGCAAGAAGGCCCGCATGGACCGCCTGGATGTGCCGCACGATGTGCTCGAACTGATCGCCAGCCGGGTGGAGCGCAATATTCGCGAGCTGGAGGGCGCGCTGATCCGCGTCACCGCGTTCGCGTCGCTGAACGGGCAGCCGCTGGATCTGTCGCTGGCCGAGGTGGTGCTGCGGGATCTGATGCCCGACACCGCGACGCTGGAGATCACGGCGGCCACGATCATGGCCGTGACCGCGGAGTACTTCAACACCACGCTGGAGGAGCTGACCGGTCCCGGCAAGGCGCGGCCGCTGGCGCAGGCCCGGCAGATCGCCATGTATCTGTGCCGCGAGCTCACCGATCTGTCCCTGCCCAAGATCGGCCAGGCCTTCGGCCGCGACCACACCACGGTCATGTACGCGGAGAAGAAGGTGCGCAAGGAGATGACCGAGCGGCGGCGCGTGTACGACCAGGTTCAAGAACTCACAGCCCGAATCAAACAGCGTTCGCGCTGATCCACAGTCCACAGGACCCCACGTCGTCTGACGTGGGGTTCTTTGTTTTCCGGGGTTGTGGATTCCTCGAGGAGTCCTCGAGGAAGGTGTGTGGATTCCTCGAGGAATCCCACTGTTGTCCACCGAGTTGCCCCCAGGCCGTCATGCACAGGGGTGCACAACTTTTCGTGCACAGTTCCCACAGGTGGATTCATCCTCGAGGGCTGACCTGCCCGGATGCGCTCAGCGGCTTGTGGATTCCTCGAGGAGTCCATGTCAGGTCCTCGAGGAATCCTCGAGTTGTCCCCGGTTTCGCTCAGATGTGCGCAGCATGGCCCGAAACGTGGGACCAACTCGAGGATGGCTCGAGGAGAAATGTGGAGTAGCAGGTCAACTCCACAGCCACGCGTTGTTCATCCTCGAGCCACCCCGACGACATCCACACGCCGCCGGACGCTCCGACCTGGGTGAATGGCCGAAGTCCACAGAACTAACAGGACCTACTACTACTTCAGTTCTTCTTCTAGAAAAGGTTCTTCTAAAACAGGGTGTGTGGAATCTCGGGTTGGGAGAACACGGTTCGATGAGCAGCCCCTCCCCACCCGATCGGGCAGCCAGGAGAAGGACGGGCAAGGGATCGGTGCCGAAGGGGTTCAGTGGCAATGCCCGTGAGAGCCCACCAGAGTTCCGGTGGTGAGCCGGAGGGTCGGCGTAGGCACGTCGGTCTCGCGCAGGTACGGTTTGGTGTCGGCCCCGTGTGCGAGACTGCCGATTACTGATCCGAAGATCCGAACGACCGACAGTGGAGAGGACAGACCGGGCGATGGAGCTTGCAAGCATGAAGTTTCGGGTCGCCCGCGAGGACTTCGCCGAATCCGTAGCCTGGGTGGCCCGCAGCCTGCCGTCGCGGCCTCCGGTGCCTGTGCTCGGTGGCGTGCTTCTCGTGGCTGACGAGGACGGCCTGACGGTCTCCGGTTTCGATTACGAGGTCTCCGCGCAGATGCGGGTGGCCGCGGAGGTCGCCGGTCCGGGTCAGGTGCTGGTGTCGGGCCGCCTGCTGGCCGATATCACCAAGGCGCTCTCCAACAAGCCGGTGGACGTGTCGCTGGACGGCACCCGCGTGCTGATCGCCTGTGGCAGCGCCAAGTTCTCCCTGCCGACCATGCCGGTCGAGGACTATCCCCAGCTTCCCGAGCTGCCGCCGCAGACCGGTGAGCTCGCCGTGGACCTGTTCTCCGAGGCGGTCTCCCAGGTGGCCGTGGCCGCCGGCCGCGACGACACCCTCCCCATGCTCACCGGTATCCGCGTCGAGATCGAGGGCCCCAAGGTGGTCCTGGCCGCGACCGACCGCTTCCGTCTCGCCGTGCGCGAGCTGGAATGGCAGCCGGGCCGTGCCGATGTGGAGACCGCGGTGCTGATCCCGGCCCGCACCCTGTCCGAGTCCGCGAAGACCCTCGGTGCGTCCGATCAGCCGGTGCAGCTGGCGTTCGGTAACGGCACCGACGGCCTGCTGGGCATCGTGAACGGCGGCCGCCGCACCACCACGCGCCTGCTCGACGCGGAATTCCCCAAGTTCCGTCAGTTGCTCCCCAAGGAGCACACCTCCATCGCCACCCTCGCGGTGAACGCGCTGACCGAGGCCATCAAGCGTGTGGCCCTGGTGGCCGAGCGCGGCGCCCAGGTGCGGCTGGAGTTCTCCGAGGAGGGCCTGCTGCTCTCCGCCGGTGGCGACGACGCCGGCCGCGCCGAGGAGTGGCTGGAGGCCGAGTTCCGCGGTGAGCCGCTGACCATCGCCTTCAACCCCGGCTACCTGCTCGACGGCCTCTCCGCCGCGCATTCGGACCGGGTGACCTTCGGTTTCACCACTCCCAGCCGCCCGGCCGTGTTCCTGCCGGCGCCGGAGGAGGAGCCCGCCCAGCTGGAGTCGGGCGCGTTCTCGGCCCTCAGCGGCAACTACATCTACCTGCTGATGCCGGTGCGGTTGCCGGGCTGAGCCCGTTCGGCAACCCATCGACTCGGCGCGGACGACATACCTGTGCACAGTGTTGACAAACCTGTGAAAAACTCGGCGCGCGCGGCGAATCCGCCGCGCGCGTTCGAGTATCCCCAGTCAGGGCCGGTACTGGACCCGATCGCGGGCATGGTGGACTAGCCGGATGCACGTGCGTGCGCTGTCACTGCGCGACTTCCGGTCCTGGGAGGCCGCCGAACTCGAACTTTCGCCCGGTGGAACGGTTTTCCTGGGCGCCAATGGGAACGGCAAGACCAACCTGATCGAGGCCGTCGGCTATCTGTCCACACTCGGCTCACATCGGGTGGCGGCCGACGCTCCGCTCATCCGGATCGGCGCGCAGAAGGCCCGGATCGGTGCGACGGTGGTCAATACCGGCCGCGAGCTGCGGGTGGATATGGAGCTGAATCAGGGCACGGCCAATCGCGCCCAGATCAATCGCTCACCGGTGCGGCGGCCGCGGGAGATCCTGGGGATTCTGCAGACCGTGCTGTTCGCGCCGGAGGACCTGTCGCTGGTGCGCGGGGATCCGGGGGAGCGGCGGCGCTTCCTGGACGAACTGGCCACCGCGCGACTGCCGCGGCTGGCCGGGGTGCGCGCGGATTACGACAAGGTGCTGCGGCAGCGGTCGGCGCTGTTGAAAACGGCTGGGCGCAACGCCCGTTCGGGTGCGCGCGGCGCGGAGATGAGCACCCTCGATGTGTGGGACGGCCATCTGGCGGCGCACGGGGCGGTGCTGCTGGCGCAGCGGCTGCGGCTGGTGCACGACCTTTATCCACATCTTGCACAGGCTTATTCAGATATCGCGCCCGAATCCCGGCCTGCCGCAATCGGTTACCGCAGTGTGAGCCTGCCGCCGGAATTCCTGGATCCCGCGCGGGCGCCACAGGCCGAGGACGAGGAGGCGCTGGAGGCGATCCTGCTGCGGGAGCTGGCCGCGGCGCGTCCCAAGGAGCTGGAGCGCGGGGTGTGCCTGGTCGGCCCGCACCGTGACGATCTGGATCTGATGCTGGGTTCCGCGCCCGCGAAGGGTTTCGCGAGTCACGGCGAGTCCTGGTCCTTCGCCCTGGCATTGCGGCTCGGAGCCTTCCAGCTGCTGCGTTCCGCCGGAACCGATCCGGTGCTGATCCTCGACGACGTGTTCGCCGAACTGGATCGCCGGCGCCGCACCGCCCTGGCCGCGGTCGCCGCCGGCGCCGAACAGGTGCTGATCACCGCCGCGGTGCCCGAGGACGTACCGCCCGAGCTGGATGCCGTGCCGGTGCGGGTGGAGACCACGGGCGAGGCCGATCACCGGGCGTCCCGGATAGCCGAGTCGGCGTCCATGTGACCTTGCGGCGGAATCGCGCGTCGTGCCGGTGAGTCGGTCGGTGCGATACGGCAGAATCACGTGACGAACCGCCGATGATCATCGGGATTCCCAGGTGTGGAAGGAGTTGTGGATGGCCGAGCCGACCGAAGGCAACGACCACACCCCGCCCGCGGCGAATCCTGGTGCCCCGCGTCAATCCAGCGATGGGACCGGCCCGGAACCGGAGTTGCGCGGCGTCGACCTGGCCCGGCGTGCCCTCGAAGAAGCACGTGCGGCGGCGCGCGCGGCCGGTAAGTCGGTGGGTCAGGGCCGGGCCTCGCCGCGCAAGGGTGGCGTTCGTGCCCTGCGGCGGCGCAGCGGCTGGTCGGGTGCGCATCCGGACGAGCGCGATCCGCAGACCCTCTCCGCGCTGGCCATGCAGCTGGCCAAGGGCCGCGGCTGGTCGGCCAAGGTCGCCGAGGGCACGGTTTTCGGCCGCTGGGCCAGCGTGGTCGGGGAGGACATCGCGTCCCACGCCCAGCCCATCTCGCTGGAGAACGGCGTGCTGAGCATTCAGGCCGAGTCCACGGCCTGGGCGACCCAGTTGCGCATGTTCCAATCCCAGATCCTCGCCAAGATCGCGGCCGCGGTCGGCAACGGCGTCGTCAAACAGCTCCGGATCAACGGCCCGACCGCACCGAGTTGGCGCAAGGGCGAGCGGCACATCAAGGGCCGGGGCCCGCGCGACACCTACGGGTAGGCCGCGAATTCCTGCTCCGCGGCGTTTGTTTCACGTGGAACGAGAAGAGATCTCACGCGGAGCGTCCGGAGATCACGGAGATCACGGAGAACCCTCGCGCAAACCGCTCCGGGCCCGCGCTCACATCGCCCGCTGAGGCTTCCGGAACCCCCCGCACCCATAACGGGTCATATCGCTGGTCGATTTCATGACCCTACGGCCCACTCAGGGGTGTCATAGGTGGGTTCTCTGTCGGTCGTACCAGTAGGATGGGGGAGTAACTAGCGGCGATACCTCCCGGCGCGTTCCGCAGCGCCCGCGCGTGAGCCCCCGTAATTCTCGAGCAGACAGCGTCTGGGTACTCGAGCAGACAGCGTCTGAGGGCTCCACGCGTGCCATGCACTGTGCCGGGAGGATCAGCAAGTAAGGAGAGCTACCCACCAGTGGCTGCCATGGACTCCAACGCAGAAGGCTCGACCAAACAGGGCAATCAGTCGTACAGCGCGACCTCGATCACGGTGCTCGAGGGTCTGGAGGCGGTACGCAAGCGCCCCGGTATGTACATCGGCTCCACCGGTGAGCGCGGCCTGCACCATCTGATCTGGGAGGTCGTCGACAACTCGGTCGATGAGGCGATGGCCGGGTATGCCACGCGTGTCGATGTCACTCTGCTGGCCGACGGCGGTGTCGAGGTCGTCGACGACGGTCGTGGTATCCCCACCGATATGCATGCGCAGGGTGTGCCGACCATCGAGGTGGTCATGACCCAGCTGCACGCCGGCGGCAAGTTCGACGGTGAGTCCTACGCGGTGTCGGGCGGTCTGCACGGTGTCGGCATCTCCGTGGTGAACGCGCTGTCCACCCGCCTCGAGGCCGAGGTGAACTACGGCGGGTACCACTGGACCCAGGAGTACAAGGACGCCAAGCCCGGCAAGCTGATCCAGGGCGAGTCGACCAAGAAGACCGGCACCACCATCCGGTTCTTCCCGGACCCGGACATCTTCGAGACCACCACCTTCAGCTTCGAGACGGTCGCCCGCCGCCTGCAGGAGATGGCGTTCCTGAACAAGGGCCTCACCATCACGCTGACCGATCAGCGGATCCACGAGGGCGACATCACCGACGAGGTGGTGAGCGAAACCGCCGAGGCGCCCAAGCATCTCGACGAGAACGCGCCCGCCGCCGAGCCGAAGACGAAGACCCGCACCTATCACTACCCGGGCGGTCTCGAGGACTACGTCCGCCACATCAACCGGACCAAGACGCCGATCCACAACTCGATCGTCGGCTTCACCGGCAAGGGCACCGGCCACGAGGTCGAGGTCGCGATGCAGTGGAACTCGGGCTACTCCGAGTCCGTCCACACCTTCGCCAACACCATCAACACCCACGAGGGCGGCACCCACGAGGAGGGCTTCCGCGCGGCGCTCACCACGGTGGTGAACAAGTACGCGAAGGACAAGAAGCTCCTCAAGGAGAAGGAAGGCAACCTCACCGGTGACGACATCCGTGAGGGTCTCGCCGCCATCGTGAGCGTGAAGATCGCCGACCCGCAGTTCGAGGGCCAGACCAAGACCAAGCTCGGCAATACCGAGGTGAAGTCCTTCGTCCAGCGCACCTGCAACGAGCACATCTCGCACTGGTTCGAGGCGAACCCGGCCGATGCGAAGACGATTGTGCAGAAGGCGGTTTCGTCGGCGCAGGCGCGGGTCGCGGCCCGAAAGGCGCGTGAGCTGGTGCGCCGCAAGTCGGCCACCGATATCGGCGGTCTGCCGGGCAAGCTGGCCGACTGCCGCTCGAAGGATCCGAGCAAGTCCGAGATCTACATCGTGGAGGGTGACTCCGCCGGTGGTTCGGCCAAGTCCGGCCGCGATTCGATGTACCAGGCGATCCTGCCGCTGCGCGGCAAGATCATCAATGTGGAGAAGGCGCGCATCGACCGCGTGCTGAAGAACACCGAAGTGCAGTCCATCATCACGGCCTTCGGCACCGGCATCCACGACGAGTTCGACATCGCCAAGCTGCGCTATCACAAGATCGTGCTGATGGCCGACGCCGACGTCGACGGCCAGCACATCTCGACGCTGCTGCTGACCCTGCTGTTCCGCTTCATGCGCCCGCTGGTCGAGCACGGTCACGTGTATCTGGCCATGCCGCCGCTGTACAAACTGAAGTGGCAGCGGTCCGAGCCGGAGTTCGCTTACTCGGACAAGGAGCGCGACGGTCTGCTGGAGCGCGGCCTGGCGGCCGGTAAGAAGATCAACAAGGACGACGGCATCCAGCGCTACAAGGGTCTCGGTGAGATGAACCCGAAGGAGCTGTGGGAGACCACCATGGATCCGACCGTGCGCGTCCTGCGTCTGGTCACGCTCGATGACGCGGCCGCGGCCGATGAGCTGTTCTCGATCCTCATGGGTGAGGACGTGGAGGCTCGCCGCAGCTTCATCACTCGGAACGCCAAGGACGTCCGGTTCCTCGACGTGTAATTCGCGACAGCGGAGGCCTTTTCGGCCTCCGCGTGCGCGCCGCGAGGACCACCCCTACTTCTGACGGAGACCTGATCCATGACTGAGACTTCGCTTCCGCCCTCGGGTGGCGACCGCATCGAGCCGGTCGACATCCAGCAGGAGATGCAGAACTCCTACATCGACTACGCCATGAGCGTGATCGTGGGCCGCGCGCTGCCGGAGGTGCGCGACGGCCTGAAGCCGGTGCACCGCCGCATCCTCTACGCGATGTACGACAACGGGTATCGGCCCGACCGCGGCTACGTGAAGTCCGCGCGCCCGGTCGCCGACACCATGGGTAACTACCACCCGCACGGCGACAGCGCGATCTACGACACCCTGGTGCGCATGGCGCAGCCGTGGGCGCTGCGCTACCCGCTGGTCGACGGCCAGGGCAACTTCGGTTCCCGCGGCAACGACGGCGCGGCCGCCATGCGTTACACCGAGTGCCGCCTGACGCCGCTGGCCATGGAGATGCTGCGCGAGATCGACCACGAGACGGTCGATTTCATCCCGAACTACGACGGTAAGACGCAGGAGCCGACCGTTCTGCCGAGCCGGGTGCCCGCTCTGCTCATGAACGGCTCCAACGGCATCGCCGTCGGCATGGCGACGAACATCCCGCCGCACAACCTGAACGAACTGGCCGAGGCCATCTACTGGGCGCTGGACAACCACGACGCCGACGAGGAGACCACCCTCGCCGCGTGCATCGAGCGCGTGAAGGGCCCGGACTTCCCGACCGCCGGCCTGATCGTGGGCACCCAGGGCATCATCGACGCCTACACCACCGGGCGCGGTTCGGTCCGCATGCGCGGTGTGGTGGAGATCGAGGAGGACAACCGGGGTCGCACCACGATCGTCATCACCGAGCTGCCGTACCAGGTCAATACCGACAACTTCATCAACGCCATCGCCGAGCAGGTGAAGGACGGCAAGATCGCGGGTGTCTCCGACATCCACGACGAGTCGTCCGACCGTGTCGGTCTGCGCATCGTCATCACGGTGAAGCGCGACGCCATCGCCAAGGTGGTGCTGAACAACCTTTACAAGCACACCCAGTTGCAGACCTCCTTCGGCTGCAACATGCTCTCGATCGTCGACAAGGTGCCGCGCACGCTGCGCCTGGATCAGATGATCCGGCTGTATGTGAACCACCAGTTGGAAGTGATCATCCGGCGCACCAGGTACCTGCTGCGCAAGGCCGAGGAACGCGCTCACATCCTGCGCGGTCTGGTGAAGGCGCTCGACCAGCTGGACGCCGTGATCGCGTTGATCCGCCGCTCGGCCGACACCGAGACCGCGCGCACCGGCCTGATGCAGTTGCTGGAGATCGACGAGATCCAGGCGACCGCCATCCTCGACATGCAGCTGCGCCGCCTGTCGGCCCTGGAGCGTCAGAAGATCCTCGACGAGTTGGCCAAGATCGAGGCCGAGATCGCGGACCTCAACGACATCCTGGCCAAGCCGGAGCGGCAGCGCGCCATCGTCCGTGACGAATTGGCGGAGATCGTCGACAAGTACGGCGACGACCGCCGCACCAAGATCATCGCGGCCGACGGCGATGTGCAGGACGAGGATCTGATCGCCCGCGAGGACGTGGTCGTGACGATCACCGAGACCGGCTACGCCAAGCGCACCAAGACCGACCTCTACCGTTCGCAGAAGCGCGGCGGCAAGGGCGTGCAGGGCGCGGGTCTCAAGCAGGACGACATCGTCAAGCACTTCTTCGTCACCTCTACCCACGACTGGCTGCTGTTCTTCACCAACAAGGGCCGGGTGTACCGGGCCAAGGCGTACGAGCTGCCCGAGGCCAACCGCACCGCGCGCGGCCAGCACGTGGCGAACCTGCTCGCCTTCCAGCCGGACGAGAAGATCGCCCAGGTCATTCAGCTCAAGTCCTACGAGGACGCGCCCTATCTGGTGCTGGCCACCCGCAAGGGTCTGGTCAAGAAGTCCAAGCTGACGGACTTCGATTCCAACCGGACCGGCGGCATCGTGGCGGTGAATCTGCGCGACGAGGACGAATTGGTCGGTGCGGCACTGTGTTCGGCGGACGACGATCTGCTGCTGGTGTCGGCGCACGGCCAGTCCATCCGCTTCAATGCCAATGACGAGGTGCTGCGCCCGATGGGCCGGGCCACCTCCGGCGTGCAGGGCATGCGCTTCAATACCGACGATGAACTGTTGTCGCTCAACGTCGTTCGCGACGCGGAGGGCATCTATCTGCTTGTCGCGACGGCGGGCGGGTACTCCAAGCGCACGGCCATCGACGAGTACACGGCGCAGGGTCGCGGCGGCAAGGGTGTGCTGACGATCCAGTACGACGCGAAGCGTGGCAATCTGGTCGGTGCGCTCATCGTCAATGATGATGATGAGCTGTATGCGATCACCTCCGGTGGCGGTGTCATTCGCACCGCGGCGAACCAGGTTCGCAAGGCCGGTCGCCAAACGAAGGGCGTGCGGTTGATGAACCTGGGCGAGGGCGATACTTTGCTCGCGATCGCTCGGAACGCGGATGAGCCCGACCAGGTTGCCGAAGATGACACCAGCGGTTCGGCGAAGCAGTAGTTTCACCACAGCAGCGGCGGCACAAACGGATCGAAGGATTCACCATTGACCACGAATCAGCCGAATGACCAGCGCGGTCATGCCAATGGCGTGACCGAGAGAATCGCCCCGTCCCCGATTCCGCCGCGGCCTATTCCGCGGACCGGCGGGAACGACGGCGGTGCGCCGCAATCACCTGAATTGTCGGACCACTCCGGCGATTTCGGGCCGGAAGGTAACAATTCGGCAGAGGCCGCGGCACCGGAGGCCGCGGACGCCCAGGGCGGTTCGCCCTTCCAGGAAGGCTGGTCGCAGCTGCCGCAGCGGGAGCCGCAGTCCAACCTCTACCGCCCGGGCCAGGCCCCGATGCCGGGCAGCACCGCCAGCCTCAAGGGCGGCGGTCTGCAAGGTGGCGGTCTGCAGGGCGGCGGCCTCAACGCCGGCGTCTCCAACGCCCGCACCACCGCCGACCTGGCGGCCAAGGCGGCGCGCAAGGAGGCGGCCATGGTGAAGTCCGTCGGCATCGACGGACCGACCCGCAGCATCGCCCGCCCGGAACTGGTCAAGGATCTGCCGGATCTGTCCGAGCTGCGGCACCCGCTGCCGCCGCCGGAGCCGATCGCGCCGGCCGGTCCGGTCTCGCCGTCCGCCCCCGCGGCGGTGGCGCAGGCAGCGGCCACCGGTGAGCCGCTGCGTGCCACCGTGCAGCTGCGCCACATCGACCCGTGGTCCACGCTGAAGGTCTCGCTGGTGATCAGCGTGGCCATGTTCTTCGTGTGGATGCTGGCGGTCGGCCTGCTGTACCTGGTGCTCGAGGGCATGGGTGTGTGGGAGCGCCTGAACTCCACCTTCACCGACATGGTCTCGGACAACTCCAGCTCGGCGCTCATCGATGCGGGCACGGTCTTCGGCTACGCCGGTGTGATCGGTCTCATCAATGTGGTGCTGCTGACGGCGCTGTCCACGGTCGGCGTCTTCGTCTACAACCAGTGCACCGATCTGGTCGGCGGCATCCAGGTCACCCTGGCCGATCCCGACTAGAAACCGCTGTTTCGATCCGCCGCTACGGCCGGTCCGTCCTGCCCTATGCAGGGCGCTGACCGGCCGTTTTGGTTATCGGCGCTCCGGTACGGTAATCTTCTGCCTCGTTCGAGTCACACACTTCGAACACCCATTGAGGGCCTATAGCTCAGGCGGTTAGAGCGCTTCGCTGATAACGAAGAGGTCGGAGGTTCAAGTCCTCCTAGGCCCACTCGAAAGATCGAAAACGCCTTCCGGGAATCCCGGGAGGCTTTTTTCATTTCACGATTCGGCCACTGCGGCATCGGGATACGACACGCACGGAATACGAAAAAGCCGCAGGTTGCGAGGCAACCTGCGGCTTTCTTCTGTGGAGCCTAGGGGAATCGAACCCCTAACCGCTGGTCAGACTGCCTCGGCGCGACGACTGGTTTATGCCCGTCACCTGCGGTGACTCGGGACTGATCGGGATACAGCCGGGTTGGACCGGGACAGCGTACGACGTTTTCGTGGACGCCGTCCACGAAAGTGTGGGCGCTGTGCCATGCCCACCACCAGACGAAGGCCAGCGCCGAAGCACAGGCCGCTAGAATGTCAAGGCAGGCGGGCTAACTCAGCCTGGGAGGCATCGGGGAAGGTGCACCGGTACCCGATGACCGAGAGTGCCCCAGCAGGGGAAGTCACCGGTTCGAATCCGGTGCCCGCCGCCAGTACCCGCCCCCTATAGGGCGCGCCGCGCGGGATCCTGAGGTTGATCGACCCCTAATACGGCGCAAGCCTCGGGCCCTGTCATCCGACAGGAACTCCCGAGGCTTACTTCCGGATCTCACCGCGATGGATCCAGCTACGCCAATCAACGTACGCAGGCGGGCGCGGCGCGTCCACTATCGCATCAACTGATCGTTTCCGAGGCCCAGTACTCCCGCAGGCTCCGGATCCGCTCGCCGTCGAACTCGAGCAGGGCGACCTCGCGCATGCGCTTACGGATACCGCGGACGAGGTCATCGAAACGGGCTTCCCACTCGACGATCGCGGTCTCGCCGTCGACATACAGGCTCAGCAACTCACACTCGATGGCCGCTTGCGACTCGACCACTTTCGACTGCCAGTAGTCCCGGATGCCCTCATGGTTCGCGATTGGCTCGCCGAGCACGCGCTCGTGATAGGTGGCGTCCTCGGTGAAGATCGACAGGATCAGGTCGGGGTCCTGCTTGGTCCACGCCCGGATGTAGATATCCACGACGTCTCGGACGTGCTGCTTGGTCAGGGTCATCGTGCCTCCGTGATGTCCTCGAGCGTCATCGGACCGGCCGTGTGGCTGCGGTCCTCGAGCAGAGCGTAGATCAATGCCGGCGCTTTCAAGGTGACGGCGGCGAGATCGATTCCGTCCAGCGAATCCGGCGCGATGCGCACCCATTTCCACTGCTCGGCAACAACTTCCATGTCATGCGGGAACCCGGTGTAGTAGCCGCTGAGCATCATCTCGCCCGGCATTACCGACAGGTGAAGGGAGCCGAAATAGTAGCTATCGCTCAGGTTTCGCCACTGGCCGATCAGGTGCCGTCCACACAGCTCGGCCTCGACCCGGTTGCGGAATCCCGCCGCCTGGTCCTCGCTGCGTGGCTGCGGCGGCCAGTTCGCGGCCGTGATCCGCCGGCCACCGCGCGGGGTGATCACCGCGATATCGGCGTGGTGGCGCACCCTGTCGAATCGGTAGGTTGTCACCCAACAGCCTGTGAGCACATTCGGCGGCAGCGACGGCCCGGTCAGCACGTCGTCAGCATCCTGCGAAATCGGATTGGCCGCCAACGCATCCCAGAATCGGCGCATCTGCGCCTCGTCGAGACCGTCGAGCAGCTCGGCCAGGCGCGTCTGGTTGACCAGCCGCAACCTCGCGTGTGCTCCGGCGCGCCGCCACCGGTAGAGCATGCTCGCGGTGACACCGACCTTGTCGGCGAAGGTCTCAGCGTTGTCGCCCAGTGCGCTTTGCAGGGCGTACGACTCGACGCCCGTCCATCTCCCCACTTCCCTCATGCTGGGAAAATACGCCGAGATCCCGTGGGGGGTGTGTACTTTCGTGAACTTTTCGAGCCTTTGATACTCCACTGTGGCGCAATGGTGAATCCACGGCCGCGCGTCGGACCATCGATATAGCACCCGATGCCAGACGCGACTCCCTCAACGCTCTGGCGTCGGGTGCACTCCATCCGTTCCAGGGAGCTGGAGGCACCCGACATGGGAATCATCCTTCTTTTCACCCTCGCTGCGCTAGTGCTCGTCGGAGCCGCCACGCTCGTGGTACCGAGCGACGAGCACATACGACGCCAGAACAGGCTGACCGTCAGCGACATTCAGGCCCGGCTCGCCGCCGAGCCACCTCGCACGTACGTCCCGATCAGCCGGGGGTGGTGACCATGGGTCTGCTGCCGTCCGCCTTGGGTTTCCTGCGCAGCGACGTGTCAGCCACGAAGCAACAGCAGGACGAGCGAGCCATCGAGCGCGCGGCCCGCCTGAGCGGTTACGACCTGCGCAAGATCGTCGTGTTCAGTGAGCGCACGCTGGATCCGGTCCATCGCCTGCGTGTGGCGGTCGACAGGATGAACGCAGATGCCGTAATCGTCCCGAGCGTGGAGCATTTCGACGCGCGCCGTGTGCCAGCCGAGCTGCTCGAGGTCGCGGCGGTGCTCATCGTCTCGCCCCGTGATGCCTACGCGCGCACCGCCGCCGGGCGGAGCAGTCGGTGAACACGCCGAGCCCCATGGAGAGCCCGGGGCCCGACCGAGAGGCCTTCGTGACAGGCGTCGAACTGGTGCGGCGGCGGGCAGACGAGATCGCGGCCTCGGCCGGGCCGGGCTGGACGGTCGAAGTCGAGCCGCAATGGCCCTACGGCTGGGTCCTGCGCGATCCGAGCGGCTGGCGCAAGGCCAGCGGGAGCCTCGACCAGATCGAGGAATGGCTCACGGAGAGCCGCCGAGTAGGCAGCGCCACCTGGACAGAGGAACAACAGATACACGCCGAGCAACAACGCTGGCCGCGATGACCTGCCGCCCGGGACGTGCCGGGCGAGCTGGAAAAAGAGAATAACAACCAGATGAGGTGAATTGCCTTGCGACAGATAATGATCCGCGCCGCCCTGCTCGCTTCCGCCGCCACCGCCGCCCTATGGCTGACCACCGGGACCGCCACCGCCATGACCGCCGATGCGTGCGAGGCATTCGGCGGCAAGGTGTTCCCCACGACGGTGCTCAAACTCCCTGACAGTGCGAACGCCACAGCGGGCGAGGCGTACTGCGTGTGCAGGCATCAGGGTGACACCGCCGTAGACGGGATGCCCGTGTGGGGTGACTGGATTTGGGTCGGCAGCGTGACCAGCGGCGCTCCCGTCGGGTTCTATCACTGCGCCAGCCCCACGGGGTAGCATCGCCCGGCATGACCAGCGAAGACCATGCCTCTGCTGCCTCGGTCGGTCGGCATCTTGGTCCGCCGCCAGGCGAGTTCACGCCCCTGATCCAAATCGGCCAGCCGTTACCGTGGCCGGACACTCCGTTCGTCGGATGCGTGGTGCGGATCAAGGGCCGCGAGGACATGATCGCCGCCGGAACCACCGCTGCCGAAGCGGTGGCGAACGCAATCCGAACTCTCACCGATGTACTCGAATTCCGACCCGACTGGCTGAAAAACCCGGAGGAGGGGTTGTGACCGAGACCCACAAACTGGACCTGAACAGGGCCCGCGAACTGTGCGGCAGGATCCAGGCCATCGCCGAAGAACTCGGCGCGATTGCCGGACCGCCAGAACACCCAGCGATCGTCGCGTTGGCGCAGGCAGCGAACGAGATCACCGCGAGCGCGCGACTACATGTCGGCGCGTGAGTGACCTCGACACGACGCGCAACTGACCACACCGCCCCAGCCAGGAAACGGCTGGGGCGGTGTCGTTTCGAGTCCACCGCCGGGCTATGACAATTCGTGCACGCTCGCGGCGCGACCGTGCCAGATTGCGGCCAGTCGATAACGCTGGGTAAAGGGCAGGCGATCCGCGACTATAGAGATTCTCAAGTTGAAGGGGGCATCTGTTGCCTGCTCTGGACGATCCGACAGCAAAACCGAAGCGCGCGAAGCGCATCTCCCTCCTAATACTGGGCGGCGTCCTCGGCGCCTTTGTCCTGCTGGTCATCTTGGGCCTGGTCTCGCAGGTATTAGGGCTAAGCAAGAAGGATTCGGCGACGACCGGCGCGACGACGACCATTGCCGCGCCAGCGGCGCCGGCCGCCACGCCCGCGCCGACGACGACCCCGGTCATCAGCTCGGCGACGGCACCGGCAATCAGCTCGACGGCGGCGGCTGCCGTCGACTGCTATCCGCCGCGGGCAATCGACGACCCGGACCTCGCCGCATTCACCGCAGGCTTGCAGTTGCCTATCGGCGTAACCGTTACGCATGGACTGTTGAGCACACAGAGCGACCACCCCGGCAAGGTCGGCGTCCACATCTACCTGTGCGCTCCGACAGCTCGGACTGCTGATGCTCTGCGGCCGATCGCGACCGACATTGCCAAGGCGCTGAAACAAGTGCCCTTAGGTGAGCGGACCTTCACCGTTTACGTCGCATCCAAGGACTCGGGATTCAATGACCTGGCGAAGATCAAAGATCCTGATTTCCACCTGCACTTGTGGAACGGCCGACCCTCGGCGAAGGCCGAGCTGGCAACCTGGCAGGTTGTCGTAGGCTGAAACGACGAAAAACGCGCCCCGGCCGAGGTAGGGCCGGGGCGCGTCGCGTTCGTTGGTGAGTTGTTCTACGCTGCGACGAACTGCAGGTAGGTACCGACATCGCCGATGGCGACTGTGCCGAAACTGTTGGATACGCGCATGTCGATCAGATCGCCTTGTGCGACAACTATTCCTGCGATGTCGAGGCCGATCGTGGACACCGTGTTCGATGACGCCGACTTGATCGAGGCATTGTTCCTGTAGATGTAGCCGGTGACGGTGCCGCCGAGCGAGTTCGCGGTCACCACCATCCGCGCGGTGATGTCGATGATGCCCGCACGGTCAACAACGAGCTGATCGGCCACGAGGTTGGTGCCGGAGAACGCGGGGTCGGGCGTCCAGACCGGCAGCAAGGTCGGTGACGAGCTGGTCGGACCGTAGGCACCGGATTTGTTCATCCGCTGCGACGCCGGCCGCGACGCTAAACCGGTGCCTACCACGATGATTCCCATGTCCGCCGCCCCTCACGCCGTGCCGAGCAGGTCGGCGATCAGTCCCTTGCCGGGCGTGGTGCCGACACCGGTGATGCCGACGGTGAGGATGTCGCCCGCCGCGTAAGCGAATACGCCGGCCGCGGTTCCGCCCGCGACCTGGCTGCCCCCGGCGACCGTGATGGCGCTACCGGCAACCGCGCTCCCGTTCTTGCGGAGCTCGACGACCAGGTTGCCGCCGGATCCCTCGGTCCCACCGCGAATCGTCCACGAGGTGAACGTGACCGCTCGCTGCAGCTTGACGCCGAACGTGAAATCGCCTGTGCCCGTTGCGCGCACGGTGTCCTTGCCGCACACCACAACCGACAGGTCATACGGCGAGGTGCCGGCGGTCGGTGTGCGCGTGTTGGCCAGCCGGGCGTCGTTGCCCTCGCACGCTGTGCCCGCGGCTGTGCCGAGGGCGAGGCTCGAGGTGCCGGCACCGATCGCCGAGCGGGCGGCGGCGCCGTTCGCCGCGGTGAGTACCGCGCGCCCGGTCGATGTCGAATCGCTGATATCGGCGGCGGTGTGCGTGTGCACGAGCGCGGCCTTGCCTGCCAGGCCCGGCACGGTGGGCGCGCCCGCGGATCCACCCAAGTCGCCTGCGAGCTGGATGATGCCCTTCACGCCCGCGGTCGCGTCCGGCGCCGCAGGTCCGGTCGGGCCGGGCGGGAGCACGAGGTCGAGAGTCCAGTCGGGCGGGCCGCCGTGGACGGCCGCACTCGCCGGGCCCTCGGACACCGCGCCGATCGCGAGCGTGAACGACTCGACGGCGGCCTGCGCAGCGCTGGCGGCCGCCGATGCGCCACTCGCGCTGGCGGCGGCCGCCGTTGCTGCGGCCGATGCCTCGGTGATGGCGGGCACGGCGACCGGGTCCAGGTCCTCGCCGTTGTCCAGCTCGAAAACGAGAGCGTCGCCGACGAGGCGCACGCCGATCACGCTCAGCCCGCGCACGACCGCCTCGCCGTTGGACGCGGGGACCGGTGAGACGAGGGTCAGGTCGACCAGGCCCGTCGAGTCCACGTCCGGGTGTTCCGGATCCGGGCCCGCGACGTAGGGCGGGACCATGAACGCGAAACCGTCCATCGGGACGCGGTTGCCCTCATAGCTCAGATTGAAGCTGACGCGCCACGTCCAGCCGCTCGGGTTGGTGTCTCCGTTGGGCGCGACCAGGCGGATTCCGCGCTGGCCGCGCCAGGTGAGATAGCCGAACTCGTCGAGGCTGGCAATGTAGTAGTCCGGGAGCTGGACGTAGGTCGCTGGATCCGGTTCAGCTTCGGCGACAAGCACTTTGGGTGCGCCGGCACTGAACGTGAGCGTGCCCGCCAATGGTACGAACTCTGGGGTGTCGCCGATGTCGGGTCCGTCGGCGATGTTGGCCAGGAACCGGCCGACGACCTTGCCGTATTTCAGCGGGAGTAGCTCCGCCATGGTCAGATCTCCTCGGCCAGCTCGTCGGGAATGGTGTAGGTGGCCACTGGCGGGGTTTCGCCGAGGTGCCGCAGGCACGCCTCCAGTTCGCCGATGTGACGCAGCAGCGCGCGCAGCAGCTTGAACGCGAGGGTGATCTTGCGGTCCTTCGCTGCCAGGGCCACCTCGAGCACGTCGACGCGCGTCCGGAGCTTGGCGACCTCACGGGCCTGCCAGGTGGTGACAGCCGCGATCACGGTGGCGACCGCGACCCCGGCCGCCTGGATCAATTCCGGTGTCGGCCAGCTCATTCACGCCTCCACATCCGCTGGCGCTCGCGCTCGCGCCGCTTCGCCCGCTCGAGGGCCGCGGCGGCCTCGGCCGGGTTGCCGTAGTAGTCGACGAAAGCGGCGGTGATCGTGTGGTCCCGGTCGGCAGGCGCGCCGTTATCGCGCGGCTCGGCCGCCAGCCACGGCACCCACGTGGCCAGCGCGATGTTGACCTGGGGCACGGACATGAATCGGGTGATGGCAGCCGAGATCGCCAGCGCCGCACCGACCCCCGCCGCCGTCGAGGGCAGGCCAGAGGACGACACGATCAACGGCATCGCGGCGGCCAGGCCGACGACGAGCTGAAAGGTGGTGCGCGCCAGGGTCCGCCACGGATAGCGGACCTGGCTCGCGTTCTCGGGGGCGCTGTGCTGTCCCATCACTTGCCGCCCGCGAGAGTCCGGCGGATCTCGGCGATATCGGCGCGCACCTCGGCCAGCGCCTCGACGAGGGTGTTGTCGCGCTTGGCGTCGACCTTGGACGCGCCGAGGATCTTCCAGCCCTTCTCGTCGGGGCCCATGAGCTGGTCTTTGGTCAGGCTGGTGTTCTTGTCCATCCACCAGAACAGGTCGCGGAACTTCAGGGAGTTTCCGCGGAAATTCTTGATGATCGCGTCAAGCATGTTCTCGTCTCCTTCAGTGGTGTTGTCGCCGTTCATGGCTCGGGCAACGTCGGCGCGGAAAATGTTCATGTCGATGGCACCTGGATCCCATTTCCCCTGCGCCGCCCCGGCCCACTCCTTGTGGCCGATAGCGTGCGAGGCGGGCTGTCCGAGGTAGTCGAGGATCGCGGCGACGCCTCGGATGTAGGCGTCGTACTGGGCGTCGGACCAGCTCGCGCGGTGCGGCAGGCCGGGGCGGCCGCCGCCGTCGTTGGCGGCCTCGATGCCGATGGTGTACTGATTCGCCGCGTTGGTCGGCAGGCCCGGGTAGCTGCCTTCGCCTGCGTGCCAGGCGATTCCGGCACCGCACACGGTGTAGACGCCCTCGGGCGACAGGTGCAGCTGGGAAGCCAGGTCGAGGGACGGGTGTTCGGCGATGCCGCGCGGGCTCTCACCGAACGAGCCGGTGTGATGGCAGACGACACCCCAGATGTTGCCGAAATCGCCGTGCCCGCGGTCGCGCCAGCCCGGGTACTCGTGCACCTCGAGGCCCGCGTTACGCAGGACCTCGGGCAGCCATGTCGGATCACTCATTGCCTTGTGCCTCCTCGATTCGCGCGCGCAAGCGGCCGATGATGCCCGCGTACGCCTCGGATTTGCTTGCGGCGCCGCTGTATTCGATGCCGCGCGGGTGGGCCGCCGACCAAGTCCCGTCGTCCTCCTGGCGGACAGCGACATCGGCGGGGTCGTAGAACTGCTCGGGGTCCGGGGCCGGCCACTCACCCGACTCGTCCGGCCTGACATGGAGCCCGTCGTCATACGGCGCGGGCGGCCCGCCGGGTGTCGGGATCCACCGAATCTGTTCCAGCTCGGCGTGATGCCGCCAGCCGCGCTCGAATAGGTAGGCGCCGATGCGCACCGCGGCCTTGATCTCGACGACGCCCGGCTCGGCGAGCTTGCGCCCGGCAGGGTTGCGCCACTCGGGCAAGTGGATGATGGCGAGATCCTTTGCCAGGGCGAGGACTTGGGGGTCGAGCTGGGGCATGTCGCCGGGGTTGGGGAGCTTGCCGTCGATCGCCTTGCGCAGGAATTCGCGCATCGCCTCGGTGAGCTCGGGCGGGGCCTGCTGCGCGCGGGCCTGCTGGGCGGCGGCGGTCTGCTCTTGAATTCGGCCGGCCTCGGTAGTCATCTGCTCGACTACCTCGGGTGCGGGTTTGTCAGTCACGGGGGCCTCACGGGTTGTAGGGCTGCGCCATCACGATCAGCTGAGCGTTGGCGGTTTGGACGCTGTAGTTGCTGCTGCCGAACACGCGCCGTGCGACGACGTAGAGGGCGGCGGTGGTGTTGGCGGGGACGACGCCGAGGTCGCTTGCGGGGCTGAGCGGGTATTCCCAGCGCGGATGGAACGCGACCTCGCTCGAGTTGGCCAGGCCGACCGAGACGCCGTAACCGATGAGGGTGCCGTCGAGGCTGCCGAGGCGGATCTCGACGTTGACGCGGCCAGCATCGGGCGGGCTGACGTGGTTCTGAATCGCGATGGTGCCTGCCAGCACGATCGGCCGCCACGCGTACGGCAACGACGGAATGTTCATGGTGGCAAGGGTTTTCGGGCTCTGACTCAGGTTCGATCCGCCGGTGAACTGCCCGCCCGCGATCGCCCACGGGCCCGCGAGCCGAGGCGGCGTGGCCGGATGGAACTTGGAATCGGCGGCGTCCCAGGCGAGTACGTAGTCCTGTCGGGCTCCGGTCATGTCGACGTCCTGAGCGTCGGCGATCCGGCCGGGCTGCCCGGGGTCGCCGACGTCGCCGGTCGCCCCTCGCGGGAAGGTGATGGCGAGTTGCTGATCGGGGGCGGTGCCGGTGATCGAGGCGGCGGCCGCGGATCCGGTCGCGCCCGCGATGGCGACGCCGTCGAGGACGGTCGGGTCGGCCTGGTGGCCCGGGGCCTGGAATGCGTCGAGGCTGCGTACCCATTCCATTCCGGTCCACAGGTACAGGGCGTTCTCGGCGACGACGCGCCATGCCTTGCGGGCGTCGGCGGTGCCCAGGCCCAGGGCCTGCAGCGCGGCGAAGGTCGCGATGTCGCCCATCCATAGCCACGGCCACGCCGGGCCGCCCTGTAAGCCAACGATTCCGGGCGGGCCCTGCCGGATCTCTACGAGGACCTCGCGGCCGACGAGCTCGACCGAGTTCACGGTGTAGGGCAGGCCAACGGGGTCCTCGACCGTGCGCATGGTGACGGTGACGTCAGCGTCGTACACGGTGCTCATGCGGGAGCTCCTGTCACGGGGACCGCCCACACCGCGAGGTGGCTGTAGTCGCGGATGTAGTCATAGGGCGGTGCGGAGGCGGTGGCCTGGATTTGCAGCACGATCGTGGCGGCGACGCCTGCGGCGATCACGCCGGTCGAGCCGCCGGGGGTGACGGCGTTGGCACGCAGGGACGGCACGAGCGTGCAATGCCGAAAGATGTTGTGCCCGTGCCCATCCCCGTGACCGACGATCGTTGCGGGGCCGGAAATGATGGCTTGCAGGACCATGCGCTCGGCAGGTTTGTTGCTGGTGCATCGCAGCATCGCGCCACCGGTAACGAACGGCCGCCACGCGGTGTCTTGGGCGGGGATCGGCAGTGTCGCAATCGGGTTCGGGATCGTCGACGAATTGCTGATATCGGCGGCGAAACCTGCACCGCCGTCGTAGCGCTGGTCCCCCACGATCGTCCAGGGCCCGCGCCAGGACGGATCGGGCACCGGTGTCCATTTGCTCGTGGCGGCGTTCCACAGCGGCACCATTCCCGCGGTGCGGGTGATGGTGGAATCGAAATCGCTGGCGGCGCGGATCGGGCCCGGCGGGCCGTCGGGGCCCTTGCGGCCCTTGATACCGCGCGGCACAACCAGATTCACCGTTTGGCTCGGCGGGGTGCCGGTCACGGTGATCTGCAGGTCGGATCCGGCCGGGCCCGTGGTGACGCTGCCGACTGTGAGGGTGTTCGGGACGCCGGTCGGGCCGTGCGCGCCGAACGCGTCGGCGAACGTGTCGAAACTCGTGCCGTTCCAATAGGCGAGGGCGTTGGTCGAGGCGACGCGCCATGCCTTGCCCGTCTGCGAGGGCCCGAGGGTGCTCGCGAGCGCGGACAGCGCCGCATGATCGGCGATATCGCCCTCCCAGCGGAACAGCGCGGCCGCCGGGCCTGTCTCGCCCTGCGGGCCTTCCGGTCCGGTCGGCAGTTCGAGGCTGGAATCGCTGGGGGTGGCCTGCATGGCCTGGACGATGTCGGGCTGGCCGACGCCCTCGTCCAGGCCCGCGATGCGCACGCCGCGGAAGTACTCGCCAATGCTGGACATCACGCTCCAATCGGCAGGGCCCACACCAGCGCGGACGCGTCCGCGCGGTCCCAGACCAGGTTCGTGGTGTCGCCGCCGACCTTCTCGACCATCACCAGCAGCGAGGCGGACTCACCAGCGGGGATGGTGGCGTAGGTGCTCGACGGCGAGAGTGGTTTGGGGGCGTCGTCGCCGAATTTCGGTGGGGCGGTGACGTGATACAGCGGGCCGCTGGCACGGATGCCCGCGCCATAGGCGACCATCACGCCGTTGGGGGTGTTCAGGCGGCCGGTGAGGATCGGGTAGCTGGCGGTTTCCGTGGCGCATTGGATGTATCCCGACAGCCACACCATGGGCCGCCACGCGAACGGGAGCGTCGGCAGTCGGAATGTGCCGGCGACGATCTTCGAGTCCGCGGTGCTGAGATTGGCGACCGCGAAATCGTCCTGATACCAAGCCCACGGACCGAACCCGCCGGGCGGCGGCGCGACCCTCCAACGCTTCGCGGCAGCCTGATATCCGAACATGCCGCGATGCGTCGGGCCCGTGGTGGCGTCGAAATCGGTCGCGGCCGACAGCTGCCCACTGCTGCCCGCCGGACCGGGGTCGCCTTGCAGACCAGCGGGCGCGGTGGCCTGTATCGCGAGCGCCGCACCGGACGCGGTGACCTTGACCGCCGGTGTGGTGATCGTTTCCGCATGCACGGTGGTCGTGGTGATGACGGCCGGGTCGGCCGTCGGGCCTTGAGCGCCAACAGCGCCCGGCGAGTGCTGCCAGCCGGTCCCGGTCCATGTGTCCATGCCGCCTGTGTCGAGGCGATGCCACCACTTGCCGCGGTCGTCGGGCCCGAGGCCGGTCGGCCGGGCCGCGGTGTTGGCGATCGTGCCCATTTTCAGGAACGCCGTGCGCGGGCGGCCGCGCGGGCCGGTCTCGCCGCGGGGGCCGGCGGGCAGGGGATCGCCCGCGGCCTCGGTGGCGGGGGTGATGGTGGCGGTCAGGATCGGTACGCCGTCGAGGTCCGGCTCGGACTCGATGGTGATCCGCGCCGGGAATGACACGTCGGACACGGAAACCTCCTCTCGTGCAGGGGTTTTCGTCAGAAAATGATGAGATCGAGGTCCGCGCCGACGTCGGTCGAGAGCGTTTTCACGATCTGGGCGAGCGCGCCGAGGCGGCCCCATGCCTTGACGACGGGGTCCTCCTCGTCGGATCCGTCGCCGATGGTCAGCTCCCACCGCGCGGCGGTGGTGCGGTCGTCGGTGAACTGCATCTCCGTGACGTAATCGACGAACAGCTGTCCGCCGACCTCGAAACCGGCTTGGTCGCCGAGCGTGAGGTCCTTGCCGATGGTGTAGGGCGAGCCGTCACCGACGGACACCTTTTGCGAGGTGTAGCCGCGGGTTTGATGGAGGCCCTGTTTGCCGGCCATCACGCCGTCGAGGGTGAATGCCTTGTCCGATCCGGTGATGTAGAGCTCCCGGAATGCGAAGGGCCCCGCGCGGTTTGCGCGTCCCTCGTCGCGGTAGACCATGAACGCGAGGAAGACATCGTTCAACTGGCCCGTGTAGAGCGAGTCCAAACCGGGGACGCCGATCAGCAATCCGAGCCAGCTCAGCAGGTTCTTGATCGCGATCTCAATGCCCGCGTTCACCCACCCGGGACTCTTGCCGCCGACGATGATGTCGATCGCGGTCGGCTTATGGATAGCGACCTCACTCGGGCCGAGGCCCGAGTACTCGCCCTCGCGGTACCACACCCACGGCAACCCGCGCTGAGTGCCCAGCGGGCCCGGATTCCCGTAGACCGCTTCGTATTCCGACTGCGCGTCGAACACCGGGTAGCGGACGGGCGTGGTTCCATCGGGGAGGAAATCCTCGACCCACATGAGGAACCCATCCAACAGGGTGCCCGTGGGCCCGGTGACGTTCGATCTGTTCTTGCCCTCGATCACGACCGTGGGCCGGTCGAGGGTGTAGTAATCCGGTGCGGGTTGCTCGTCCTCCTCGGGCAGGAAGAAACGCGCCTCGAGCATGCACCCGGCGTCGTTGAGCTGGTCGACGAGTACCTCGTCGGCCATGTGGAATCGAGCGATGGCCGCGCCCGCCTTGCTGACGTCGTGCCACGGGTCGATCGGCACCAGCGTGATCGGCCACATCGCGCCCGACGGATCCAGCGAACCGTACTGCGACTGCAGCCGAATGAGATTCGGCGCGAGGTAGCTCATCGCCATGGTCAGCACGGGCGCGATCACGACATGGTGGCGCGGGTACTGCGCCAGGATCGGCGCGAACGGGCTCGCCCAGCACGAAATCGACGCGATGTGCTGCCAGCAGTGGATGGCCTCGATATCGATCGTCTCGACGCCGTTCTCGTCGCGCAGGATCGCGGCCCGCGTGACGTATCCATCCCAGCGGGACGCCGCGGTGTTCACCGCCATCGGGATCGTCGCGTCCTCGCCGTCAGGGTTGGCGAAGAAATGGTCGTAGTGAAGGAAATCCTTACGCGGGACGGTCATCTTCAGACCACCCGCGGCGTTGCGGGTGTAGCTGAATTGCAGGTGGGCGTAGTTGTTTTCCTCGCCTACCTCCTCTTTCCACTTGTCGAAATAGCGGACCAGCGTCGTCTGATCGGCCCGGAACTCCTGGTCCTCGCGCTCGGCGAGGTCGAGGCGACGCGCGGCCGCGGCGTGATCCCAGGCCATCAGTACGGCCTCGACGATCTCGGGGTCACATCCACACGCACCGACGCCGCGGTGGTCGCGCCGTCGCTGCAGCGGACGACGAGCTCAGTGCTCGACCACGGCGCGAGCGACGCGAACCAGCGGCGCCCGGCGAGCTGGGCCCACACATTGCGGCCCTCCGGATTGGTGTCGGAGTGGATACGGGCGGTGCGGTGGCGCGGATGCGTGTCGATCCGAAGTTCCTCGCCCACACCGATTACCGGTGTTTCGACGATCCGCAGGGCCTCGCCGGTCGGGTCCTCGATCGCATACCGGCCCGGGCCGGGCATGGTGTAGCGCGCCCAGCCCGGCTGATCGGCCGCGTTACGGGCCCGGACGACACCCTCGCCGGCGCCGTCAGCGTTGATCCACAGATCCCACTCGCCCAGCTGCGAGACGAGCGGATCCATCGCCGTGGCACCCACGGTGTACGCCTCGTGGTAATTCCGTGCCGGGTCGATACCGGTAATCGGCTCGGGCGCGGCGTCCAGGCGCACGGACTGGAACCGCCAGCCCTGGTGACGGGTGAAGAATCCGAGCCGCCCGGGGATGTCGGTCGACCAGTCCCGCCACCATGCGTCATGCACGGCATGGAAGTGGCGAACGTTGGTGAAAACCAACGGGATTGAGTCGCCGCCGATGTCGACGGTGAAATCGAGCTCCTTCTTCGACCGCACCGACCGCAAGAACGTCGCGCCGTCCTGCCGAGCGCCCTCCGACGTCAACAGAGAGACCGGCGCGAACATGTGGCCCTTCGGGTCGCTGCTCCACGTGACGCCCTCGCGGCCCGCGCCGGGCCCGGCAAGATGCCAGGGCCGGGCGGTCGTGCATCCCCAATAGACGACCTTGGTCAGGTCGATGTCGAACAGAGGATTCATCGGCCGATACCCCCCTGTCTCTGCATGGCGAGGGTCCGGCGCCGCTGATTGCGAGCGACCGCGGCCGCCGCGCTCATCGGGTCAGGGGTGGTGATGTTGTAGGTGTCGCCGCCACCGCCGCCGACCGCGCCCATGCCGAGCACGGCCGCGCCGGTCTGCAGCATTTCCTTCCACGAGTCCTGTGCCCATGTCTGGAAGTCGGATTGCGTTTTGCCCCACTGGTTTTGCGCCTGACCCTGGAGATTGGTCATGGCCTCCTCGGGCGACTTCACGTCGTACCACCAGGGCGCGTCACCCTCAAACAGCTTGCCGCTCAAGGGCGCACCCTTCAGTGGGTGATCGCGCTTCTTGTACTCGGTGCCGGTGTTGTCAGCGGCGGGCGTAGTGCCGCCAGTGTCGGTCGGCGTGGTGCCGCCGTTGTGCGCGGTGTCGACGTTCTGCCCACCGACCGGCGTCGACGAGCTGGGGGTCGACGTGCCGAAATTCGACGGCCAGTTGTCCACCCATACCGGCGTCGCGGTGCCCGCCGGCCGTGTCGCGGTCGAGCTGCCGCCGCCGGTCCCACCGCCCGCGCCGGTGCCGCTTCCGCCACCCGCGCCGCCGCCGGTACCGCCGGTGCCAGTGCCGAGGCCGCCGCCGGTACCGCCGCCGAGATCGCTACCGCGCAGCAGGGCGGCCGGAATGTGCATCTGGTCGGTGAACATCTGCGCGGCCGCGCCGACCGGCCCGCCGACGATTACGCCGTCGCTCGAGTTGGACTCGACGTTGGTGCCGTCGCCGAGGGTCATGGCGGTATGCCCGCCGCCCGGGCCGCCGTTGTACCAGCCGATCGAGATGTCACCGGGGCCGCCGAGGCCGTTGACCGCGCCGCGAGCGACGAGCCAGTCACGCTCGCTGGCCGTGGCCATGCGCGAGCTGAACATGTCCGCGCCCAGCGCATCGTTCACGACCGCCGAGACAAGGCCCGAGCAATCGAGCTCGGTCAGCGAGAACCCACCCATCCGGTAACTGGCCGGGTCGAGCTGGCGGGCCGCGGCCATGCCCGGCACGATGCCGCCGGTCGCAAAACCGGGGATCTCGCCGACCATGGATTGCAGGAACTCCGGCGAGGGCACCCAACCGGAGCGGATCGCCTCGAGCAACGGCAGCGTCTCCGGGGTGACCGCGTCCGTGGGCTCGATGAACTCGCCATTGGACACCCACGCGAGAATGCTGTCGCTCGTGCCGGTACCGGGCCCGCTGACAGGACCGCCGGCGCGGAACGCCTGGAGCTTCGCGCCGAGATCGTGCGCGGTCTTCGCGCCCGGGATCTCCCATTTGCCAATCTTTTCCGGGATCGCGGCCAGGGCGTTGCCGATCGCGTGAGCGACCGGACGCAGGACGTCGAGGACGGTGTTCCACACGGCCTTGATGGCGTCTCCGGCCGCGCCGAAAGCATCACCGACCAGCCCGATTCCGGTTTTCATCGCGTCGAAAATCGGCGACACGATGTTCTTCCATACCGCGTCGATCCCGGAACCGATTCCGTCGAACGCTGGCTTGATCGCGTTGTCGTAGAGCCACGTCGCCGCGTCGCCGACCAGGCCGAGCCCGGTTTTCAGCCCGTCGAGCGCTGGCTGAGCGACGTTGTCCCACAGCCAGGACAGGGCCGTGCCGATTCCGTCGAGCGCTGGTTTTACCGCAGTGTCGTAGAGCCAGACCGCGGCGTCGCCGACGAGCCCGATCAGGATCTTGATGTCGGTGAAAATCGGGGAGAGGAAATCGCTCCACAATCGCTGTGCACCAGCGGTGATTCCATCAAAAGCTGGACGGATTGCGTTGTCCCACAACCACATTGCGGCATCGCCGACTGCCTGGAACGCGCCCATCCACCACTCGAAATACGGCTTGAGGACGTTGTCCCACAAGAACAGCGCGGCGGTTTTGATGGCATCGAACGCGCCCTGGACGATCTCGCGGAACTTCTCGGAATGGTTGTAGGCGTAGATGATTCCGGCGACCAGCGCGGCGATCGCGACAACGACGATACCGATCGGGTTCGCCGACATGGCGGCGTTGAGCAGCCACTGCACGCCGGTCCACGCGGTGGTGGCGACGCGGACTACGCCGGTCGCGATCGTGTATGCGCCGAGGGCGAGCGTGTTCCCGGCGAGCGCGGCGCTGCCGGCGCCGCTGGCTGCGGCCATGACGCCTTGGGTGATGGCGTAGCCGGTCGCGGCGACCTTCGCGGCCACCAGTGCAGCGCCGAGGGTGCCGAGGCCGATCGCGAGACCGATGGCGACGTTCTTGTTTTCCTGGATCCAGTGGATGGCCTCGCCCATTTTCTCGACCATCGCCTCGTGGATCCCGCGCTTGAACTTCTCCAGCGTGGTGGCGGTGTTGTCGCCGAGGGTGTGGTCGAGTTGCTGGGCCGCGCCGTCGACCTGGCCCAGGGCTGCGACAGCTGTTGTCGGGTCCATCGCGAAAATCGCGGCGGCCATGTCCTCGAACTTCGTACCATACAAGCCGAGTGCGAGCTGTTGTCTCTCCAGCGGGTCGGTGGTGTTGACCAGCCCGGATTGCAACTGCGCGAACACCTCTCGCGCGGAGTCGCCGCCTTGGGCGAACTTCTCAAACGTGTCTTGCGCGTTGAAGCCCAGGGATTCGATCGCGCCCGCGGTGGCTTCGCTCTGGCCGAGCATCTGGTTGTTGAACTCCTTGAGGGAGTCGACGACCACATCGGAGTTGCGGGCACCGTTGCCCAGGGCCTGCACGACCATGCCCATCGAGTCCTGGCCGGATAGGCCGATCTCCCGGAACACCGTCGGGTATTCGGTGAACGTGTCGAGCAGGTCTTGACCCTTGTCCGCGCCCAGTTTGAAGCCGCGGATCAGGATGTCCATCGCGGCCTGCGCGTCGGGTGCCATGCCGGTTTTCAGCATGGTTCCGACAGCGTCGGCCGCGCCGGAGACGTCCTGGTCGAACGCGCTGGCCAGGTTCAGTACCGACGCGGTGACCTTCTGGATTTCGGCGTCGTTGGCGTCCTCGCCGACAAGGCCCTGTTGCCACACGTTTTTCAGCGCGTCGTTGACCTGGGCGAGGTCCTCGCCGTACGCGTCGGCGTAGAGCTGCCCGGCGAGGTGGCCGAAATGCTCGGCCATCGCCGGTGTCACGTCCAGCTGCGCGGCGAGCTTGGAGTTGAGTTTCTCGCTGTCCAGTGCGTCGGCGGCGAGGTCCATCGCCGAGCCGACGCCCGCGGTTGCGGCGGCGAGGCCGGCCATCTGCCCGACGGCCGGGTCGATCTTGGACATGAGCTTGCCCAGGGCCCCATGGAAGCGGCCCTCGGACTCGGCCGCGCCGTCGGTGGCGTTGGCTGCGGCGGCGCGGGCGTCGGAAAGGTCCTGCACGGCACGCTGTGTCGTGCGGGTCTGCCGATCGGCGTTGCGCTGGGCGGTCGCGACCGCCTCCTCGGCGCGAGCGAGCTGGCTCGCGGTGGCGTTGCCCTTGTCGCGAAGCTCCTGCAACTTCGCTTCGGCGACGCGGACCTTGCCGACCGCGTCCTCGTCCTTCTCGCGCGCGGTCTTCAGCGCTTCGGACGCCTTCTCGACCGCGGCTGTCGCCGCCTCGAGGCCACCGCCGATGGCGCGGCCGGTTGCCTGACCGGCGCTGCGCCCGGCGGCGACGAGTGGGCCCTGCAGCTGCGCCCCGAGGTTGCCCTGGAGGCCGCCGAGCACCGGAATCACTTGCAGCGCTGCGTATCCGATGATCTGCTGATCAGACATCGCCGGTGCCTCCCTTCAATCGGGCCTCGCGGTCGCGTTTCTGCCGGATCCGGCGGGCGCGCAGGCTGTCCCGCCGCGCCGTTTCGGCTGCGGTGGGGGTTTTCTGGCGAGGTTGGGGCCGGGCCGGGTGAGGTCGGCCGGCGAGAATGCCCGCGATGTCCGAGAGCAGGAATGCGTGGTGGTCCCAGCGGGGCAGGCCCTCGTTCTGGAGCCTGACCAGTGCGGCGTTATCGGGTAGCTCGCGGATCCGGACCCAGATCTCGCGCAGCGTGAGACGCCGCTGTCCCTGTTCGTCGAGTCGCCATCGGTCGGTGTACCGCGTGCCGCCGCAGTGGTTGGCGAGGTCGGCCTCGAGGTCGTCCTCGTGATGCTCGATCAGGGACAGCAGCGCCGCTAGTTTCCCGCGTTGCCGAAACCGACTGCCTTGGTGATGGCCTGGAACAGCTCGCCGAACAGTTCGCCGGCGCGGGCGTTGCTGATGCGCGGGAATTCGCGGTGGATCTGGGCGATTCCGCGCGGGCCGATCAGGCCCAGGCAGGCCTCGGGGAAGTTGTTCTGGGACATGTGCCGGGTGACGGACCAGAAATCCCAGTCCTCGGCGTGCGCGGGGATGGTGAAACGCATTCCGCGCCAGTCGATATCGACGGTTTCGACGCCTTCGGCCTCACGCTGTGCGGCCGACTTCTTGGGCGAGCGGAAGTCCTGCGGGGCGGGTGCGCCGGCCGGGCGGGGCGGGCGGCGGCGACGGTTGTTGTTGCTGGACATGCGGGTTTCCTTTCAGATTCGTGCGGGTTGAGAGGGTGCTGACGGCGCGGCGAAACCCGCACGGAAAACCGCGCCGTCAGCGTCTTAGGGGGTGGGGGTGCCTATCTGGCGGTCGAAAATTTTGCCCGCGCCGTTGGCGAAAACGTTGCAGGTCACTTCCCACTTGGTGAGGTCGGACTCGTTGCGCGAGTTCGCCGGAACCCACAGGCGCGAACGGAGAACCGTGAACAACCGTTCCTTGTCGCCAAGGTCGCTGTCGGTCTCGAATCCGAGCCACCGGTAGACCGGCTTGGGCATCAGGATCTGGGTAGCGGTCGCGCCCGGGTTGACGATCGCCTGCGTGATTTCGTTGTCCTCGAGCGGTGAGAACTTCCGCGTGAGCTCGAAATCCTTGGAGCCGATCTTGATGATGCCGATACCCCAGCCAGAATGCTTGGTCTCGGAATTGGAGCGGTCCTCGGCGAAACCGTCGCCGCCGTTGAGGATGCCGACCTCGTCCCAGCCGACGGGCATGTCGGCGTCGATATCGGTGGGCAGGGCCGGGCGGACGGCGGCGGCGCTCACGTAGACGTGTGCGTCCTGCCAGATCTTGACGTTGTCGGGGTCGCGAGCCATGGTGGCTACCTCCTATTTCTGTCTGGAATGAGTTGCACCCCAGAGGTTTTGAACAGATGGGCCGCCGCCGCTGCGAGCACGGATCGGCGTATCTCGACGGTGTCGAGCCCGACCGCGCACAGGTCGCGGTCGATGTCGGCGAGGACTTCGGCGGTGGGCCGTGGGACGCCGCCGGTAGCGGCGATCGCCGCCTGTTCTTCCCTCTGGATGTGCACCGCGGCGGCGAGCTTGGTGCGCAGGCGCGGCGGGTAGTTGCCGTTCTCGTCGAGGTGCCCCAGTTCCCGGGCGGCCGCGACGATCTCGGCCTCGGTGGGTATGCGCATGGTGCGTACCTTCCGGGTCGGATCAGAAAGGCAGCGTGCGAGCTTGGGCCCGCACGGTGAACGACGCCATCACGGCGGCGTTGTTCGAATCGCGGGCCTCGAGCAGGGTCGAGGGCTCGCGGATGGTCGCGACATCCGGGATGCGGTGCGAGAGCAACACACCCAGGCATCGGCCCGCGATCAGGCGGGAGCGGTCGCGGCCGTCGGCCCACACCGTGACGCGGATCGTCGGCGACGTCGAGACCGGCCACGCGGACGGCCCGCCGTCGTCGAAAACCACCACAGCGGGCGGCGATTTCGTGGTCCAGGCCGCGGGGAGCACGAGCCCGACGGTCGGTGCGGGCGCGGCGACCAGCGGCGGGAGAGCCTCAGCGAGGTAGTTCTTGATCGCCTTGGCCGGGTCGCCCGGAACGCGCTGCGGTTTCACGGCTTGGCCCGCACCTCGAGGCCGACCGCGGCGGCGGCGCGAGTAAGTGAGCCGTCGGCGGCCTGCTGCTCGGCGGGCACCAGCACGGCTGCGGCGTTGCGGTCGGTGGTGTAGTCGTCGACGATCGCGTCGGGACCGGCGTGCGAGGCGATCTCGTCGGCCACCTGGTTGACAAGCGGCCCGAACGCCGTTTTCAGAACCTTCCCGATGGCGGCGTTGTTCAGGCGAATGTTGGCATTGGCCATGGGATTTACCCCTCTCCGGTCGAGCACAGCGCGAGGGTGCCGGTGCGCCGGCCGCCGCCGCGGCGCGGTGTCCACTGCTGCACTTCGATCTGGTAGCGGACGCCGTCGACGGTGAGCTCGTCGGTACTGAGCAGGTCGACAGCAGGACGGAAGTAGACCGAGCACTCGACGCGCTGCCCGTTGCGGCCGCGGTCGAGGTAGGCCGGGGCCGCGCCGGGTGCGACTTCCGTCGCGTCGAGTTCCTTGTCGGTCCACGGAATCGGGTTGCCGTCGTCGTCGAATCCGCCGCCGCGGTGCCGGACCACAGTGACGCTCACGGCCGCCTCGGTTCATCGCCGAAATACCAAGCGGGTGCCGTCTGAGCGGCGATACCGAGCATGTCGGCGTGCGCGGCGGTGAAAACGAGCTGACCGGCGGGGGTGGGGACCGTGCCGGACTGGGCGAACGGCCCCATCCCATCGGAGTAGCTCGTGTGCCCGGCGAAATCGGCCGGCGGTGCGAGCGCGGACCGAACCACCTCGACGACAACACGTTTGGCGATCACGTCGCCGTCGACGATGTCGGGTCGGCGTGACGGGTCGCGGATCCACGCCTCGGCGGCGGCGAGCAGCAGCTCGGCGTCCGCGCGTTCCTCGGTGTCGAGAGGCCGCCACCCGCGGGCGACCTCGTCAACAGTGGCGAGCGCCATCAGTGCCCGAATCGCTCGATCAGCTCGGCGCGAGTCAGACCGGCGGCCTCGGCCTCGGACAGGCCGCGGGTGACGCCGTAGGCCTGCCACTCGACAGCGGTCGCGGTCTTGCGTGGCGGGGGCGGCACCTCGGCCGGGGCGGCCGGGACCGGGGCCGGGGCGTCCGGGACCGGGGTCGGGGCGTCCGGGACCGGGGTCGGGGCGTCCGGGACCGGGGTCGCCACGGTGGTGCCGTCCTCGCCCGGGCTCTCGCGGTACGGCACAAACGGCAGGTTGGGATCGGTGCCGACCGGTCCCTCGTCGTCGGCTTCGGCGGCCGAGGCCTCGGTGATGGCGCCTGCGGCGGTGAGCCGTTCGATGTCGTCCTCGTCCAGGTCGACGAGGATGTCGCCGCGTCGGCGCTTGGCGTACCGCTTGGCGGTGCCGTCCTCGCGCCGCTCGACGATCTGGTCGAAATAGTCTGCGGTCAGGATGTATTCGCTCACGGGGTGGTCACCCCCGTCAGCCACAGACCGGCCTTCGGCTGGTCCAGGCCGAGCGCGCGCTTCTGCGAGGCGTCCGAGCGCCAGGTCTCGCGCGGGCCGCCCATGGGGCCGTTGCCCTCGGGGTAGAGGCCAGTGAACGTCAACGAGCGGGTGTCGGAGTAGAAACCGATAGTGCTGCGCTCGCACAGGAATACGCGGTCGATCGGGAACGTGCGCGACTTGATCGGGGTCAATCCCAGGATCTCGCCCGGCATCTTGCCGGTGTAGGCGATCGACTCGTTCGCCACGTTGCCGTTGTAGACCTTCAAGATCTGGTCGTTGTCCATCAGGATCGACAACAGGCCGGGGTGCAGAACGATGGTGTCGGGGACGAATCCCCAAGCCTCATCCGCGGTCGCGTTCGCCGGTGCGGCAGTCGTGATCTTCTCGATGCCCTTGGCGATGTCGGTGCGCGGCTTGCCCGAGGCGTTGTCCCACGCCGCCGACACGGCCATGGTCGGCACTGCGGCGGACTGCAGCAGGGCCTTGGCGGCGCGGTCGTTGGCGCGGATGAACGTGTTCTTCAGGCCGTTCAGCTGCTTGTTGACCGCGTCGATGTTGTTCTCGTCCTTCATCTCCTGGGAGATGCGCACGCCGAGTGCCTTCTTGGTGGCGAAGGCGACGCGCGGGGTGCCGAGCTGACCGGACGAGACCGGGATCTCGCCGAACTCGGCGACGTCCTGGACATCGGCGTCGAGGAACATCGGGTCGCCCTCGCGGTAGGCGACGATGCCGGCCTCGTTCTTGCCGCCGTTGCGGAACAGGGCCTCGCTGATGAACTGGTTCTCCATCAGCTCCTTGAGCTTGGTCGGGATGAACAACGGGTTCTTGACCAGGTCGGACACGGTGAACCGGTTGCCGTCGCTGACGCTCACGAGCGTGTTGGGTGCCATGGG